>CAJTNT010000005.1 GCA_910577785.1 uncultured Lachnospiraceae bacterium | reverse complement strand
CTGATAAAGCCGGAAAATAAGGAAGAAGGGATTTTGCGGTTTTAACTGCCAGTGTTCCAGCAGGGGAAGAAGCCTGGAAGCCATGCTGGAAGAGTCGCAGGGAGTCTTATCGCCTTTCTTTTTGCCTTTGGGAGTTTTCTTTATCTTAGGGAACCGGTCTTTCGGGGAAAGGTTGTTGGAGTCATCCTGCCAGATGCGGGAAAAGAAATCATAAAAAGTCCCGACACCAGGGGTATCGCCAAAAGAGAACCCGCTGAGGATGGCATAAAGGGGAGTTTCCTTAAGCATGCGGCACCAGACAGTGATGGAAGTAACTTTCAGTTTCAAGGCAAGCAGATAGGAGCGCAGCATGCAGGAAGGGAGCCGTGGCGGCGGGCCAAAGACAGAGTAGCAGTCCCGCATGATGGAATCCGTCTGGGAAAGGTCGAGGTACCAGAACTGCACGATATAGTCCCAGGTGCTTTTGGGAAGCACAAAGGGATCCGGGTAAAATTTAAGGAACTGGGATACGAAAGTATCCTGAAAGGCGGCATGACCGCCGGGGTTACAAGGTAACATCAAAAATCGCCTCCAATCAAAAAATGTACTTTTTAATCAAGGGCGCGAAGCGCCGCATTTTTTGACTGGTTTGTCAAGTGTTTTTGAGAAAAAAGTGGGTGAAAAAGTGGGTGATTTTTGAAAAATAGATTCTGAAAGCCCCATGAAATAAGGGCTGAAGATTCCGAGAAGTTATATAAAAGAACAGGAGGAAAGATTTGGATATACCTTTGAGGATTACTGGCGCGAGTAATTTAGAAGTTTAGGAATCTTTTATCCATAGCGGAGGAAGCAGGAAACGCATTTCTATTGTGGATTCTCCGCTTTAGTAGTAGTTCATAGAATCATCCTTTGCTGAAATAATTGGAATGGATGGCTATGCAGTCCCCTTTTTGCAGGAGAAATGATCTTGAGGGTATTTTTATTTCCATCTGCCCGTTTATTAGGTATATAATTTCTATTTCCTCATACCAGTGCCATGGGATAATATCTTCTTGCTTAAGTTCAATTCACATTTTTGTAAGGCCATTGTGTTTCCTTTCTGCCTGTGTGGCGTTTTTTTTATATTATATGTCTGGAAATGTATTGTATCAAGGGCCATTTGACGGTATTCTTTGGATAAAGAAAAACAAGTTGCTATTTAAGGCCAATGCCGTTTTGGGGCAGAGGGACTGCCCCTCTTATGGTTCACAGATCAGGAGGACGAAAAGATGTTTCAGTTATTGTTGGTTATAATCTATCTTGCTTTTATCAGCCTGGGGCTGCCAGATTCTTTATTGGGTTCTGCGTGGCCGACAATGTACCAGGAGTTTTCCGTACCTGTTTCCTATGCGGGCGGGATTTCTATGATTATCGCTGCTGGGACGATTGTTTCCAGCCTGCAGAGCGACAGATTGACAAAAAGCTTCGGGACGGGGAAGGTCACGGCCGCCAGTGTGTTGATGACGGCTGCTGCGCTGTTTGGGTTTTCCATCAGCCATTCTTATGCTGCCTTATGTCTGTGGGCTGTCCCTTACGGGCTTGGCGCAGGGAGTGTGGACGCTTCTTTGAATAATTATGTTGCGCTCCACTATGCGAGCAGGCATATGAGCTGGCTGCATTGTATGTGGGGCATTGGCGCTTCGCTTGGGCCGTATATTATGGGGTATGCGCTTTCTGGCGGGCAGGGCTGGAATATGGGGTATCGCTACATTGGCATTCTCCAGGTTGCATTGACTGCTGTCCTAGTTTTCAGCCTGCCATTATGGAAAAAACAGGCTACGAGTGATACGGGGCAGGCAGGTGGGGAAGGGAAGGCCAGGGCGCTAACGCTAGGCCAGATTCTTAAAATCCCAGGAGCAAAAGAAGTGATGGTTACATTTTTCTGCTATTGCGCCCTGGAACAGACCGCCGGCTTATGGGCAAGCAGTTACCTTGTGCTGCGCCGCGGGCTGCCAGCGGAAACTGCCGCTGGATTAGCAAGCTTGTTCTTTATCGGGATTACGGCAGGCAGGGCGTTCAGTGGGTTTTTGACGATGAAGCTGAATGACACGCAGATGATACGGCTCGGGCAGGGGCTTATCCTGCTTGGTATTGTGCTTTTGCTGCTGCCGTTTGGCAGCACAGGCACATTGCTTGGATTGGTTATGATCGGCTTAGGCTGCGCACCGGTGTACCCTTCCATCATACATTCCACACCAGAACATTTTGGGGCGGATAAATCACAGGCTATGATTGGCGTACAGATGGCCTCCGCCTATGTGGGAACCTGTTTTATGCCGCCAGTTTTCGGGTTTCTCGCGAACCATATTGGCGTCTTCTTGTTCCCAGTGTATTTACTGGCAATTCTAGCCCTTATGGCGGCCATGCATGAAAAAATGCTGAAACGGCTGCTGCATTCCTGAAATGGGGAGCGGGCAGATACGAATACGTAGAGATACATGGGTTACTATTCACGGATCTCCAGGCTGGGAATAGCAACATGCATTGTTCCAAGACAAAGGATTATTTTAAATTCGTATATTTTAGGAGGGAAGGCTGGTTATGATAGACTTGCACATGCACAGCAGATACAGTGAGGGCGGAGAATTTACGCCGTCTGAATTAGTAGGGGAATGTGCCAAAAAAGGGATCCGCATGATGTCGGTCACAGACCATAATTGTGCAAAAGCAAACAAAGAAGCGGCAGAAGCCGCCGTGAAAATGGGATTATTATTCCCAGTGGAAACCGTGTTATGTAAAGATGGAATACCCAGCAATGGAAGAGATGATTGACGTGATCCACCGCAGGAAGATTAAAATTACATAAATAAAAAATGGAGATAGCGAGACTCGAACTCGTGACCTATACGTTGCGAACGTATCGCTCTCCCAACTGAGCTATATCCCCATATGCCATGTGGATATTATAGCACTTTTATTTTTGCTTTTCAAGGGTTAAATGAAAAAATACCGCTATAGTGTTGACCTGCGGTTACCATGTCTTTTTACTTTTGATGATACTATATCCGCGACTGTCGCTATTGCATACCCCGATAGCAGATTTTTGATGATTTGCTCATAAGCCTTGTTGAAATTTGGAGTTATTTTTTGTGGAGATAAAATAAGATTTATGATAAGCGGCTATGCAGAGTATCTTCATAAATTCTTAAAATTTTCGAGTGAAAAAACGCAAAAACAGAGCAGCTTTTTTTCTTATAATAAATGTAATCGTATTACAGCCTGGCAATGCAAGGATTCCATGCAAAACGAGTTTGGAACGTAGTCTGCATGTATTGGCGCTGCTTAGGATGACATGAGAGAAGGAGCGTTTATTATGAGAAATGAGAATTATGGAGAGAGAAGGAAATTAGGATGGGAGCCACATAATATCCCAGGAGAATGTTTTGAAAAATATGAAGGGAATGGAAGCTATGGCAGCAGATATAGCCAGAATTTAGGAAACAGCAGAAATTATAACCAGAGTCCAGGAAATAGCAGAAGCCATAGCCAGGATATCAGGAGTGGCAGAAGCTATGGCCAGGATTTTAGGGCTGGCAGAAATCAGAGGATTGAGGTGCAGGGGACTAGATGGGCAGGGGAACCCAGTTACACCAGGGCGTTCCCCAAACGCCGCCGGGGAAGGGGACGGCGAAAGGCGCGGAGGCTTTTTGGCGTCTTGCTGGCAGGCTGCATTGTTCTGGCAGCGGCGCCGTCTGCTTGGAGGATGTTCCTGCAGCTGGGCGGCTGGCAGGTTTCTCAGGCCAGGGAATTTTTGGAGGAGCTGAAGGCCTCCGATGGGAGGGGCGGCCTTTCCCAGGAGGATTACCCGCAGGAACTGTTGGATTTGCTGGAGAAAAATGAAGAAACCAGTGATTTTGTGAGCAGCTATCCAGACCGAGAGGATTATAGAGGAAAAGCTATTGATTTGTCAGGGGACTACGAGCCAGGGAAAGTTCCGTTGCTGATGCAGTGGGATAGACACTGGGGCTATGACAGCTATGGGGATGACATGATTGGCCTCGCAGGCTGCGGCCCTACCTGCATGACGATGGCCTATCTGTACCTGACCGGCGATACGTCCGTAAATCCCAGGACAATGGCAGAATACGCATATAACCAGGGATATAAAACGGAAGCTGGGACAAGCTGGAGCTTCTTTACCGAAGGGGCAGCCGGACTGAATCTAGACGGCAGCGAGCTTCCTTTAAGCGAAGGCAACATAAAAAACGCGTTAGACCAGGGAGAAGTAGTAATCTGCAGCATGGGGCCTGGGGATTTTACCACAACCGGGCATTTTATCCTGCTGCGGGGCTATGATAGCAATGGTTTTTACGTCAACGACCCCAACCGCAGGGCAAACAGTGAAAAACAGTGGGATTATGATACCTTAAGCTCTCAGATGAAATGCTTGTGGCGGATTGGGATATAACATAACAGGAGGATAAGAAATTGGCGTATCGTGCAGTAATTTTTGATTTTGATTATACGTTAGGGGATTCCACGGAGGGGATTGTGGAAAGCGCCAATTATGGCCTGGCGGCTGCCGGGCATAAGGCGGCTTCGCGGGAAAGCATCCGCAGGACAATTGGACTTTCTCTAAAAGAGACTTATGCTGTCCTCACAGGGGATGCTTCTGAAGAGAATGCGGCGCTTTTTGACCGATGCTTTAAGGAGCGTGCAGACCAGATAATGGTGGAGAACAGCCAGCTCTACCCTGGCGCGCTGGAAGTACTGAGCCGTCTGAAAGAACAGGGAATCCGCATAGGGATTGTCACGACCAAATTTCACTATCGGATTGACGCGATTCTGGAGAAATGCCAGGGAACGCCATTTATTGACGCAGTGGTAGGCGGGGAAGATGTGAAAACCCCTAAACCAGACCCGGAAGGGGTTCTGTCCCTCCTGGATTTATGGGGATTGCAGAGGGACGAAGTATTATATGTGGGAGACAGCCTTGTGGATGCCAGGACTGCCCAGGCGGCAGGCGTGGCGTTCGCAGGGGTTACTACTGGCACGACCACAAAAGAAGAATTGGAGCAGTACCCTGGTATTGGCGTATATCGGAATTTGGAGGAATTAGAAAAGATAATAGGATTGTCAGGGTTAACAAAGAAAATCTGTTTTCCGCTGCTGTGATCCATGCGGAGTCATGGCGGGATTCGCACAGCACATTCTGCAGCGAAGCATTTGTCAGGCAGCATACTGCTGCGCGTCAGAGACAGTATCTGGAACAGGAAATGCAGGATGGCAAACTGCTTTACATGCTGGTAAAGGAAATCCCTGTTGGAATTGTTTCTATCAAAGGGAACCTGATTGAGAATCTATATGTCCTGCCAGGCGAACAGCGGAAAGGATATGGCTCAGAACATCACTCAAAAATTTTGCGCACAATTTAAAAGTTATTTCCCTAATTATTTTTCAGTATGCAAAGGGCAGGAAAAATGGAGAAATAAATGGTAATAAAAACAGGAAAACACATTGCCGCCCTGGAGGGAAGCAATGTGTTTTCTAATAATTTCATATATTCATAATAGGGCGCGTTAATGTGCCAAATCTTTATTTCTTTATTGTAATCTTCTTCGTGACTTTCACCTTCCCGCAGGCAACCGTCAGCTTTGCCGTCCCAGTTTTCGTTTTGGCGGTAAGTTTCACCTTGCTTCCAGAGGATTTGCTTAATTTCAGCAGTTTCTTCCCCTTGGCGTCCAGCTTCCAGGTAATTTTCCCTTTCAGCCCTTTCGCTGCTGCTGTAAAGGTAATTGATTTTTTCCGTTTTACGGTAGTTTTCCCGCTGACTTTCAGCGAAGGCTTCAGCACCGTTATTTTGCAGGTCGCCTTTTTGCCGCTCTTATCCAGTGCCTTAGCGGTAATCGTTGCCGCGCCGGGAGCTTTCGCTGTCACCTTCCCGCTCGTCTTGCTTACGGATGCCACAGAAGGCTTATTGCTGGTGAATGTTACTTTCTGGGAGGCGGATTTCGGCGTTATCGTAGCCTTTAGCTGGAAGCTCTGGTATACTTGCAGCTTCTTGGAGCTTGCGGATAATTTTACTTTGCTGGCCAACGGAACTGTTACCGTAGCCTGCTTCTTCTGCACTTTGCCGGAATAAGCCCCGGAAATAGCGCCTGTCTCAATGGATCTGCTTATCTGAACGGAAATGGTTTTACCGATTTCTTTCTCTGTAAGCAGGTAAGAGGATTTTTTCGCGCCGCTAATCGCCGTGCCATCCGCATACCACTGATAAGAGAGGATGCCGCTGTTGTTGCTGCCAGTTACCGAAGCCGTCAGCGTATCGCCTGGATAGGAAAGGGAGGCGCTGCGGCTGGAAGTGATGGAAACCCTTCCCGTAAGAGGCGTTTCCACAGGCTTCGGCTCTTCTTTCTTCTCTACCTTGCCCGAGTAAGCGCCTGTAATGGTACCCGTTTCAACGGAGCTGGATACCTCAACGGAAATCACCTTGCCGATTTCCCCTTCTGTCAGCAGATAAGAAGGATTCTTAGCGCCGCTGATTGCAATACCGTCAGCCAGCCATTGGTAAGAGAGCGTGCCGCTGTTATTGCTGCCGGCCACGGTGGCTGTCAGGGTATCCCCAGGATTTGAATTGCCGCTGCTGTTGGAAGAGGTAACGGTCACGGTTCCCGTAAAAGGTGTTTCCACTGGCTTCGGATCTTCCGTAGCACCCTTTCACGGCCTGCCATCCTCCGTCCGCCAGCCCGCCCCAAAGCGTACCGTCAGACATTTCCTTCTCTGATAGCCCCCTTGCGCCGTCCGTCAGGCTTGTGCCTGCCGTATCCAAAAAGTAACAGTCCGAAACCGTAGCCAGCAGAGCTGCATTGCGGTTTGCCGCTGCGGCAATCCCATAAGCATCATTCCCTTCATACTGCACAGTTCCCGTATTGACACAGCCGTCACCGCGCCGCAGGCAGACTGTGCAATCCTCCCCACAATCCCCGCTGCATAATCAAAATCCGTAGATCCATTGGAGTTAATGTCTGCTCCATTATAACAGTCCGTAATTGAGATATTCCCATTTCCCATAGCGCCGGAGGTGCGGCATTCCCCCACAATTCCCCCAGCTCCCACCGTATCGCAGGACTTGGAAGGATTCACCGTAATTTTCCCACTGACCACAACGACATTCGAAACCCGGGCATACCCGTTTACTTCCCCTGCCAAAGTACCAACCGCTGCCAATTCATTTGAGAAATCCACCGACACCGACACATTGCTGAAAATTAGATTCTTAACTTCTGCAAAATCATCCGCCCGATCCGAGCCAATAATACTGAACAGGCCCACCTGCCCATATTTCTCCCCTTCAATACTCCCTTCCAAGCGGATGTCCAGCCCGGAAATCACATGCCCTTTGCCGTCAAAAGTCCCCAAGAACACATTGGCGTCGGCTGGGTTACAGCTCCCCTCCCATCCCATATACCCTCCAAACGGCATCCAGTTCCCCTCCAGCTGGATATCTGCCGTCAGCTCATAATCCCCATCCATCGGGTAGCTGGCGTCCGTGCCAATCCGCGCCAGTTCCTCCGCGTTAGAAATCGGGATGACAGCGCTTTCCTCTCCATAAACAGAAAGCGGCATTTCTAAATTGCAGAATCCCACGAGTAAGGCTAAGGCGAAAGAGAAAAAACGCTGGTAAAATAAATTTTTTTGTGAATCCCCATATAAAATCCTCCTAAATCTAGAGTCAGCGGAAAAGGCGGCGCCTATCTTTTGGTTTTCAAAGACGCCTCCACAAACCCCCGGAACAGCGGATGCGGGCGGTTCGGCCTGGACTTCAGCTCTGGGTGCGCCTGTGTGGCAATATACCAGGGATGTTCCGGAACCTCAATCATTTCCACAATCCTCCCATCCGGCGACAGCCCGCACAGCTTCATCCCATGCTCCGTCAGCACAGAGCGGTAATCGTTATTCACTTCATACCGATGCCGATGCCTTTCATGTATCGTTTCCTCCCCATATACCTGGAAGGCTCTGGACTCCTTGTCCAAAATACAGGGATAAGAGCCAAGCCGCAGGGTTCCCCCAATATCCTCGACCCCATTTTGGTCTGGCATCAGCGCAATCACAGGATGCGGGGAATTGGGATTCAGCTCAATGCTATGCGCGTCCCGAAGCCCGCAGACATGGCGGGCAAATTCTACAATCGCCAGCTGCATCCCCAGGCAAAGGCCTAAGAATGGCACCTTATGTTCCCTTGCATACTGGCAGGCGATAATCTTGCCATCGATGCCGCGGTAGCCAAATCCGCCGGGCACTAAAATCCCCTGTACATTCCCGAGGATTTCCTCAGCATTTTCCTGGTTCAGCAATTCTGAGTCCACCCACTTGATATTTACCGTGGCGCGCTCTGCAATTCCTCCATGTTTTAAGGCTTCCACAACGGAAATATAGGCGTCGTGCAGGGAGATATATTTGCCCACCAAGGCAATCTCCACTTCCTTATCTGGGTGACGGAGCGCGTCCACCATGTCAACCCAGTCGCTTAAATCTGGTCCCGGGCATTCCAGATGCAGGCATTCGCAGGCTACCTGCGCCAGGTTTTCCTTTTCCATTGCCAGCGGCGCTTCGTAGAGGTATTCCACGTCCAGGTTCTGCAATACATGGCTGTCCGGCACGTTGCAAAACAGCGCTATTTTGTCTTTGATGCTCTGGTCGAGGGAGTACTCCGAGCGGCATACAATGATATCCGGCTGGATGCCCATGCCCTGCAGCTCCTTAACGCTGGCCTGGGTAGGCTTGGTCTTCATTTCCCCGGAAGCGCTGATATAAGGGATTAAAGTTACATGGATGATAATGGCGTTCTCATGCCCAATTTCATGCTGGAACTGGCGGATAGACTCTAAAAAAGGCTGGCTTTCCATATCTCCCACGGTGCCGCCCACTTCAATAATGGCAATGTGAGTATCCTCTGTCGTGAAATTGCGGTAAAAACGGCTCTTAATCTCATTTGTAATATGCGGGATCACCTGTACCGTCCCCCCGCCGTAATCCCCGCGGCGTTCTTTCTGCAGGACAGACCAGTAGACTTTTCCAGTGGTTACATTGGAATTTTTGCCAAGGTTTTCATCAATAAAACGTTCATAATGGCCCAGATCCAGATCCGTCTCTGCGCCGTCATCCGTAACGAAGACTTCCCCATGCTGGATGGGGTTCATGGTGCCGGGATCAATATTGATATAGGGATCGAATTTCTGCATGGTAACCTTGTATCCCCGGGCCTTCAGCAGACGGCCTAAAGAGGCGGCGGTGATTCCCTTGCCAAGGCCGGAAACAACGCCGCCGGTGACAAAGACATATTTTACAGGCATGGGTAAATCCTCCTTCATAATAATGTGTTTTTCTTAATGTGTGATATGGTTTCATGACATTCTTAATCATAAAAGTGGCATATTGATATTCAGGATATCAACATGTCACTCTTTTGTTTTATTATACAACTTAAAATGCAAGAAATCCAGAACTATTTTAAGCAAAGTTTATAAAAACTTTAGAATTGTACACAAAAGTTTCGCAAAGATTATATTGATTTTCCTTTCAAATAAACATATAATGAAGGAAGTGCCGTAACTATGAGGGTACGGATCAGATGGTTGTGATATTCAGCAGGAGGATATAGATGGACAACAAAGGAAATAATAACAATGGAGGCAATGGCAATAACGGCGGGAATAATAAGAATGGGATGACGATTATGGTTTTTATTCTGGCCGCGCTGCTGGTCCTGTTTCTGACCAGCCTTTTGAACAGCTGCGCCAGGGATGCCACCAACAAGGAAATTACGTATTCGGAGTTTGTGAAGATGGTGGAGGAAGATAAGGTAGCAGAGGTTATGTTTACTTCCAGCCGGATTAAGATTACGCCAAAGGGTCAGGATACTTCTTTGTATCGGATTACTTATTACACCGCGGAACTGCGGGATGAAGAGCTTCTGCCCCTTTTAAAGGAACATGGCGTAAAGTTTGGGGGCGAGGTGGAGGATATTTCCACTACGATTATGTGGAACTTTGTAAGCTATATCCTGCCGCTGCTTCTGGTATGGGTATTGCTGTATTTCCTGATTTTCCGCAAGATGGGAGGCGGGAGCATGATGGGGGTCGGCAAGACGACAGCCAAGGTCTATGTGGAGAAGTCCACCGGGGTCACCTTTAAGGACGTGGCCGGCCAGGACGAGGCCAAGGAATCCCTGCAGGAGGTCGTGGATTTTCTGCACAATCCTAAGCGTTACATTGACATTGGAGCAAAGCTTCCAAAGGGCGCATTGCTGGTAGGCCCTCCGGGAACAGGCAAGACCCTGCTGGCCAAGGCTGTGGCCGGGGAGGCCAATGTGCCGTTTTTCTCCCTTGCAGGTTCGGATTTTGTGGAAATGTTTGTTGGCGTGGGCGCTTCCCGTGTGCGGGATTTGTTTAAGGAAGCCCAGAAACAGGCGCCATGTATTATTTTTATCGACGAGATTGACGCCATCGGCAAGAGCCGTGATACCCGTTACGGCGGGAATGACGAACGTGAGCAGACGCTGAACCAGCTACTGGCGGAAATGGATGGGTTTGACACATCCAAGGGCCTGCTGATCCTGGCGGCCACCAACCGTCCGGAGGTATTGGACAAGGCATTGCTGCGCCCAGGACGGTTTGACCGCAGGATTATTGTCGATAAGCCAGATTTGAAGGGAAGGGTGGAAACCCTGAAGGTGCATGCCAAAAATGTGCTGATGGATGAAACCGTGGATTTGGATGCAATTGCGCTGGCCACCTCTGGGGCGGTTGGCTCTGATCTGGCCAATATGATCAATGAAGCGGCCATCAACGCTGTCAAGCATGGCCGCAAATATGTCAACCAGAGCGATTTGTTTGAGTCCGTGGAAGTGGTGATCGCCGGCAAGGAGAAAAAAGACCGCATCATGGGCCCCAAGGAGAAGAAAATGGTGGCTTACCATGAGGTGGGCCATGCATTGGTAACCGCCCTGCAGAAGGATGCGGAGCCAGTACAGAAGATTACCATCGTACCCCGGACAATGGGAGCCCTTGGCTATACGATGCAGGTGCCGGAGGAAGAGAAGTACCTGATGACCAGGAATGAGCTGATGGCTCATCTGGTTACTTATATGGGTGGACGCGCAGCGGAGGAGCTGGTATTTGAGTCCGTCACGACCGGAGCCTCGAATGACATTGAGCAGGCAACGAAGATTGCAAGAGCCATGGTTACCCAGTACGGTATGTCAGAGAAGTTTGGGCTGATGGGGCTGGTGACGATCGAGAGCCAGTATCTGGACGGCAGGGCCAGCCTGAACTGCGGGGAGGAAACCGCAGCCCAGATTGACCAGGAAGTCATGCGGATCCTCAAGGAGTGCTATGATACTGCCATCCGGCTGCTGCGGGAAAACCGTAGTATCCTGGATGAGATTGCCCAATACCTCTATGAGAATGAAACCATTACCGGCAAGGAATTTATGAAAATATTCCGCAAGCTGAAGGGCATCCCGGAACCGGAAGAAAAGACGGATGCGGAGAAGGCCGCGGAGGAATTTAAGGCAGAGGAAAGCCATCCGCGCAAGCCCTGGCATCAAGAGGGTGGCTGGGTAGAGATGGGGAGCGTCCCGCGCCAGGATTTGGCCAAGGAACAGATGCTGCCGATGGGAGAAGTGGCAGAAGGAAAAGACCCCCTTTTTCAAAGGAGCCAGAACCCGGCCGAAAGGACTTTAAGCAGCATGGCATATAAGGAGGATTCTCCATTAATCATAAGTCAGGACATAGTCAGAGAGCATCCCGACGGCGTAGGATTTGAAAAAGAGGATGCTTCAATATCAGGGCGGAACCCAGCGGAAAAGAATTTGGGCGGCTTCGGATCTCGGCAGGGAACGGCGGATACAGGCTCCGGCAGCGCCATGAATCTTTCGGAGAAGGTTCAGGATAGCAGGGAACGGAATGCAGAGAATGTAAACATTGGGCAAGAAAACCCTTCCAATACAGGGCGTGGTCCTGTGGAGACGGATACGCCGAAGGCATGGGAAGATATCCGGCGCGTGATTGCCATCCGGACGAAGGAGAAGCAGGAGGAAGAGCCTGTTTCAGATATGATTTCCGAAGCAGTCGGCAGGCAGAAGCATATAGAATCTCCCGCCGCCGCAGGAGACGAAGTTTCAGATTCCCCTGCCGGCCAGGCTTTGGATACCTCAGATACGCAAAAGGAACCTGCTGAGAATACGGGCAGGCAGGATGCTCAGAACACCGTGCAGAATGCCCATGTGGAAAATCTCAAGGATGCTTTCTTGGTGGCCGCCATGCAGGAGGAGCAGGGCATCACTTTAGGGCAGGCAGAAGAAAGCCCAACAGGAGCGGCTAAGGCAAACACAGGCAGGCAGAGAGAAAATACTTCCAAGAAAAAAAGCGCTTCCCCCAAAGATTCTTCCAAGGCTCCTGCTTCGGCAAAAGGCAAAAAGGCGCAGGGAAAGGGCAAATCCCAGAAGAAGCCTGCAGCAGGAAAGAATAATTCCAGAGAAGGGGAGGCTTCCGAGGGAGGAGACGGTAACCGGGAAGAATCATCTGCCAGCAAAAAGAACAGTACCAGACAAGGAGATAATTCTCCAAAAGAGAATGCTTCCCAGGAAAGGGAAACCCCTCGGCAGGAAAACGGCTTGCAAAAGGAGGGGGAGCCTAGAACGGGGGAAGGCTATTCGCCAGAGACAGAAGAGCCCCCGAAGGAAATTTTCTCCAAGCAGGAGAGTTTTCCGTCTTCGGAAGATGCAGTTTCTTCCACTGGCTCAGAGGATTATCTGGACCGTCTCTTAAAGGGAGTCGAAGAATAGAGAAAGGGCGGCAGCCATGTTTGATATCCAGGAAGAGTTAAAAAAACTCCCGCAGAAACCAGGTGTTTACATCATGCATGATGCAAAGGATGCCATCATCTACATTGGGAAAGCTGTTAGCCTCCGTAACCGTGTGCGCCAGTACTTCCGCCCCAGCCACAACGAAGGCCTGAAGAAGGAGCAGATGGTGCGGCAGATTGAGCGGTTTGAGTACATTATTACAGACTCTGAGCTAGAGGCGCTGATTCTGGAATGTAACCTGATTAAGGAGCATAGGCCAAAATACAATACCATGTTAAGGGATGATAAGTCATATCCTTATATAAGAGTGACGCTGGGAGAGGATTTTCCCAGAGTCCTCTTTTCGCATCAAATGAAAAAGGACAAGTCCCGTTACTTCGGCCCGTATACCAGCGGCAGCGCCGTCAAGGAGACGATAGAATTGCTCCGCAAGCTTTATGCCCTGCGTACTTGCCGCCGTTCTTTGCCCAAGGATATCGGCAAGGAACGCCCCTGCCTGAATTACCATATCCACCAGTGCATGGCGCCCTGCCAGGGCTTTATCAGCAAAGAGGATTATCGCCAGAGGATTGACCAGGCGATCGGCTTCCTCAATGGAAATTACCAGCCCATCCTCAAGGAACTGGAACAGAAGATGCAGGAAGCTTCGGAGGCCATGAATTTTGAGAAGGCCATAGAATACCGCGATCTGGTGCGCGCCGTCCAGCAGATTGCCCAGAAGCAGAAGATTACTCATGCGGATATGGAGGACAAGGATATCATTGCGATGGCTTCGGATGGGGAAGATGCCGTAGTGCAGGTGTTTTTTGTGCGGGATGGCAAGCTGATTGGCAGGGATCATTTCCATGTGACGGTGGGGAGCGAGGATGGCAGCGCCCAGGTACTGGCTACTTTCCTCAAGCAGTTCTATGCTGGTACGCCCTTTATCCCCCGGGAAGTGATGATTCAGGAGGAAATTGAGGAGGCGGATGTCATTGCGGAGTGGCTGAGCCAGAAGCGGGGGCAGAAAGCCTATCTGCGTGTGCCGAAAAAGGGCGCCAAGGAGAAGCTGGTGGAGCTTGCCCGCCAGAATGCCGCGATGGTGTTATCCCAGGATAAGGAGAAAATTAAGCGGGAAGAGGGCAGAACCATCGGCGCCCTCAAGGAAATCAGCAAGCTGCTGGGCCTGACGGACATCCGGCGGGTGGAGGCTTATGATATTTCCAATACCAGCGGATTTGAGTCCGTTGGATCGATGGTAGTTTACGAAAAAGGCAAGCCCCAGCGCAGCGACTACCGAAAGTTCAAGCTGCGCACCGTCACGGGTCCGGATGATTATGCCTCCATGTATGAGGTGCTGACCAGGCGCTTTTCCCATGGCATAAAGGAGCGGCAGGAACTGAGGGAGAGGGATATGGAAAATGATTATGGCAGCTTTACCAAGTTCCCCGATTTGATTATGATGGACGGCGGTAAGGGGCAGGTTAATGTGGCGCTGAAGGCTTTGGAAGAGCTGGGGCTGGATATTCCGGTATGTGGCATGGTCAAAGATGACAACCACCGTACCCGTGGATTATACTATCATAACAGGGAGATTCCCATTGACAGGCACAGCGAGGGGTTTCAGCTGATTACCAGGGTACAGGATGAAGCCCATCGGTTTGCCATTGAATACCACCGTTCCCTGCGCAGCAAGGAGCAGGTACATTCCGTGCTGGATGATATACCGGGCATTGGCGCGGCAAGGAGGAAGGCTCTGATGCGGAATTTCCAGTCCTTGGAGGAAATCCGCCAGGCGGATGTGGAGGCCTTGGCAGGAATCCCAACGATGAATGAAAGGGCAGCAAAGGCAGTTTATGAATATTTCCATGGAAAAGAGGGATGCAAATGAAAGGCGTAAGCGTTAAGAAAATCGTAGAAAAAATGAACCTCAAGGTATTGAACCCAGAAGTAGACATTAAGTCCCGTAAGGTGACGATTGCGGATGTGAACCGGCCGGCCTTGCAGCTGTCAGGGTATTTTGACTACTTTGACGAAAAGCGGGTGGAGATTATTGGCATGGTGGAATACACCTATATGCAGAAATTAAACATTGAGGAAAAAATAGAATTGTACCGCAAATTTTTTGCTTACCATATCCCCTGCGTCATCTTTAGCCGCAACCTGGAGCCTGATGCAGAACTGATGCAGATTGCCACGGAGAACAGTGTCCCGGTGCTCTCTACCGATTATGGGACGTCTGCATTTATGGCGGAACTGATTTACTATCTGGGGGAGGAGCTTGCGCCCTGCATTTCCATCCATGGGGTGCTGGTGGACGTCTATGGCGAGGGGCTTCTGCTGATGGGGGAAAGCGGCATTGGCAAGAGCGAGGCCGCTTTGGAGCTGATCCGCCGGGGGCACCGCCTGGTCAGCGACGACGTAGTAGAAATTCGCAAGATCAATAAGCATACGCTGGTGGGCACCGCCCCAGACATCACAAGGTATTTTATTGAGCTGCGGGGCGTAGGGATTATAGATGTGAAGACCCTGTTCGGCGTAGAGTGCGTGAAGGAAAAGCAGAACATCGATCTGGTCATCAAGCTAGAAGACTGGAAGCGGGATAATGAATATGACAGGCTGGGCCTGGAAGAGGAATATACGGAATTTCTGGGCAATAAGGTCGTGTGCCATTCCTTGCCAATCCGCCCAGGGAGGAACCTGGCCGTCATCTGTGAGTCTGCGGCCGTGAACCATCGCCAGAAGAAGATGGGATACAACGCCGCCAAGGAACTGTACCGGAGGGTGCAGGAGAATCTGCGGAAGACGGATGATGAAGAGGACTAAAACAGAGTAAGGGCAGCGCCGTGCAGTCATATTAGTATAAAAAATAACAATATAATGTAATAAAGAGCAAGGATTATATAGAAAAATAACAATATATCGCAAAAATTGCAAAGGAGGTAAGAGGAACAATGGAAAAGAAAAACGCATGGGAGAAATATCCGGAGGGAAAAAGGGAAGAGGTGTATGCTTTCGGGGAAAGATATAAGGCATTTATTTCCAGCTGCAAGACAGAGCGGGAATGTGTTTCCGAAATGATTGCCCAGGCCAGGGAGGCCGGGTTTGAGGATCTCAAGGCAGTGCTGGAATCCGGCAGGAAGATTCAGGCTGGGGATAAGCTGTATGCAGACAATATGGGGAAGGCGCTGGCGCTGTTTGTAATTGGCAGGCAGCCTTTGGAAAAGGGCATGAATATCCTGGGCGCCCATATTGATTCCCCGCGCCTGGACTTAAAGCAGGTACCCCTCTATGAGGATACGGGGATGGCGATGCTGGATACCCATTATTATGGCGGGGTCAAGAAATACCAGTGGGTGACGCTCCCCCTGGCCTTGCATGGCGTAGTGGTTAAAAAAGATGGCACAAAGATTGAGATCAACCTGGGGGACAAGGAGGATGACCCGGTATTTGGCGTCAGCGACCTATTAATCCACCTGGCTGGGGAGCAGATGGAGAAGAAGGCGTCCAAGGTAATCGAAGGGGAGAAGCTGGATCTTCTGGTAGGCAGCATCCCCAGCGCAGGGGAAAAGGACAAGGACGGGGAGAAGGTGAAGGAAGCCGTCAAGGCAAATGTACTGAAACTATTAAAAGAGCAATATAATATAGAAGAGGAAGACTTCCTGTCTGCTGAAATTGAAGTGGTTCCGGCAGGGAAGGCCAGAGATTATGGCCTTGACCGCAGCATGATTATGGGCTATGGGCATGATGACAGGGTGTGCGCCTATCCCTCTTTTGTAGCGACCCTGGAGGCCGGCGTATGTGACAAGACCAGCGTTTGCCTGCTGGTGGACAAGGAAGAGATTGGCAGCGTGGGCGCAACGGGGATGTGTTCTCAGTTCTTCTCCTATATGGTGGCGGAGATTCTCAACGCTATGGGCGGATACGATCAGATTGCTTTTAACCGTGCTATGAGCAATTCTAAGATGCTCTCTTCCGATGTAAATGCCGCTTTTGACCCGTTGTATGCATCCGTAATGGAGAAGAACAACTGCTCCTATTTTGGCGGAGGGCCGACATTCAACAAATATACAGGTTCCCGCGGAAAAAGCGGCTCCAATGATGCAAACCCTGAATATATAGCGGAGCTTCGGCGGATTCTGGATGAGAACGGCATCTCCTACCAGACTGCAGAGCTGGGCAAGGTAGACCAGGGCGGCGGCGGCACCATTGCCTATATCCTGGCCAATTATAATATGTCGGTCATCGACTGCGGCGTAGCTGTCCTCAATATGCACGCGCCCTGGGAGATCATCAGCAAAGTAGATTTATATGAGGCGAAGCGGTGTTATACCGTATTCTTGAAAGAGGCTTAATGTGAACGAAGAATTTTTTAGCCAGCTACAGACAATTGTTGGAAAAGAACAGTGCTTGTCAGAAGAGAGTATGGCTGCCCACACCACCTTTCGGGTGGGCGGCCCTGCAGAATACTATGTGCGCCCGACCACAGGACAGATCCAGCCAGTCCTTGCCCTGTGCCGCGAATATGGAATCCCATGGCATGTAATTGGCAATGGGAGTAACCTGTTAGTCAGCGACCAGGGCGTCCGCGGGCTGGTGCTGGAAATTGGCAAAATGGCTTCCGCCATCTCCACAGAAGGGAACTACCTCTATGCACAGGCCGGGGCATTGCTGTCCCAGGCAGCCACATTCGCCGCCGCCCATAGCCTGTCTGGCATGGAATTTGCGGCAGGCATCCCTGGCAGCATTGGGGGCGCCGTTACCATGAACGCAGGCGCCTATGGCGGGGAAATCAAGCAGATTTTAAAGAGCGTGACTGTCCTCACTGACACGGGCGAGGAGCAGAATATCCCTGTAGAAAGCCTGGATCTTAGCTACCGCCACAGCTGTATTCCCAGCAGCCATTTTATTGTCCTGCGGGCAGAATTCCAGCTTGCCCCAGGCGCCCAGCAGGCCATCGAGGCGCAAATGGCTGCGCTCAAAGAACAGCGGATCGCCAAACAGCCCTTAGAATACCCCAGCGCCGGCAGTACCTTTAAGCGCCCCCAGGGCTATTTTGCCGGCAAGCTTATCCAGGATGCAGGCCTGCGCGGCTGTCAGATTGGAGGCGCACAGATTTCCGAGAAACACAGCGGCTTCCTAATTAATAAAGATCATGCCACAGCCTCTGATGTCTGGAATCTCATCCGACATGTACAATCCCAAGTGGAAGAGCAGTTCGGGGTACACCTGGAACCAGAAGTAAGGTGCATGGGTGATTTTTTCTGACACGTTTCACCTGATTTCCCCCAGAAAAAGGAGGCGAAAGCATGAAATTTATTATCTTAACGGGCATGTCCGGCGCCGGCAAGAGCACAGCGCTGAAAATTATGGAAGACATTGGATATTTCTGTGTAGATAACCTCCCAATTGCACTGATTGAGAAATTTGCCGAGCTGGCAGACCCTGCCTCTGAGCTGCAGAAGGTTGCGGTAGGCGTAGATATCCGCAGCGGCCAGGCTCTGGATAACCTGCAGGGCATCCTTGACCATCTGGCGGCTACAGGCAAATCCTTCGAGATCCTTTACCTGGATTCCACAGACCAGGTTTTGGTAAAACGCTATAAGGAAACCCGTCACCTCCATCCCCTGGCAGGCGGCGAGCGCGTGGACAAAGGCATCCAGAAGGAACGCCAGCGTATGGCATTCCTGCGCAAAAGAGCCGATTACATTATAGATACCAGCAATATGCTGACCCGTGAGCTGAAGGCCGAGCTGGAGAAGATCTTTGTCCGCAACCAGGATTATAAAAGCCTGTTTGTCACCGTGGTATCTTTTGGCTTTAAGTATGGCATCCCCACGGATGCAGACCTGGTCTTTGACGTGCGCTTTCTGCCGAATCCCTATTATGTGGAGGCGCTGCGTCCCAAGACAGGGAATGACAGAGAGATTCAGGAATTTGTCATGGGATTTAAGGAAGCAGGGCAGTTTTTGGAGAAGCTGGAAGATATGGTGAAGTTCCTCATCCCCAATTATATTACCGAAGGGAAGACACAGCTTGTAATTGGCATAGGCTGCACAGGCGGCAAGCATCGGTCGGTTACTTTGGCCAATGCCCTCTATCAGCAGCTTCGCCAGGAAGAAGCCTATGGGGTTAAGATAGAACACAGGGATATCGGTAAGGACGCCCTGCGTAATAAATAAGCAGTGCAGATTTGTCTTGGCAGGTCTGTGAGAAAACGATAGAGGGTTATTACAGGAGGGATGGCAGATGTCTTTTTCAAGCCAGGTCAAGGAAGAGTTGTCCCGGCAGTTCCAACCGGGCAGGCATTGCCAGATTGCAGAGATTGCAGCTATTTTAAGCTTTGCGGGGAGGCTGGAGGGGGAAGGCAGCATAAAGAGGGCAGGAGGGGAAGGCGGCAGAAGGGGGCTGGAAGGGGAAGGCGGCACAAGGAAACTGGTGGTCTATACAGAGAACCTTCCCTTGGCGCGGAAGTATTTTGTACTGATGAAGGAGACCTTCCAGGTGGCTGCACGGATTGCAGTGCGCCAAAATATTTATCTCCACAAAAACCGTCTTTTTATCATTTCCATCTCTGGGGAGGAAGAGGTGCGGAGGATCCTCCAGGCGGTCAAGTGGCGTAGTGGCAAGAATGAGGATATCCGCCCGCAGGGCCTGGTGAACTGGGTGCTGGTGCAGAAGTTCTGCTGCCGCCGTTCGTTTATCCGCGGCGCTTTTCTAAGCGCGGGTTCCATGAGCAATCCGGAGAAATCCTATCATTTTGAGATCATCTGTGCCAGTCGCAAGAAGGCCGAGCAGCTGATGGAGATTATCAACAGTTTTTCCATGGAATCAAAGATTGTCACACGTAAGAAAAGCTATGTAGTCTACCTTAAGGAAGGTTCGCAGATTGTGGATATGCTGAATGTCATGGAAGCGCATGTGGCGCTGATGAATTTGGAAAATGTCCGCATCCTCAAGGAGATGCGCAATTCCGTGAACCGCCAGGTGAACTGCGAGACTGCAAATATCAACAAGACAGTGCATGCCGCTGTTCGACAGCTGGAGGACATTAATTATATTAAGGATACCATAGGGCTGGACAGCCTCCCGGAGAATCTGCAGGAGGTTGCGCTGGCCAGGCTGAAATACCCAGACGCCGCCCTGAAGGAATTGGGAGCCGCCCTCAATCCGCCGGTGGGGAAATCCGGCGTCAACCACCGCCTGCGCAAGCTCTGTGAGATGGCGGGCAGCCTGCGCGGCGTAACTTCCTAGAACTTCCTAGAAAATGCCGTAGATAAGCGATTGTGTGGCGACAAATTATTTAAAAAGGCTGTGTGATGATTATGGAAAAAAAGAAGCTTTTGTTCGTGTTCAATCCTTTATCCGGGAAAGGCCAGATTAAGGGAAAATTATTTGCTGTCGTAGACTGTTTTGTAAAGGCAGGCTACGAGGTCACGGTTTATCCCACGCAGCGCCCACAGGATGCCCAGGAGCTAGTGGAAGGGCAGGCAGGGCGTTATGATTTGGTTGTGTGCTGCGGCGGGGACGGTACTCTGGACGAAACGGTCACAGGCATGATGCGGCGCAGGCAGAGGCTTCCGATTGGCTATATCCCGGCAGGCAGCACCAATGATTTTGCCGTTTCTCTCGGAATCCCCAAGCAGATGGAAGAAGCGGCGCAGGCAGCCGTGGAAGGGACGCCGTTTGCCTGTGACATTGGGAGCTTTAATGATGATTATTTCGTATATATTGCGGCCTTTGGCCTGTTTACGGATGTGTCTTACGCCACCAGCCAGGATTTGAAAAACCGCCTGGGGCATGTAGCCTATCTCCTGGAAGGGATTAAGCGTCTTCCTGGCATCCTGCAGTCCCAGAGGCTGAGAATCCAGTATGAAGGCCAGGTGATAGAGGATGAGTTTATCTATGGCATGGTGACCAATTCCATTTCCGCCGGGGGATTCAAAAATATCACTGGTAAAAACGTGATGCTGGACGATGGCCTTTTTGAGGTCACTTTAATCCGTATGCCCAAAAACCCATTGGAGCTGAATGCGATTATGGCAAGCCTTACCAACCTGATTGATGATACCGATGGTATCTATACCTTTAAGACAGATCAGCTGTATATCCAGTCACTGGAAAAAGTGGCATGGACTCTGGACGGGGAGTACGGTGGGAGCCACAGCGAAGTGAAGATACAGAACCAGAAACAGGCGATGCAGATTATGGTAAAAAACTTTGGATAACCCCTTTTCTTTTTGGGAAAAATAAGGTAAACTAGAAGTAGGGTTGTTGTCCGGGGGCAAAGCTGTCCCCAGGCAATCAAGATTCCGAAACTTTCCTGCCGTTCCCTGGCAGAAGCCAAGGATAAGGGCGGCAGGCAGAAGCCAAGGAACCGTGCAGAAATAACTTATGTAAGTTGTGCAGTTCCTAAGGATAGAGGCGGCAGGAAGGCCATAAGGAATACATATTTTAAAATATTTAAGGGTACCCCTTAGGGGGGACAGAAATGGAGGAAAAGAAATGTTAGTATCTGCAAAAGAAATGTTACAGAAGGCAAAAGCAGGCCATTATGCAGTGGGCCAGTTCAACATCAACAACCTGGAGTGGACCAAGAGCATCCTGCAGACAGCGCAGGAGCTGAATTCCCCGGTTATCCTTGGCGTATCCGAAGGCGCTGGGAAATATATGGCAGGGTATAAGACAGTTGTCGGCATGGTAAACGGCATGCTTGAAGAGCTGAATATCACAGTTCCAGTTGCCCTCCATCTGGATCATGGCAGCTATGAAGCTTGCCTGAAGTGCGTAGAGGCTGGGTTCTCTTCCATAATGTTTGATGGATCCCATTACCCCATTGACGAGAATGTAACCAAGACAACAGAGCTTGTAAAGATTGCCCATGACAAGGGAATGTCCATTGAGGCAGAGGTAGGCGCTATCGGCGGCGAAGAAGACGGCGTAATTGGCACAGGAGAATGTGCAGATCCAGACGAGTGCAAGGCGATTGCAGATCTGGGCGTGGACATGCTGGCAGCAGGCATTGGCAACATCCATGGCAAATACCCGGAGAACTGGGCGGGCTTAAGCTTCGAGACCTTAGACGCCGTACAGCAGAAGACAGGGGATATGCCACTGGTACTTCACGGCGGCACAGGCATCCCAGAAGATATGATCAAGAAAGCCATCTCCCTTGGCGTTGCTAAGATTAACGTAAATACAGAGTGCCAGCTTTCCTTTGCGGCAGCTACCAGGAAATACATCGAAGAAGGCAAGGATCAGGTAGGCAAGGGCTTTGACCCAAGGAAAATCCTCGCTCCTGGCGTAGAGGCCATCAAAGCAACCGTAAAAGAAAAAATGGAATTATTCGGTTCTGTTGGCAAAGCCTAAGGAATAAGAGGATGCTTGAGGGCAGGAAATCTGCCTGTAAGTATCTATAGAGTTTTACCGCCGCGGCTGCGGCTGGCGCGATACTCATAGCAGATTAGATCCGCCATGAGTATTTCTAATGTTACTGTTTAGGGCATGCCTGGAACCAGAGTTTTGGGCATGCCCTTTGTAATAGAATATTTATTCCCGCGAGCAATGAGGAAAATAGCCATGTTTGCATGGATATTTGACGAATGCCGCGAGGGTCAAATACCCCGCTGCTCTGCAGCGCAGCAAGCTTGATACCCCGTTGCTTGCAGCGGGGTTTTTGATTAGGAAGAGGAGGGCGGCCAGACGAACCGCTGCGCAAGGAGGAATCAAAGGCCGGAGCCGTAGCGGCAGGCTATATGGATCTGCTGGCAGGGCTGGGCGCTTCTTTATATTCTTAAAAAAACGAAAAACCTCAAGCAATACCTATCAAAATATGAAAGGGAAGCCTGGAAGGCGCTGCTCAAAGAGATAAAGAACAACCCCAGCATAAGTATCTGGCAGAGATGATAAACTATGAAAGCGATATGACGGCCTTGATAGCATCTATGGTGTTTACAAATACCTAAAAGAGATATATGGTAATTTGGAATGGCTCAATCGTGGATAGTAGTAAGCTATGGTAAAATAAATAAAAGCATATCCAAAAGAAGAGGTGAGAACAATGGATATCAGATGCCAGCAATTTACATCAGAGGAGATTTCCAATGATATGTTAGATTTTTTGGGTTATCAGCACAATTTATATGGAAAGACATTGTTGGAGAATTCCTGTGGCGAAGGCAATATATTGTGCCTTGCTGTGGAACGGTATATCCAAGATGCATTTGTGCAGGGATATAAATCTGATGACATAGTTTTCGGACTTGAGAGAGATATCTGTGGTGCGGAAGTCGTGAAAGGGACTTATCAAAAATGCATTGAAAATCTGAACCATATTGCAGAGAACTATGGTTTGGGTAAAGTTCATTGGAATATTTTTTTGGGGGATATATTAACACGTCCTTTTAAGATTAAATTTGATTATATTGTAGGAAACCCGCCATACATATCTTATCAGAATCTTGAGGAGGAAGTGCGAGAATATATAAAAAGAGAATACTCTACTTGCAGGAAGGGAAAGCCGGATTACTGTTATGCCTTTATTGAAAATGCAATTCAATATTTGGCAGTGGGCGGCAGAATGGTGTATTTAATTCCTAATAGTATATATAAAAACGTATATGCACAGAATTTAAGGAATTTGATACTACAGTATGTGGAGGAAATAAGAGATTACTCAGAACGAAAATTATTTAATAAAGCCATGACTTCTTCTGCCATAATGTTACTTAAGAATGAGCCATATGCACAAAAACTGCAGTATAAAAATATATCAAAGAATAAATCCATTGCAGTTGATAAGAGTGATTTATTGGGCAAATGGATTTTTGACAGAATAAGCTTTCATCAGAATGAAGTAGTATGTTTTGCTGCATTTTTTAAAGCATCTATGGCAATTGCAACGCAGAGAAACAGCATATTTGTAATTGACGAACATACGAAAAGGGGCAGAAACATTGAGAGGGGGGCATTGCGTCCAGCAGTTAGTCCAAGAAATCAGAAATATAAAAAGAAAGAGTATATTATTTTTCCATATATGGTAAGGAAGCATAGGATCATTAACTATATGGAAGAAGATTTCAGGGAAAAGTATCCGAAAGCATATACATATTTGAAAGACAACAAAACAGAGTTGGAAAGAAGAGATGCTGATAAGTCAGCCAAGTGGTTTGAATTTGGGCGAAGCCAGGCTCTGCAAAATATGAATAAGCCAAAACTTCTGGTTTCTACTGTAGTCACGAATGAAGTGAATGTATATAATGTGAGCAGCAGAGCCGTACCATATGCAGGAATATATATTATTTCAGATAATGGGTATGATTTGGAAGTGGCAAGGAAGATATTGAAGAGTGATTCTTTTTTACGATATATTAAAGCAATAGGAACTCCTGCGAGCGGGAAATCTCTTCGGATTACAGCAAATGATATAAATAATTTCAAGTTCCCTTTGGATGAATTGGAGAGATAGAAATATGGGAAGGCGTAGCAAATGGGTAAAGAAATAAATATAAAGGTTAATGCTAGACATATTGGACAGTTGGGGCGCGAATTGGTTACGGATTATGTGACCGCTCTTACAGAGCTTGTTAAAAACTCATACGATGCTGATAGTGAAGCTGTAGAAGTAATATTTGAAAATATGCTCTCCAAACAGGGACGGGTTATTATTGCTGATACAGGATGTGGATTTACTAGTGATGATATTGAAAACAAATGGGCAGTAATTGGAACCAATAGTAAGGTGAAAAATCCATATTCTGAAAAATATAAGAGGAGATGTGTAGGCAGAAAAGGGATAGGAAGATATTCGGTGGAGAGATTGGCGGAATATTGTACACTTTATTCTTTTACTAAAACGGAAGCGCCTGTGAAGTACTATACAAATTGGAATAAGTATGAGGGTATTGATTTTAAAGAGTTAAAGCAAAGAATACAGATATTAAAAAATAATCCAGACTTTGAAAGCGCAAAATATATTAAAAGGGCAGTAGAATATTTATTACTGAGTGATAGAATTGATGAAGAATCAAAAAAGACAATTAAGGAAAAACTTCTTGCTGGTTGTAATCTGGATTATACGATATTCTACAGGAAGAATATGCTGAGTCGGATGGAACAGATTTTATATCCCATCTATGAAAAATATATGGGATTAGAAGAACGTGTAGAAGAAATAAAAAATGTGATTGAAGAGTTGCACGGGGTTGAAAAAGATTTTTTTTATCAGAAGTTGGAGAGGCTATATCAGAGAGTTTATAGTGGCAGGATGGATAATGAGCCATATACTGGGACATTTTTGGTTTTGGATTGTTTAAGGGATGATTGGACAAAAAAGGATATAGAGAAAGTTATCAAAGAGTTTCGTCTTCTTGTTTCTCTATTTAAAGAAAAAAATGAATTCTCTATCTATATTACGGCTTCTGAATATGAAAATGAATTACAGCTGTATAGAAATTTGGCGGCATTAGGAATCTTGGCAGGAAGTTTTGGGCATGAAACGGATGATGCAATTGCAAGAATTTTATTAAATATTGAATACCCAAAGCAAAGATTATTCCGTGTATTTCCCAATGATGATGATGTAGAGGCCGCTTTTGATGATTTGGACAATGATATTTGGAGAATTTCTTGTTATAGTGATTTGCTGGTTGCATTTTTGAAAAAGAAGAAACGGAGCGAAGCAATAAACCTTTCTTTTAAAAAAATTATTGAAGAGGTGGTCGGTTATTACCAAGTGTTGGTTGAGGAATATCAAGTAGATATAGATATTGGTGATTTGGAGGAATTTCAATGTAAAATGGCCATGAAGCAGATTGATTTGGAATCTATAATTATAAATTTTCTAACAAACGCATTTGAGGCATTAAAAGGGGTAACAGGTGCAAGAATTATAAAAATATCAGCGGCTTCATTGGAAGAGGGGTACTGTGTTGCGCTAGAGGACTCGGGAAAAGGTGTGCCAGAAAATTTACGAGAATGGATTTTTATTCCACTTAACACGACAAAGAAGGAAGATGGTGTTGGTCTAGGATTGACTATTGTAAAAGATATCGTAGAAAGTTATGCTGGGAAAATAGTAATAGGTGATAGCGCTGTATTAGGCGGCGCTCGTTTTGAAACATTTTTTCCAGCAGCTGGTTGAGGTGAGGCATGGGTCAATATTTAGGAATGTTTGTAGATGATGATATAAAGAATTTTACGTCTATCCGGCGGCTATTGACACTAAAGGATATAGATTTATTGCCATATGGGGATTTGCCGTTAGATATTAATGAAATATACAGGAACGTTTTAGGCTATAATGTAGATTTTATAATGATAGACTATGATTTGGGAAAGCAGCCTGTGAAATATACAGGGATAGATGTTCTTAAAAATATAAGAGAGCAAGATGCTGAAATTTATATCATTTATCTGACGAATAAAGAATTTGTCGAAGACCATATAGGAGATTTTGACCAGACGGTCAAGAAAAAGGACTTAATAAAGGAGGTGGATAATGTTGTGAAACGTCTTGTACGCGCACTTTCCAGAGACTTGTCAATAAAAAATGAGCGTGAGATCGAAAATAATTATGAATTGCAAAAAAAGTATTTGGATAAAGTTTTAAAGAAGAATTGAAATAAGTAAGGAGGCCAAGAAATATGGATAAGAAAAGATCTGGTATTGTATTTGGATTGCTATTTATTGCCATTGTTGTCTGTATTGCCCTTGCAGTATATATGTCGGGGATGTAAGGGTTGCCCGAAGCGGTATCCGTCTTGCTGGCAGCGCCGTTAGAAATTTTTCACAAAAATCCCCTCAAATCCGAATTTTTTTCTCTAAAATTGCAGAAAATAAAATTTTTATAAATTTTCTGTTGATTTTTTGGAGAGATTAGAGTATCTTATTAGCAGGCAGAAAACAAAGGTTAGATGAACAAGGGTGTTCCAATGGGATTGGAATACCCTTTTTACATTTTTAAAGAAAGGATGTAGGGACTATGAGTGAATATTATAATGTAGCAGAAATCTTTGGCGAAAACGTATTCAACGATGCTGTGATGCAGGAGCGTTTGCCAAAAAAGGTTTACAAGAAACTGAAAGAGGTTATCGGCGAGGGCAAAGAGCTGGATTTGGAGACAGCAGACGTCATTGCCCATGAGATGAAGGAATGGGCGATTGAAAAGGGCGCCACACATTACACCCATTGGTTTCAGCCCCTGACAGGCGTGACCGCAGAGAAGCACGATTCTTTTATCACTGCCCCCATGCCCAATGGGAAGATCCTAATGAGCTTCTCTGGCAAAGAACTGATCAAAGGAGAGCCGGATGCGTCCTCTTTCCCTTCTGGCGGCCTGCGCGCTACCTTTGAGGCCAGGGGGTATACCGCATGGGACTGCACTTCTCCCGCTTTTGTACGGCAGGATGCCGCAGGCGCAACACTCTGCATCCCTACGGCTTTCTGTTCTTATACTGGGGAGGCCTTGGATCAGAAGACCCCGCTCCTGCGTTCCATGGAAGCCATCAATGAGCAGTCCTTGCGATTAATCCGCTTATTTGGCAATACGACTTCCAAGAAGGTGACGCCTTCCGTAGGGCCGGAGCAGGAATATTTCCTGGTGGACCGCGAGAAATACTTAAAGAGGAAGGATTTGATCTTTACAGGCCGTACCCTATTCGGAGCCATGCCGCCGAAGGGGCAGGAGATGGAGGACCATTATTTCGGCGCCATCCGTGAGCGTATTGCGGCATATATGAGGGATGTCAATAAGGAGCTGTGGAAGCTGGGCGTAACTGCCAAGACCCAGCACAATGAGGTGGCTCCGGCACAGCATGAGCTGGCGCCCATCTATGCGGAGGCCAACGTAGCCGTAGACAATAACCAGCTGGTGATGGAAACCCTGAAGAAGGTAGCCGGACGCCACGGCCTGACCTGCCTGCTGCATGAAAAGCCCTTTGCAGGGGTGAACGGCTCTGGCAAGCACAATAACTGGTCGATTGTCACCGATGACGGCATCAACCTCTTAGACCCTGGCAAGACGCCGCATGAGAATATCCAGTTCCTGCTGGTGCTGACCTGTATCCTCAAGGCCGTGGATAAGCATGCGGAACTGCTGCGTGAGTCTGCTGCCGATGCGGGGAATGACCACAGGCTGGGGGCAAATGAGGCGCCGCCTGCCATTATCTCCGTCTTCCTCGGCGAACAGCTCCAGGATGTGCTGACTCAGCTGATTAGCACGGGCGAGGCCACCAGGAGCCTCAAGCGTGAGGTGCTGCAGACAGGCGTGAAGACCCTTCCTGATTTCCGCAAGGATGCCACGGATAGGAACCGCACTTCGCCCTTTGCATTTACTGGCAATAAATTTGAATTCCGTATGGTTGGCTCCAATGACTCTATCTCCCCGCCAAACGTTGTGCTGAATGCCATTGTGGCAGAGGCTTTCTCCGATGCCTGCGACTATCTGGAGAAGGAAGACGATTTCGACACAGCCGTACACAACTTGATCAAAGAACAGGCCATTGCCCACCAGAGGATTGTATTCAATGGAAATGGCTATTCCCAGGAATGGGTAGAAGAGGCAGAACGCAGGGGTCTGCCGAATATCAAGTCTCTGGTAGACGCCGTGCCTGCACTTACGACAGACAAGACGATTGCCTTATTTGAGAAATTTAATGTGTTTACAAAGGCTGAACTGGAATCTAGGGCAGAGATTCTCTATGAGAACTATTCCAAGGCGCTGAACATTGAGGCACGTACGATGATTGATATGGCAGGCAAGCAGATTATCCCTTCTGTGATTAAGTACACGACGTTCCTGGCAAATTCGATCAACGCCGTGAAGTCTGCCTGCGGCGATGCTGCCGATACCAGCGCCCAGGAAGGGCTCCTGGTAGGGACTTCCAGCCTCCTGGCAGAGGCAAAGGCTGCTTTGGCGAAACTGCAGGCGGCAGCAGAGAAAGGGTCTGCTATGGATGCAGGAAGGGAGCAGGCGGCTTACTACCGGGACGAGATTAAGGCGGATATGGATGCCCTGCGCGCACCGGTCGACCAGCTGGAAATGATGGTGGACAAAGAGATGTGGCCAATGCCTTCGTATGGGGATCTGATTTTCGAAGTCTAGGAAAGGGAGGATGCCAGGCAACTCCTGCTGCCTGGCACTTATTATGAAAAAGTTTATTTGAATAGTAGAATAGTAGTTAGCGTTTTTGGTAAGTTTTTAACTTGGTTTTATTATATGCCAAAGAAATGAAGTTTCCATGATACGGAAATGAAACTTTTTTGAATCAAAAATGAATATTTTATGAACAGAGAAAATTAAAAATGAGAAATGCGGCATTTTCGACAGAACCACAAAGCTGTGGGCAAAGGAGAAAGCGCCGCTTTTTTTATCCTAATAGGAATGAGCGCCCAAAGGCGCAGAGGAGGATTTGTTATGAGTGAGGAAATGGTAGTAAGCTTAATCAGCGAGCATACGTTTGGCATCTGGTTCCTGATCGGGGCCGCCCTGGTATTTTGGATGCAGGCGGGCTTTGCAATGGTAGAGGCAGGCTTTACAAGAGCGAAGAACAGCGGCAATATCCTGATGAAGAACCTGATGGATTTCTGCATTGGGACAGTGGTATTTATCTTAATCGGTTTTTCCTTGCTGCTGGGGGAAGATATGATGGGATTGATTGGCAAGCCGGGATTTGATATTTTTACGGCCTATGCAGATTTTGATTTTTCAAATTTTGTATTCAACTTGGTATTTTGTGCGACTACGGCAACGATTGTCTCAGGCGCCATGGCAGAGAGGACAAAGTTCTTATCCTACTGTATCTATTCCGGCGTGATTTCCGCCCTGATTTATCCGATAGAAGCCCATTGGATCTGGGGAGGCGGCTGGCTGGCACAGCTTGGGTTCCACGATTTTGCAGGCTCCTGCGCCATCCACATGGTAGGCGGCATTTCCGCCCTGATCGGGGCAAAGATTTTAGGGCCGCGCATTGGCAAGTTTTCCACCGACAGAAATGGCAAAATCACCAAGGTCAATGCTTTCCCAGGGCATAACCTGCCGCTTGGCTGTTTGGGCTGCTTCATCCTCTGGTTTGGATGGTACGGATTTAACGGTGCGGCTGCCACCAGCATCCCTCAGCTTGGCTCCATCTTTTTGGCAACCACGATTGCCCCAGCTGTGGCCACGGTAGTCTGCATGGTGTTCACCTGGGCAAAATTTGGCAAGCCGGATGTGTCGATGTGCCTGAATGCTTCTTTGGCAGGATTGGTTGGGATTACCGCCCCCTGCGACGTTACGGATGCCTTTGGCGCCATTGCCATAGGCGTGGTATCTGGGCTGCTGGTAGTATTTGGCGTATGGCTGTTGGACTATAAGCTGCACATTGACGACCCGGTAGGCGCAGTGGCTGTCCATTGCCTCAACGGCATTTGGGGCACCATAGCAGTAGGCCTCTTCGCCACATCTTCCGCTCCCGGAAATGATATTGACGGCCTGTTTTATGGAGGCGGTTTCCATCAGTTGGGGCTCCAGCTTCTGGGCGTGCTGTCCGTAGGCGCCTGGACGGCAGTTACAATTACAGCTGCATTTTATATCATCAAAGCAACCGTGGGGCTCCGCGTCAGCGAAGAAGAGGAGATCATTGGCCTGGATTCCACCGAGCATGGGATTGCTTCGGCGTATTCCGGCTTCAGCATTATGGATATTTCCAATACCATGACCATGGAGGAGAACGAGAATACCAACCTGGGCACAAGCGATTATGAGGCTGCCAGCCCAGCGCAGAGGGATGCTGCCGTGAAAGTACTCTCTACCGCCCCATTTGACAGCTCTGGCATGTACAAAGTCGTGATTATTGCCAAGCTGTCCCGCTATGACAAGTTGCGCAAGGCAATGAATGAACTGGGCGTGACCGGCATGACCGTGACCCAGGTAATGGGCTGCGGCATCCAGAGGGGCGCCGGCGAGAAATACCGTGGCGTGGAGATGGATGCAACGCTGCTGCCGAAGGTGAAGCTGGAAATTATCGTGGGCCACCTGCCCGTCGAAGAGGTCATCAAGACAGCGAAGAAAACCCTGTATACCGGGCATATTGGGGATGGCAAGATTTTCGTATACAATGTAGCCAAGGTCATTAAAATCCGCACGGGAGAAGAGGATTTGGACGCTTTGCTGGATGTGGAGTAGGAGTTGCTATTCACGGCCTGGGAGGTCCCGCGCTGAATAGTAACCAATAGGATGCCTCTGTGCCAGAATACAGCATAATGTCATTGTTTGGCGTGGGAGAATGTGCTATAATCGAAGAAATGGTTCAGAAAACTAAAATACTCCGTATCGGGCACAGCAGGACGGCATGTTTGCTGTGCCGAGTGAAGCAGGGCGTTGTATTTGCTGCGAAGGACAAAACGGAGCAGAGCGGAAGGGAAGGATGGGCAGGTATGGAGAATAATCTGCTGTTTGCAAATAACAGAAAAGAATTTATCCAAGAGTTTATGGCGGGTATGGAACAGATGGGCTGCGATTTTCAAATTGATACCGCCAACAGCGGCCTGGAGGCTGTGAAGTATCTGCGTGAAAAGAGGTATAAGGTAGTCGTGACAGGCATGAACCTTTCTACCTTTGGGGGCGCCAAGCTGATTGCATACCTCAATGAGCATTTTCCTCAGACAATATGCATGGTGTATACAAGGCGGGTGGAGCCGGCTTATTTGAAGCTTCTAGTAAATGAGCTAAGGGTCTTCCGCATTTTCCAAAAACCAACCAGTTCCCAGCAGCTCTATGACGCAATCCAGGAGGGCTTTCTCCTTTATGAAAAGGGAGAGGCTGTTCGGCAGGAGCGTTGCCGAATTGACCAGGAGTTTCGGCAGGCTGCCCAAAAAATTGCGGAATTGGAAGCTGTATGCCAGGAACGGCCCCAGGAGAAGGAAGCGTTTGTGCATTTTATGCAGGGGATGCTGCATGCCTTCCAAAAAGATCTAAAGTCCAAGCTTTCCGAAGAGGAGAAAAAGCGCCTGCTCCGTTACGATGGGGAGATCCTACAATGGCTGCTACAGCGAATCCCCGCCAGGGCTGCAGGGGAACAAGCTTTGGCGGGGATCCAACAGGAGCTGAAACATGCTTTCTGCCATCCGGAATGCCAGCAGGACTTAGAGATACAAATAGAAAATGCCCCAGTTCAGCTTCCGGCAGAGTTCTTTTTGCGCCTGCATTTTGCCCTCTGGCTCGTAATCAAGCGCTTTTCGCTGCTGTCTGGCATTTACAGGGCGATTGTACACATTAGCTTCCAGGAGGGGCAGCCATCCCAGGCACAGGCAACGCTTACCATCCGCTGCCCGGAAGGCCTATGGGGGCGTATGCACAATGATAACCTGGAATATGCAATGACAGATGTGTCTTATAAAATCCTGGAGCATATGGTCAGGAAATTCTCACATACAGCAGAAGAAACAACGGTGGTATACTGTCTGGAATTTTAAATATGAACTTGATGGTTCGATTTGCGAGGGCATCCCCTGTTTGTTAGGGAGATGCCCCATTTAAGGCTCTAATCTCCGGGATGCCCCCATCCTGGCCGTTGCTGATATTTCTGCTTTTAATCTGCCCCGTGGTTCTCCTCGCTGTTTCCTTCAGCTCCTTCTCCCGGCCTTTCTTCGTCGGTTCCGTTTTCGTTATCTTCCCTATTTCCATTATCATCTGTTTCATGCTCCTGTCCCTCTTCATCCGTGGTTTCGTTATCTTCCTCCATATTTTTCAGCCCGGGAATCTGGGGGATTTTGGGCAGCCGGGTTTTTATAGAATGGATGGTGCAATATTTTTCTTCCTGCAAATCTCCCGACAGCAGATAAGGCTCGTCTTCCGTATTTGATGATCCGCCTACAATATAGACCCCTGTCTGCCGCAGCTTCTTCGGGCAGTATTCATTGGCAAGCATGCCTGATTTCGTACAGATGGTAGCGCTCACATGATGGTCGCAGTATTCCGTAGGCTCTGTCCCGGCTGCAAAAAACTCCATCTCAAACATGCTGCCCCTGGGATCGGCATCACACAGCCCCTCCACAGCCAGCTTCCCGGATTTCCTACAGACCTTCGCTGTAACAATCCCTTCCGGCTTATCAAAATCTTTCTGCGGCAGGCCGTCATGGATACGCCCCATAATGTTCTTCCAGAGCTTTTTCGGGTTCGACGTCAGTGCGTTATCCTGTGGGCTGTTATCGTCAAAGCCGCACCACACAGAGCAGGTATAATAAGGCGTAAATCCGGAAAACAGGACGTCGCGGTTTTTAGTCGTTGTCCCTGTTTTCCCGGCAGTAGGCATATTGCTGAACTTGGCGGCGCTCCCGGTGCCTTTGGTTAGTACGTCCTTCATGGCGTCTGTCAGCAAAAAGGCAGTCGTTTCTTTCAGTACGGTATGCGTCTCCGGGGTATTGTCAATCAGCACGTTTTTGTTGTGGTCTAGTATTTTGGTATAGAACCGGGGCTTTGTGTAAGTCCCCTTGTCCGCGATGGTCGCATAGGCCGCTGTCAGCTCTAGGTTGGTTACGCCGTTGGTAATGCCTCCTAAGGAAAGGGATTCGACAATGTCATCCTGGGAGAGTGTGGTAAACCCAAAGTTTTCCAGGTAGTCAAATCCAACCTGGGGAGAGATATCCGCCATCGTCTTAACGGTGACCACGTTGATCGATTCTGTGATCGCATAGCGGATGGTGGTAAAGCCGTGGTAGCTGTTGTCATAATTTCGCAGGGATGTCCCATTGGAGTAGCTGAAGGGGCAGTCATCCTGGACAGTGGCAAGCGTCATGCCGGCAGTATCCAGGGCAGGCGCAAATGCAGCCAGTACCTTAAAGGTGGAGCCTGGTTGCCGCGTGGTGGAAGTGGCCCGGTTTAAGGTGCGGCTTCCAGATTTTTCCCCTCTGCCGCCCACAATGGCCTTCACGTCCCCAGTGTATTGGTCAAGGATGGTGACAGACGCCTGGGGCTGCATGGTGAACACGGTGGATTCGCCGCCCTCTGGAATGCTGTCCCCAGGACCTAAAATTTCTGCTTTATAGGCATCAATCGCAGCCTGGGCTTCTTCCACGCTGGAGAAGTTCAGGGAATAATCGGCGTTGCTGGCGCGGTAATGGGAAAGCATCGTCTGGTCGCTGAAATTCTCTATGCTGCCGTCCGTGTGTTCGATCGTCAGGCGGTAAGAGAAAGAATACAGGGGCTCTGTAGCATAATTTTCCAGATTATTTACTTCCTCATCGCAGATTTTCTGGATGTCCATATCCTGGGTGGATTGGATGGTAAGGCCGCTGTTGTAAATGGCTTTGTATGCCTGGGTATCCGTATACCCCTTCTTCTCCACCAGATCCTGCACCACCTGCTCAATCAGCGCGTCTACAAAGTAGGAATTGGGGTTTTCTTCTGCATATTCAATATTGACCTGCTGGATGCGGGAGTAGACGTCGTCTTCCAAAGCCTCCTGGTACTGGCTTTCGGAGATGAAATCCTGATCCTTCATATTTTTCAGCACCAGCTTGCGGCGCTTCTTGTTCTCTTCTGGGTGGCTGACCGGGTTGTAAGCGGAGGGGTTTTTGGTAATCCCGGCAATGACGGCGCTTTCTGAGAGGTTAAGCTCAGATACGTCCTTGCCAAAATAGCGGCGCGAGGCGGACTGTACGCCGAGAGTGTTCTGCCCCAGGTTGATGGTATTGAGGTAATTTTCCAGTACCCATTCCTTGGATTTGACCTTGCTTAGTTCTATGGCCAGGTACTGCTCCTGGATTTTCCGCTGGATCCTTTCTATGCCGGACTGGGTTGTCCAGCCTTCAAATACGTTATTCTTCAGCAGCTGCTGGGTGATGGTGCTGGCGCCCTGGTCAAAGTGGAAGCCGTTGCGGATGCCAGCAAAACCTGCGCGGATAATCCCTTTGATGTCGATGCCATTGTGGTCATAGAAGCGTTCATCCTCAATCGCCACGAATGCATGCTGGAGGTTAAGGGGAATCTCATTCAGCGTCACATAGACGCGGTTGGAACCGGATGCCACCAGCGTGGCCGTCTGGTTGCCCTGGTTGTCCAAAACCACGGACAGATAGCCGGTGGGAGTTGGGTCAATGTCGGAGATGTCAGGGGCAGAGGCAATGATGCCCTTGAAGGCGCCGATGCCGGCACATCCTCCAATGATCACGAGAGCCAAAAAGCAGAGGAGCAAGGCCTTGAAAAGGATTACTGTAAATTTTTTGCGTACCAGGGACGTCGTGGAAGTAATCTGCCGTTCCTTTGCAGCCAGGCTTTTTTTACTATAATTCATAGATGCCTCCTTCCATAAAAACAAGTTTATCTTGACATTATAGCAAAAAACAGGGGGCAAAGAAAGGGTAAAATCCTTAAGATTTTGCAAAATTTAATTACGATTCACAGCCTGGGAGTCCGTGAATCGTAACGGGAATCCTCTGTGGGATTTTTTATTTGCGTTTCAGGGAGAAATATGCTAGAATACAGCAAAGAGGAAAAGGACGTTGGGGCTGGAAGGCGGAGGAGGGCCAGGATGGAGCATACACCGATGAAAACCCTGTACCAGGGGGGGAGCGGGGAAATTATAGAGAAGAAATCCCGTTTTATTGCCACATTAGAAAGCGTTACATCGGAGGATGAGGCGTTTGCTTTTATTAATAGGATCAAGAAGCAGTACTGGGACGCTAGGCATAATTGCTATGCGTTTGTGGCTGGGAAGAATCACAGCCTGCAGCGTTTCAGCGATGATGGCGAGCCAGGCGGGACAGCCGGGCGGCCCATGTTGGAGGTTCTGTTGAAGGAAGATATCCATGACGCTGCAGTCGTGGTGACGCGTTATTTCGGAGGGGTGCTTTTGGGGACGGGCGGGTTGGTCCGCGCCTACCAGAAGGCTGTCCAGGAAGGGCTGCGCGCCAGCACAGTGATTGAGAAACATCCAGGAAGAGTGCTTAAGATTGACACGGATTACAATGGGATTGGCAAAATCCAGTATATCCTGGCACAGCAGCAGATCCCCATCCTAGATACATCCTATACAGACCGTGTATTGTCAGAGGTAATGGTACCGGCAGAGAGCCTGGGAAAGATCCAGGATGCGGTAACAGAGGCTACCAATGGAACCGCCCGTTTTGAGGTGGGGGATCCGGTGGAATTTGCCCTGCATAATGGTTCTGTCCTTACCTTTGCAGAATGAAAATAACCGGCCTTAAAAATTTTTTTAAAAAATTTTAAAAAACTGCTTGCATTTTTAGCGGAACTCGTATATAATACATTTTGTTGAAAAACAATGGCCCATCGCCAAATGGTAAGGCAACGGACTCTGACTCCGTCATTTCAAGGTTCGAATCCTTGTGGGCCAGTTAAAGCCCATCACGTGTGTGATGGGCTTTTTATCTTATGATAGTGATGTAGGAGACGACAATGTACCAATTTGAGAGCAGGATCCGTTACAGCGAAGTGGACAGCCAGGGAAAGGCTACTTTGAATGCCATCCTGGATTATTTTCAGGACTGCAGCTTTTTCCAGTCCGAAGACCTGGGAGTTGGGGGGACATATCTTGCCCAAAACCAGGCGGCCTGGGTGCTGTCCTCTTGGCAGATTGAAGTGGTGCGCTATCCGGCTTATGGGGAGCAGGTGGTGATTTCTACCTGGCCTTATGATTTTAAGAGTTTTTTGGGGTACCGTAATTTTACCTTGGAAAGCCCGCAAGGGGAGCTTCTGGCTTATGCGGATTCTATCTGGGTGCTTCTGGACTTGCGGCGTGGGCGGCCGATGCGGGGGCTCCCCAAGATGTTGGAGGTTTATCAGCTCTCGCCAAGGTTTCCAATGGAGCGTGCCCCCAGGAAGCTGTCCCTGCCAGAGGGTATGGAGCCCAAGGGCGCATTTCCCGTTGGCAAATATCATATTGATACCAACCAACATGTGAATAATGGGAAGTATGTCAGCATGGCGCAGGAATACCTCCCCCTGGGATTTGCGGTGAAGCGTATGCGCGCTGAATATCGGAAGGCAGCTGTCTATGGGGATATTATCTGCCCAATGGTTATCCGGGAAGGGGCTAGAATAACGGTAAATCTGGCAAATGAAGAAGGAATGCCTTTTGCGATTGTAGAATTGGAGGGAGATTGATGATTCGGCTAGGAGAAAAGCAGACATTAGTGGTTTCGAAGATAGTAGAATTTGGCGTATATCTGGCAGAGCCAGGGCGGGAGGATGTGAGAATACTGCTTCCGGGGAGGCAGGTGCCTCCGGAGGCCAAACTAGGAGATGAGATAGAGGTATTTATTTACAAGGACTCCGAAGACAGGGTTATTTCCACTGTCCGAGAGCCGAAGCTGAAAATGGGGGAAGTGCAGCCGCTTACCGTGGTTTCTATCCAGAAAATCGGCGCTTTTCTGGACTGGGGCCTGGAAAAGGATCTGTTCCTGCCCTATAAGGAGCAGGCAGGAAAAGTTAAAGAAGGCGACGAGGTGTTGGTCCGGCTCTACATAGACAAGAGCAGGCGCCTCTGTGCCAGCATGCAGGATATCCATGAGCTGCTGCGTACGGATTCCCCTTACCAGGCTGGCGATATGGTGCAGGGGAGGGTCTATGAGCTGAGTGACAACTTTGGCGCTTTTGTGGCTGTGGACGACCGCTATTCCGCCCTGATCCCGCGCCATGAGGATCACAGCTTCCTGCAGATTGGAAGCCATGTAGAGGCCAGGGTTTCAGGCGTTAAGCCAGATGGCAAGCTGGATCTGACCCTGCGCCAGAAGGCCTATAAGCAGATGGATGAGGATGCGGTTAAGGTATTGGCGCTGCTGGATGAATATGCCGGCGTGCTGCCCTTTAATGACAAGGCTTCCCCAGAGATCATTATGCGTGAGGCACGGATGAGCAAGAACGCGTTTAAGCGTGCGGTGGGGCATTTGTATAAAGAACGCAAAATTGAGATTACGGAGAAAAGCATTCGAAAGCTTTAGGAGGATAAAATGTCCAATAACAAAAGTGTCAACCGCCTGTTTTTGGCAGTGATCGTAATCTATATTGGCGTCAGCCTGGGGTTTGGGATGTTGGCGTCCTATTTTCCCATCCTCGGGGAACTGCCGGTGTATGTGAATATCCTGCTGTCGCAGGCGCTGATTTTCCTGCCGGGGCTGGCTTATTGCCGCCATCGGGGGATTGCCATCCGTGAGTTTATCCCCTATCGGAGGATTAATTTTGCCACCGCCATCCTGGTGGTTATCTGTACTTACCTGATGTACCCAATGATAATTGTGCTGAATGCCATCTCTATGCTGTTTACAAACACAGGCACGGCAGCGGTTGCAGACCTGATGCAGGGCCAGAGCTTTCTCCTGAGCGTGCTGTTTGTGGCGGGCATGCCGGCTTTTGTGGAGGAATTTATGTTCCGGGGGGTATTGTTCCATACTTATCGGAAGAGCCGGATGCTGTCGGCCATCCTGCTGAGCGCCTTTCTGTTTGGGTGTATGCATATGAACTTGAACCAGTTTATGTATGCATTTGCGCTGGGGGTCTATCTGGCGTTTTTGGTGGAGGCTACGGGAAGCATCCTAAGCTCCATGCTGGCGCATTTTACCTTAAATGTAACCAGTGTGGTGTTGAGTTTCCTGCTGCCAGTGCTGTCCCGGATTGCAGGAGTGGAGGAACTGTCCCAGGCGCCGCAGATCCGGCAGGGAGGCTATGCGGCCGTGATGGAGAGTAATGAGCTGTTGGTATTTCTGATGGGGATTATTATCTGGGCCATCATTGCTGTGGGAACCACCTGTGGCGCAGTGGGGATTTATTACGCCATCTGCAGGATAAACGGACGGTGGGAACATGTGAAGCAGATGTTCCGCGGCGGTAGCCGGGAACACATGGTCACTGTCCCGCTGGTTATTGGGATTGGGATTGCATTTGCCTTTATGGGGCTTTCTATTATAACGGAAATGATGTGAACGCATAAAAACACCCCGCCGCCTGCGGCGCAGCAGAGATAAAAATGCTGCGCCGCAGGCGGCGGGGTGTTTTTTGTACTACCGTCCTCTGTGGCAGGTTAAATGGAAATATCAATATTTCCTCCCAGATGGGGAGTAACAGACTGTTCCATAAGCTTGGCCATAGAGGCGCCCATATCTTCCATAGAATCTAGCTGCTTGCTGAGCATAAGTACGCCGACATCGTTGCTTACATTAGCCATGCTAAGCGCTGTTGATAAAGCGGCAATATCCATTTCGAATCCCTCCTGTCCATTTCGAATTGCTGAAAGCGGAATTTCTTCCCTGTTCCTGAGCTTCCGCCTGGGTAAATTATACCAGAAATTTTCTGCTGTGGCAACGGTTACTTTTGCACCGTTCTAAAATTTCCCAAATTTAGTAATTATACACGGCACAGGAATGCGCCAAGCTGCGCATTCCGTGAGAAGATGATAGAAGAGTGAGGGGCGATTTTTGCGCAGCAAAACTCTAAATATCGCCCCGAATCGTTACTATGAGCGGCCCCCAGGCCGTGAATAGTAACAAATTTTACCATGTATTATATAAAAAAATACTGTATATTTGTAAAAGATTATGGTTGACATAAGGCATTCTCTTTGCTATAATGTGTGTTGTAATAAATGTTGTAATAAATTTGTAACAAATACACTAATTTTATGAAGAATACCCGTAATAATTTATAGTACATAAAACGTAACAGAGAAAATATGGAATCGTTACGGCAAAACAAAAACAGAGATAAATGGAGGATAAGATGAATAGGAATTCAATCAGAAGAGCAACCACATGCTGCCTGACTGCAGCAGTTGTATTAACAAATAGTTCCCTTATTACGTATGCAGCGCCCATAGATGCAGGGGCAGGGGGCCTGCTTGCATCCGTACAGGAAGCAGAGGCTGCACAGGATAATGCAGCGGACAGCGCTGACAAAGGGGCAGGCATTTCCCAGATTATCGCAAGTTCCCTTACGGAAGACGCAGGGCAGGAAGCAGCGGAGAAGAAAGAAGCAGAGGATTCAGCGAAGATTGACACTTCCATTCATAATATCCAAAATGAAGTTCCGGTTAAGACCGAGTTTGACGACATTGCAATTGCCCAGGTGGACAATTATGTAAATGTCCGTTCCACTCCCAGCGAGGATGGCGAGGTACTCGGGAAATTATATAACAATTCTGCCTGCACAGTAATTGGTGCAGACGGCGACTGGTATCAGATCCATTCCGGCAATGTAGAGGGCTACATCCGCTCTGACCTCCTTGTGGTAGGAGATGCTGACCTTGCCAAGTCGGTAGGCCGCAGGGTGGCTGACGTTAAGACAGACACCTTAAATGTCCGTACAGACGCCAGCACAGAGGCAGAACTTTTGGGACAGGTTCCGGAGGGAGAAACCCTCAGTGTCATCGAAGAGAATGACGGCTGGGTGAAGGTAGCCATTGAAGAAGGCGATGGCTGGGTATCCGGCGATTATGTAGAATGCAGCATGCGTTACCAGGTAGCAGAATCAAAAGAAGAAGAGGAAGCGCGCCTCAAGAAAGAAGAAGAGGAACGCCTTGCCGCTGAAGCAGCCGCAAGGGCAGCAGCTGCAGCAGCCAGCCAGAGTTCAGGTTCTTCAGGCTCTTCGGGCTCTTCAGGTTCTTCAGGTTCTTCTGGCTCTTCAGCCCCCAGCAGGACATATAACCCGCCAAGCGGCGGAAGTGGCCAGGCCGTTGCTGATTATGCCTGCCAGTTCGTGGGCAACCCTTATGTATGGGGCGGCACAAGCCTTACCAATGGCGCTGACTGCTCTGGTTTCGTAATGAGCGTATACGCAGCCTTCGGTGTAGGGCTCCCGCATTCCTCCAGCGCATTAGCAGGCGTTGGCTACGGCGTAAGCGCCGATGCAATGCAGCCAGGCGATATCGTATGCTACAGCGGCCATGTTGGAATCTATGTCGGCGGCAATACCATTGTACATGCCAGCACAGAAGCCACAGGCATTAAATACACCTCACCGGCGAATTATAGGCAGATCGTAGCCGTAAGGAGAATCTTCTAAGTAGAAGAACCGCCACATAACAATGTGTTCAAATAGCAGAAAAACAACGGATAACAGTTTAACAGAATAAAAAGATAATCAAAAGGGATACCTTGGAATATAGGTATCCCTTTTTTATCTTATAGGAAAGACCTTGTCACGCTAAAGTATGAAAGTGTCTTCCTATAAGACAAAAATAATATGCGCACTCGCATAAGAGGGATAAAATGCTTCGCAATTCCACTTTGTTCAACACATCTTACTGCTATTATAGCTATACCTTAACGGTCCCCTGCCCTACAAAAAATAAGATACCTTTACACAAACATTTAAAATATCTATACATTCAAATATACTTTCGTAGCCAGCGTCCGATAGTATATTGCCCCAGGCAGCGCCCGATTGTATATCCCCCCTAAATTGTCATGCAATTGTAATAGTTTTGAGAAAAATATATCTTGCCATATCCCCTCTATGCCGCACGGAAATTTTTCGCTAAAAAACTGCACAAATCGCCCCCAATAATTCAGAAGTTATCAAAAAGTTATCCACAATTCAATTCTTGAAAAACCCTAAAATATCGAGTTATACACAGAGTTATAAACATTATCCACAGAAATCCCCAGCATTTTCCTTGTTGTCATCCCCCAAAAAAGAAACATATGTTTTGTATATTTGTCATAATGTGGATTATTTTGGGGAAAAAACAAAAAAGTTGTCGACAACTCCCATGTCTTGAAAATAATGTTTTATCACAAAAAATTCAGACTATTTTAACATAATTCACACATTAACAACATTAATTAGGTTGAAAAAATCTTTGCCATTTGTTATACTTCTAAGGTACTTCATAAAAATGCCAAAATTGAAGAGAAAGATTGGAATCAGGTGCCATATGATGAAAAAATTGAAAATTTTGGGTATGGAGTTGGACAATTACACCGTTTGGGAGGCAATGGGCAAGGTAGAGGGCTTCCTGAACACTACCATTATGAATACGGTGGAAGCTGTTTCCATGGAGATGCTGGTAAAGGCGCAGGCGGATAGTTTTCTGAAGGAATGTATCGAAGGCCTGGATTTGGCCATTATTAGTGATAAGGAGATTTTAAAGGCGGCGGGAGAAGTCTCCTCCCTGCGTATGCGGGAAACAGTGGAGAATGCGTTTCTGAAGGAATTTATGAGACGGGTTTCTAGGAACCATCGGATTGTTTATTTATTGGGCGATACCAGAGAGCAGCTGGAAGAGCTGCGTGTGTTCTTGCATGAGAACTATAATAAGGTAAAGATAGCGGGGGATTATGCGCTGGCAGACTGTATGGGCGACTATGACGCGGTCATTAATGAGATTAATATCGCGGCGCCGGACGTCATCCTGTCTGTGATCGCAACCCCGGGTCAGGAAGGGTTCCTGAAAGAAAATAAGGAAAAGTTCAATGCAAAGATCTGGTATGGCCTGGGCGCAGGCTATGCAGCCAAAAGGGGCGTGTCGGAGGTGGCAGGGTTTGCCCGGAAGATGCTCCACAAGGGAATGATGCTCAGTATGCTGCTGCGCTATAAAAAGAACGAAGAGTGAGGTAGTGGGAAATGGCGAAGTTGTTCATCGACAGGAATAATACATGGTTTGTGTATTTGATGATTTTTGGGGGGACGGGGATTCTGGCTTTTACGATTAAATGCATGTTTGATCCGATTGGCCTTGTAACGGGCGGCTTTACGGGCGTGGCAATCCTGCTGAAGAATATGACCAGTATGGTATACGAAGGGGGGATTCCCCTGTGGTTCGCCAATCTGGCATTGAATGTCCCGGTATTCCTGATTGCCCTGCGGGTCAAGGGGAAGCGTTTTATCGCCAGGACGGCGTTTGCCACAGGCCTCCTGTCCCTGTGGCTCTATGTAATCCCAGAGATCGATTTCGTAAGCGGGGACTATATCCTGGCGTCAGTGTTTGGCGGCGCGCTTACCGGTGTGTCTATGGGCATGATCCTCTGGGCCAATGCCACCACTGGGGGAACGGAGATGGTGGCTATCCTTGTGCAGTGCAAGATGAAGCATTATTCGGTTGCACAGATTATGCAGGTGCTGGACGGGGCAGTCGTGGTGGCAGGAATGTATATCTTTGGCCTCCGCCCCTCTATGTATGCCATTGTGTCCGTGTTCATTGCCTCTAAGGTGATGGATACGATTTTGGAAGGGATGAAGTTCTCCAAGGCGGCCTATATTATAACAGAACGTTACGAGGCGGTGTCGCGGACGATTATGGAGCGCCTGGACCGCGGGGTGACCGGGCTGAACGCCAAGGGGATGTATTCTGGGGAAGAGAAGTGCATGCTTTACTGCGTAGTGTCCAAGAAACAGATTGTCCTGCTCAAGGACATTATCCACCAGATTGACCGAAATGCTTTTGTGATTGTGGGCGACGTCCGGGAGGTGCTGGGCGAGGGATTTATTGAATATCGGGAGTAGGCCGTTGGATCATCCATAAATGGAAAATCTCGCCTTTGTATACTATGCCTAGGGAAAAAAATAGGGTAATTCGAAAAAAAATTGAGGAAATGCATAAAAAAATGTGGATTTCCTCTTTCTTTTTTTGTGCTTTTGCATTAAAATACAAATTAAGTTGTTCTAATTTCTAAAAAATTAGGCAATATATTTTGTGAAAGTTGCATAACGGCTCAGAGGGGGGTCATGCAAAACGGCGCGAAGAGGAGAGAGTGCAGCGCATGTGAAGATTGGGGCATGCAAAACGGCGCCGAAAGGAAGATGCAGCTGGCGTTATGGGAACCTAGGACCGAGGACAGAGAAAAGGAGTGGGGCGAATGATTTCGAATCAGATACTTCAGAGTACCATTGATGGATTAAAAGGAATTACGAGGATTGATTTATGCATTATTGATACAGAAGGAAAAGTGCTGGCATCCACTTTTCAGGATACGGACAACTATGTGACGGCCGCGCTGGCGTTTGTGGAATCTCCTGCAGACAGCCAAGTATTTTTGGGGTGCCAGTTTTTTAAGGTCTTTGACGAGCATCAGTTAGAATATGTCCTGCTGGCCAATGGCGACAGCGATGATGTATATATGGTAGGGAAAATCGCCAGCTTTCAGATACAGAACCTCCTGGTGGCATACAAGGAGCGTTTTGACAAAGACAATTTTGTGAAGAACCTGCTGCTGGATAACCTGCTGCTAGTGGATATTTACAACCGCGCCAAGAAGCTCCACATTGATACGGAAGCCCGGCGGGTCGTGTTCATCGTGGAGACGAACCGGGAAAAGGATGGCAATGAGCTGGAGAAGGTGCGGGGGCTTTTGGCAGGCAAGTCCAAGGATTTTATTACGGCTGTGGATGAGAAGAACATTATCGTGGTCAAGGAAGTCATGGAAAATGAAGGTTATGAGGAACTCAATAAGGTGGCGGAGATTATCCTTGACATGTTCCAGAATGGGGATGAGCCTGAAATCCACATTGCCTATGGCACGATTGTAAATGAGATCAAGGAGGTTTCCCGTTCCTATAAGGAGGCGAGGATGGCGCTGGACGTGGGGAAGATTTTCTTTGAGGACCGCCACGTAGTCGCTTATGCCACGCTGGGGATTGGCCGCCTGATTTACCAGCTTCCGATTCCGCTGTGCAAAATGTTCATTAAGGAGATTTTTGACGGCAAGTCCCCGGATGAGTTTGACGAGGAGACGCTGGTGACGATTAATAAGTTTTTTGAGAACAGCCTCAATGTCTCGGAAACATCCAGGCAGCTGTATATCCACAGGAACACGCTGGTGTACCGCTTAGATAAGCTGCAGAAGAGTACAGGGCTTGACCTGCGGGTCTTTGAGGACGCCATTACCTTTAAGATTGCGCTGATGGTAGTAAAATATATGAAGTACATGGAAACTTTGGATTATTAAAGGAGGATACATGATTAAGCTTGAGCATGTGAGCAAGTCGTATTCGGCGGGAATCCCTGCCCTAAACGATGTGAGTTTGGAGATAGAGGAAGGAGAGTTTGTCTTTGTGATGGGGGACAGCGGATCTGGGAAATCCACCCTGATTAAGCTGCTGCTGAAGGAGCTGGAGCCGACGGGGGGCACGATTGTCATCAATGGGCAGCGCCTGGGGAAAATCCGCCATAAAAATATCCCCCGCTTCCGCCGGAACATTGGCGTTGTGTTCCAGGATTTCCGCCTGCTGAAGGATCGCAATGTCTATGAAAATGTGGCTTTTGCCCAGCGCGTGATAGGGATGCCTGTAAAATCTATGCGCAGGAAGGTGCCGGCCGTGCTGTCCGTGGTGGGGCTGGCGGCCAAGTACAAGTCTTACCCTAGGGAAATCTCCGGCGGGGAGCAGCAGCGGGTGGCCATTGCGCGGGCTTTGGTCAATGAGCCGAAGATTCTGCTGGCAGATGAGCCCACGGGGAATCTGGACGCCCACAATGCCTGGGAGATTATGAAGCTGCTGGATGAGATCAACCAGCGGGGGACGACTGTCCTGGTGGTGACCCACAACCAGGAAATCGTGCGGGCAATGAAAAAGCGCGTGATTACCATGGAGCAAGGCGTGGTAATCAGCGATGAGCAGATGGGGGGCTACGATAGGGAGGGCTACGATGAGGATTAGCACATTTTTATATACCTTGTGGCAGGGCATCCGCAATATCTGGAAGAATAAAATGTTCTCCCTGGCTTCCATTGCCACAATGTCTGCATGTATTTTCCTGTTTGGCATATTCTATTCTATAGTGGTGAATTTCCAGAGCGTCGTGCGCGAGGTAGAATCTGGGGTTGCCATTACCGTGTTCTTTGAGGACGGACTTTCCCAGGCGCAGATGGAGGCTATTGGGGAGCAGATTGGCAAGCGGGCGGAGGTGTCGCGGAAGAAATTTGTCTCTGCGGACGAGACATGGGAGGAGTTCCAGAAGGTTTATTTTGAAGGAGAAGAAGATATGGCCAAGGATTTTGCAGAGGATAACCCTTTGGCCAACTCCGCCCATTATGAAGTGTACATGAATGATATTTCCATGCAGCAGCCGCTGGTTACGTTTATCCAGTCCCTGAACGGGGTGGCGGAGGTGAAAAGCTCGGATGTGGCAGCCAATACCCTGACAGACTTCAACAGCTTGCTGGGATATGTCTCGGCAGGGATTATTTTAATCCTGCTGTGCGTGGCGGTATTCCTGATTAGCAATACAGTGACGATTGGCATTGCAGTGCGGCGGGAGGAAATTGGGATTATGAAACTGATTGGCGCGACTGATTTTTTTGTACGGGCGCCCTTTATTGTAGAAGGGATCCTGATTGGCCTGCTGGGGGCTATCATCCCGCTTTCCGTGCTGTTTGTGATGTACCGCAGGATTATTACGTATGTGGGGGAGCGGTTCCGCTGGCTCAATGGGATACTGGATTTCCTGCCGGTGGAGGCGGTATTTTCTACACTGGTACCGGTAGCGCTGGTACTGGGGGTAGGGATTGGTTTTTTGGGGAGCTTTTTGACGATACGCAAACATTTGAGGGTGTAAGGCCTTAACGGACACTGGCCTCTGAATTGTCTGCTTAGGGGATGGCTCTACATACCAGCTGGCGTTGGTGACGAAGAAGCTTACATTATAAAATAGGAAAGAGGCAGGATATCAGATGGATAGAGAAGAATTTCAAGAAGAGGATGAACTGGAATTGTTGGACGAGGAAATAGAGGAGGAGAACCTGCCGTCAGGCGGGAGGCGCGGGGGATTTGGCAAGGGGCTGGCGGCGGGGATTGCCGGCACTTTGGTAGTGGCGCTGGTAGTGTCTTTGGCTGCCCGCGGGCTGTTCCTGCCTGTCAGGCGGGAGGGCGCTTCGGGTATGGCGGAAGAGAAAACGGGAGGAACCACCAAGGAGGCGCTCGCCAAGGACAGTGTCAAGAAGAAAATGGGGGAGCTGGCAGATTTGATTGACCAGTATTATTATGAAGGGGTGGACACGGATGCGGTGGCGGAAGGGATCTATATGGGGATGCTCAGCGGGTTGGGCGATCCATATTCTAATTATTTTACGGCAGAGGAATATTCGTCCTTTAACGAGAGTACCACAGGAATTTATTATGGGATTGGCGTGGTGCTGCAGCAGAACGCGGAGACAAAGGCTGTGACGGCGCTGCATGTGTATCCGGGGACGCCTGCGGAGGAAGCAGGGGTGAAGGACGGGGACATGATTGTCAAGATTGACGATACGGAAGTGAACGGGCAGGAGCTGACAGAGCTGGTGACGATGATTAAAGGGGAGGAAGGCACCAAGGTACATCTGCGCTTGGCGCGTGAAGGCGAGAAGGACTATGTGGAGACTGATGTGGAGCGGCGGCAGATTGCAGTGCCTACCGTGCAGTACCAGATGCTGGAAGGGGATGTGGGCTTTATCCAGATCACGGAGTTCTCCGAGTCTACGATGGAGCAATTTGAGGAAGCCCTCGCGAGCCTGCAGGGCGAGGGGATGAAATCTATGATTGTGGATTTGCGTGATAACCCTGGCGGCGTACTGCAGACGGTCTGTGAAATGCTGGATAAGCTGCTGCCCAAAGGACTGATCGTCTATACGGAGGATAAGTATGGCAGCCGTTCTAATTATGAATCGGATGAGGCCTGTATGGACATTCCGATGGCGGTGCTTATTAATGGCAACAGCGCGAGCGCATCGGAGATTTTTGCCGGGGCAGTCAAAGATTATAAGTATGGGACGCTGATTGGGACGAAAACGTTTGGCAAAGGGATTGTGCAGACGATTATCCCGCTGAGTGACGGGAGCGCGGTGAAGGTGACGATGGCAAAATATTTTACGCCCAAGGGGAATTATATCCATGGGGTAGGGATTGAGCCGGATATTGAGCTGGAGTATAAGTACCTGGGAGTAGAGGACGAGACTTACGACCCGATGCATGACAATCAGGTGCAGAAGGCGCTGGAGGTCCTGCAAGGGCAGAAGTAGTCCGCTCCATGCCTGCATGAGATGTATGTTAAGTTACTATTCAAGGCTCAGGAACGCGCCAAACTGCGCGTTCCGTTAGAACATGATTCAGGAGTGAGGGGCGATTTTTGCGAAAAGTATTGACATAAGCTTTGATATGTATCATAATGGAGTAAGTGAAGTGCATGAGGGTAATTATGAGGGACAGAATGGTTGCCCGTGAATAAAAATCACATAAAAAGCATAGGACGCAGAGGGACTGCATTGCAGTTGAGAAGGTAGAACCTGACTCTTTGAACCTGTCAGTTAAGACTGTCGTAGGGAGCGTAATGATGAAGGATACAAGGGAACGCTGGTTACGGGAACAGCGTTCCCTATTTTATTGTTCTCTCCCTCCCGTCCCCATAGACAAGAAAGGAAAAGAATTTCTTATGAGAGAGAGAGAATACACAACTCAGATGGATGCCGCCCGCAGGGGCATTGTAACAGAGGAACTAGAGAAAGTAGCCGCCAAGGAGCGGATGTCCGTGGAAGAGCTGATGCCCCTGGTGGCCGAAGGCAAAGTGGCCATCTGCGCTAACCGGAACCATACCTGTATCAGCCCGCAAGGCGTAGGCTCTATGCTGCAGACAAAAATCAATGTAAACCTTGGCGTGTCCAGGGACTGCAAAGATTATGAGGCAGAGATGCAAAAGGTCATGGAAGCCGTGAACCTGGGCGCACATGCCATCATGGATCTGTCCTCCCACGGCGATACCATCCCCTTCCGGCGCAAGCTGACAGCCGAATGCCCGGCTATGATTGGCACAGTGCCGGTCTACGATGCTGTGATCCATTACCAGCGTGACCTCGCTACCCTGACCGCCAAGGATTTTATTGACGTGGTAAGGCTCCATGCCGAGGACGGCGTGGATTTTGTGACGCTCCACTGCGGCATTACGCGCAAGACCATTGAGCAGATTAAGAAACACAAACGGAAAATGAACATTGTATCCAGGGGAGGCTCCCTGGTATTTGCCTGGATGAGCATGACCGGCGAGGAAAACCCCTTTTACGAATATTTTGACGAAATTCTTGAAATCTGCCGGGAATATGACGTAACGATCTCCCTGGGCGACGCCTGCCGCCCCGGCTGTTTGGCCGATGGCTCCGACGTATGCCAGATCGAAGAGCTGGTGCGCCTGGGCGAGCTGACCAAACGTGCCTGGGAAAAGGACGTGCAGGTGATGGTAGAAGGGCCTGGCCATATGCCGATGGATCAGATTGCCGCCAACATGAAGCTGCAGCAGTCCATCTGCATGGGAGCCCCGTTCTATGTATTGGGTCCGATTGTCACCGATATTGCCCCTGGCTATGACCATATTACATCTGCTATCGGCGGCGCCATTGCTGCCCAAAACGGCGCGGCTTTCTTATGTTATGTCACCCCGGCAGAACACCTGGCTCTTCCCAACGTGGAGGATGTAAAGCAGGGCATCATCGCTTCCAAGATTGCCGCCCACGCCGCTGACATTGCCAAAGGCGTACGGGGCGCCAGGGAACTGGACGACAGAATGGCGGATGCCCGCCGCAGCCTGGACTGGGAGGCGCAGTGGGAATGTGCCATCGACCCGGAGACGGCCAGAAGAATCCGCGAAGACAGGAAGCCAGAGCATGACGACACCTGCTCCATGTGCGGCAAGTTCTGTGCCGTACGCAGCATGAACAAGGCGCTTTCCGGGGAATACATTGATATCTTGTAATGGAATAAATTTTGCCAAATCATGGGAAAGGAATGGATTAGAGTACTCAAAATGAAAGAAAACATGCAGCGTTGTTTATATATCATAGCAGATTTTTCTTATGCAGAGGAAACCATTGCAGCTGTCCTGGAAGCAGGCATAGATTATATCCAGCTGCGGGAGAAGCAGGTTTCCTCCGCCGAATACCTGATGCGTGCCAAAAAACTGCGCCGGATGACAGCGCGTTACCATACGAAACTAATGATTAACGATCGCCTGGATATTGCAGCCTTAAGCAATGCAGACGGCGTACACCTGGGGCAGTCCGACATCCCCATCAGAGATGCGAGATCATTTCTTGGCGCTGCCAAAATAATCGGAGCCACAGCCAAAACCCCAGCCCAGGCCATCAAAGCCCAAGAGGACGGCGCCGACTATTTAGGCAGCGGCGCATGGTTCCCAACATCCACCAAACGGGATGCCGTCCCTATCACGGAAGAAACCTACCAGGCGATCCTCGCAGCCACCCATATCCCAAACATAGCCGTAGGGGGGCTCACAGCAGCAAACTGCAGCCGCCCCCTCTCTTTGGGAGCCCACGGCTTGGCTATTTCCGCAGGGATTCTGGCATCCCAGGATCCCGCCGCTGAAGTAAAAAAAATCCGCCAGATATTGGCTTCTGTTATTTGATCGTATAGAGATAAATAGAAAGGAGGACCCATCCTTATGAAGGCCATCCTTACAATTGCTGGCAGCGATTCCAGCGGCGGCGCTGGCGTCCAGGCAGATATCAAGACGATCACCGCCCATGCCCTTTATGCTGAAAGCGCCGTTACCGCCCTTACTGCGCAGAATACGCAAGGCGTTGCCGCCGTCCTTCCCACCCCGCCCGATTTCCTGGAACAGCAATTGGAATGCATTTTTACGGACATCCCACCAGATGCCGTAAAAATCGGCATGCTCCCGGGCATTGGGCAGATGGCGGCTGTACGGCATGCCCTCCAGAAATTCCGTCCCCCCAATATTGTCCTTGATACCATCCTACTCTCTACCAGCGGAACCCATCTGATGGATCCACAGGCTCTCTCTTATTTCAAAGCTCACATCATCCCCCTGGCCGATGTATGCACTCCCAATCTCCCAGAAGCAGAATTCCTGCTCCATACAAAGATAAAAACTAGGCAAGAAAGGGTTGCGGCGGCAAGGCAGTTTGCGTTACAATACAAGAGTGCCGTTTATTTAAAAGGAGGCCATGACGCCGTTTCAGCGGATGACCTGCTTTATTCCCAGGGCGTCCCATTGTGGATTCCCGGAGAGCGCATCTCTAATCCTAATACACATGGGACTGGATGCACCCTGTCTTCAGCCATTGCCTGCGGCCTGGCCTGTGGCCTGAGCTTAGAAGAAAGCGCCAGGAAGGCCAAGGAATACATTGCCGGCGCCATTGCCGACGGCCTGGATCTGGGGAGAGGGAACGGCCCGCTGAACCATATGTATCGCATCAAATGAAAGGACGATTAAGGTATTGCTGATGAAAAAGAGATTGTTTGTATGGATGTTCGTGAGCTGTCTGCTGTTTGCGGCCTGCGCGAAGAAGGAAGCGCCGGCTCCGTCAGATGCAAATGAGCCTGGAAATAAAACGGAGCAGGCAGATAAAGCAGATCAGGCAGATAAAGCAGATCAGGCAGATGAAATTGGAAATAAAAAAGATTCGGAAGGAAGCCAGGGGGAGAACGGTTCCAAGAAAGAAAAGGATACGCCGCAGGCGTCCAACAAAAAGGAAAAGCAAGATTCCAAAGATACATCCAAGGAGGAAGGGGAGAAAGCCGCAGAGGATAGCCAGGATTCCGAAGAAGGAGCAGTGCCGGAAGTGACCTTTGTCGATTACTCCGAAGATATCAAAATGGAAAACAAAGACTGGATCCTGCTCTCCGTCCAGGAGAACTGCCCCGTTATTTCCATTCCCGGAAATGAGGCGGCTGCCGAGAAAATGAACCTTGTATTTGAGCAGCAGCATGCGTCCAACCAGACGTATATCGAAGAGGATAAGGAACTTGCCCAAAGCGCCTATGAGGATCTCCCTAAAGAGCAGAAGGCAGAATGGACAGGTTATGGGTATGGTGCAACTTACAAGGTGATGTACTGTTCCGCAAATATTCTCAGTATCGCCTGCGACAGTTATGAATGGCAGGGGACGCCGCATCCAAATACCTGGACGACTACCTACTGCTTTGATGTGCCTACGGGCAAATTACTGACGTTGGCAGACGTCTTTACGGATAAGTCCAAGGCCGGGGAAATCATAGACCAGCATATTTTAGATACCATAACAGCGGAGCCTTATAAGGATTACCTGTTGGAAGGCTATGAGGATTTTGTCTCTGACATTCTGCGTGAGGATGTGTTCTATCTCAATGACAAAGGGCTGGCAGTCATCTGTAACCCCTATATGGTCACGGCCTATGCAGGAGGGAGTATAGAAATCGAAGTGCCTTATGAGGATCTGAAAGATGTGATGGCTCCGCAATATATCCAGGGGGAATAGGAACAGAAAGGATCTTTCATGGAAAAATCACCGTTGACCACATTATGTTATATTGAAAAGGATCAAAAATACCTGATGCTCCACCGTGTCAAAAAACAGAAGGATGTCAATAAGGACAAATGGATCGGCATTGGAGGGCATTTTGAGCTGGGAGAGAGCCCGGAGGAATGCCTGCTGCGGGAAGTGAAGGAAGAAACAGGCCTGACCTTGACAAAGTACTCGTTCCGTGGGATTGTCACATTTTTTGCAGAGGGCTGGCAGACGGAATATATGTGCCTGTTTACTTCGGACAGCTTTGTGGGCAGTTTGTCAGACTGTGAGGAAGGCGAGCTGGAATGGGTAGAAAAAAGCCGCCTGCTGGACCTAAACCTCTGGGAAGGCGATAAGATATTTTTCAGGCTGCTGATGGAAAATGCGCCTTTTTTCTCCTTGAAGCTTGGCTACAATGGCGACAGGCTGACAGAAGCTGTGCTGGATGGGAGCCCCATGGAACTGCTGGATATCCGCCGGGAAGATGGCAGCCTCACAGGCAAGGTACAGGAACGTTCCATCGTCCATGCGTCCGGCAGCCTGCATGGAACAGCTCATGTATGGATTGTGCGCCCGTCGGACGGCGCTTTTGCGTATCCGTTCCGTAATGCCACACCGCATACCGCCAAGCAGCAGGCTTTTGAAATATTACTGCAGAAACGGAGCCAAGCCAAAGATTCCTATCCGGGCTGTTATGATATTTCCTCTGCTGGCCATCTGCCTGCCGGGAGCGGGTTTTTGGAGTCCGCGCTGCGGGAACTGGAAGAAGAGTTGGGCATAAAGGCAGATCCTCAGGATTTGCAGGAGGTATTCCTCCATGTGGGTTACGCGGAAAGCACATTTTATGGCAAGCCCTTCAAGAATGCGGAAGTCAGCGCCGTCTATCTCTATACCCGCCCTGTGGAGGAGGAACATTTAACCCTCCAGGCAGAAGAGGTAGAGTCCGTCTGCTGGATGGACTATGATACCCTGCTGTCCGAGGTACGCCAGGAAGCAGAAGCAGGAAAAACAGAGAAATACTGCATCTTCCTGGATGAGTTAGAACGGCTGGGCGAGAAAGCCAGAGCCTTGCTTGAAATGTAAAAATAAATAATTGATATGCCAGAGACAGGATTATGATTATGCAGGCTAGGAGTCTGCCCATTCATAAATCTTGTGTCTGGCATTTTTTGTGTGCCAAAGACATTTGTTTCTACCGTTTTCAAGGAAAGGATTAGGGTGATAATATGAAAAAAGATAACCGTATGGTTCAGATGGCATTTGAATATGCGCCTTATAGGATGGCTTCCAGCTATTTTGAGGAAAAGCCTATCTGCAGGTCAGAGTGGATGGAGGGAAAGCTTTATTTCCACTACCAGATGACGAAAGAGAAGGAACAGTACCAGCTGGAAGACGCATGCATCCGTTATTTGGAACAGGAGCTGTGGGATTCCGTGCCCAAAGAATTGTGGCAGGCAAGCGGGGGAGAAGCCAAGCTTACCCGCCGCTGCGGAGCGAACTACACAGAACCCCTGTTCCGCAACCAGGACGTTTTTGAACCATGTGGCTGCAATCCTCTTTACAGCAGCGCAATCCCCTGTTCCCGTGCCATTTTTACGGTATCTTCTGGCCAGAGGGAAGCCTGCACTTCGCCGATATGTGCCTTGCGCAGGAAGAACATACAGATTCTGGACTGCCCAATCCCGCCGCCAATGGTGAACGGCACTTCCTGCGCAAGGACTGCTTTCTGGAATGGCAGCTCGGCCCGTTCGGGGCATCCGGCTTTCTCCAGCTGTTGCAGCAGGGCGGCCTGATCCACACGGATCCCCATGGAAGAGAGCTCTAGGGCAATATCCAGCACAGGATAATACACCACGATATCCGCATTCAATGCCCAGTCGTCATAATCCGGCGCCCTGCCGTCATGCGGCTCCCCGGATTTTAGTTTATCGCCGATCTGCATGACGCATACCGCCCCCTTCTGGCGGGCAATTAGGCGTTCCCGTTCCTTTGGGCTGTGTTCTGGGTATAGGTCTTCCAGTTCCTGGGTTGTAATGAAAAAGATTTCCGGCGGCAGGATTTCCTCAATATAATCGTACTGTATGGCCATATATTTCTCCGTCTTCCGCAGGACTTTATAGACCATGCGCACGGTGTCTTTCAGGAAATCCATTGTCCTGTCTTCCCTGGAAATGATTTTCTCCCAATCCCACTGATCCACAAAAATAGAATGGATATTATCTGTCTCTTCATCCCGCCGGATGGCATTCATATCCGTATACAGCCCTTCCCCGAGGCTAAAGCCATATTTTTTCAGCGCATAGCGTTTCCATTTCGCCAGGGAATGTACGATTTCCGCCATCCTGCCGTCCTGCTCTTTGATGTCGAAGGCAACGGGGCGCTCTACGCCATTGAGGTTGTCGTTGAGGCCGGAGGCTGGGTCTACAAACAGGGGGGCAGATACCCGGTGCAGGTTCAGGCGTTCTGCAAGCAGGTTCTGGAAGAAATCCTTGACCGTTTTAATGGCAATCTGCGTGTCATGCAAGTCCAGTTCGGAATGGTAATCGGAAGGTAAAATAAAGTTTTTCATGCGTTTTCCTTTCTTGTTTTGCTATTAAAAATATATTTGTCCCGCTCCATTATATGCTTATAGGCAGGAATTTTCAATCATTAAAGTAAATTTGGACAAATCTTGCCATTGAAAGGCAGGTATAATATAATGGAGGCAGGTAGGGAAAGTGCCTGGCGTGGAATAAAAATATTTATTCCAGCGAGAGTCAAAAACTTCGTTGCTTGTAACGGGGTTTTTGATTGTTTTTGCAAATTTTTGGCAAAGCAGGGGAAAACTACAGGTGTGGGTTTTTACCCCTGCGGAGTATTTCATTAAGGGGGGGCCAGGAAGGAAGGCGTACTATGGATTTGAAAAAATTGACGATTTCTAACTTTAAGATGTTTGAGCGATTAGAATTATTCTTTGAACCAGGTTTTAATCTGATATTAGGGGATAACGGCGTAGGAAAGACTACGATTTTGGAAGCGGCATCTGTCGCCTTGTCTGGTTTTTTTGCAGGTATGGAGGATGTTTCTGTGCGGGGTATCTACAAAAATGAAGTAAGATATCAGATTCTTAAGGACAGCAATGGCACGCCCAACAAATCTTATTGCAGGCAGGCAGAGATCTCTAGCATAATTGTATATGGCGGGATTGAGTATCCGTGGGTCAGAGCCAGAAAAGATGCAACGGGAAGCAGTAAAACAACAATTGTTCCCAAGGATATTATGCGGGTATCACAGAAATTGGTAAACGATATGGATGGAAGGCCATGGCCTGCAATTAGCTATCAAAGCGCTTCCAGGCATTGGGTTCTGGCAAGGAGCGATGCCAATGAGAAGAGGAGAAAGCAGCTCCATGATAGGCGCTGTGGGTATTTGGGATGCTTAGACCGGGCAGTAAATATGCAGTCCATTTATGAATGGTGCAAGCAGATGGAATGGATCTATCTAAGTAAAGGCCGTAAGCCTGAAAATTATGTGGTTTTCGGGGAAATTATTTCTAAATTTATGAGTATTATGAATGATGGCATGGTGAGCGGGGTGTTTTTCCATCCAAATGTCGAAAAACTGCTTTATATGGAAAATGATGAATATAAAGAAATTGAGGATTTAAGTGCAGGCTATCAGTCTATTCTTAATGTTGTTATTGATTTGGCATACCGCATGGCGATTTTAAACCCAGATGCAGGAAGGAATATCCCAAATGCAGAGGGTATTGTGTTAATTGATGAAATTGATTCTAATCTGCATCCTAAATGGCAATGGAGGATTGTAGACGCACTTATGGAAACATTCCCCAATGTTCAGTTTATTGCTGCGACCCACTCGCCAATCATTGTATCATCCTGTAAGAATGGCCATATTATGAGTATTGATTGGCAGCAGAACATCCAATATATTACAGGAAGTATTTCTTGAAAAACAACTGCAAGGAGATGAAATAGCAGAACCATACATAGGAGTAAGGATTTATTTTTATAAAAGAAAATACAGAAAGCTGGAAAAGGGGATAGGGCATAAAAAATAAAAGTTGCATTTAAAATAATAGGATGAAACAAGGAGGAAACCATGGGTATTTCAGCAGCATTTATGGTTCCGCATCCTCCGCTGATTGTGGCGGAGGTTGGCAGGGGCGAAGAGCGGAAGATTCAAAGGACAATTGATGCATATGGCGAAGTCGCCAGACGGATTGGGGCGCTTCGGCCAGAAACCATTGTGGTGATTTCCCCACACCAGACGATGTATGCGGATTATTTCCACATCTCGCCAGGGACTTGGGGCAAAGGTGACTTTGGCCAATTCCGGGCGGGGCAGGTGAGGATGGAAGTCCCGTATGACACAATATTTGTTAAAGAGCTGTGCCAGCTGGCAGACTCCTGTGGCCTGCCAGCTGGTACGGAAGGGGAGCGCGACCGGCGGCTGGATCATGGTACGATGGTGCCGCTGTATTTTGTGAACCAGCAGTGGGAGGGATACCGGCTGGTACGGATAGGGCTGTCTGGCCTGCCGCTTAAGATGCACTACGACCTGGGGCGATGCATTTTTAACGCGGCAGAAGCATTGGGGCGGCAGACGGTTCTCATTGCCAGCGGCGACCTGTCGCATCGGCTGAAGGCGGAGGGTCCTTATGGCTATCGGAAGGAAGGGCCAAAATATGACCAACAGGTGATGGATATTATGGGGAGGGCAGCGTTTGCCGAACTGCTGGACTTTCCTGAAGATTTCTGCAGCCAGGCAGGAGAGTGCGGCCACCGCTCCTTTGTCATGATGGCGGGCGCATTGAGCCAGTTGCAGATAACGCCGGAGAAGCTATCATATGAAGGGCCGTTTGGTGTGGGGTATGGCATATGTGCCTATAGCTTGTGAAACGGCGAAGTTGTTTCTGTTATTGTTCGGCGTTTATTTATGTGTTATTTTGTGTTCGGTACATTAGTGTGCCTTAGAAAGGAAGAATAAGGGAACGGAAGTATGTGTTTGGAAATGCAGCCAGATAATGATAGAAGGAGGAGATAAAATGCAAAAAAGAGAACAGCAAGAAGACGCCTATATCCAGCTTGCCCGCCAGGCAGTAGAGGCGCATGTGCGCACAGGCAAGCTGCTGCCAGTTCCTGCCGGGCTCCCGGAGGAGATGTACCAGGACAGGGCAGGCGTATTTGTATCCATTAAGGAAGACGGCCAGCTGCGCGGGTGCATTGGTACGCTTCAGGCCGTGCAGCCCTCAATTGCGGAGGAAATCATCCACAATGCCGTCAGCTCTTCTTCGCGCGACCCCAGGTTCCCACCCATCCGGTCAGGGGAACTGGACAGGCTGATCATCAGTGTGGACGTATTAGGTCCGATGGAGGAAATTGACACGCCAGACAAGCTGGACGTCAGGCGCTATGGCGTGGTCGTGAGCAAAGGATACCGGCGCGGCCTGCTGCTGCCGAACCTTGAGGGCGTGGATACCGTGGAAGCCCAAATTGCCATTGCCAGACAGAAAGCAGGAATCGGCGAGGAAGAAAAGGTACAGTTAGAACGCTTTGAAGTCATCCGCCATGAAAGGGGCGAAGTATGAGGATTGCATGCCAGGCCTGTATGCACCACTGCCTGCTCCAGGAAGGACAGCTGGGGCTATGCGGCGCCAGAAAGCGCCAGGGGGACAAAACCATAAGCATCAATTACGGCAAGATAACATCCATGGCTCTCGACCCCATTGAGAAAAAGCCGCTGCGGATGTTCCATCCCGGCAGCCTGGTGCTGTCGGTGGGCAGCTTTGGCTGTAATTTAAGCTGCCCCTTCTGCCAGAACCACGAGATTTCCATGCAGAGAGGGGGCTGTACAGGCGCATTGTACCTTTCTCCAGAAGAGCTGGCAGCCAAAGCGCTGGCCTACCACCGCCACAGCGGCAATATCGGCCTTGCATTCACGTACAATGAGCCATTAATCGGCTGGGAATACGTACGTGATAGCGCCAGGCTGGTCAAAAATTATGGGATGCAGAATATATTGGTCACAAACGGTTCAGCCACCTTGGAAACCCTGGGGCAAATCCTGCCCTACATCGATGCCATGAACATTGATCTAAAAGGTTTCCAGGAATCCTATTACCAGCGCCTGGGCGGTGACTTGGATACGGTAAAATCCTTCATCGTCCATGCCGCCCCCGCCTGCCATGTAGAGCTGACCACCCTGATTGTGCCAGGGGAAAATGATTCTGAAGCAGAAATGGAGGCAGAAGCCAAATGGATTGCCTCTGCCGTCGGACGGCATATCCCGCTCCATGTGACCCGTTTCTTCCCCCGCTATCAGATGAACGACAGGGCTGCCACAGAAGTGGCGAAAGTAAACCGTCTCGCCGACATCGCCTGCAGGCATCTTGCATATGTATGGACAGGGAATTGCTAATAAGCTCTCGGCTCTCCATTTATTACTCTTCAGAGAATAGAATTTCGGAGCGAGGGGCGGCTTTGGGGCAGCAAAACTACAAATATTGCCCGGATGATCAATTCCCCTAATATTTGTAAAAAATAGTCTTGAATTTTTCCCCAAGATTAGTTAAAATAGAGACAGGTTGGGTAATATATCCAAGGAAATACAAATCATACAAAAATTTAGGAGGAATAATCATGTCAGTAAGAGTAGCAATTAATGGTTTTGGACGTATTGGCCGTCTGGCTTTCCGTCAGATGTTCGGCGCAGAAGGGTACGAAGTAGTGGCAATCAACGATTTGACAAGCCCTAAGATGTTGGCTCACCTGTTGAAGTATGATTCTTCCCAGGGCAAATATGAGCTGGCTGACAAAGTTAGCGCTGGCGAAGACTCCATTACCGTTGATGGACAGGAAATCAAGATTTATGCGTTCCCAGATGCCAACAACTGCCCATGGGGTGAGCTGAAGGTTGACGTTGTATTGGAGTGCTCCGGATTCTATACATCTAAGGCTAAGGCAGAAGCACATATCAATGCAGGCGCACGCAAGGTTGTTATCTCCGCACCGGCAGGAAATGACCTTCCGACCATCGTTTTCAACACCAACCATGAGACATTGAAGGCTGAGGACAACATTATTTCTGCAGCTTCCTGTACCACGAACTGTCTGGCTCCAATGGCTGACGCGCTGAACAAATACGCAGCAATCCAGTCTGGTATTATGTGCACCATCCACGCTTACACAGGCGACCAGATGACCCTCGACGGCCCGCAGAGGAAGGGCGACCTGAGGAGGTCCCGTGCAGCTGCAGTGAATATCGTTCCGAACAGCACAGGCGCAGCTAAGGCAATTGGATTAGTTATCCCAGAACTGAACGGCAAATTAATCGGTTCCGCACAGCGTGTTCCGACCCCAACCGGATCCACCACTATCTTAACAGCCGTTGTTAAGGGTGCAGACGTAACCGTAGACGGCATCAATGCAGCAATGAAGGCAGCAGCAAACGAGTCCTTCGGCTACAACGAGGATGAAATCGTATCCAGCGATATCGTTGGCATGAGGTTTGGTTCTTTATTTGATGCTACACAGACCATGGTTTCCAAGGTTTCCGATGATTTATATGAAGTACAGGTTGTTTCTTGGTATGACAACGAGAACAGCTACACCAGCCAGATGGTTCGCACCATCAAATATTTCAGCGAATTAGCATAAGCTGAAGTTAAAGCGGCAGGATTTATCCATTGTAAGTAGATACAAAGGGGCAGAAAGAGCTGCCCCGGGTATAAATGGATATGCACGGCAGACTGCTTTTGTGAAGCGATAGGCTGCCATAGTGCAGGCACGGAACTGCCGGAAAATATCCTGCGCAATCTGCGCAAGTTATTTTCCGGCAGTTCCTAAGACTCAGAAAGGGTCCGGTCTTAAATGGGCCGGGCTCTTTTTGGGTTATCATTATGGAGGTACTGAACAGTTACCGACAACATTTTTCAGGAGGTAAAAATATTATGTCTTTAAATAAAGTGTCCGTAGATGATATTGACGTAAAGGGCAAGCGCGTCCTTTGCAGGTGTGACTTTAACGTACCGTTAAAGGAAGGCAAGATCACAGACGAGAACCGCCTCGTTGCCGCCCTTCCTACGATTAAGAAATTAATCGCTGACGGCGGCAAGGTAATCCTCTGCTCCCACCTCGGCAAGCCGAAGGGAGAGCCGAAGCCAGAGCTGTCCTTGGCTCCTGTGGCGGCAAGGCTTACCGAACTGTTAGGGCAGGAAGTGAAGTTTGCGGCAGATCCGGAAGTGGTAGGACCGAACGCCAAGGCAGCTGTAGAGGCAATGCAGGACGGCGAGGTCATCTTATTAGAGAACACCCGCTACCGTGCAGAAGAGACTAAGAACGGCGAGGCATTCTCCAAAGACCTTGCGTCCCTCTGCGATATCTTTGTCAATGACGCATTCGGCACTGCCCACAGGGCGCACTGCTCGAACGTAGGCGTTTCCGAGCTGGTGGACACGGCAGCAGTCGGCTACTTAATGCAGAAAGAAATTGATTTCCTGGGCAACGCAGTGGAGAACCCGGTAAGGCCTTTCGTGGCTATCTTAGGCGGCGCAAAGGTGGCGGACAAATTAAACGTAATCTCCAACCTGTTAGAGAAATGCGACACCTTAATCATCGGCGGCGGCATGGCATACACCTTCTTGAAGGCACAGGGCAATGAAATCGGCAATTCGCTGGTAGACGACACCAAGTTAGATTACTGCAAGGAAATGATTGCCAAGGCGGAGAGTCTGGGCAAGAAATTGCTGCTTCCTATTGACTCCGCTACGATTACCGCATTCCCGAACCCGATTGACGCGCCGGTAGACGTGGAAGTCTATGATTCCAACAACATGCCCGCAGACCGTGAAGGCTGTGATATTGGGCCTAAGACGGCAGAAATGTTCGCAGAGGCTGTAAAATCCGCCAAGACCGTGGTATGGAACGGGCCAATGGGCGTATTTGAGAACCCAACCCTGGCAGCGGGCACAATTGCCGTGGCCAAGGCTTTGGCTGAGACCGACGCAACCACCATTATCGGCGGCGGCGACTCCGCAGCAGCTGTCAACCAGTTAGGGTTTGGCGAGAAGATGAGCCATATTTCCACAGGCGGCGGCGCTTCCCTGGAATTCTTAGAGGGCAAGGAGCTTCCGGGCGTGGCGGCAGCAACGAATAAATAAGGATACAAAGCGACAGATTTCATCAGCCTGCCCCCAGTATTTCTGCATTCTACAGCTGCGGAAGGGGGCGGGAGGCTGTGCTGTTTTGAGAATTAAGAGAATCTGGCAGGAAAAATCTTCAGATAGAATATAGGATAAGAGGTAGGAAACCATGGCAAGGAAAAAAATAATCGCAGGCAACTGGAAGATGAACAAAACCCCCAGCGAGGCAGTTGCCCTGATCAATGAATTAAAACCCTTAGTGGCAAATGATGAGGCAGACGTAGTATTCTGCGTACCTGCCATTGATATCATCCCAGCAATGGAGGCCGCAAAGGGCTCCAACATCAACATTGGCGCAGAGAATATGTACTATGAGGAAAGCGGCGCATACACAGGGGAAATTGCTCCCAACATGCTGACAGACGCCGGCGTAAAATATGTAATTATCGGCCATTCCGAGCGTAGAGAGTATTTTGCAGAGACAGATGAGACGGTCAACAAGAAAGTCCTCAAGGCTTTTGAGCATGGCATCACTCCCATCATCTGCTGCGGCGAGTCCTTGACGCAGAGGAAGCAGGGCATCTACATTGACTGGATCCGTATGCAGATCAAGATTGCTTTCCAGAACGTGACGGCAGATCAGGCCAAGACAGCCGTAATCGCTTACGAGCCAATCTGGGCTATCGGCACTGGCGAGACTGCTACTTCCGACCAGGCAGAGGAAGTATGCGCAGCTATCCGCGCATGCATCCAGGAAGTGTATGACGAGGCAACCGCAGAAGCTATCCGCATCCAGTATGGCGGATCTGTAAACGCAGGCAATGCAGCAGAGCTCTTTGGCAAGCCAGATATTGATGGCGGCTTAGTAGGCGGCGCTTCCTTGAAGGCAGACTTTGGGAAGATTGTAAATTACAAATAATTGTCTTTCCGTACCATGAGATAGGGGAAAAGATTATTCGATAGGGATACCAAGGGAACGCAGTTTCTTTGGTATCCCTTTTTTAGAAGAAGGGAGACGGAAGGATGAGGTAAATAGAGACTATGAAGTTGCGCATGGAATCCGCTGCATAATTGGTTTTGTGTATTGGTTATTCTGTAATGCCACTGCTATTTTTATTGAAATCCGTTACCCAAAAGGGCAAAAAGGCAGCCATTCCACTTTACAGGAATGCTCTTTTGTCTCTTTGCAGTAGCCAATCCCAACGGCAAGGATCCGCCCGGAATATCTTGGTGGCTCTCCCATCTTTCCCTGAAAACGCAGGGCGTATTCCTTGTCTTTGATCTGTTGGATTGCTTCATCTGGAGTATGTCCTACTTTAAGTTCCAGTATGATGCCATCCTGGTTTGGCTGGAGCGGATAAAAGATGAAATCAACGAAGCCCTTTCCTGCCTTTTCCTCCCGTTCTACCCGGTATTTGTCACGTGCTGCCAGATATGCCAGGTTGACGATGGCGGATAATTCTGTTTCGCTGTTATAAGAGAGGATAGGGGTTTCCGTGTTATGCACATATTGGAGGATCCGTGCCATTTCCGTAGTATCGCCTGCCAGTGTGGCCTTCAGCATTTTAGAGGATTCCTTTGCCAGGCGGTAGACATAGCCAAGGGATTCCCTGTTCAGAAGCAATTCCTCAAATTTTAACATCAGTTCCTTGTTGGGGATCCATACTTCCCCTGCTTCACAGGTAAGCAGCCCATAGATTACCATCGCAGAGTAAATCTGGTCTTTGGTATCCAGCCTTGCGGAGGCTGCCGCATATTCTTGCATCCTGGCCTCTACCCGTTCCCCGGACACCATCAGCGCCAGGTCTTCGCGCACGTCTTCGATATTATTCTTAATATAGTAAAAAATGGAGTCATATGTCCCAGAGCTGGTCCAGTAATTTGCCAGCTGGTTATTCGTCAGGGCACTGACAACGGAGCGGGGATTATAAAGGCGCATACCTCCTGCGGTACAGTAGCCGTCATACCACTCCCTGATAGCTTCCAGGCGGATCTGGGGGCAAGGCGTTTGGGTGCGGTAGGTCTGATAGAGCTGCAGAACCTCTGCTTCCGTGAAGCCAAAATATTCGCCAAAACGGATTTTGGTGGCCATGTCATATTCTAAGAACATATTCAGCTCTGAGGCATCAGAATATTTGGCAATAGGAAGGATGCCGGTCATATAGGCAAGTTCGGCATAGCTTTTGCCTTTCAGCAGGGATTTTAGGAACAGGAGGTAATTCTGGCGGTCAGCTTCCGTGATAAAAGACATATGGAAGGGCGCATCCCATTCGTCGATTACAAAAATAAATTTCTGTTCTGTCTGTTCATAAATTAGAGAAAAAAGATCCCATACGGCCAGTTTTAGATCCAGCTGCAGTTCCGGATAGGCCTCTGCCAGGTCATGGGAAATGCCATGTTCCAGGCGTGAGATATAACTTTGATAATCATTGCATGCCTTCGGCACCTCGCTGCAGTCAAAATAGATGACGTTATGCTGGTTTAAATGCTCGCGGTATCGGCTGGAGCCCGCAATCGCCAGATGCCCAAAAAGCCCTTGGCTATCCTTCGCCTTCCCGAAATAAGCAGCAACCATATTTGCCATGACGGTCTTGCCAAAACGGCGCGGCCTAACAATGCAGAAAAAACGCTGTTCGCGCCCCAGGGCGGGAATGAGTTCTTCCAGCAATGCAGACTTATCCACAAAATAGAGATCTTCTGCAATCATTTTAAAATTATGGTAGGGTGTGATGCTGTTTAAAAATAATCCCATTTCCTGGAGGCTCCTTTCTTACTGTTCTATCTGCGGGAATGGATTTCCGCAGGGTTTTTGATTTGTATTTATTATTCGGATCATATTAATGAAAAAAATTGTTCCTTTTTGTATTTGCCCCATGAGCAAGCTGCCTATATCCTCATTATAGGGATTTGCATTCTTGTTTGCAAGGAAAATTCGTCCCAGAAGGGTAATAAATTTCAATTAGGCTTTTGGGCTTATGGAAGGGGAATAAAAATTATTCTTCCACAATGAAGGAAAATGTGTTAGGATAAAAGTATCTGTTTTTCGCAAGGATTGGGCGGGGAAGTTGAGAAGCAGGGAAGCAGGATACCGGGAGCCAAGCCGGTAAGTTTCCATCGGCTTATAAGGGAGGTGCGGGCTTTGTATGATTTGATGAATAAGGATGTTGTTGCCGCAAAAATCCATAAAGGGCAGGACGGGTGGTATGTGGCACATCCGCAGGCGGCGCTTCCCGCCGGGAAATTTGAAATCAATGACTGGCTGGAAGACCGCAAGGCTTATAAGCATAACCATCATCTGAAGCGGCTGATGGTGGACTGTGGGTGTGACACGGTGGAAGGGTTCCTTCGGATTACCCATGCGGCGTCAATCAATGATTCGTATTGGGTGAAAAAGGAGGGGGAAGAGATATCCTGGGAGGATATCTCCTTTTACCGCAATGAGTTTAACGGCGTGGTTTCCAGGCTGGCCTTTGAGGGGCTGGGGCTGTATGGGATGCAGATGAGCAGTACCTCCCCCGAACTGACTACGGACGGCTCCTTCCGCAAATGCTGGAGGCGGGAGAAGGGGGAGATTTATCTCTATAAACGAGGGATGTCGGGGGCAGGCAATGTGGGGCTGGAGCCATATTGTGAAGCATTAGCCTCTGAGCTGATCCAGCAGGCAGATCCGGGAAGCGTGGCATATTCTGTTGTAAGGCTGCATAAAGAGACCGCAACGAAATGCAGGGCTTTTACAGATGAAACGATTGGCTTTGTTCCTCTGCGGAGGCTTATAAGCCGCAGTATTTCCCTGGATGGGCTGCTGCGGTATTTTGAGGGATTGGGATGCCGGGAAGCATTCCAGAGGATGCTGGTGCTGGACGCCGTTATTTTTAATGTGGATCGGCATCTGGGCAATGCTCCCTTATGTGACAAAGGAAGAATTTCAGGACATTGGCACAAAGCTCCTGGACTATGGCCCGCAGATGGGAGGAGATTTCTTGCAGGTTGGGCAGGAAATGCTTACGCCAGAGATTCGGCGTGAATTGATTGGCCTGCAGGGATTTGAGTTTTCCTTCCGTGGGAACCAAGAATTTGAACCGTGGCGGGTGAAGGCCATGGAAGAGATGGTTCACCGGCAGATACAGGCAATTCTCCAGGGAGGGGGGCTGCAGACGAAGGATGTGTTTGTGCCGCAGGCAGAGGATGCATTTGCCCAACCGGCAGAGGGCGGGCAAGAGGCTCCCTTTGACAATGGGCAGGAACTTCTGGCGGCAGAACTCTTGGCTGGCCGGCTCAGGGAAGTGGAAGGTGTCTCTGCTGTGATGGAAGAGATTGCAGAGGACAGCCATGTGTCTCTTTTGGTAACCATCCCGGAGGGCGGGGATTACATGGAGCTTGCCATCCGTATGGATTCCCTGGAAATTGGCTGCAGCAAAAATGGCAGCGGCGTACCGGCAGGGCAGATCTGTGCAGGGAATCTGCATTTTGCAGAAGTATATCAGGAAATCTGCCAGATCGTGGATGGAATAGGGTAGGAAATCATACCGAGAAAATCTGCTGGACAGTGGATGGAATAAGTCGGCGAACCATGCCAGGAAATCTGCCAGGCAGCGGATAGCATAGATATAGATACCATATAATTATAGATAGAGAAAAGGACAGTGATTTTATGAGGAAGAAAAAGATTGTGATCGCCCTGGGGCATGACGCTCTGGGTACGACCCTGCCGGAGCAGAAAGTCGCCACGAAACGGGCGGCCAAGGCAGTAGCGGATTTGATTAAGGATGACTACCAGGTAGCCATTACCCACAGCAACGGCCCCCAAGTGGGCATGATCCATACGGCGATGGCGGAGTTCTGCAGGATTTACCCGGAGTATACGGCTACGCCGATGTCGGTCTGTTCGGCCATGAGCCAGGGCTATATCGGCTACGATTTGCAGAATGCCATCCGCACGGAACTCTTAAGCCGCGGCATTTACAAGACCGTCTCCACCATCCTCACCCAGGTGTGCGTGGATCCTTATGATGACGCCTTCTATCATCCCACTAAGGTAATCGGCCGCAAGATGACAGAAGAGGATGCCGAAGCTGAGGAGAAAAAGGGCAACCATGTGGTTCAGGAAGCAGACGGCTACCGCCGTATCGTGGCCGCTCCCAAGCCGATGGATATCGTGGAGATTGACGCCATCCGCGCCTTACTGGACGCAGGGCAGGTGGTGGTGGCCTGCGGCGGGGGCGGGATTCCCGTGCTGATGCAGCACCACAAGCTCAAAGGCGCAAGCGCCGTCATTGAAAAGGATTCCGTTGCCGGCAAGCTGGCAGACCTGCTGGACGCAGACCGCCTGGTCATCCTCACTGGGGTAGAGAAGGCCTGCCTGAATTTCGGCAAAGAAAATGAGCAGCCGATAGACGAAATGACAGTAGCCCAGGCCAAAGAATATATGGCGGAAGGACAATTCGAGGATGGCACGATGCTGCCCAAGATTGAAGCCGCTATCTCCTTTATCGGCAATTCCGCTGTGCGCAGCGTCTTAATTACAAAGCTTGCGCCCTTAGAGGAAGAAGGAAAACAGCTGTTAGGGACGGTAATCCATAAATAGATTCTGCACAGCTGATTTTATAAAATAGAAATGACAGAAAGGATGATAAAACCACCATGAAAAACCTAAGGAAAACAAAAATCATTTGTACCCTTGGACCGGCCACAGATAAGGACGATGTACTGCGCCAGCTTATGCTCGAAGGCATGAATGTGGCCCGCTTTAATTTCTCCCATGGAACCCACGAGGAACAGGGAGCGCGCCTGCGCCGCGTATGCCAGCTGCGGGAAGAGCTGAACCTGCCGATAGCAACCTTACTTGACACAAAAGGACCGGAAATCCGCCTGCGTGACATTGAGGGCGGCAAGGCACAGCTTGTAGAAGGCCAGAAGTTCACACTGACCACCGAAGAAATTGTCGGAAATGCAGAGCGTGTCTCCATTACTTATCAGGATTTGGTAAAAGACGTAGCGCCAGGCGACCGCATTCTGATTGATGACGGACTGATTGAGCTGCGTGTGGAGGAAGTCACGGATACCGAGATTGCCTGCCATGTGCAAAATGGCGGCATGATTTCCAATAAAAAGGGTGTCAACGTCCCCAATGTGGAGCTTTCTATGCCTTATATCAGCGAAAAGGATTATGAAGATATTGTATTTGGCATAGAGAACGATTACGATTTTGTGGCCGCCTCCTTTGTGCGCACTGCGGACGATGTCCTGCAGATCCGCAAAATTTTCGAGGAGAAGGATTGCCATAACATCAATATTATTGCCAAAATCGAAAATATGCAGGGCGTGGAAAATATTGATGAGATTATCCAGGTTTCTGACGGCATTATGGTGGCCAGAGGGGATATGGGCGTGGAAATCCCTCTGGAGGATGTGCCGGTGATCCAGAAAATGATGATTAAAAAGGTAATCAACGCCGGCAAGCAGGTCATTACGGCGACCCAGATGCTGGATTCGATGATGAAGAACCCGCGCCCCACCCGTGCAGAGGCCACAGATGTGGCAAATGCCATCTATGACGGGACAAGCGCGATTATGCTTTCTGGGGAAACAGCGGCCGGGATGTATCCCGTAGAGGCTGTTAAGACAATGGTCAAGCTCGCTATCCGTACGGAGCAGGATATCAACTACACTGCACGTTTCAAGGCGCGGGAGACCATGAGCAATCCAGACATTACCAACGCCATTTCCCACGCTACCTGTACCACGGCCAACGATCTCAATGCGGCGGCCATTATCACGGTCACTCAGTCTGGCAAGACGGCGCGCATGATTTCCAAGTATCGCCCAGACTGCACGATTATCGGCGGCAGCATGCATGCAAAGGTCTGCCGGCAGCTGAACCTTTCCTGGGGCGTCGTGCCGCTCAAGGTAGAGCCGATGGAGGACGCGGACGAGCTGTTTGAGCATGCGGTGGATGTGGCTGAGAAGGCAGGTCTGGTGTCTATGGGGGACGTCACGGTGATTACTGCCGGGGTGCCGCTGGGCGTGCCGGGAACAACGAATATCCTCAAGGTACAGGTGGCCGGGCATATCCTGGTGACCGGCAAGGGAATCAATGAGAAATCTGTTTCCGCAAACCTCTGTGTATGTACGGATGAGGAAGCTTTGAAGAAAGATTTTAAGGAAGGCGATATTATCGTGGCAAAGGATACCTCCAATGGGATGATGGAGCAGCTGCGGGAGGCAGGCGGGCTGATTGTGGAAGCAGGCGGGCCCAATGCGCATGCCGTAATCGCTGGCCTAAGCCTGGATATCCCCGTGCTTACGGAAGCCAAGAATGCCACAGGGATCCTCAAAACAGGGGCTTATGTGACGCTCAATGGCAAGGAGGGGATTGTGAGCTGCAATTAGAAGGGGATAAGAGTTTTTATTGCATTTCATGTAGAATATAGAAAGGAAACAGAGATAGCATGAGAAAATACAGCAGATGGGCGGCCTGGCTGCTTGTTATGGCGGTGATTTTGTCTGGATGCGGAAAGCCGGCGGACACCAGCCTGGGCAGGAACCAGGCTGAGACAGACGCGGAAGGAGATGGCGGGGAGTCCCTGCAGGGTAAGGCAGGCCAGCAAAGTGATGAAAACCAAGGAACAGAAACCAAGGACACGGGAAATGCCAGCGAAGGCACAGATACGGAAGGGAGTAATAGCGCCAGCGGGGGCAAAGGCGCAGAAGGAAACAATGGAGCTGACACAGATACGGAAGGAAACGACAAAGCCGGCACAGATACGGAAGGGAACGATGGGGCTGGCACAGATATGGAAGGAACTGGCGGCGCGGGAAACGATAGCACAGATACTCCCACGCTAAATCCGGACACTGTGGTATATGCCGAGGAAGAGGTTGTGACAACGGCTTCTGTCAATGTGCGTATGGCGCCTTCTATGGATGGCGAGGTATTTCAGACGGTGGGGCGCAGAAGTGAATTTACCCGCACGGCAAATGACGGGACGTGGAGCGCCGTAACGATTGAGGGCAAGGAATACTATATTTCCTCCGATTACCTGCAGTTAAAGTCAGAAATGACGGACAATGGCCGCCTGGTGGTCATTGATGCCGGACATCAGGGACATGGCAACAGTGAGCAGGAGCCAATCGGCCCTGGGGCTTCCGAGACAAAGCCCAAGGTGAGTACCGGCACAAGCGGCTGCGTCAGCGGTTTGAACGAATATGAGCTGACCCTTGCCGTTTCCCTCAAGCTTCAGGCGGAGCTGGAAGCAAGGGGCTACCAGGTGATTATGACCCGCACCAGCCATGACGTGGATATCAGCAACAGCGAACGCGCCGCTATCGCCAATAACGCTGGGGCGGACGCCTTTGTCCGTATCCATGCCAATGGATCGGACGACGGCAGTGAAAACGGGATCCTCACCATCTGCCCTACGTCCGGCAATCCCTTTATGGGAAATCTGTACAGCCAGTGCCGCAGCCTTTCAGAATGTGTACTGGACGGCGCAGTCAATGCCACAGGCGCCAACAAAAAATTCATCTGGGAAACAGACACCATGAGCGGCATTAATTGGTGTACCGTTCCCGTGACGATTGTAGAAATGGGCTTTATGACCAATCCCGCGGAAGACCAGAATATGGCTACAGACAGCTACCAGCAGAAGCTCTCCACCGGCATAGCCGATGGGCTGGACGCTTATTTTGGCGTCTAAAGGGCTGCGAAAGGATATTATTATGACAGCAATCTATTCCATCCTGCACATGTTTGTAGACGGCGTATGTGCCTTGGCCATGTTTGGCGTATTCATCCCGCAGGAAAACGGCTATTTCTATATGCTTCTCTACAACTTTTGTGCATTTGCCCTCCAGATGCCCCTTGGCATTATCCTAGACGTTTTGGCATCCGAGAGATTGCCAATCTCTGCCCAGACAGTTCCGGCATCACGGACTAAGCCTCTGTCAGCCCAGCGCTGCGCATCTCTTCCAGTTTTCAGGGCATTTTCCCTGGCTCCCTGCACCGCGGCGCTTGGCGTCTTATGCACGATCATTGGGGCATTGACCCACCCCATCATACTAGGGATTGGCAATGCCCTGTTCCATATAGGGGGCGGCATAGGGGTGATTGCGGAAGACTCTTGCAAAAGCTGGCGTGGAAAAGGCCTAGGCATTTTCGTGGCGCCAGGAGCCTTTGGCCTATACCTTGGGACTTTAGCCGCAAAAGGCGGCCTTTGGCGGCCATGCTTTTGGATGGCTGCCCTTGCCATGCTGCTTTTTGGCCTTGCCATGTTCTGGCTGCAGGCACATACGGCTCGCCGCACAGGTTCCCTGGCGCCTTCAGCAGCGATAACAGGAAGAACGTCATCTTCAGCTGCTAAAACAGAGAGGGAATTACCTCCAATTGGCAAAACAGAAGCAAAACTCCGCTCAGCTGCCATTACAGCCATCACATGCTGTTTCCTAGTGGTTATCCTGCGCTCCTATCTGGGGATGTCCGTTACTTTCCCATGGAAAACAGGACAAGCTGCAGGCCTATTCTGCGTCCTGGCGCTTGTAACCGGCAAAATGGCAGGCGGCCTGCTCGCCGCTCATTATGGCGCGCAAAAGACTGCCATCCTCTCACTGGCGGCGGCCGCCCTCTGCTATCTGTTTTCCGCATCCATGCCTTTCGGTTTGGCCGCTCTTTTCTTATTTAATATGACAATGCCCATCACCCTCTATTGGATGGTCTGCCTTCTCCCCCAAATGCCAGGCTTTGCCTTTGGTTTCTTGACATTTGCCCTCTTTCTGGGGTTCCTGCCGCAATATTTTGGCGCTGTGCCAATCTTGTCAGGTTCCCTCCTCGGATGCGCAGGCAGCCTGCTCTCTCTAATGTTCATCTTCATCATTACAAATTCCCCGCCCCCTTGAGTAAATTCTCCCTTTCCCTCCATATAGTAAATGTAAGCAACAGTTCCATATCATAACGGTACACGATGTTACATTTACAGATAGAATGGAGGGAAACAATGCCAAGCAATTACCAGGATTATGTCAAGAATGCAGGCCACATGATGCAAGTTAGCCTTTTGGCCGAGGAAGAATTGGGTGCCATTTACTTAAGAGCCTGCCTGGAAAACAGCCTCCCAAAGTATAAGTACCCGGCATTTTATAGGCTATTTAATCAGATACATGCCGACAGCCTAAAAGCAGGACAGATTAACTTAAATCCATTTGAAGGGGGTGGCAGCTATGGCATATCATAAGATGGCCTTCCGAGCCGGCGAAAGTATAGCATACGACAAGATAATTTTAGGCGAAGGCGCAGTATACAGCACAGACAGCAGGGTAACGCAGCTGAACAACAATGTCCTGGTATGCGGCGGCAGCGGATGCGGAAAGACCATGTCTCTGTCGGAGCCTAAGCTGCTATGCACCAAGAATGCCAGCCTGGTACTCACGCTTTCCAAACGGAAGCTGGTAAAAACCTACCGCAAGCTTTTCCAAAAGAGGAATTACCATGTGCTGGATATGAATTTCGTATCCCCAGAGGATTCCCAGGCCTCCTATGACCCGCTGCAGTATGTGAAGGGCTGGATGGATGTCACCTATCTTTCCCAGGCAATCGTAATGGCAGATCCGCATAAAAAGGACGCCAAGGTAGATCCCTACTGGGACAATAGCAGCATCAGCCTGCTCTCCGCGCTGATTTCCTATGTCATGATGACAGAGAAGAATGGCACAATGGCGGATGTGGTGGAGCTGTTCCACAGCCTGCGGCTTCAGGGCGGTGATGCTCTGGTGGCAACCTCGCTGGATGATAAATTTGAGGAAATCCGCAAGGCAGACCCACACTGTTTTGCCATTTCCTGCTGGGATTCCTTCCGCCAGACGCCAATCCGTACGGCGGGATGTATTTTTTCCACGCTGAACACGGCGGTAGACACCATCTTTACCCCTTCGCTGTGCCAGATGATCCGCCATGCCCAAAAAGTAGATTTCCGCAAGCTGTCCCAGGAGAAGACGATTTTATTTATCACCACCTCCCCGGTGAACCCCTCCTTAAATGCCTTTGCCAATATTTTTTATGGCCAGATGTTTAAGGAATTGTTTGAGATTGGCGAGCAGAATGAGGATGGGCGTCTGGAGCGGCCAGTCCATGTCCTCTGCGACGACTTTGCCTGCGGCGCCAAGATTGTGAATTTTGCAGAGTACATTTCCGTTTTCCGTGAGAAAGGGATCTCTGTGATGATGATGCTCCAGAGCGAGAGCCAGCTAAAGTCCATTTATGGGGAAGACGATGCGAAGACCATTATCAACAATGCGGATACTTATATTTACCTGGGCGGCATAGACCTGGACACGGCCAAATCCGTAAGCCAGAGGCTGAACAAGCCGTTAGAGGATGTCCTTTCAATGCCGATTGGCCGGGAATATATTTTCCGGCGGGGGCAGAAGCCGATTGTGACCGAGAGATATCAGATCCAGGGGGATAGGGAATACCAGGAATTGATGGGATACAGACAGGAGCAGCAGGAAATGACGTATGGTTTTTGCGGGAAGGGAGGGAAGGATTAATGTATATGCAAGAAAGAAGCAGCCAGGGGATTACTTTGGTTCCATTGGAGAGTAAGCTCCTGAGTAAGCGGAAGATTTTCCTGGAGGGCGAAATTAACGGCGGGCTGGCGATGGAGTTTATCCGGCAGCTGATGTGCCTGGTGGGCGAGGATCCGAAGGCTCCCATCCGTATCCTGATCAATTCCGCTGGCGGGGAGATTAACAGCGGCATGCTGATTTATGATGCCATCCAGTCCTGCAAGACGCCCCTGAAGCTCTACTGCCTGGGAAGGGCATACAGCATGGCGGCGCTTATCTTTGCATCGGGCAGCCCAGGAAAACGTTACCTGTTTGCAAACAGTGAGCTGATGGTGCATGAGCCGCTGCTGGGAAATGGGGTTTCCGGCAACAGTACTTCCATCCAGATGGTTTCCGAGAGCCTGCTGGAAGCCAGGGACAAGATCAACAAGATTCTGCAGAAACACACTGGCAGGCCGGGGGCTGAGGTCGAGGAAGCGGTCCGCCGCGGCCGTTTCTTCCAGCCGCAGGAGGCAATCGCCTTTGGGCTGGCGGATCATGTGGCGGATTTTACTGAGCTGGCGCTGGGGGAATAGGCTTATGAGGAACTTTGCAGAATATTTATCGGAGTACGTTGCAAAGCGCCATCTCTCCTGGCGGAAGGCGGCGCAGCTCTGCCAGGTGGACCGTACCCTGCTGAGCCGCTATGCTGCGGGGAAGAAACTGCCGGAAAGTATGGACAAGGCCGTCCGCATAGGCAAAGGCCTGAAGATGTCGCCGCAGCAGATAGAAGGGCTGAAGGCCGCCTACCAGGTCAGCAGGATGGGCAAGTACCAATACCAGGCATTGAAATCCATTGGCCGGCTGTTTGGCGGGCAGGGAATGCAGGGGGAGTCAGCTTTGCCGGCAGAAGAGTCGGGCCTGCTGGCAGTAAAGTCCCAGAAAGCAGGGCAGGACATATTCATCCCGCCTTCAGGAAGGATCCGGAAAATGCTACAGGAAGGCTCCACGCAGCGGCTGTATGGAAAAGAGGAAATTTACCATGCTATTGCCCAGCTTGCCCGGGAATCTTCGTACCTGCAGCTGCAGATGGATGTGGCAGCGGAGGGCAGCCCTTTGCCCCAGATCCTTATGCAAGCAAAAGAGGGATGCCGGATTGCGCATATGTTCACCCTCAGCCATGGGGAGAAGGAAGAGTCTGAAATCAAAAAATTCCATGCGCTGCTCCCCATCCTCTGTTCCGGGAGGGAGTATAAGGCATATTGCAGCTACCAGTGGCACAGAGATGGCAGCGGCAGGGCGATGGAGATGGCGCTGGGCAGCCAGGGGATAGTTTTATTCACGTCGGATTTTGGCAGCGGCATTTATGCAGGGCAGGAAGGATACCAGGCGTATTACCAGGGAGTCTTCCGGGAACGCCTGAAGAAATGCCGGGTCTATGGAGAAGGTGGGCGCGGGGCGGGGGAACGGTTCCGGCGTCTGGAGAAAAAGGGCTGTTCCTTCTGGAGCCTGGAGCATCCGCATTCTGGCATATCCTTTTCCCACCAGAACCTGTTTGGCGAGCATATCTTCGTAAGAAAAGGGGGAGAAATGCCATGGTGTTTTTATATTGAAGAGTCGGAGCTGATCCGGATGTTTGTGAAGTTTATGGAGGCATTGTGAGGCGGAAGAAATGGGGAAGGGAAGAGGAAGTTTATGGGGCGCTGTGAGGTGGAAAGGGCTGGAGCAGTAGTATTTATAGCAAAAAGGAAGGATGGGCGAGGGATGTCGGAATTTTCAAAGTATTTCAATTATTTGATCAAATGCAGAAACCTAAAGCATGTGCAGGTTGCGGAAATGTGCAAGATAGACACATCGATTATTTTCCGCTGGGCAAACGGCAAAGTCCTGCCAAAGTCATGGGGACGGCTAGAGCCAATCGTCAGGAGGCTGCGGCTTACGCCGGATGAGGTATCCGCCCTCTGCAATGCCTACCGAAGGGAAGTCCTGGGCGAGAGCCAGAGCCATTGCTTTGATGAGATTATGGGCATATTCCAGATTTTGGGGCAGAAAATGCGGCCGGGAAACGTACATTGTAAAGAAACGCCTGGCTCTGGAACATACTCCTGTGAGGGGAAGACAGACTCTGGAACGTACCATTGTAAGGAAATGCCTGGCTCCGAAACGTACTCCTGTAAGGAAGCGCCTGGTTTAGGCGGGGGCATTTCCGCCTCAAAGGCCTATGGGCTGAATGGCAAAATGGAAGTCTGGCAGTCAATCCAGCAGGCGCTGGCTCCTTCCCCTGCCCGCAAAGGGCAGGAGATTTGCCTGAAGCTGCACGGCATTTCCGATGCCCTGCTCATGGAGCTGAAAGGGCTACATAGGAAAAAAGGCTGGGAGAGAATCCATCTCCTGCTCTGCGGAGGCAATGGGACGGCAGGCCGGACCGAGGTTAGGCTCAGGCAGATGCAGGAAGTGATAGAACTGCTCTTTCAGAAAGGGGAGATCTGTATTTCCTGCCTGGATGCCTCAGAGGCGGGACTCTGGGAAGGGCATAACTGGATGATTTCGGATGATTTTTTCCTCCAGTTCACAGAGGATATGTCTTATGGCCTGGTGACAGGGGAGAAGGCTTGGATTAGCTTTTTCCAGGAGCAGTTTGTGCGCCTGGGGGAAAAATGCCAGCCCATCTGCAAGAACACAGTAGATGCGATGGCCTATGTGGAACGCGGAAATACAGAAGAAGGGATACAGATTATGGCGCTGGAATATATGCCTTGTATCAGCCTTGGCTTGACAGAGGATATTCTGCAGGAACAGATCCATCCAGACATCCCGTTCCGGGAAGAACTGATCCAAAAGGTGATCGCATATTACTCGCAGGGCGCCCCTGCCGCAGGCCAGCTGTTTTCTTATTTTACAAAAGACGGGCTGGTAGAATTTATGGAGAGCGGGCGGATCGAGATATTCCCGGAACAGGGGCTTTACAGCCCGGCAAGCATGCGGCAGCGGTGCGAGATACTGGCAAATATCATTGCCCTTGCCCAGGATAAGCCGGATATCCATTTTTTCCTGCTGAAGGAGGATTTCCCAGAGCTAAAGGGGATCCATCTGGAACAGTGGCTGGGGACAAAGAATGCCCTGTGGATGGAGCATTGCCTGGAAACAGGGCAGAAAGAGGAAATCGCCATTGTGGATAAGGAGATCCAGCAGGCCTACAGCCGCTTTTTTGCCTACTTGAAAAAGGGCGGCAAGACCTATGGGGAGGCAGAGACGCTGGCTTGTATGAGGGATGTGCTGGATTACTATTGTGAAAAAAGGTAGAATAATCATTACTTACTGTATCTGTATATGTATATACTGACAGCTTTGACGCTAAAAAAATTTTTGTAAAAAACCTCCCATTTTGTGGGAAAATGGTCACTTTTCATGGGATGGGGAATTTCCCACAATACAAGGAAATGTAACACATTTCATTCAGTAGCGGAGGAAGGGGACGGCTGCATAAAGAAACCCTAAAGGAACGCCAATACTTAGCGAGGTGTTTTCGAGCTTAGTACTGCTGCGTTCCGATCGGAGCGGGAGCGTGTTTCTGTTGCAGCCGTCCCCTTCCGCAGCGATTCGTATGGCCACTTTTCCCCACCCCATGAAAAGTTAGAACAGGACATTTAGTAATTAGTACAGAATGTCTTTATTTTTGTGGGAATTTTAACTTCATAGCGTTTCAGGACGTCTATAAATGTTGATGGTATTAGTGCCGGCATTTATAGGCGTTTTTTGTAATGTGGGATTTTGTGGGGTGGGGGCTTTATAATAGTAGGTGGTTTGCTTATTTCTAGGACGGACGCTGGTTCGGGTGCACCATCCCCCACGCAGACGGGGCAACGTTCCGGGGAACTAATCGCTAAGGGAGGCGTAGCCCCGGTAGAATGCGTAAAGTTGTACTATGCACGTTCAGGAGAGCCTTCACGTGCAGCCTCCCTAAGCGCTGGATTTCCCCTACACTAAAACCGCCCCTGAATTGTTTGCTTAGGGGGATGGCGCACCCAAACCAGCTGGTATTGTGAATGATAGATGTTGTGTGCAATGTTTGTGTGGTTTTATTTATTGTGAGTCTGAGCTAGAGTTGAGAGTAGGGGAGTTAAAGTAGGCAAAGGAGCCAGGGGCAGAAATCTGCAGCTGTGCAGAATGGAATTGTGGATGCTGTGGGGATGCCCTTGCCTTTGTAAATAAAAGTATCTGTGAGGATACGGTAGCAATGTAAACGGTAGATTGTATACGGGCCAATGTTATTTTGGTTCAGAAAGGAGAGGTTTGAAATGTTACAGGTAAAAGGGCAGGAAGGAAGGAGGAAAAAATGAGGAAGAAAATGAGGAAACCGATGATCCGTAGGGTTTTGCTGTTTCTGCTGGTGGGGATGCTGGGGATGCCAGTGTTTTCAAGTGTTTCTGGGCAGGGCAGTGTGTTGGCGGCGCAGAAGATTGCGAAGGGAGCCAAAAAGTGGAATGGCAATTATTACAAGGTCTACAATAAGTACATGTTCCCTGCAAAGGCACAGAAGTACTGTAAGAAGATGGGAGGGCATCTTGTGACGATTACTTCTCAGAAGGAACAGGATTTTGTGGGAAGGCTGGCAAATAAAGGAAAGCAGGATGGGTATTGGATTGGCGCGACAGATTATAAGACCGAGGGCAAATGGCGGTGGATGAATGGAGATAAATGGGACTATACCAATTGGAATTCTGGAGAACCTAATAATGGGCTGGGCAGCGGTGAGGATTATGTTCTGATAAATAAAATTCATGATTGGAGATGGACAGATGCCTTTGGAGGATATGATGGCTATAGTGCAAAAGCTCCTTTCATCTGCGAATGGGATATGCCCAAAATCAGCGCTTCGAAGGCAACTCTGGTCGTGGGCAATACCAAAACTCTGAAGATACAATATAACAAAAGCAAGGTGAAATGGAGCAGCAGCAGTAAAAGCGTGGCTAAGGTGTCCAGCAAGGGCGTGGTGACGGCTCTGAAAAAGGGCAAGGCTACCATTACGGCTAAGGTCGGGAAGAAGAAATATAGCTGTAAAGTGACGGTCAAGGATGCAAGCCTGAGCGCGAAGAGCCTTAGGCTGCAGATGAATGGCACGCAGCAGCTGAAAGTGACGGGGACGAAGGGCAAGGTTTCCTGGTCTTCCGCGAATAAGGGAGTGGCTACGGTCTCTAGTAAGGGCGTGGTGAAAGGCGTAAAGCCGGGGACGACGGAGATCAGGGCAAAGGTTGCTTCCAGTACTTACAAATGCAAGGTGACTGTCCTGCCGGCGGATGTGAAGGCGGCGCAGATTGCTTTCTATACCGTGGGCGGCGGGGACTTTATCTGCGGGGAGTCAACGGCGCAAGTTGATTTCTCCATGGAGGCGAATGCCAGCAATGTGACAGCGCAGATTTTGGATGCGGCGGATCAGGTGGTGTACTCCAAATATTTTGCAAGCTGCCAGAAAGGGCGCAATTATAGTTTCCAGTGGAATGGGAAGAAGGGTAACGGCGCCTATGTCGGCGACAATTCCTGCCGTGTCAAGGTGATTGCCGGAAATGCGGAGACGGTTTCAGATTATCTGTCGATCCGTGGGGAAAGTGATTTTGCAGGCGGGAATGGCTCGGAAGGGAACCCTTACCAGGTTGCTACGTATGAGCAGTTCTGCAAGATTGACCAGTATGCGAAATGCCATTTTATCCAGGTGGCGGATATTGACGGGGAATATGAGACGCTTTACATGATGTTCAGCAGCGATAATCCGTTTGACGGCGTTTATGATGGGAATGGGAAGAAGATTTCCAACCTGGTGATCCGCAATACCTCTTCACAGGAAGGGGCTGCGGTTATGCACAGTATTGGTAAAAATGGGGTGGTGAAGAATCTGACCTTGGCGAAGTGCAATTCTAATTTCTCCCTGGAAAAAGAGCTGGGTGCCTTTGCTGCCTGCCTGGTGCTTGAGAACCGCGGGAAAGTTCAGGGATGCACGATTGACGAGTGTGCTGTTATGGCTAGTTCCTGGGGAGACCGTCGGAATACTTATGTAGGGATGATTTCCATGAAGCAGACGCTTACGGGCGTTGTTACGGGGTGTACGGTACAGAACTGCACGATTACCGGGTATGCCAGTGGGTTTAGCAGAGTCAGCTATACAGGAGGTATTTCAGGGATCAATGAAGGGAAGATTATTAATTGCACCGTGAAAGGGCTGTCAGGGGAAGGAAAGTATTATCGGTCAAATGGCAGCAGTGACATTGGCGGGATTACGGCCAGCAATAGTGGAACGATTATCAATGTCAAGGTAGAGGGATATTTGAAATCTATGGCATATGCGGCAGGGATTACGGTGAACAACCAGGGGCAGATCCAGGATTGGAGTTTTGATGGTACTTTAGATGTAGAGAATGATAAGAATGCGGGGCAGTGCTATATTAAAAATTATGGGACGGTTACGCCGTAAATAATAGTAGGCAAAATGGGGCTGTCTCCTGCACGGACGCTGGTTTGGCCATCCCTGAATTGCCTGCTTAGGGGGATGGCCAAACCAGCTGGTGTTGGTTGCGGAAGTTTCTATATGTATCATGTTTTAACTGTAAATTTTAGCAGTATGCTGTATCTATGGCTGCAAACAATACAGAGTTAAGCAAAAGCAAAAAAATAAGAAAAACAGAAGGCAAATGAAATCAGGAAGCAGAGAAACAGAAAGCAAAAAAGGAGGAGTAAATGATGATGATCCTCAGCGGCCTGGGCGTTGCGATTAAAGTATGCGTGTTTTTCCTGCCCTTTGTATGGCGTATGGCTGTTCCAGATGTTGGCACAGGCGCTTCCGGCATCCCAGAGACCATCCAGGATTCCAACGGCTATACTTGCCGCACACAGATGAATGGCGATTTTATTGACATCCGCCGTCCAGATGGTTCCATAGTTTCTATCCGCAGGGACTACGTAGATACCAATACCCGTATGATGGATGTAGAAGGAATCCGCTATCACTGGTAAAAAATTCTCGATATGCAAGGGAAATAACCGTCCTCTATTCACAGCGGAGGAAGGGGGAGGCTGCATAAAGAAACCCTAAAGGAACCTCAGTACTTAGCGAGGTATTTTCGAGCTTAGTACTGCTAGGTTCCGAACGGAGCGGGAGCGCGTTTCTGTTGCAGCCTCCCACTTCCGCAGCGACCCGTTGAGCCACCCCCATTCCCCACCCCATCCAGCCTCCGTCCAGCCCAAACAATGGCGCCAACCCATGCCATTCCCCATGCAAAATGTAAGGCACATCTACCTCAGCATATAAAAATACGTTACAATAAACCTTTAGAAGCCAAATGAGAAGCCCAACGAAATGATTTCAGGAAGGAGATACAAATGGACGAACGTTATGCACCCATACAGGAGATGTTCCGTAAGTTTCTGCATAGGGAAGAGGAAAAATCAAACAATGACGCGGACGAATACTGGATTAAATCAGAAGAGGAATCCGATGATTTGGCGAAAGCAGAGCTTCTGGCAAATGGAATGGCGGAAGGCAGCGCCCTGTGCGCCCAGGAATTGGGGAAGATGTGCCTGGAGGGCAGAGGGATTTCCAAAGATTTAGAAAATGCGAAGGGATGCTTTGATATGGCGGCAGCATGCGGCCTGCCAATTGCCATGCTGCACCTGGGGCTGCTTGAGATAAAGGAAGGCAATGTCAGGGGCTTGGACTGGATCTGTAAGTCTGCCATTTACGGCGATGTCACGGCCTACCAGTATCTGAAGAACTTTATATCCAGCGAAGCTGAACTCCGGCAAGGGGTTGAGTTAAGGCTATCTGTCTATTACGAGGAAGTACACGATAAAAAAGACGCGTCTGCACGGGAAAACCAGTTCATGGGCTGGTGCTATGCGACAGGCATCTGCTGTGCGCAGGATTTTGAGCAGGCGCAGGCGCGCTGGATTATTGGCATCGGGCAGGAAAGCTTCGGCTGTCAATATCTGATGAAAATGTACAAAAACGGCGAATTTCCCCGTGTTGCCCCCAAAAATCAAAACACGGGCTATCAAAAGGGTGAAATACCAGAATATGACGAACTGGTGGAACGCCTGGATGAGGCAGGGAGCCTGGAAGAGCTGGAGCGGCAAGAAGAAGAACGAGAACGGCAAGAAAAAGAGCAGGAGCAAGCCAAGAGAAATGCCAATCTCAAGGCAATCCTTTCAATTGTCATTGGCCTGGTGGCGGCAGGCAGCCTGGCTGGTGTGTCCTTGATAGGGCTGATTCTAGGCATACTGGCGCTAAAGGACAAAAAAGGGGCTCTGGCGGTGATCGGGATTGTCATCAATGCAATCGTCCTACTTGTGCTGGCCAGTGGCTAAGGGTATGTAGAGCAGGAGGCTGCCATTTGCCTGAAGCAAGAGCTGCATTGCGGTTGCCCCGGCGGTTATATATCATGGTAGATTGTGGCCTAAACTGCCAAAATGCTGCGATATATAACGGACGGGGTGATTTTTTTGCCGAAAAAGAAAATATGGTGGTGTAAAATTTTATATTTTTTATGCAAATTTTGCGGCACATCTATTTTTGGGAAGGCAGATGTGTTAAAATATCTTAATGTGCTGATATTTTACAAAAAAAGATGCTTAAATTCTGAGTAAATTGCTGTAGTAGGCCTATATGATAGATGAAAAGCAGCAGTTCAGCTGCCGTTTACAACTGGCTTATGCACCACACGGTACGGCTGCAATGACAGGAAAATCTCATAGAGAAGGAAAAGGAGAAGGTTTTTTCATGAGTGAAGAAAAATATGCACAGATTCAATATGATGGGGATGATTTGGAAAATGTTACCCTAAAAGAGGTGGGGGATGCTCCTAAAACGGAAAATGGTTTAGGGGACGTGGCTTTCGAAGGGATAGAGGGGATTGCAGAGTCTGTCCGGGAGATTGTAAACATGGAGAAGGAAGAAAAGGACTCTGCTATGTCGGAAGCATGGGCTTACAGGCCGCCGGCTGGTTTCGGGAATCCTCCCGAAGCCCCGCAGTTTGCGCCAGGGCAGGGGAATGTTCCGCAAGGAGAAAAGTTTTTTGGGCAAAGGAGTGTGCCGCAAGGGGAAAACTATTTTGGCCAGAGCAATAAGCCGCAAGGGGAAAACTATTTCGGCCAGAGCAATAAGCCGCAAGGGGAAAACTATTTCGGCCAGGGGAATAAGCCGCAAGGGGGAAAAATACCGCATCATGAAGAGCCAATCCGGGTACGGGAACCGTTAAACAGGAGAGAGGAAGGGATGAATGTGCCAGAGCCTCATAAGACTTCAGAGGAAGGGAATGAGCCAAGGCCTTGCAGTGTGTCAGAAGGAAGGGGTTTCCCAGAATCCCACAAAGCATCGGAAGGGTGGAGTTGCCCAGAGTCTTACAGAACTTCAGAAGGAATGGTATCCCAGAATCCTGGCGGGGGATCAGAAGGGAAGGGTTTCCCAGAGCCTCACAAAGCATCAGAAGGAATGGGATCTCAGAATCCTGGCGGAGTTTCGGAAGGGATAGAATCCCAGAATCTTGGCGGGGTTTCAGAAGGAACAGCTAAGTTTTCAGAAGAAGGGAATGCCCCAGGATCTTCTAAGGCTTCGGAGGGAGGAAATCCCCAGACACCAGGCAGGGCTTCGCAAGGTGCAGAAGCGCAGGATTCCAGTAAAGCCTCACAAGCTCCTGGCAAGGCCTCACAAGGTGCAAAAGCGCAGGATTCCAGCAAGGCGTTCCCAGGATCAGACAAGGCCTCACAAGCTCCTGGCAAAGCTTCTGAAAATGCAGCTTCTCAGGAAATGGCTACGACCCAGGATGAGCGGATGGGCAGAATGGAAGAGAGCCTAGAAAGCATTTCTCGGATTATGCGGCGCTTAGAGAAGAAATTTGAAAGTGAGATTTTAAATTCCGAGACCCGGGACAGTACCGTAAAGACCATATACAAGGAGTTAAATGAATACAAGGCAGGCCTGGTAGAAAAGGCGCTGAAAGAAGTACTTTACGATTTTATTGATATCCGCGAGATGATGTTCTCAAAGGCAAAATACATGCAGAAAGAGGGGAAGGAAGCCGTTATTTCCCTGGAAGAGTTTCTGTCTTATGCAGAGGATATCGGAGATATCCTGGAGAAGCATGACGTTTCGATTTACAAAGGGGAGCCGGGAACCAGCAATGTCGCCACAAGGCAGAAAATTGTCCGCAAAGTGGAGACAGAGGATGAGGCTTTGGCCAAGACGGTGGCGGAAAGCCTGAGCTATGGCTATGAGTATAATGGCAAGGTGATATACCCGGAGAAAATCAGTGTTTATGTGAAGAAGAAATAAGGATGGCTGTGAAAGCGCCAAACAGTTGCTGGAGTACCGCAGGTTTTGAGGAAAGCGGCAGGGATAGCATGCAGAGTAGCAGAAGGTGCGGCGATGTTTTTGGAGATACAGAGGGAAGAGAAGAAAAGACGTGCCATAAGTTGGGAGAGAAGATGGCGAAAGCAGATAATAAAGTATATGGGATAGATTTTGGGAATTCTTATGTCAGGATAAGCCAGCTGGATCCCTTAGGGAAAGCAACGGTGATTGATAATCTGGAAGGGGATAGCAAGACGCCTGCCATAGTGGCCTTTTGCAGGGGGGCGGATGGAGATGTAGAGATCCTTACCGGAAGAGCTGTTTGGCGCAGAAGAACGCCAGGATTTAATGCAGAAGGCAGAGTTAGTAAAATACAAGCTGGCAGAAAAGGAAGAAGTAAGGGTTGTCGTGCAGGCCGGGGGTATCAAAATAATGATCATCATAAACCAGAAGGAATTTGTGGCTGGCACGAAGAGATTTTTGCGGACAACTCTTGATATAGCAAAAGATGCATTGCAGGATGCGAGAAAGAGGGGCGTAGAGAAGGTGGACAGCATTCTTTTGTCCGGCGGTTCCTGTAAGATGCCGCAGGTGAAGGATGCATTGGAAAAGGCCTTCCAGGATACCCCAGTGCTGCTGTCCGACCTGGAGGAAGTAATTGTCAAGGGAGCGGCACATTATAGAAGTCTTAGAGGACAATTACAAAATCAGGATGTGCAAAATAAAAATACACAAAATGAGGACACAATTAAAAATTATCTACATATAAGGGAAAGGAAAGAGGTACATATTATGGAAAACAAAGCATTTGGGATTGACTTGGGGACAACGTATTCTTGCATTAGCTACGTGGATGACATTTCCGGGGAGCCGGTCGTGGTAGATAATAGTGAAGGGACGAATGTGACGCCTTCGATTGTCAGCTTCGAGGATGAAGACACGATTGTAGTCGGGGATGTGGCGAAAGAGATGGCCGTTATGGCGCCGGAGTCCACCTGTGAATTTGTAAAACGCAGGATGGGCGTGGATAAAGTAGCGATTACTTACAATGATGTGGATTATTCCCCAGAGCAGATCTCCTCATTGATCCTCAAAAAGCTTGTAAAGGATGCGGAAGAGGCCTTGGATACTGAGATTAAGGATGTCGTCATAACCTGCCCGGCCTATTTTGGCATTGCGGAGCGGACAGCAACGGAGAATGCAGGCAAAATGGCGGGCTTAAACGTGCTTGAGATTATCAATGAGCCGACAGGCGCAGCCCTGTGCTATGGGAGCCTGCGCAGCGATGAGGACAAGACCATCCTCGTATATGACCTGGGCGGCGGAACCTTTGACGTGACGATTATCAGGGTGACGAAGGAAGAGATTGTCGCGATTGCTACGGATGGGGACCATCAGCTGGGCGGCAAGGACTGGGATTCCAACTTAATGGATTACTTGGAGGAAACCTTCAAGGAAGATAAAGAGTTTGATGAGGAATTTGACCTGGAGGCACAGCAGGATCTCCGCTTAAAGGCTGAGAAAGCCAAGCAGCAGCTGACGGCGAAGCCGAAGACCAAGGTTATCGTAATGGCCAATGGGATGAAGGACAACATTGAGCTGACCAGGGAGAAATTTGAGGAAATTACAAGCTCCCTGCTGAAGAAAACCATAGATTTGACCAATGATGCGCTGAAGGCAGCGGAGAAAAAGGGCGTGACGCAGATTGACGAGATTATCCTCGTGGGCGGTTCCTGCAAGATGCCTCAGGTAAAGGTTGCGGTAGAAGAGGCTTATCCGAATATCCCCATCAAGATGTTCGAGCCTAACGAGGCTGTGGCCAAAGGCGCCGCGCTGCATGCAGATGCCCTGAAGAAGGGGCAGGCAGACTTGCAGAAGTGGACGGAAGAGATGAAGGAAATCTTAAATGAGATCAATAAGGATAGCGATGAGGGAGAGAAGATTGAGATTACAGATGTGCAAAATGACAATGTCTCCGATGAACTGAAAGAGAAGATTAAGAAGGAAGCAGAGAAACAGGGCATAGATACGAAAAAGATCATGTTTGGGATTGGCGGCGTTCAGAGAGAAGATGAGAAGCCGCCACATCAAGGCCATGTCCTTAGGAACATCACTTCCAAGAGCTTTGGCATTCAGGTATTGGTGACGGAAGAAGTGGATGGGAAGATAGAAAGGACGGAGAAGATCACGAACCTGATTACCAAGCAGGATCCTGTGCCGGCTGAAGTGACGCAGGAGTTTGGCACGGCTTATGACAATATGGAAAATGCGGAGATTATTGTCTATGAGACGGATGTTACAGATGAAGTTTATGATATCGGCGGCTATATGCCTCTGGGAACGGCTGTCCTGGAACTTCCTCCCAACCTGCCGGCAGGCTCCCCAGTGGAAATCACGATTAAGCTTACCACCGATGGCCTGCTGAGCCTGCGTGGCTTTGAGAAGACGGGCAACAAAGAAGTGAAGGCAACCATGGAGTCCGACGCGATCCTGTCAGAGGAAGAGGTTGAGGCACAGGCACAGGCGTTAAGTGGATTAGTATTGAACTAAATTGACAGTCTGTGAATCGACATAGTAGCTACAACTGAGAAGGGCAGGGCAATTCCCTGCCCGCTGCCAGGCAGCAGATGAGGAGGATAGCATGAGAGTAGGAATTGATCTTGGCACTACCTATTGTGCCATTGCATACGTAGATCCCAAGAATGGCCAGGCAAAGGTAATCCGGAACTCTGAGGGGAGCCCGGTTACCCCTTCGGTACTCTACTTTGACCCGAATGGCGCTGTCCTGCATGGGGAAGAGGCAAAATCATATTTGGAAGAAGGCTCCGAACGGACGGTTAATTACTTTAAATACCATATGGGGGATGATACCTACAGCATTTTCCAGAATGGCAGGGAATATACGGCGACGGATCTTTCCGCGGAATTGCTGAAAGGGATTGTCCGCGAGGCGGAGGATGCGGTTGGCGAAAATATTTATGAAGCCGTGATTACCGTGCCGGCCTATTTTGACCATTTCCGGCGGCAGGCAACGATGGAGGCGGGGCAGAAGGCAGGTCTTCAGGTGCTAAGCATTATCAGCGAGCCAACGGCAGCCGTATTCGCCTATGGAATCCACGGCAAAGGGACGAACCAGACCGTCCTGGTGTACGATTTGGGCGGCGGCACCTTTGACGTGACGATTGCCAGGATTACGGATGATGAAATTGAAGTGCTGGGGACGGACGGGGATCACCAGCTGGGCGGCAAGGACTGGGACGACGCCCTTGCCAACTACCTGACCGACCAGTTCGAAGAAGAATTTGGTATTGATATCACAGAAGACGTGGAAATGAATATTATGCTGCAGGCCATTGCCGAGAAGACCAAGAAGCAGCTTTCCGAACGGCCAAGGAGCAAGCCAACGATTACATACGAAGGGCATAAGGGAGCCTACGAGGTTACACAGGAGAAATTTGAAGAGATTACAGCTTATAACCTCAACCGCACCAAGGATATTATTGAGAAGCTCCTGGGTGAGCTGGGGATGGTCTGGGGGCAGATTGACGGCGTGCTGCTGGTGGGCGGCTCCACGCGGATGAAGCAGGTCAAGGATTATCTGACCGAGATGTGCGGAAGGCCGCCAATGCAGGGAGTCAATGTGGATGAGGCAGTGGCTCTGGGCGCGGCGATCCGCGCGAATATTGACCTGGAAGGAAATGTGGTGGAGGAAGCGGCGCGGCCGATGATGATTGGCGGCACGGTTCCGGCCACGAAGCCGTCCTTTGCCATTGCCGGCGCCAAGAAGATCAAAGACGCGACCGCCCACAGCATGGGGATGATTGCCGTCAATAAAGAAGAGACGGCCTACGTCAACAGCATTATGGTCAAGAAAAATTCCAGCATCCCCACACAGGTGACCAAGCCCTACGAGCTGGGCATTTCCCGGCATGAGGAAAACCGCCTGGAGGTCTATATGCTGCAGGGGGAAGAGGAAGCGCTGACGTATCCTCTGAACTGCATCGTGCTGGGCAAATATGTGTTTACCGGCATTGAGAGCAGCGGCGGGCGCACGGAAAAGATCAACGTGACCTTTGCCTACGATGAGAACAATATTGTGCAGGTATCCGCCATACAGGAGCGCACGGGCAGGGAACTGTCCCTGCATATCGAGCCGGTGGAAGAGGATATGAGCTGGGTGCTGGAGAATCCTAGGGAGCGGCAGCGGGCGGCTTCCGGGCAGCCGGATATGTGTGTGCTGCTGGCCGTCGACTTGTCGGGCAGTATGGCAGGAGAAGGGCTGGAGGAAGCACAGAAAGCAGCCGTCAGTTTTGTGGAGCAGTTTGACCTGGCTTATACCCAGATTGGCCTGATTAATTTCTCTGACCGCTGCGTCCTCTACCAACCTTTATGCAGGGATCGCAATCTTTTGATTCGCAAAATCCGTGCCTGGAAGATCAACGACAATGGCCTGGGCTATGGCAACAGTGCGGAACCGTTTAACCTGGCAAACAGCACGCTGGCGGGATGCAGGCAGGATGTAAGGTATCTGGTGGTTCTCACGGACGGCTACTGGAGTAATGCAGGTGAGGCCATCCGGCGGGCTCAAAAATGCCACCAGGAGGGGATTGAAGTGATCGCCCTTGGATTTGCTGGCGCGAAAGAGAGTTTTTTGGATGCGATTGCCTCAAGGAAGGATTTTGCGTCCTTTACCGATGTGTCTGAGCTGGAAACGGCGCTGACAGGCATTGCGAAGATTATGTAACGATAAGGAGAAGCGATGAAACGAGGAGCGGATAACTACTATTTGATTTTGGAACTGGACTTTATGAAGCCGGAATCGGATATGGCTGTGATTGATAAGCGGATTGCAGATAAGGCCAGGTTCTGGAACGCAAATTCCGAGCGTGGGAAGAAGGCGGCCAAATACAGGCAGTACAAATCACAGCTGATTGATATCAAGAAGGTGATGAAGACAGAGGCGGCTCGCCAGGCAGAGGCCAAGGAGGCCATGGACTATGTGCAGTCTATCCTCAAGGAGGAGCTGAAGTTTTTTGCCGGCCAGGAGGGGAAGGATGGCCAGAAGGAGATTGAGAAGACCCCAGCCAATGCCATTATGGAGAAATGCAGCCTTTGGGAAGAGATGTTTGAGAAAATGACGGGCTTAAAAATCGTGGATAAGGCGGCGCCGCCTCCTCCAACGGAAGACCCCAACCCCAAGCCGCAGTTCCATTCGAAATTCAAGACCTCCGAAACGCCGCTGGATACCATGAACAGGCAGAACCTGTATGATTTTCTGGCGGACAGCGAGGATGTGGACATTGTTGCCATGCAGAGCTTAAGCGGCGAGGATTTGATTAAATCTTATGCCGTGCCCTTAAAGGACCGTTATAAGAACGAACGCTCTGACATGGGGACTGCAGTGCGTACCCTGTGTTCCTTAAGCGAGGAAATTTTCACCGGCAAAGACAAAACCATGCGCGGGGAATATGATAAATTCCTCATTTGGCAGAAAAAGGACGATGTCATCACCCGGATGGTGAAGTATTCCGGCACGGACAAATCCCTCAATGCGCAGCAGTCCAAGCTGTTCATAGACGAGCTGACCAAGATTGAGCGGAACCGGGAGCAGGCGGAGAAATCCTTCCAGCAGATCTGTGCCTTCAAGGGCATCCGGGCCAGCGGCGGGGGAGGCGATTCTAAGAACCAGATTGCCTGCGGCCACTGTTACGCGATGGTGGATATTTCCCATGGGGAGCGCAAATGCTCTTCCTGCGGCAGCGACCTCTACATCAAATGCCCTAGCTGCCAGAAGGAAGTCCCAGCCTCATCCGTAGCCTGCGGGTACTGCGGCTTCAAACTGGACGACGTGCAGAAGGTGGAGCAGCTCTGCGTGTTTGCCCGCCAGTCCATCACCAATATGGATTTTATCAAGGCCAGGAACCACTTAGAATCCGCTTCCCGCCTGCTGAAGACCTATAGCAAGATCGCCGTGGTGAAGCAGGAGCTGGAAAAGCAGGAAAAAAGCTTCTCCGCCGAGGTAGAGAAGCTGAATGCATTAGTGGCCAAGAAGGCCTATTACAAGGCCGCTGATGTGCTCAAGTCCATCCAGAAAAAAGCTCCTACCGCCAAAATCGCCAATGACGTGCTGATAGAAAGCGCGGTCGCAGAAGCCGAGCGCCTCTACAAGCAGGCCGTGGCCAAGACCTCAGAGAATGACCTGATTAAGCTATGCTCGCAGATTTCCAGCGTATGCCCCGACTATCCAGGGGTGGACGCCTTGGTGCTAAAATATCCGCCGCAGCCGCCTACCCAGCTTACGTTTGCGATGGATACCAGCGCAGGCTCCAATACCTTGACCTGGCAGGCCAGCCCTTCCCAGGGCGAGATTTCCTATAAGGTCATCCGCAAGGAGCATACCGCAGCCGCCGCTGTTGACGACCCAGATGCCGAAGAGCTGGGGACTGCCGGGACGCCGCGCTTTGTCGATACAAAGCCGAAGGCGGGAATTGAATATTATTACAGCGTCTATACTATGCGCGCCGGGGTTCCTTCAAGCCCAGCTATTGTCAGTGGCTGCAACCTCTCCGAGGTCTCCATCCTCAGCAAGGAAGAAGGGGACGGCTATCTCAAGGCTACATGGAAGCCCCTGGGGCAGAACGTGGAGGTAGAAGTCTACCGCTGCCTGGGCAAAGCGCCTGCCAAGCGCGGCGAGGGGACGAAGATTACCGCGGGCAATACCTCTTTCACCGATTACGAGGTAGAGAATGACCAGACATATGGATACCTGGTCTTGGGCAATTACCATGTAAGCGGCAAGCGTATCCCCACCCAGGGCGTGTCTTTTACCCTCACGCCTACCTCGGTTCCCGATCCGGTGGACGACCTGTCGGTAAAAAATATCGAAGATGATATCTTCTTAGCCACCTGGAGCTACGAAGGCAGTGAAAAAGTGATGCTGTATTACACAGAAGAACGGGTACGGCTCCAGTTCGGCGACATCGTGGAACTGCAGAAGGTAACCGACAAGCTGGCTCCCGTGGACGTTGTATCCTCGTCCAAGAACAGCTGCCGGTTCCGCATTAAGGATGACAAGAAATACTCCATTATTCCTGTCACCATCAAGCATAATACGGCAGTAATTGGCGAACAGGCGATTGCCGCCAGGATGGAGCGGATCAAGGTTGAGGGTACGGAACTGGTCAATTCTGAGCTGATGGTGAGCATTGACTGGCCGAAGGATGCCGTCTCTATCCTCGTCCTGTACGGGAATAACGGCTATGCCAAGGATATCGAAGACCGCAAGGGGCGTACCTCACGCAGTATCAGCAAGAAGCAGTTTGAAAGCGATGGCGCCCTCAAATTAAACAATATCGAGAAACAGGATTATTACATCACCCTCTATTCCGCCTGCCGCCTGAATGGGGAGCTGGCCTATTCCGATGGGACGCAGCTGCTGTTTTCCAACTGCCCCAAGATGGACATCCAGTATTCCATCCGTGTGAAGGGATTGTTCAGCAAGCAGATTGAGGTGGAATTTAAAAGCGAGGCGCATACTTTCTCCCTGCCAGACATTGACATAGTTACCAAGCAGCATGGGGCGCCGGTTTATGCGAACTCTGGCAGGGTTGTGGAGCATATCGAAGCGCAGACGGTCGAAGGCAGCCTGCGTATTGCGGTAGATGTAAAGTCATTGCCCAAAGACAGCTATCTCAAGGCATTTTTCACAGACAGCGACATGAACGACAGCATCAGCCTGCGGGCAGCGTATGGCACGAATTTTAAAGTAAGCTGAGTGAAAAGAGAGTAATTGTGAAGGATAGCCTGAATCGTTTGCTGCCGAAGCCGTAAGTAACGTTCAGGCGTACAAAATAATACCCATAAAGTTACGGAGGAAATGGAAAAATGGCGAAAAAATATACATGCCCCTATTGTTTTCAGGAACATGAGTTTTCAGATGTAGAATTTCGGTGCGTGAATGGGTTCTGCAGCGAGAAGGTACAGGACGAGCAGTATGCACAGTTCCTCGGCCTGAAGAAGGAATCTATGATGGCGACCAATGCAACCTTCCGCTCTGCGGCAAACCTGCCGAAGCTGTTCCGGGGGAATTTTATGCCAATGTGGGAGAACTGCCCCTATTGCAAGACAAAATCATCTGTCCGCGTCTGCCCCAGTTGCCACAATGTGCTGCCGGAAGGAATCCAGGACAATGAAGATGAGATTATTGCAATTGTTGGCAGCCGTGATACGGGGAAGACGCATTTTGTGTCCGTGCTGATCAATGAGCTGCAGCAGAGGATCTGCCCCAGCGTCTTCGGCGGAATCTTTAATCCGGTCAACGACGACGTATACAAGCATTACCGCGACAATTTCTACAACAAAGTATATATCCAGAAACAGTTGCAAAACTTGACAACAACTGGAAATATAAGGGGAGAGAGCGCCGTCCGCAAGCCTCTGATTTATGAGATGATTATCCCCTTGGATGAAAAAGGCAAGCGCAAGAAGAAATACACCTTTGTATTCTACGATACCGCAGGGGAGGATATGAAGAACGAGGCGATTATGAAAACTGTAAACCGTTACATCTGTAAAGCTTCCGGTATTATCTTCCTGCTTGACCCCATGCAGATTATGGCGCTGCGCAACAATATGGAAGAAGAGGAAATCCAAAGCTCATCCTCCATCTTGGAGACAGAAATCGAGCCCCAGGAGATGGTGCTGCAGAGGATTGGCGACCTGATCCGCGAAGAGCGCGGCTGGAAGCGGACGAGGGAAATTGACGTGCCGACCGCAATTGCCTTTTCCAAGTTTGACGTCTTAAAGAGGTTTTTCCCTAAGGGCAGCATCGTATTGGAGCCATCCAGCTACCTGCGCCAAGGGCAGCTGGACAAAAGCGAATGGTTTACCGTAAGCAGCGAAATCGAGGCCATGCTCCAGGAATGGGGAGCTGGGGGCTTTGTGAAGAATGTGCAGATGCAATATAAAAACTATACCTTCTGTACCGTTTCCGCCTTAGGGCAGCAGCCAGTCATTTCCAAGACAGGCGGCCCCAAGGAGCTACGGACCATCCCCAAGCCGCACCGGGTGGAGGATCCATTTTTATGGCTCCTAAAGGAGAACAACATTATCAAAGAAAAGTAAGGGGGGTGATTGATTATGGCAATTAATCAGGCAATACTTACATCTTCTGCCCGAGGGATCGAAAAAGGCGGGGGATTGGGAATCCATACATATAACCGCGCATGCAGCGAATTTGAATTATCGGAGTTTGAGCAGAGCTTCTGTGCGTATTTCTATGACGGCGACAGCAGTAAAATCCCAAGCCTGCCCAAGAAGGCGCTGTTCAAAAAGATTGACGGGCAGCGGTATATGCAGGCGCTGGTAACGTATCTGGGCCAGGATTACGCAGGGACACAAGGAAGGATGGGCAATCTTTTCAGCCACATGTATACCTTTGACCCGGAAGATATCCGGGTTTACCCAATGCAGCTTTACGACAGCCCAGACTTTCTGTCTTCACTGAGCCGGGAAGAGCTGGATGGGAGCAAGCAGGTGGAATATCTTCCAGAGGTAAAACAAGTACGCCCAGGTACAGCCATTAATATAGAAAGAATCCAGGAATTTTTAGGGGATTCAGATCGGATGGAGTTTTTCTGCCATCTGCTGGCTGCAGTCCTTGCCCGTGACGAAATCCACAAAGTAATCATTTATGACACCCATGAAAACATCCTCCTGTGGCTGGCTGCCATCCAGTTTGCCCTGCCCCTGCAGTCTGCCATTGAGGTATCTTACTCCAGTCTTGAGCACAACCCAACGATGTCCGAATTTGACATCCGAGGCGCGGTTCCCGGACTGAGCAAGGGCAAGCTGAAAGATTATTCTAACGGCGGCCAGTTCTATGTCTTTGACGGAATGTCCATGTATTATCCCAAATTTGACATATCCGCAGACTATTTCCAGGATGGGATACAGATGTGCTTAGCCTATGCCTATGATTCCCTGGAGGAATTTTTCAAGTTCATCCGCAAATACCATTACCACAAGGCGGACCAGGATCTTTGCGCTGGCTTCAAGCTGTTCCAGATGGTACAGGGCGGGATGGATATCCTGGGGGAGGACGAATTTGAACAGGGAGTCTCCTTTGAACGGAAATATGGCAGCAAGGAATCTTACCAGTCCATCCTCAAAGGAATGTCTGCCAAACTGGAAGACTCGCCGCAGGAAGATCTTGACCTGCTAAAGAACACTTCCATCTGGCTGGCCGGATATTTCAGCCGGAAGCTGGATTTCGAGGAATGGACGTTTGCCGCTGCCTGCGCCATGAAATTAGAGCAATACGCCAAGAATGCGCCCGCCGTCCGCCAGGAACGGGAAAAAATCTGGGAACTGCTCCTAAAGTCAGCGCCCGACACAGAGTCCCTCGATAAACTGGCCAAGCAGTTATGCCAGGCCGGGGAATACCAGCGCCTGGGAACGTTAAGCGCCCATCTGGTGCGCAAAGCTTCCAGCCGCCTGAGCGCCAAATATCTGGGGCAGGTATTTTCCCATTTCTTCTCTGCCGCGCCGCCAAGCGCCTACCGCTACTTTGACCCAGCTGTGCAGGAAGCCGCCGCCATTTTGCAGCAACGGGAGCCCGAGGAACGCTTCCATGCCCTCATTTCCACCTTCCTGTCCCTACAGGAGCTGGGAGACGGGGAAATCGCGGGCGAAGGAATGGATCAGATCCTGGCCATGATAGAAGCGGACACGGATTTAGAGAGCCTAAAGTCCCCCAGGGTGCTGACCCCCAGAAAGAAAGAAGAACTCAAAGAACTGGAGCAGGTACAGTCAAAATGTGCCTTTGAGGCCTTCAACTACACCCAAAAGCACAAAAGCGCCGTCTCTGTCAGCAAAATCCGCCTGCTGCACCTGGGCCGCTGCATCCGTAAAGCCTATGAGGATGAGATACCGCTGGCACGGTCCAAAACGCTGAAAATATATGCCCAATACCCCGTAACGGTAGAAGGCGTCAGTAATGAGGAGCTGGAAAACTATTTCAAGGTGCTGTGTAAAACCATATCTACTATGGTTAATGAAAGGGAAGATTATGTGCAGCTGCTGACCTACTGGATTCTTGAAGAACGCCAGAAAGAACTCTGGGTTGGCATGCTGTTTGACCAGGAATGGGAGTATAAGCAAAAAGACGGGCAGGATCAAGGTCTTGCAGCGCTTCTGGATGCCATAAGGTTCTTGAAAGACAATGAGTACACCGAGGCAATCGTTCGCGTGACAGAAGCCAGGAAAGGCGGCAAAAAGGGAGGAAAGGGCGCAAAGGGCATGAAAGGCGCAAGAGGAACAGAAGGGGCGAAAGGTACGGCGTCTGCAAGGGCGGAGGCAAAGGACACGAAGAAAAGCTTCTTTAACTTTAAAAAGCACTAATTTGAGGGGGGCGAGTCAAGACGGACGGACGCTGGTTTGGGCGAGTCATCCTCTACACAGACGGGGCAACGCTCCGGGGAACTAATCGCTAAAGGAGGCATATCCCCGTAAAGTACAGGCAGTGTTACTCTGCACGTTCAGGAGAGCCTTCATGTGCAGCCTCCTTAAGGAACAGCAGAAAAATAATGAATTATTTTTCTGCTGTTCCTTAGCGCTGGATTTCCCCTCCGCTAAAACCGCCCCTGAATTGTCTGCTTAAGGGGATGTCTCGCCCAAACCAGCTGATCCTGGCTGTGGAAGAGTGTATTGCGGAAGATTACATTGCGGAAAGCTTGTAACTACAGAAGATTATGTTGTGGAAAACCTGTAATTATGGAAGTGGGCAGCGCCCCGTATGGCCATGCATCCCCCGCTCCCTAAAAGTACTTCCGCCCAGAGCCCAATAGCCCCAAACATTACTCCCGTCACCTTGCTTTGTGTTTTATATTATATTATAATTGAGGAAGCAACCGAGATAATCCATGCAGAAGCCTGCCGTTATTTCAAGATAGGAATAACCATAATCAGTGCGTATGCCTGGCATTATTTCAGGAAAAGAACAAGAATGGCCTGCCGATGAGGAACACTCCCTTAGAACTGGCGCCATAAGGAGAACACAATATGGGATTTTGGAAAAATGATTCAGAGATGCACAAGAGCATAAAAAAGGGGAACCACTACGCCCACCTCACTCCGATACAGCAATCCGCCTATGATGCCGTTGTGGAAGGCTTGGCTGTCTTCCAGAAGAAAATAATGGCGAAGGGGATTAGCAGCAAAGAAGAGATGGAACGCGTCATCAGCGCCGTTATCTGGGAACAGCCGCAGCTATTTTATTTTAACTGCAACGTCATGAGTATCGTACAGACAGGTGCAGGCTATCAGTTTATGGCAGAGTATATTTATGATAAGAAAAAGGCTATGCAGATAGCCCAGCAGATTGATGAGAGCGCAAATTTTATCCTTTCACAGATTATTACGGATGGCATGGACGATTACCAGAAATGCCTGGCCATACACGATTATATGACAGAAAATATGCGCTATAATTTTTCCGCCGTATCCGTGACATATGCCTACGATGCATTTAACCTGGAGGGCGCTCTGGTAAAACGGCAGGCTGTCTGTGAGGGGATTGCCAAGGGCGTCTCCTATCTGCTGGGCAAGCTGGAGGTTCCCAATATCATTGTCTGCGGGACCAGCGACATCAATGAGCAGAAGATTGGCCATGCTTGGAATATGGTGGAGCTGGATGGCGAGTATTACCATATGGATATAACCTGGGATCTGCAGGAAATCAATCATTTTACGAACCATTCCCATATGTATTTCAATTTGGATGATGAGTCCATGCTTACCAACCATGAATGGGAACTGGAGGATTACCCCAGCTGCGAGGCGATGCAGGAAAACTATTATGTGAAGGAAAAACACTATTTCCGTACGATCCGCAGCTTCGAGCTGTATGTGCGGAAATTTTTGGAGGCAGGGGAGACGTATATGGACATAAGGTTTGAGGATACCCTGGAACTGCCAGATGACAATGGCACATATCTGGCCGGCATCATTCGGAAAAATGCCGCTTATGTAAGGAAATCCATGCAGATTTCCCATGTGTTTAACCCTTATAATTATGTTTTCCAGGCGGATTTCTCGTATCTGGGATAATGAGATAGAATAATTACTTTTTATGGAATGCGAAAACGGATGTTATGCAGGGGAATGTAAAGGAAAAGTTTGGGATTGCGGGGTTACGATGTTACGATTCACGGCTCGGGAACGCGCGTAAGCTGCGCGTTCCTTGAGAACATGATTCAGGAGTGAGGGGCGTTTTTGCGCAGCAAAACGCTAAATATCGCCCCGAATCGTTGCTATTTGCGGACTCCCAGGCCGTGAATCGTAACGTTATGATCCGTAGGTTCCCAAGCCGTGAATCGTAACATTGCGAAGTTCAGGGCTGTTACATAGCAGAAAAAGAGATGGAATGGAGGCACAAAATGAAATTTTCAAGGTTTCGGGGACAGGATATTTGGAAAATGGCGGTGAAGCTGGGAGTAGTTATCATCGCATTAGTAGTTGTGGTAGGGGTTGGGCTGTATTTTGGGGGAAAATATGCCGCCCCTAAGGTGACTTCTTTTGTAGAAGGCGTCAAAGAAAACCTTGCCCAGAGAGAGAAAGAAAAAGAAGAAGAGGAAAAGCTGGCTGCTATGCAGGAGGATGCTTCTTCTGGGGTAGAAGATAGTGAACGCTCTGAGGAAGATGGTTCTGGCGGTGATGGCGCTGACAGTGATGGCACGGAAGGAGCCGAAGGCGAAGACTCTGAAGGAGAAGGCCAGGATGCTTCAGAAAGCGGTGAAGAACCCACGGAAGAAGAGACCCCTCAGAGCCGCGTGCTGGATGATACAATCCACAGCTACCAATACCTGGTAGAGGACTGCAGCTGGCCGGAAGCTGTCGAGCGGTGCAGGGAGAGGGGCGGCTATCTGGCCGTGATCAATAGCCAGGAGGAATACGATTATATTATCCAGCAAATCGAGGCTAGCCAGCTGGGTAAGATTATATTTTTCCTTGGGGCAACCCGCGGCGAGGGGGAAGAGTATCATTGGGTGGATGAAAACGGGGAAGCGGTTGGAGAACCCTTAAACGGCGACAGCAAGTGGATGCAGAATGAGCCTAGCTTCCAGGATGGCGAGGTACAGGAAGACGTGGTGTCCATGTTTTATTTTGATGAAGAAGGGCGCTGGGTCTGGAATGACATCCCATCCAATCTGTTGGAGCATTTTTCTAATTACAGCGGCAAGATTGGGTATGTCTGTGAGATGGATGAGTAAATAGAGCCATTTACTAGCCGATGTATCAAGTTTGCGTAGTGATTGCGCTGGCAGTGGGACATAGAGTTTGGCATGGAATGGCAGAGGTACGGAAAAATGGGGTTCTGCCTGCGAGAGACGAAAGGAGTTTATTTATGAAACTATCACACTACAGAGCAAAAGATATTAAAAGGATGCTGCTCACCATCTTGGTGGTTGTGGCGGTGGCAGCGGCCATTGTGCTGCTTGGGATTAAGCTGTTTACGCCCTGGGTAGCGCCGAAGGTCAAGGATCTTGGCGAAGGGGTTGGCAAGAAGGTAGAGGAAGTCAAGAAGAAGCTGGGAATCGGTGGGGATGAGGGAATGCCGGAAGACGCCTATGAATACAAGAAGCATCATTATTATATCTATGATGACGCAGATTCCTGGGAGGATGCCAAGGAGAAATGCGAGAAGCGCGGCGGCCATCTTGCAACGATCACATCTGCGAAAGAGGATAAAAAGCTGTACCAGTACGTAGAAGAGAAGGGGAGCAAGGACGTCTTTTTTGGCCTGCAGATGGAAGTGGAATCTGGTGAAGAGGTGTGGAAATGGGTGACAGGGGAAAAGTTAAAGCACACCAAATGGACAGAGGGGGAACCAAACAGTGACAGCGGTTCCTGCTATGTGGCAGTTTATGGGAGAAATGACGATTCGAGGTGGAGGGCGGTAACGCCTGGATATACGAAATATTATCTTTGCGAATGGGAGCCGGAAGAGGACGCTGCAGAGGATGGGAACGCTGAGGAAGAAGCCAAGGAGGAATCCAGTATCCCGGATGACGCGATGAGGTTTGAAGGCCATAGCTATTATGTATACCAGAAAGAAGGCATGACCTGGAAGAAGGCCAAGAAGAGCTGCAAGAAAAAAGGCGGGCATCTGGTTACGATAACTTCGCAGGAAGAGCAGGACGCGGTGGCAGGCTACCTTCTGGAACGGATCACGCCAGAGCAGGATGCGTGGATCGGCATCCAGCAGGACGAGACGGAGAATCCCTGGTCCCAATGGATTACTGGGGAAGATTTGAAATACACCAATTGGTCGGATGGTAACCCAGATGGCTTTGAAGGCCAGTGCTATGGCGTTATGTGTGGCGGGGAGCGCGCCGGAGAGAACTATACCATCGCCCCAGGGCAGTGGGACGACCTGAAGGATGATGACATTACCATCGGCGCAGGATACTATATCTGCGAGTGGGATACGGAGTAACTTTTTATGATGCAGAAGGCAGGCAAGGTGAATCGGAAAATGAAGATGGGAAAGAATGAATCCAATGGATGCTTATGATGCAGAGGATACATAGAGTAAAGGAAGGATAGCGGAATGGATCTACAAATAGAGAAATTTTTCCATTACATTAATAAGGCTGTAAAGGCGGAACGGGCGCAAAAATATGCGAAAATGTGGAAATATGTAGCCAAGGCAGAGAGCTTTCCTATTAAGACAGATTTACAGAGATGGACGATTGCATATGCCAAAGCAGTGTATTCTCTGCGTTATGGGGCAGAAGAAGATTTGGATGAGGCTACCCAAAAGCTTCTCAAGCTCCGCAGGGAAGCGAGGGAGTCCCATGAATTGTACCAGCTAGTGCATGAGAATTATGTGTTCCTGCTGGTAAGCGTGCTGCACAGGAATTATACGCAGATTCGGAAGCTGCCGGAATATGGGACGCTTGCAGAAGAACTTGTAGAACTTGTGGAGAACGAGGGTAGGCGGGAACTGGATGGCATAGATTTATATGCCCTTGCCCATATTATGCTTGCACAGTATTATGGGATTGCGGGGAAGATCGCGCGCAAGGAAATGTACTTGGCTAAGGTATGGGATGCGGCCCATCAGGCCTCTGTGATTTCAAATTATGCTTTTTGCGCCTTGGTTGCTTATATAGATACCCTGCAGTTTCAGGCAAAGTACCAGCAGGCAGTGGAAGTATGCTGGTTCCTTACAGAGAAATTGGGAGATGGCGAAATGAAGGAGGTATGCCAGGGGGATGTGAATCACTTTATTGTAAATGCATGTAATTTAGTTATCAATATGGGAGATAGAGCTTTAGCATATCGCCTGGTGGATGATGCCCTCAGGGAAGGTTTTGTCAGGCCATGGAAAGAGCCTGGGATTGATTCAGCAATCCGGGAAAATATGCTGGGGATATATAGCTGTTACCTGGGTTTGCTGATTATACAGCAGAAGGACTGCCCCCCGAAGCGGATGAAGGAAATCACAGCATACCTGGAGCGATATCGGCAGGATGGAGGGTTTTGTCAGCTTCCGCCGTGGATGCGCAGTAATTTCTATTTGACATGTTATCGGAGGGATAGGCTGGCGAAGGATTCCCATGCCCTGTCCAGCCTTGGCCAATGTGTCCAGATTCTCCTGGAGGAAGATTTTAGTGAAAAAGACAGGACTCCCTTTCTTCTCAATATAATAGAAGCAATCCGGGGATACCGCAGCCTGCGCAGAAAAGAGCAGGCCGCCGATTGTGTGGATATGCTGATGCATAAGCTGCTGGAATACTATGCGATGGCGGAATATTATCAGGAAAATAAGCAGATGGAAGCCTATTTTGGTATATGCCGGGTTAGTTTTGAGATTGCTTACCAGGCTGTGGGGGATGTTGTGCCAGCCCCCAAACGCATGGAATACAGCCTAAATGGCAAGAACCTCCTATCCACGGCAATCCGTTTCCGCAACCAACTGGATATTGTGCAGATATTAAAGAGGGAAATGCACCCGGATGCTTTTCCCTATTATTCGTTTTCTGAACTGCAAGAGAGGCTGCCAGAGGATACCGCGATCTTGGAGTTTCTCTATATGGAGCCAGATGTCTATAAAAGCGGTTTTATCTGGATTGAGAAGAAAAATCAGAAACGTGTGCTGGAGATTTTCGTGCTTGCCAGACAGGCAGGGCATTGCAGCTTCCTCTCACGGAAAATAGGAGAGGAGGGGGAGCTTGCAAGGTGGGTGCAGAAGCTGAGGGAACAGATGGAGGCACGGGGGCAGGGAAGCAGAGCCTTACTTCAGAAAATATTCGGCAGGATCCTCGAACCCTTTACGGCGCTGCTCAAGGAAATCCGCCATCTGTGGATCTGCCCAGATCAGGAACTCTGCAACCTGCCGTTTGAGGTAGTCCTTGACCGGATGGCTCAGGATTGGCTCTGCCAGGATGTGGTGTACTGGCAGTCCCTGCGTGATATTTTCCAGGACTGGCGTCCGCAAGGAGGCGGCAGAAGGGAAGACAGCGGTATTGTCAGCCTGCCTAAGAAAGTCTGCGCCATCGGCAACCCAGCCTATTCCCTGGAGGGGGACGGGAAAGTATTGGATTCCCTGCCTCAGCAGAGTTCACGCTGGATCCGTGAGCAGATTGTGCCGCTCCCGTTCAGCGGCTATGAAGCGGGCAAGGTGGCCAGGATGCTGCAAGGCTCCTGCTATACCCACAGGAGCGCCACCAAGGCGAAGGTAGCGCCTGGATACCGCTACCTGCATATTGCCACGCATGGCTATTCTCATCAGCAGGGGAACGATTCCTGGTACGATAGCGCGCTGGCATTTTCTGGGATTGCGGACTACCTGGGGACAGGCGTGGAAGACCCAGACTGCGGCAACGGCATGCTGACTGCCGAGGAAATCAGCCGGATGCGCCTCGACGGCACAGAAGTGGCAGTGCTGTCAGCCTGCAATTCGGGCAATAGCCTTGTGACCAGACTGAGGCAGCAGACAGGCCTCCATGTGGCCTTCGGCATTGCCGGTGTAAAATATATTATTGCCGCCCTATGGTCAGCGGATGATTTGGCAGCGGCAGTCTTTATGGTCTATTTTTACGGCGCATTGTCAGAAGGGCATAGCGTCCCAGAGGCAGTCAGCGTTTCCCGCAGGCGCCTGCGTATGGCGACCGCCGGGGAAATTCAGCAGATGATGGAGGATGATGACAGCCTGCTGCCGCCAGAGGCACGCAGCGTCCTCTCCGCCCTTGAGGAATTGCCAGCGGATTACCATTTATATGATAATCCGGCCTACTGGGGCAATTTCATCTGCTATGAGACAATGATGTAACAGCAGAAAATAACGAAGCTATTGCTATAAATAATAACATAACTGCAGAAATTATCTGTAACAAGATAAGAATGTGAGTAAATTAACGATAATTTCCCATATATCAGTATATATTCCGTGAATGCATATTGGATATGGGAAACGGCAAGGAGGAACAGATCCTATGGACAGAAGCATATCAGAGCATTACAGATTATATTACCATTATACACCTGCAAGGGAAGAAAACGGCGAGACGCCGGCTGAGATCATCAATAGCCTGTATGACCGGGTAATGCGCAATGACAAAGAAGCCTTGGGGGAGGTCATCCGCATTTTGCAGAGCAATACCTATGCCTTGGCGGTAAAAAGGCTGTCCCTAAAGGGAATTTCAGGCTTGGAGCAGGTGGATGAGCTGATGCAGACGGTAAGCTTTGAAGTGATGAAGCTGGCATTCCGTGGATTTCCAGAGCAGGTGGATGCGGAAAGATTCTTTGGCTATCTGTTGGGGATTGCCCAGAACTGCTGCAATGATTTTAACCGCAGGCAGTCCCAGGAACAGATGCGCCGGAAAGCCGGCCAGGAAGGCGTAGACGTATTCCAGGTGCTTGACACAGTAAAGACCACAAACTGGGAGCATGAGCTTGTGGAGCAGGAAATCCTGGATGCGGAAACGTCTGCCATCCGCAAGGAAATTCTGCGGTTTTACCAGCAGGCGCTGCAGGAGACACAGCTGCCGCCGTACCAGGTGATTACCTATTGCTATGCAGTCCTCCTGCCTCAGCTATTTAAAAAGTCCCGCAACCCCAGGTTCTTACGCCAGCTTGCAAAAATCAGCGGCAGAAAGGGGGGCAAGCCCTCATCTTGTTACAACGAGGAAACTGGAAATCTGGAGGGCAAGATTGCCCGTGACAGCGTGATCCTGCTCAACTTTGCCCTTTCCGCCATGGAAGGGGAAACCGTGGAGACATTGAGCAGGGAATTTGTGGAGCTGTATGGGATGGAGCCTTTGCTGGAAGAAGCTTTTGCCTGGGGACAGCCCTACCGGGAGAACCTGGAGCAGGTTTACTGCCTTCCCGCGCCGAAGAAAAAGAAACCGTCCCAGGAGAGGAAAGCAGAGCCAGGCTCTATAGGGGGAGGCCTGTCAGGGGCAGTTACCGCAGGGGGAGGCCTGTCAGGGGCAGGCGCCGCAGAGGAAAAGCTGGTAAAAGAACTGGTAATTACAGAGGATTTTGAACAAAACGGCATCAAGAACTGGCCAATCCGTACCGCCAGGCATCTTTTGCATGATACGGAGAAATGGGCAGCGAAGGACGAGGAATTCTGCAAAAAGAGCGTAGGGGTAGCGGAAGAATTATATATCAGGTAAGGGAAGGCGCTGCATTTTCTTGTATGGCAGAAGCAAGAAAATGAGGGATTAGGAAGCCAGGAAAATATGCAGTAACGATAGATTTAAAATTAGGAGGAAACAAATGCATGCGACAGCAGAAGAACTTCATGATTTAGCGGAAGCTTACGTGAAAGAAGAAATATTGTCGGATGGGCAGCTGATGGTAAAACGGCATATGGCAGGCTGCGATGCCTGTTACCAGTCATTTTGCGCAAAATATGTCTTGCTAAACAGCTTGAACGCATATAAGCTCATCCCATTGGAAACGGAAGAAGAAGTGGAATTGCAGGAGGAAATGGGGAAAGAGAGACAGTTATCGGAAGGAATGGAAGGAGAAAATCCGTTGCTGGAAGAAACAGAAGAGATAGGCAAAGAATTAAAGGCCGAGGCCTTTGTTGTCTTGAAAAAGATTGGGGATGCCTTTACGCTGATCCGGCAGCGGGGAGAAAGCCTTGCCGCCTGCTGGGAATTTTTTGAAAGGCCGCAGTTTGCTATGGCACGCGGCGAAGCCTCCGCAGAAAAGGAAAAGGCCTATGTCAGCCGCCAGTCAGAAGAGTCTTCTATTCTCTGCGGCAAAGACCAGATTACCATCCAGCTGGAAGAAGGCATATTTGCGGGTGAGGAACTGAAGCTACAGGTAATCTGCGACGGGGAAGAGAAGACATATTCTTTTTCCTATGATGAGGACTTGGGATGCTATGAGGCCATTTTGGATGTGGGGAGCATGAAAGAAGGAGCAATGATCCAGATTATCAAAGCTTAAGGCATTCTGCAACTATAAGAGAACCGTCAGAGTAATATATGCCGCTGCCTAGTATAACCCGTGCGAATTACCGATACCTTTCGCGCAGGATGAATTTTGAGCCTGCAAGTTAATGTGTGTTATCCTATATCCATGCAGCGGCATTTTACGGCTCATATTCCCGCGGGCAATGTTAAGAAATCGTCTTTGTTTTTAGCTTCTTTTAACCCGTCAAGATTCAAATCAATATAAACCTGCAGCGCTTCATAAGTTTCTGTATTTGTCCAAAACTTCTGAATTTTCGGTTCCGCATAACATCCACAACAGATTTCGAGTTGTAAACATGGATTCCATCCCAAAATACATACCCATCATATTGGCAAAACAGATAATCAATCATATAGGTTTTGTCCACATAAATCTCTGGGCGTAAAGCGCGCTTAAATCCTTCCTTCTTATAAATTGCAAATTTTTTTAGTTTCTTTTGAGGAAAATTTCCCCTGCCTCCCATATATAGATAGAAACAAAATCAGAGCAAAAACAAAACAAAATCAAATCAAAAAGGAGGAAAAGAATATGTTTGTAGTTGCTATCGTTGTTATTGTTTTAATGTTAGTGTGTGCTTTTAAAGAAAGTTCCGTTACGGCCACCTATAAGGCCAATAAGGTTTATGGGCGCCTGAAAGCGTATCTGGCGCTGGACTTTGTCGCGGTTGGTATTGTGGGCATCCTCAGCTGGTTTATCCCACAGCTGAAAGACGCCGGTTTCCCCATATTTTTAGGGCCGGTGTGCCTGATCCTGGGGATTCTGCTCTATGTCATGGCTTACATAAAATGCCCGCAGCCGCTGAAGAAAAAATGCATTCCCTGTATGATACTCAGCGGCCTTGGAGTCACCATAAAAGTATGCGTATTTTTCCTGCCCTTCATCTGGCGGATGGCTCTCCCGGATGCTGGCGTGGGCGCTTCTGGTATCCCGGAGACGGTCCAGGACGCCAATGGCCATGTCTGCCGGACGCAGAGGAATGGAGATTTTATTGACATCTACCGCCCAGATGGGTCAATTGCTTCCATACGGAGCGATTATGTGGATGCCAAGACACGCTCCATGTATGTGGAGGGGATGCGCTACCATTGGTAAAATACTTTCTGGCTGTGCGCTTGGCAAAACGGACGCTGAATCGGGCAAGCCAGCTGCAATCAGGCAGTAACGAAACTTTTCATTACGGTCTGCGGACTTCCAGGCCGTGAATAGAACAGCTTTTTATTTTAGAAAGGAAGGAAAATCATATGAAAAATATCTTAAAATGGTCAGAAAAGTGTAAAAAAGCATTTTGTACTGTACTTGCAGCCCTCTGTATCCTGACAGGCATGGCTGTAACCAATCCCATGCAGGCAGAAGCCGCCTCCACGACTTCCAGGACGCCAATCTCCTGCTATACCATCAATGGAAAAGTGACAACCTACACCACATCCTCCCTCTCCAGGGTTTCCGGCTACATTGCATCTGGTGATTTATGCAAGATTACGGCAACCTATTCCAATGGCGCAGTCCGTGTGCAGTATCCCGTTTCCGGCGGCTACAAGACGGCTTATGCGCCAACGGGCGCATTCTTCCGGGATGCAAACTTTTCCACATCCACAAGGACCCTAGGCAGGAAATTGACCGCCTACCGCAGGCCGACGGGCTCGTCCACAATCGGCACAGTATATGCTACCGATTCTGTGGTCATTACAGGCAACAACGGATCCCGCACACAGGTGATTTACCCCGTTTCCGGCGGCTATAAATTAGGATGGGTCGCAGGCGTCTATGCCGCCTCCAGCCCCGCGCCCAGCCCGGCTCCTGCGCCCAGCCGGCCGGCTGCCCGTCCGCAGACTTTTGCAGAAAAGCTGGCCTTCCATGCCGTTTATTACGCCAACCGCTACGGAGATTTGAAGGCAGCTTATGGGTATGACGAGACAAAGCTCTATCAGCATTGGATCAACTATGGCATCAAGGAAGGACGTTCCGGTTCCCCAGTGTTCGACGCCGCCTACTACTTGGCCTGCAACATTGACGTTGCCCAGGCCTATGGCTCCAGGAATTACACAGTGGGCTACCAGCATTTTATTACCCATGGCTGGAAGGAAGGCCGCAGTACATCGGAATATTATTGGGATTCTTATTACAAGAGCCGCCATAGCGACTTAAGCTCCATGACCAGCGGCCAGCGGATGGAACACTACCTGGCCTATGGCATCAAAGAGAAAAGATGGGCCAATTCCTCCGGGAAAATCCCCAATATCGTAAAAGACGGGACATCAGATGCGACGAATCCATTTCTGCAGGTGTTGGTTCCGGATACGCCAAGTAATAACAATCAGCGCCAAAGCGTGGCAGATTACATGAAACAGTGCGCCACCATCCGCTGGACGCCGAAAAAAACGTTCCTCCATTGGTCTGGGGGAAGGTATTGGTATGCAGGGACATATTACAAAGGCATTCCGTATTCCCAGAAGTCCAGGCAGACAAACTTAGAAAAGTTCAAAAAGAATTTATCCGGCAGCACCTATGTCGGCCCGGCAGGCCAGACTACCTATCTTGGATCGGACTGCAGCTCAGCTGTATCCATGGCATACCGTACCATAAACGCAGGCTTCCCGATTACCAATACAACAGGCCTTTATCCCAAGTCATCCTATATGAAAGCCGTTGGGAATTACAGGCATAACAATATGACAAATGCAACAAGTATCTGTAACCTGAACGGGAAAAGCGCCATGAAAAACGCTTACGCACAGTGCCAGGTAGGGGATCTGCTGCTCCAGAACGGCCATGTCATGATGGTCACAGGCGTATACAATGGATACGTGACGGCAACCCATCAGACGACTTATAACAGCAGCCTGAAGAGTACTTGGCGTGTAGATGAGAAATATACATTTGACAGCCTGTACAGCAAGAAATTTATCCCAGTGACCATGAAGGCGTGGTAATGTTATAGCCCGCAGCGCCGTATGGCCAGCGTGGTAATGTTATAGCCCGCAGCGCCGTATGGCCAGCGTGGTAATGTTATAGCCCGCAGCGCCGTATGGCCAGCGTGGTAATTTAAGGGGGGGCAGAGAAATCTATTCCCCCCTTAGCTATTTGCAATATGGTGTATCCGTTGAGTGTTGTTTCCTGACAGGATGGAGAGCTTGTTACCCCATAAAGGAATCTGGCGAAACGATTTATTACATTTTAGTAAACGTAACAATATATATTTTTTCACAGATTTTTAGTATTTCTTCTGGCGGCTTTTGTTCTAGTTTTTTGCGAAATAAAGTTACGGTTAAATTATTATATTCGTAGGCAGGAAGCCCGCCATGGTTATCAATAATATTTTGGATAAAATCGAACAATTGCCGAGAACGAAATTTGGGGTCGTTTAACCGAAATCTTTTTATATGTGCTTCTATAAACCGAAGTTCTCTGTCAGAATATGTATGAGAATTTCTGGCAGGCTCAAATTCCATCTTTTCTACATTATACTGTAAGGCTAGTATTTCATTAGAGTCCCTGCCCTGGATGCCCATAGGCTGTAATAATATTTCTGCATCAGGAAGGCTGCTGTATTTTATTTGTAATTTCCTCAATGCTTTACAGGCAACTGTACACTGTTTACGGTATTTCATGGAACATTTGCTGGATTTTTCATATTGGGCAACGGACTCCTTTTCCGTTTCCAAAATCGACCTCTCCGATGGGATTATTATAATCTATTTTAAACCTGTCGTTTGTAAGCTCATAAAATAGATCCTGGATTTCTTTTTCATACAATTGATAAATAATTTCTACTCTCTCTGTCAGCGTTCCAAAACAATTAAAAGAATCCGCTAAATTAAAGTTCACTTCCTGCAATCTGGTTTCCAGGATGGTTTTTTTAAATTCGGGTTTTTGGTTTGTTTTGGATATTTTTTTCACATCAAATCCACGGTTCACAGCATCTATAAAATATAAGGCGCCAACATTCTTTCGTTTTTCTATCAATAACTTTAACAAGAGTGTTTTCCCGCTAGAGTTATCGCCTATGATAATGCTGTTTGGATAAGGCAATTCTTCGTTCGATATTTTATCAATGATTTGATTTAGAATCTCCGGACCAAATTTCATATACCGTTTTCCACCTTTCGTTCATATTTTTCATTTTCACTGTTCCCTGCCGCGCATAGGAGATATATCTTGGATCATGCAAGATTTTATTATATATTTCAGATGTAATTGCCTTGTTGACAGCCAGTTTTTCGTAAACAATATAAAAACTCTCCAATAAGGCTACTTTTGATGAGTGCGTTACATTAACTTTAAACAACTCAAAAAAACAGTCCAAACTATTTTTGTAGTTGTTCATTTGTTCTTCATCAAATTTCATGGCATCCTCTGAAAATTGATCTAACAATTTCGCATAAGAACTATGATAGTTCTCTATAATAAAATCGAAATTTCCGGAATCTTTTTTCTCAAGCTTGACATACATTTTTAATGCACAAAGCCGCAAAAGGGTTTCCATATCACGTTCTGCCGCATCTTCTCTGCCCCAAATTTTTCTCCATTTATCATCATGTCTGTTATATTTCTGCAGCATATGATAAAAATCGCATACATAGATTCCGTTTCTCAATTCTTGCTGTGTTAAAAGGGAGCCTTTTGCATTCAGGTTCTCAAAAATTTTTCTTAATATCTTTGTACGCTGTTTTTCATCATCAATTTTTATTTCTATGACAGTAATCGTTGTATAGTCAATGCGTCTTTTCATTTCTGGGGGCAGATTTGCGTAATCTACATTAAATCCTTGTTCGTCTTCATTTTTTAACTGAATATGAAGTTCCTCTAGAGCCAGCTGGCTACTCAAGGCATCTTTAAAAGAGCCGTTTTCTGTTGCAATTTCTGAAAAATCTATAGAATTACTTTTCTTTCTGTCTAAATAATAGCCGATATAGTAAAAAAACAAACTCAAAATACGTTGTTGCCCATCTAATATTTCCAATTGATTCTCCTGGTTTCTGCAAGTATAAATAGGTGGAATCGGCAAACCACGAATCAATGATTCCACTAATGCAATAACCTGTTCTTTGCTCCAACGATATTTTCTCTGGTATTTGGGTATAATATACAAATTTTCGTCTACGCCTTCTACTAGTGTACGGAATCCAATATCTGTCTTATATTGTTGAATACTTATGCCCTTTAAATCATTCCTTATATTCAATATCGTTTCCTCCTCGCTAGATATTCATTTTATCCTATCTTAGCATAAATTTTTTGGAGAATCTATATGCATGATTTCAAAAAGATGTAAATTTTGTAACTTATGGTTGCTATTCTGTTACTGTTCACACAAGACTTTGCATTTACTGCAGAGTCCGTAAGAAAATGATTTAGGTGTGGGCAGATCCCATTCGCGAAGCGAATTTTAAATGGATTTGCGAATGTTATTGTGAACGGAGCGAACAGTAACGCTATTCTTTAAAGATAAAATATTTGCTGTAAAATGGCGATTGCAAAAGGAAAACACATATGCTATTATTTTTTTTAAGAAACTATTGGCTGTTAGAAAAGCCGCATAGCAGTAAAGCGATCGGAAGGCTTACGACAGCGCAGCAGGAAGGAGATGGTAGCGTTTTTTATTTTGTAAAAATGTTTGGCATATCCCTGGGGCTTACTATCCTAATTGAGCTGGCAGTGGCGGCGCCCTTTGGAATGCGTACCAGGAAAAAGATCCTGTTGGTGCTGCTTGTAAATGTGCTGACCAATCCCCCAGCTGTGCTGGCCTACTGGCTCTTAGGCAGGTTCCTGCCGGAGGTTACGGGGATTTTGCTGCAGCTGCCAATTGAGGCGGTGGCAGTGGCGGCGGAGGCCTTTGTGTACTGCAGCTTTGCAAAAGAGCCTCAATGGGAAATCAATCATCCGATTGCGCTGACAGTTACTGCAAACCTCTGTTCCTGGCTTTGCGGGGGGATGCTGTCAGGATGGTGAGGACAGAACTATGATTGCTGTATGCAGGAACTGATAAAGGTAAGGAACCGTTAGATTTAAAGGAGGAGCCATATGGGAAGATTAAATTGTTTTTTGGATGTAATTTTTGAGCCGCCGGGAGGGGAAGGGAGAATGCTTTTGTTCTTTGCGGCTGCAATTGTAGCAATCGTTCTGATTATTACTATAATACTGCTGCTTATCCTAAAAATGAAAAGCAAAAAATGAGATACCTGCAATCCATAACAAATACCACGAGGAGGTGCCCAAAACTATGAAAAAATGGTTATATTTTCTAGGAATCACCCTAAGCTGCATCCTTTTTACTATTTCCGCACATGCAGACGTGCTTTTCGAGCCGGAAGATTCCTTCTATCAGGAACACAGATCAGAATGCACCTATGTCAGCCGTCAGTTTACCGCCAATGGCCCGGAAGGGAAGGTAATTGTCTATGAAAGCCCCGAATCTTCCAAAGTCGTGGACACTTGGGAAAATGGCCATCAGGCAACCGTTGCCTATACTTACGAGGACAAGGGCGGCACCGTATGGGGCGTATGCGAAAGCGGCGGCTGGATGCCAATGGAATATATGGAAGTGGTTTATGATAACATATCCTTTACGGAAGAACATGCCGCAGACATCAAGACCCAGCAGGGCACGCTGGACAAGAAAGAGGGCGAGAAAATCAACTTTTGGAAATACCCCGGTTCCGAAGTCTCTTATGAGGGTGAGATCTGGGATACAGCCCTGTCATATGAAGACGTTTACGAGGACAGCGAAGGACACCAGTGGGGTTCTGTGGTTTATTATTACGGCTACCGGGATGTGTGGGTATGCATCGACCAGCCGACAGCAGATTTCCAGCAGCTCTATCCCAATGGCGCCCCGCAGGGAAATACAACAGACAAAGACAGCGCAGAAGGCTCCGAGGTTAGCAAAACAGATGGAAATAACCAGGACATAAAGGATACCGATAATCCAGGCTCCAGCAGCCGGGAGAGCCGTATAGAGCCCAAGAAAGATTACGGCACGATGATTCTGGCAGCGGTTCTGGTAGGGTGCGTCGTGCTGGTTACGCTTCTGCTGCTGTTATTATTGAAGAAGAGAAAAACAGGCCTATGACAGACAGCGCAACCATACGGATCCGCTCTCAGGAATCACGATCTATAAAGATACAGGACACCTCCCACGCAAGCATACAAACAGAAGATTACATTTCCTGGATCAAAGAGCAGCTGGAACAGCACAGAGAGCCAGAGTTCCAAATGTTTACTTCCAGGCTTCTCCCAGGCGTGGAGAATATCCTTGGCGTGCGCCTGCCAAAACTCAGGGAAATGGCCAGGAAACTGGCAAAAAAGGACTGGAAGGCGTATCTTGTGTCCGCTGTGGACGGCAGTTACGAAGAAATTATGCTGCAGGGCATGGTATTAGGCTATGCCGAAGGGAGCCTGCAGGAAAAACGCCCGTACCTGATATCCTTTCTTCCCAAAATCAATAACTGGTCCGTCTGCGACAGCTTTTGCTCCACCCTCCGGCTTGCCCAAAAGCAGCCAGAGGAAATGTGGGAATTCCTGCAGCCTTATCTTCACAGCAGCCACACCTATGAGGCGCGCTTTGCGCTGGTGCAGCTATTGGATTATTATGTCAATGCAGGCTGGATCCTGCGCACGCTGCGCGCGATCAGCGAAGTAAAGGCGGATGGTTACTATGTCAAGATGGCGCAAGCCTGGGCGCTCTCTATCTGCTACCGGGAATTTCCACAGGAAACGCTGCCCTTTCTGGCAGACAGCAGCTTGGATGATTTTACCCACAACAAGGCCATCCAGAAGATTACGGAATCGCGGAAGGTTCCCCAGGATAGAAAGCAGGCCGCCCGGCGGCTGAAGCGGTGATGAGATATTTTTTCGTTTGAAGGTTGGCTGGCTCCATGTATTTGACTTCTGGGTTTGCAAAAAATATGTAGGAACCCCTTGACTTTATCATGCTAACTTGTTAGTATAGTGGCGTGGCGATGAAAATGTCGAGAAAAAGGAGAAAAATCATGAAAAAAATGCTAACACTTATGATAGCGCTGGCGATGACAGTTACATTGGCAGCATGCGGCAGCGGCGAACGCGAAGCTTCCGGAGACGCTCCCGCCGCTTCCGATGCATCCTCTGACGATGCTTCCGATGCATCTGCTAACGGAACATCTGAGGATGCTTCCGATGCTGCATCCTCTGCGGATGGTTCATCCGCGGACAGTGACCTGGAATACGTAAAATCGAAGGGAACGTTAGTAGTTGGGATTACGGATTTTGAGCCGATGGATTATAAGGAGGAAAGCGGGGAGTGGATTGGCTTTGACGCGGATATGGCCAAGGCTTTCGCTAAGAGCATCGGCGTAGAGGCCGAGTTCGTGGAGATTGACTGGGACAATAAAATCCTCGAACTGGATGGAAAGACCATTGACTGTGTATGGAATGGAATGACCCTGACCGATGAAGTGAAGAGTTCCATGTCCTGTTCCAACGCATACTGCAACAATGCGCAGATTGTAATTGTCCCCGCAGACAAGGCAGATCAGTACCAGGATACGGACAGCCTGTCTGGCCTGACCTTTGCCGTAGAGGCAGGGAGCGCCGGGGAAGAGCAGGTTAGCGCATTGAACCTGGAATATACCTCGGTGAAAGCCCAGGCAGACGCCCTGATGGAAGTGGCGGCAGGGACCTCTGATGCAGCCGTGATTGATTCCCTGATGGCGGCCGCTATGGTAGGAGAGGGTACAAGCTATGACAGCCTGGCCTATACGATTGGCCTTAACAGCGAAGAGTATGGCGTAGGCTTCCGCAAGGGCTCTGACTTAACACAGGCCTTAAATGATTTCTTTGCTGCAAGCTATGCAGACGGCAGCATGCAGCAGACAGCAGAAACTTACAAAGTACAGGCTGCATTGATTGAGCAGTAAGGGATACATAATTACTCCGGCATATCAGCTTGCTGGGGTAAGGAGCTGTTCAGAAATAACGCAGGGCACGCAGTTGCCGCACATTATTTCTGGACAGTTTCTAATTGTCAGAAACAGGAGGATATATGGAACAGATTTTAGACCAGCTCCCTGTAGTCTTGAAGTCCTTGAATATTGGCTTCCTGCAGACCTTGAAGCTGTTTATGGTAACGCTCATCGGCGCCTTTCCCCTGGGCTTGGTCATTGCCTTTGGCGCTATGTCGCGTTTTAAGCCCGTAAGTATTATCACAAAACTGATTGTCTGGATTGTCCGCGGCACCCCCCTGATGATCCAGCTTTTGATTATCTATTATTTCCCTGGCCTTGTACTCCGCAATCCCATCTGGGGCGGGGGCGAGGGCGGCCGTTTTCTGGCTGCATCCGTGTCTTTTATCCTCAATTATGCCTGTTATTTCTCAGAAATCTACCGCGGCGGCATCCAAGGCGTACCCGTGGGGCAGAGGGAGGCAGGCCTTGTATTGGGCATGACTAAGACGCAGATTTTCTTCCGCGTTACCCTGCTGCAGATGATTAAGCGCATTGTGCCGCCGATGTCCAATGAGATTATTACCCTCGTAAAAGACACCTCCCTGGCGCGCATTATCGCCCTGCAGGAAATTATCTGGGCCGGCCAGGCCTTTATGAAGGGTTCCCAGGGTATATCAGGCGCCATCTGGCCGCTGTTTTTTACGGCTGTCTATTATCTGATTTTCAATGGCATCCTGACCGTCCTTCTGGGGCAGTTGGAGAAGAAGCTGGATTATTTTAAATAAAGGAGGGGAATTACATGCCAATCTTAGAAGTAGAACATATCCGAAAATATTTTGGACATACCGAGGTATTGAAAGATATCAGCTTTTCCTTGGAAAAAGGGCAGGTGGTTTCCATCATCGGTTCCTCTGGGAGCGGCAAGACCACGCTCCTGCGCTGTCTGAATTTCCTCGAACGCCCGGATCAGGGAATCATCCGGGTCAATGGCGAGATTCTGTTTGATGCCAATGACCCTTCTACCCAGCAGGAATCGGAGATACGCCGCAAACGGCTCCATTTCGGCCTTGTATTCCAGTCTTTTCACCTCTTTCCCCAGTATACGGCGCTGGGAAATGTGATGCTGGCCAAAGAGCTGCTGGCCAGGGAACAGCCAGGCTATGACGCAGGCAAGAAGAGTATCCATGCAAAAATCGAAGGCCAGGCCAGGGAACTGCTCCGGCAGATGGGGCTGTCCGACCGCATGGGGAATTATCCCCATCAGCTTTCCGGCGGGCAGTGCCAGCGTGTGGCAATCGCACGGGCGTTAGCGCTGCAGCCGGACATCCTCTGTTTTGACGAGCCAACTTCAGCCTTAGACCCGGAATTGACGGGAGAGGTGCTTAAGGTAATCAAAGAGCTGGCAGAGCAGAAGACAACGATGGTGATTGTAACCCATGAGATGGCCTTCGCCCGCGATGTGGCGGATCAGGTGATTTTTATGGACGAGGGGCATATTTTAGAGCAGGGCTCCCCGCAGGATGTGTTTGAGCATCCCAGGGAAGAGAGGACGAAGCAGTTCTTGTCCAGGTTTAAGCAAGGATAGTTTTTATTCGCTGATATGTGTGATGTAAAAGAATTGCGGCAGCCCGCGCATCGTAGGTTTCCTTATAAACCTCTATGGCGGGATTGCCCATAGGGGCACGGTCTATGATACCGTGCCCTTCTTCCTGTTCATGCTTTCATATCATGGAACCTTTCCTTTCGGCCAGTCGGCCAGTATTCCAGGCTGCCCATTCCTTCTGTTTTGTAGCGTATATACCTGTACGCTGCGGGCAAGTCTAGGAATTTTGTTTGGAATTCCTTAATTTTCCATAAAATTATTGAAAATAGAGTAGAAAAATTATATAATGAAAACATACTATATTCTGAAAAGAGGAAGTGTCAAATGGCAAATCGTAGTACAAAATTTAAAATCTCCTTTAATTCGCCAGTCATACTGAGCTTTACGATTCTGTGCTTTCTCGCAATGCTCTTAAATTACGCCACGGATGGCCGTTCCAATGCTATGCTATTCAGTGTCTACCGCTCTTCCCTGTTAGAAATGACGACCTACGTCCGCTTTTTGGGCCATGTAATCGGGCATGCAGGGTGGGAACACCTATTTGGTAATATTACGCTTATCCTGGTGGTAGGCCCCTTGCTGGAAGAAAAGTATGGCTCGGCAAACCTGTTGTTTGTCATCCTGACGACTGCCTTTGCCACAGGGATTGTACATTTTCTCCTGTTTCCCAGGGTAATGCTCTTAGGCGCCAGCGGCGTAGTCTTCGCGCTGATCCTGCTGTCGTCTTTTACCTGCGTAAGGGAAGGCGAGATTCCCCTGACCTTTATCCTGGTGGCAATCATCTACATTGGCCAGCAGATCTACGAAGGCCTGTTTATACAAGATAATATTTCCAACCTGACCCATATTCTCGGCGGCCTGGTAGGCGCCGGCCTGGGCTTTGTCATGAACAGAAATAAAATGAGCAGATACGATTAGTTTACTTTGTAGTGGCTTCCGCAGCGGTTCGTATGGCCACGCACTATAAAACCGTCACACCAGTAACCAATAAAATCAGGAAAGAATTGTGATATCAAATGTTTGAACAAAAAGAATTACAGAGCTTAAATGATTATTTCCTCAATCTGAACAGCCGCAATGGCAAGTTTGTCTACTTTACCCGTATTAATGGGTATAATAGCGAAGTAGGGGAGTTTATCCGCAGATACTATGATGCGGCCAGAAGATCCGGCGTAGTGTCAGAAGGCAGGATTCCCAACCCGGATGAGAAAAACCTGGCATATTATGGAGAGATTATGGGCATGGATTTCCGTATGGAGCCAGCTTTCCTCTCCGCCAGCCTGCAGAAATGGCTGCCGAGGATGAATGATTATCAGCGGCAGAACGTAGCCGCCGCTATTTTTGATACCTTGGATACCATGCGCCGGGAAGGCAAGAATGACAATATGCTGCGCAATGCCTACATTAAGTTTATGTGCTGGCTGTACTATAAGTTTGAACGCATTGTCAGCCAGCTGGGCGAAGGCAATATCCCCAAGATTCTATATGAAGGGGAGATCAGCAATTATGAACTCAAATTGATGGCGGTGCTCTCTCATGCGGGCTGTGACATTGTCCTGCTCCAGTACCACGGGGATGCTGGCTACCAGAGGCTGGATCCGCGCTCACAGATTTCCAGGGAATATCAGGCGGGCGGGCTGGCGGCATTTCCCGAAGGATTTTGCCTTAAGCAGGTGCGCGGGCAGTTAGAACAGGAGATGAACCGGGAGAGGCTGTATGGCAGGAGGCCGGAGGCGGCAGCCTGCACCAATGCCTGGATAGAGGGCAAGGGCTTGGAGGATATCCTGCAGGATATCCAGACGCGCGGGGAGGATCCGAAGCTGTTTTACAACTGTTTCTGCAGGATTTCCGGCGTGTGGGATAAGATTACTTATATCAATGATCTGTATCAATTCCAACTGGAGCTGAAGAATAAAAAACGCAGGCTCTTGATCCTGGAGCATACGCTTCCCCAGCCCTCCATGGAAGAGATAAATGCGATTCCCCGCAAGAATTATGCCAAACAGGAGCAGATGCTGCTGGATCTGTCGGCAAACATCAAATATACGGCAAATATCGAACTGCAGCGTATCATGAACCAGGCATTTCTGGATATTCTGCTGGAAGAGGCGGGCAGGCCGGGCATGAACCTCAATAAGCTGACCAATAAGGCCATCTACCTCCTTTGCTGGCTGAAGCGTTACCAGGCGGAACTTTTTGCCAATTGGCGGATGCCGGAAGTGGGCTGTTTGATTTTCTTTGGGGGATGCAGGACAGAAAATGAAGCGATGTTTTTGCGTTTTGTGGCAAGGCTTCCAGTGGATGTGCTGGTGTTATGCCCAAACCGGAACCAGAAATGCTGCCTTGCGGATCCGCTGCTCTATGAGATTCACCATGATCCGTCCCTGGCCGTGGAGAAATACCCGCGGGAAAATGCTGAAATCCGCATGGGGACGGCGGCCTACCATGCGGAGCGGGAACTGGATGATATCATGTACCAGGATTCCGGTATTTACCGGGATCGGCAGTATGGCAAGGCGAATGCCCTCTCCTTGCAGACAATGTATGAAGAGGTTGCCATCCTCTGGGATCAGGAGGTGAAGTACCGCCCCAATTTCAGCACCGTGGACAATGTGGTCAATATCCCGGTGATTTTTGCCAAGGTGTCAGGCGTCAAGGGCGGCAATGTGCCCGCTTATTGGAGTGAGATTAAGAAACTGGTCACGGATCAGACGCTGGTGGTGCGGTCGGCGCCTTATATTAATTCCACAGACCCCAATCCCATCAAAGCCCATGCGGCGGAGTTTTTTAAGAATGGAAAATTGCAGCGGGCGAAGATTAAGGAACACCAGAGCTATCCCTATGGCTTCCTGCGGGAAGAAATCCAGGAGCATATCCTGGATAAGCTGCAGCTTCTGATTGACCAGCGGGTAATCAAAGGCACATTTGAAAATGGGATGGAATACACGATTATCGCCACAATCCTCAACCTGAAGGTGGAGGTTGTGCGCAAAATCCAGGGCTTTGACTTTACCAAGAAGAACCCCAAGCTCATCTATATTAACACAACGGAGCATATCATTTCTTTAGAGGATTCCATCCTGGCGGCATTTTTGAATTTGGCAGGATTTGACGTTCTGTTTTTTGTGCCTACAGGATATCAGAACATAGAGAAGTACTTTAACCAGAGGGTGATGGAAGAACATCAGGTTGGGGATTACCTGTATGATTTGCGTGTCCCTGATTTTGGGAGGATTTCATCCAACATACGCCAGTCCTGGCGGGAAAGGATTTTTAAGAGGTGACGGATTATGGGACTTGATTTTAGCAAGACAGCGACGCAGCAGCAGGCGGCTGTCCCCTCTGCCAAGAATGAGATTGAAGTGGTGGAGCAGTATGACATTGTGGCCGACAGGCAGCAGATGGACGCCAACCTGACGGGTTCCCCGGAGGTGGACGCCCTTGCCAGCACGATTGAGGTATATAACCTGGAGACAATCGTATCTTTTGGCGCAGAAGCCGCAGAGGAGATTTCCAAGGCCTCGGATGTGGTGCTTAACAGTATGAATATGTCGCAGCTGGATGATTCCAGCGCCATGCTGAACACCTTGGCCAAGATTATGGATAAGTTTGACATCGAGGAGATTAAGGAAAACCCAGGGCTGTTCGGCAAACTGTTCGGCAGCCTGCGCAAGCAGCTGGACAAAATCCTCGCCAAGTACCATACGATGGGGGATGAGGTGGATAAAATCTATGTCCAGCTCAAGCAGTATGAGTCTGAGATTAAGCAGTCCAACCGTAAGCTGAACCAGATGTTCGATGCCAATGTAAATTATTACCACGAATTGGTGAAATACATCCTTGCCGGGGAGCAGGGATGCCGGGAGATTGAGGATTACATTGCCCAGAGGCAGGCGGATATGGAGTCCACGGGGGACAATTCCATCCAGTTTGAGATCCAGAGCCTGCAGCAGGCTCTGATGATGCTCGAACAGCGGACCCAGGATCTGCGCACGGCGGAGAATGTGGCCATGCAGTCCATCCCGATGATTAAGACGATGGAATTCAGCAATATGAACCTGGTGCGCAAGATCAATTCTGCCTTTATCGTCACGCTCCCTGTCTTTAAGCAGGCTTTGGCACAGGCGATTATGCTCAAGCGCCAGCGCATTCAGGCAGAAGCCATGTCCGCCCTGGATGAGAAGACCAATGAGATGCTGATCAAGAATGCCAGGAATACCGCGGAGCAGTCCAAGATGACGGCGCGTCTGGCGTCTGGCAGCTCGATTAAGATTGAGACTCTGGAGGCAACCTGGAGGACGATTGTCAGCGGGATTGAGGAGACTAAGCAGATCCAGGAGAATTCCAGGAAGCAGCGTATTGAGGATCAGGCAAGGCTGGAGAATATCAAGAGTGAGTTCAACAGGATGTATCATATGCCGAATCAGAAAAATTAGCATATCAAAAATGAAACAAGAATGCAAAAATCAGAATAAGGAGGAAAGGTTATGCCAATTAATTTATCAAAGGGACAAAAAGTTGATTTGACAAAAGGGAACCCGGGATTGAAGAGTATTATGGTAGGCCTGGGATGGGATGTGAACGCATTTGATTCCGGCGCAGATTTTGACTTGGATGCAGCGGCATTTATGTTGGGGTCAAATGGGAAATGCCCGACGGAGAAGGAGTTTGTCTTCTATGGCAATCTGGAGCACAGCAGTGAGTCCGTCAAGCATATGGGGGATAACCTCACCGGCGAGGGCGAGGGGGATGATGAGCAGATTTTTGTCGACCTGACGAAAATCCCTTCCAATGTGGAGAAAGTGGCATTTACGGTTACGATTTATGATTCCGATGTAAGGCGGCAGAATTTTGGGCAGGTGTCCAATTCTTATATCCGTATTGTGGACGAAAGCACGGGGCGGGAACTGATCCACTATGACCTAGGAGAGGATTTCTCCATAGAGACGGCGATTGTGGTTGGGGAGCTGTACCGGCATAACGGAGAATGGAAGTTCAATGCGATTGGCAGCGGGTTCCAAGGAGGGCTGGCTGCGCTGTGCGGGCATTATGGGATTGAAGTGGCATAGGCTCTTACACAATAGTTGTACCAATATAAATATCCAATAGAAGTGTAGCAGTATAGGGTTAGCATTTCAATAGAAATGCTGACGGCACGATATGTAAAAGAGGAAAGAGAGAAGGAGGGTTTGGATTATGCCAGTGAATTTGCAAAAAGGACAGAAAGTGAGCCTTACGAAAGGGAACCCAGGGTTGTCGAAGGTAGTTGTAGGTTTGGGCTGGGATGTGAACCAGTTTGATACAGGCGGAGATTTTGATTTGGATGCGGCGGCATTCTTACAGGCCGATACCGGGAAAGTGTCTTCGCAGGAGGATTTTGTGTTCTATGGGAACCTGAAGGATCCTTCTGGGGCGGTAGAGCATATGGGCGATAACCTCACTGGGGCCGGGGATGGGGATGATGAGCAGATTAAAGTTAACCTTTCGATGGTGCCGGCAAATATCACCAAGATTGCATTTACCGTGACTATTTATGAAGCAGAACAGCGCAGGCAGAATTTTGGGCAGGTGAATAATGCTTTTATCCGTATTTATAATGAAGAGACGGGCGAGGAACTGCTGCGCTATGATTTGGGGGAGGATTTCTCCATAGAGACGGCGGCGGTATTCGGCGAATTGTACAAAAATGGCAGCGAGTGGAAGTTTAATGCCATCGGCTGCGGCTATCAGGGCGGCTTGGCGGCTCTTTGCGCCAATTATGGCGTAGAAGTAGGATAAAGGCTGCTTGCGTCAAAGGAGGGATCAAGATGGCGATTAGTTTGCAAAAGGGGCAGAAGGTTAATCTCAAGAAAGCCGCTTCCAGCGGATTAGGCGAGATTTTAGTGAACCTCAACTGGAATGCAAAGCCGGCCAAAAAAGGCCTGCTGGGAACACTGTTTGGCGGCAGCCAAGGGATTGACCTGGATTTGGGCTGCCTGTATGAACTGAAGGATGGGCAGAAAGGGGCGGTGCAGGCCTTGGGGAATGGCTTTGGCGCATTGAACCGTCCGCCGTATATTGCGTTGGACGGCGATGACAGGACAGGGGCTGCGGCCGCTGGCGAGAATCTGCGTATCAATGGGGACCAGATTGGGAATATTAAAAGGATTCTTGTCTATACTTTTATTTATGAAGGCATTGCCAACTGGAAGCAGGCAGACGCGATTGTTACCATCCGCTATCCAGGGGCGGAGGATCTGGTGGTGAAGATGGATGAATATAATTCGTCAGATGGCATGTGCGGCCTGGCCTTGCTGGAAAATGTCAATGATGAAACCTTTAGCGTGGAGAAGATCATCCGCTTTTTCCCCAGCCACCGGGAATTAGACCAGGCCTTCCATTGGGGCCTGCGGTGGAAGACCGGGCGCAAAGATTAAGAAGAAAGCAGGACAATAAGGAGGTAACCCCCTATGGGGATCCCTTTATGTCCAAAAAGCAGGACAATAAGGAGGTAACATGTTATGTCGGTTAGTTTACAGAAGGGGCAGAAGGTGAGCTTGTCGAAAGACAATGCAGGGCTTTCGAAGGTTATGATAGGCTTAGGCTGGGATGAAGTGCAGCAGAAGAAAAAGGGTTTCTTTTCGGCGAAGCCGCAGGATATTGACTGTGACGCTTCGGCATTTCTGCTGATAGATGGAAAATTGCGGGATAAGAAGGATATCGTCTATTTTGGAAATCTGAGGCATCCGTCCGGCACGGTGCAGCATATGGGCGACAACCTGACCGGAGCCGGGGAAGGGGATGACGAGCAGATCCTGGTGGATCTGGCGCAGGTACCCAGCGAATATGACAGGATAGTGGTGGTGGTAAATATTTATCAGGCTGTGCAGAGGAAACAGCATTTTGGGCTGATCCAGAATGCGTTCATCCGCCTTGTGGACGGCAGGAATAACACGGAGATGTGCCGTTACAACCTGACGGACGATTACTCGGGCATGACAGCGATGATTTTTGGCGAAGTGTACCGGCACAATGGAGAATGGAAGTTCAATGCCATCGGCCAGGGGACGACAGATCCAGGAATCGGGGAACTGGCAAATCGTTATCTTTAAGGAGTTGCAGAGAGAAAAAACTTTCCCCAGTGTGCCCGCGCATTTCATTTAGATAAGTTGCGCTTCTGCAGCGGTTTATCTAAATAGAAATGTGCAGGCATACCAGGAGGAGTTTTTTCTCTTTATGTGTATAGAAAAGTGGACATATTTAAAGGAGGAACAGAATGAAATTTAATGGACTTACGGACAAAGAGGTTGAGGATTCCCGAAGTAAATTCGGCTCCAATGAGATTCCCGATTCGGAGCCGACTACTTTTTGGGAGGAATTTAAAGAAACCTTTGGCGATCCAATGATCAAGATTCTGCTGGCAATCGCCGTGCTGATGATTGTGATGTTTTTCTTTGGCTACGCAGAAATCTATGAACCCTTGGGGACAATCGTGGCCGTGCTGATTGTAGCCTTTGTGTCCGCCAAGACAGGCGTCGCCAGCGACACCAAGTACCGCGAGCTCAAGGACAGCACGAAAAAGGATCAGTGCAAGGTACACCGTAACGGCGTGGTGGCCGTGATTGATGTCGATGACATCGTGGTGGGGGACAAGGTGCTGCTGCAGTCCGGGGATAAGATTCCGGCGGACGGCATCCTGGTGTCTGGCGACCTGCGGGTGGATAATTCCGCCCTCAACGGGGAGGCCGAGGAATGCAAGAAAAACGCTGTTACGGAGGATGTGCAGCTGGCGGATGATATTACGGGAGATACCTTTGTCGACGGCTATTCCCTGTTCCGCGGGGCAGTGGTATTTGACGGAGAAGGCATCCTTGATGTCCGCAAGGTAGGCTTAAAGACGATGATGGGCAAGATGGCGGAAGAGATGCAGGAAGACGAGCCGGATTCCCCATTGAAGGTAAAGCTGGCCAAGCTGGCCAAGCAGATTTCTACCTTCGGCTACATTGGGGCAATTGTCATTGCGATCCTTTATCTGGCTTATTTCGTCACTTCGGAGGGGGGTGTTTCTGCATTTTTCGCCCTTGGCATGGAGACGGTCGTCAAGAAAATCGTTGAGGCTGTTTCCCTGGCAGTCGTAATTATCGTCTGTGCCGTGCCAGAAGGGCTGCCGCTGATGATTTCCCTGGTGCTGATGCAGAATACCAGCAAAATGCTGGATCACAATGTATTGGTACGGAAGGCAGAGGGCATTGAGACGGCAGGCTCACTGAATATTCTGTTCAGCGATAAGACAGGGACGATTACCAAAGGCATGCTGGAAGTGGTGGATTTCTTTACGGCAGACGGCAAGTCCATAGCCATCCCGGAATTGCCCAAGCACGAGAGGACCAAGGAGCTGCTGGACTTTGCCATTGGCAAGAATACCCAGTCAATGTATGATGGGGAACACCGGGTAATCGGCGGAAACGCCACGGACCAGGCGCTGATGAAGTTTATCGGCGAGGCTACTTTCCGAAGCCTGGAAGCAGATAAGGAAAATATGGTCACCAAATCCCAGGGCTTCAATTCTACCAACAAGTTCAGCCAGGCCAGGATTGACCGTCAGGGCAAGACCTTTTATAAGGGAGCGCCGGAGCGCCTGCTGGCTCAGGCAAGCAAATATCTGGATGGGAACGGGGAGGTAAAAGAAATCAACCAAGCCGCCCTCAATGAGAAAATTGACGCCCTTGCCGCGAAGGCGATGCGTGTGCTGGCATTTGGCTATTCCGAGCAAGAAATGACGGAAAATAAAATCAATAACGATATTGTGATTATCGGCCTGGTCGGTATCCGTGACGATGTAAGGCCAGAAGCCAGGGAAGCCATCCAGGAAGTGCAGAAGGCAGGCATCCAAGTGGTAATGATTACTGGCGACAGGTTAGAGACAGCGGTTGCCATTGCCAAGGACGCCGGGCTTTTGCGTGGTTCTGCCGATAAAGCCCTTTCCTCCGCACAGCTCAATGAAATGTCGGATGATGAGGTCAAGAAGATTATCCCCCACATCCGTGTCATTGCCCGTGCGCTTCCTACGGACAAATCCAGGATGGTGCGCCTGTGCCAGGAGATGAACCTGGTTGTCGGCATGACGGGGGACGGCGTCAACGATTCCCCGGCCTTAAAGCGCGCAGACGTAGGCTTTGCCATGGGAAGCGGTACGGAAGCCGCCAAGGAAGCCGGCAAGATTGTAATTTTGGACGACAACTTCAAGTCCATCAAGGATGCCATTTGGTATGGCCGCACCATTTACCATAACATCCTCAAGTTCTGTAAATTCCAGCTCGTGATTAACGTGGCTGCCGTAGTGGTCAGCGCCATTGCTCCTTTCTTTGGCGTAGAAGAGCCCCTGAAGGTAACCCATCTGCTGTTCGTAAACTTAGTCATGGACGGCCTGGGCGCAATTATGCTGGGCAACGAGCCGGCGCTCAAAAAATATATGGATGAGAAGCCCAGGAGAAGGGACGAGAGCATTGTCAGCAAGAAGATGATGGCGCAGATCCTGACGATGGGCGCATGGCTGACCTTTATCAGCTTCCTCTATCTGAAGCTGCCGTTTTTCCGCAATCTTTTTGCAACGGAAGAGCAGCATCTGACCGGATATTTTGTGCTGTTTATTGTCAGCGCACTGTTCAATGGCTTCAATGTCCGTGATGACAAGTATGGCATTTTTAAAGGCCTGAATGAAAATACAGGTTTCCTGAAGGTGTTTTTCACCATTATTCTCGTGCAGGCCTTAATTGTAAACGCCGCTTTGGTACCGTTTACGGCATTTACCTGGATTGGGAATATGTTTAGCTGTGTGCCCTTTGGGGTTCAGGGCTGGGCTGCGGTAGCGCTCCTGGCGGTTACCATGATTCCGGTGGATTTGGTGCGGAAGGCTGTGGTAGAGCGGTGATTTCGATACGGTGAGCGGTTTGCAGGCCGTGGACAGTAACATGATTTTTTGTTGAAAGGGGGAGGGGAAGCCCTCCCTTTTTCCTATGTCAGGATGGCTTTGCGGGAGGTTTTTATGATTGTTTTTTATTCCGATTTGGATAATACTTTAATCTATTCCTACAGACGTGAGATTGGGGGAAAAAAACGCTGCGTAGAAGTGTACCAGGGGCGTGAAATTTCTTTTATGTCAGAATATTCATACCATCTGCTGCAGGAGATCAGCAAAAAAGCCCTCTTTATACCCGTGACTACCAGAACCATGGAGCAGTACCAAAGGATTGATTTGGGGATTGGCATACCAGAGTATGCATTGGTATGCAATGGCGGGATATTGCTTGTAAATGGGCAGAGGGATGATGCGTGGTACGAGGAATCCCGGAACATGGTTCAGGGCTGCCAGGAAGCCTTACATTGGGCGGCAGGGTTATTAGAGAAGGACAATAACGTAAATTTTGAAATCCGCAATATCGAGCAGCTTTTTCTCTTTACCAAAAGCGCACAGCCGGCACAGACGGCAGAGTACTTGCGGCAGGGGCTGGCGCATACGCAAGTGGATGTATTTTCCAATGGCGCAAAGGTATATGTTGTGCCGAAGAAACTGACCAAGGGAATGGCTCTTTGCAGATTCCGCAGGCGGATAGGAAGTTCCGTCCTTTTTGAGCGCCAGGGGCAGGACACGGCGCTTCATACCATTGCAGCCGGAGACAGCGAATTTGACATCCCCATGCTGCAGCAGGCGGATGTGGCTCTCGCGCCCTGTGAATTACATAGCAGCATTCAGGGGGGACATATCATATATCCAGAACAAAGCTCTGGGCAGAAGGGGTTGTTTGCTGATTTTGTACTGCGGTATGTCGAGGAGAAATGTATTCTAAATAGTTTGAATGTATAGGAGCTTCCTGTATAATTCAAATATAGGGAATTCCAAGAAGGGTGGTTGATAAAAAGATACCTCAGAGTAAAATAAGATTACTGGCTTAGCGGGTTAGTAAAAATCTTATTGAACAGAGAGGTATCCAAGATGAATTATAACACACAGAACGCAAAAATTGCATCCATAACTGAAAAAACTCTGATTGTTGGAATTGATGTGGGAAGTGAAACCCACTATGCCCGGGCATTTGACTGGCGCAACTACGAGTATACAAAGAAACCGCTGGAGTTCAGCAACACAGAGGCCGGATTCCAGACATTCAAAGCATGGATGGAGGACATGGCGGCCTATGCGAGGACGCCGCTTCGGGAAGCGTTCCTGCAGATTGCCGCACAGGGGAA
>CAJTNT010000004.1 GCA_910577785.1 uncultured Lachnospiraceae bacterium | reverse complement strand
AAATAGGGATAAGAAGTAGAGGAAAATATGGAATAACACTTTAAAATCAACAAAGGAGGTTATTTATGAAACTGTATAAAACGAAATGTATGTATGGATATTCATTTTTGGGGGAGCGCCCACCCAAATTAGATACTCAAACAAAATATGTAATTATCGAACAATCAAGGTTTTTCCCGCATTGTGTTATTATTCAACGAGTAGACGGTAAAATCTTTCAAGGTGAAAAAACTTGGATTGTTCCGCAAAATAGCATATATTAACCAAGCTCTAATTCGTTAATAATGTCACTCAATGTTGATAGATTTTTGTTTTGCTCTAAGAAATCACTATATAAGTTTTGTGCATTTCTTAAAAGTTCATCATAATACATAATCCTACATTGGTAAGCTTTTAAGGCTTCTTTGGTAGCTTGATATACATCTTCATCATAATGTTTTCCGTCTAGGTGATTCCCTAAGAGGACAATAATTTCAAATGGTTCAGGCTGATCTAAGGTAGCCATTACTTTTTTGTGGCAGAAAAATATTTATATACTTGAGTCGTTATTTCTTGTGATTTTACCGTTCGATCTCCTTGTCTTGAACACGTTGTCATAGTCTGGGGTCTTTTTCTGCATGCCCTCTCCTTCCTGCATGCCTTCTCCTTCCGGCATGCGCCATCCCCCTGCCTGGAAGCGCGGCAGCCTATATTCCTATTATAACGTTGGAACCCAGCCCTGGCAATAAAAAATGGATGCCAGGCAACTGAAAATAGGCGCCAGGCGGCTTTGACGCTTAAATTTATAGCTGCTTTCCATGGGGCGGGGGATGGCCTGCCGGTTCCTTATGTGCCATCTTTCCGCGCCAAAGCGGGGATGCCTTGCCAGGGAATAGGAAGCCTTTCCTCTGGTAAGCTATATTATACCCCATGTCAAGCCTTTTTGCATTGGACGGTTAGTCCAATCGCAGGCGGGGGACGGCCTGCCGTCCCAGTTATGGCCGTTATGCTACGTTTAAGCGTGGAACCGTTTATGGCGGCAGCGGTGTACCGTTTCGATAGCTGGCCTTCCCAGTTCATATTATTTTGGGGTATAGGGGTGTGGAAGTATGGCTAACAGGAAATGTAGGAATTCCCCTTTCCGCAGTGTTCGTGTAGCCGCTTTTACTTTCAGTACTCCATGAAAAATCCCGCATCCAAATCCCCAGGTAAAGTTACACGATCCTGGCATCCATTTTCTATTGCCAGGATGGAATTTCAACGTTATAATGAAATTGTGATAAATGATATTTTTGGGAAAGGGCGCATAGTTTATAATAATACCTGGATATTAACGTAAATAGTTTGCGTACATTAACCTGAATATGCCTATTATTGGACTAACTGTCCAATGAAATTTTCTGGGAAATGAGGTATAATATTTCTATCCCAAATTAACTGCAGGCAGCTGCGGTAATTATTTTCTATATTGGCAATGCCCCGCCCCCCCTTTTTTTACCAGGGTACCGCCGGGGCTCCTGCCATACAAGGAGAGGGGAAGGAAACCTATACCAGGCCTGGCGCCAGAACCATGGCGCATCTGGCATACAGCAGAAAGGGAGGCATCATGGAGGATACAAAAATACAGTGGCACCCGGGGTTCGTGGCGGCCATGCGCCTGGAACTGAGGGAGGACAGGGAGGGGCTGGTATTCCAGGAGGAATATAACCTGAACACGAAGCCATTGGAGGTTGACCTGCTGGTCATCAAGAAGGAACCCACGGCTATCATAAGCAATGAGATCGGCAGCTTCTTCCGGGGGCATAACATCATGGAATATAAGTCCCCGGACGACAGCCTCGACATAGACGTCCTGTACAAGGTGACCGCCTATGCGGCGCTCTACAAGTCATACGGGAATTCTGTGGACGAGAGGAAGGCGGACGACATAACCGTCACCCTTGTGAGGGAAGGCAGGCCGGAAGGGCTCTTCCGTTACCTGGAGAGGCATGGCGGCTCTCCCTCCCAGCCTTGTAAGGGCATCTATTATCTGGGCGGCCAGGCGCTGTTCCCGACACAGGTCGTAGTCACAAGGGAGCTGGACGGGGAGGCCCATGCATGGCTGTGCGCCCTGTCGCGGAAGGTAGGGGATATGGCAGCCAGGAAACTATTGGAGAAGATAAGCAGGCTGACGGGGAAAGACGACCGGGATATGGCGGACTCCGTCCTAAAAGTCATGCTGGACGCGAATGAGCAGATTGTGGAAAAGTGGAAAGGGGATGAGAAAATGTTTGAAAGGCTGATGGAGATCGTAGAGCCGCAGATACAGCTCCGGGAGAAGAAAATGTGGGAAGATGGGGTTAAAGAAGGAAAATCCGAGGGGGTACAGCAGGGGGTACAGCAGGGGATACAGATAACAGTAGGGGCGCTCCGGGAATTTGGCCATAGGGATGAGGATATAAGAAAAGTGATCATGAAGAAATATGCCATCCCAGAAGAGAAAGCGGAAGAGTATTTACGGACGAAATATTAGGCTGCCTGACAGACGCCTGCCTGGATGGGCAAGATACCTTCAGAAAACGGATGTCCATGCTCGATATCCAGTCATAAAACCCTTTTTAATAAAATGGAAATAGGATAGCACGCTCCAGGGCATGAGATGCCATTGATTTTCCAGACATTCCCCATTTACAAACGGATGTTCGTTATGCTAAGATAAAGGCGTCATAACGATGTAGTATCTGGAAGAAAGAGGGGGTGTTGCTGTTGGAAAGCATACTGTGCGTGAACACGCCAGTGCAGATGATTTCCTGCACGGATACAAATGGTAAAATTACGCCAATGCGGTTTCGGTTCCTTGACCAGACGGGGGAGCTTGTCACGGTTACAATCGAAGAGGTATTGTCACAAGACCAGGATAGGAACCAGGTGGGCGTGAACTTTTCCTGTACCGCGGTGATTGACGGCAGCAGGAAGACATTTCGGCTCTGGTATAATTATTTTGCCCATGCGTGGCATCTTTCGCGTTTGCATGTGTGATATATTCCTGTCGCTAACGGCCGGAGTAATATGATAAATGATATGTTTCTGCTGCCAGATGCTGTGACTGTTTCTCTTGGTAGATTATTTCTTTTCTTTGCATTTGCTCTCAGGATAGATTATTTCTTTTCTTTGCGTTTGCTCTCAGGATAGATTATTTCTTTTCTTTGCGCTTATGTATCTGGCAACTCTGTGTCGCCAAACAGCGCTCCCCGGATAGAGCGGAGGCGGTCTATGGGGAGCGCTGTACCGTCTGCCAGGAGAATTTCGCGGCCGGGCAGATTGATTTTAGCCACCCTGCCGCGGACAGTTATATAGGCGCCGCCTTCCTTTTGGGCATCCGGCTGGAAATAGGTGGCTTCGATGGCCGGTTTCTGTCCCAGGTTCCTTTGGATGAGCCCAAGCTGCCTGTCCAGCTGTTCTTTTTGATCTTCGTCCAGTTCCATAAAAGAATCTGTCTGGCGCGCGGTTTCCGCGATCGCGGCGCCATGCCCTGTGAGGGCGGCAAAAGGCGCGAACTGTGCAGCGCGGTTCATGGCTGGCATCTGCGGATGTTTTTTGGATACATGGTGCGGGAGATTAATAATATCTTTGTATCTGTGCCAATCATTCTGTTTCATGCCGTATATCCTCCAGTTTTGCATCAGCGCTCTGCTTCGTGCCGTATATCCTTCAATCTGGCATTTGCGTTGTATTTCATGCCTTATGCCCTCCAATCTGGCGGTTGCGTTCCCTGGCGGTGGCGCCTTCCTGCAGGTTCATTCCTTTTAAAAGCGCGTTTTTGCCATATTTTTTCTTGACGGACAGCATGGCTTCCTGCAGGCGCCGTTCCTTGGCAAGCCGTTCTTCTTCTGCCTTCCGTTCCTTCTCCAAAGCTGCATAGTCTGTAAACAGGCTGAGCTGCTCAAACTGCCTGTCTTCTGTAACCTGTGGCTCATCCGCCAGATGGTTTGCCGTGACGGTCACGCGGCGGATGGAGAGGCTGGGATTGATGATGCGGTCATACAGTTCCAAGACGGCATCCATAATGATCTGGGTGGAGGAGGTCTGGCGGCCCAGGTTAATGCTTCCATGCGCATGCTTTGGCATCTTGCGCCCATAGCGGTCCGTTGTGATTTCTCCCTGATAGCGGTTCCTGCTCCTGGCATTGGCCAGGTTGTCAATATCATAGCCAATCGTGAGTACCATCTGGTCTGTGACCTGCTTCCTGTCCACCAGGTCGAGGACGAGCTGGTCCGTCATTTCCTGTACAATCAGCTTCCCTTTTTGGGCGTTATAAGGATGTGCGAGCACCTGCCCAGAGCTGATGCTGTTGCTTTCCGGCTGATAGGCTTTGATCTGCTCCATGGTGGCCGGCTCCCATCCCCAGGCATGGTCTATCAGGAGCTCTGCATTGACGCCGAACATCTGATAGAGCAGGTCTTCGTTGTGGTAGTCATTGTCCCCGCCCAGAGAGCAGCGTGCAATGTCGCCCATCGTAAAGAGCCCGGCAGCCTCTAATTTCTTCTGGTATCCAGACCCAACCCGCCAGAAATCTGTGAGGGGGCGGTGGCCCCATAAAAGCTTCCGGTAACTCACCTCGTCCAGCTCGGCAATCCGCACTCCATGTTCATCTGGGGCGACATGCTTAGCGACAATATCCATGGCTATTTTGCAGAGGTAAAGGTTTGTCCCGATTCCGGCAGCCGCCGTAATTCCTGTGCTGTCAAGGACATCCCGTATCATGGCGGAGGCCAGTTCCTTGGGCGTCATCCCATACGTTTTCAAGTAATGTGTCACATCCATAAATACTTCATCAATGGAGTAGACATGGATGTCCTCCGGCGCGATGTATTTGAGGTAGATATTGTAGATGATGGTACTGTATTCCAAATAAAAAGCCATCCTGGGCGGCGCAATAAGATAAGATAACTCCAGTTCCGGATGTGCCTCCAGTTCAGGCGCAAAGCAGGAGGAGCCTCTAAACTGCCCTCCAGGGGCCCGCCGCTTACGTTCCCTGTTAACCTCTTCTACCCGCTGGATCACCTCAAACAGCCTTGCCCGCCCGGATATGCCATACGCTTTCAAAGATGGCGACACAGCCAGGCAGATGGTCTTTTCCGTCCGCGAGGCATCGGCAACCACCAGGTTTGTGGCCAGGGGATCCAGCTGCCGCTCGGTGCATTCAACAGATGCATAAAATGATTTCAAATCGATTGCGATATAAAAATGTTTGCTCATAAGATTATTATATGACTCCTGCCGGTAAATATCAATGTATTTTGCCTGGTTAAATTTCTAGTTGCTTTTCACGGGGCGGTAATTTCCCATAATGCAAGGAGATGTAGCGGTTTTCATTTTGTAGCGGAGGAAGTGGGGAGCGCGTTTCTGTTGCGGCCTCCCCCACTTCCGCAGCGGTTCGTATGGCCACTTTTTCCCACCCCATGAAAAGTAATAATTTCTATGATACATGAATACCCGCAAAAAAATTTACCCTTGACATTTTTTTACCCCTGGCATATAATGGCCTCAAACAGCGAGGGAATCTTTCGAGGATGATCTTGCTCATATTGTGGAATGTGACAGGCGAAGAGGCTTTTCCGTAAGGAAAAGCCTCTTTTTCTCTTGTATAAGGAACCGTCAAGAAATGAAAAGTTATTTCTTGCCTGTTTCTAAGAAATTCCCTTGGAATTGCCTATAAGAGAAATACCTTCCAAAAGGATGCGCGGTTTTTTATGCAGAAAGAACCAAAAGAACCAGATGCGCACACATATCCGCAAAATAATGAAAGGAGGATGAACCTTATGCGTTTGAACCCAAAAGAACAGGAGAAACTAATGCTCCATGCGGCAGGAGAACTGGCCAAACAGAGGAAAGCCAGAGGGCTGAAATTAAACTATGTGGAGTCTATTGCTTTCATCAGTTCCGAACTGCTGGAATATGCCAGGGATGGCAAGACGGTTGCAGAATTGATGTCATTCGGCACAAAGCTTTTGTCGAAAGAGGATGTGATGGACGGCGTGGCTGATATGGTACATGAAGTCCAGATTGAAGCGACATTTCCAGACGGCACAAAACTTGTAACGGTACATAATCCAATTCAGTAGGAGGGATGAAGGATGAAGATTGGCGAAGTGATTCCCCAAAATGGGGAAATTATAATCAACGAGGGAAAGGAAACAGTTACCGTTACGGTAAGGCATACAGGCGACAGGCCAGTACAGGTTGGCTCGCATTTTCATTTTTTTGAGGTGAACCGCCAGCTGAAATTTGACCGCGCATTGGCGTATGGGTACCATCTGGACATTCCCTCAGGCACCTCCGTGCGGTTTGAGCCGGGCGAGGAAAAAGAGGTGCAGCTGACGGCCATGGGAGGGGCGAAGCGTATTTACGGCCTCAACGACTTGACCTGTGCGCAGGCTTCTTGTGCAACAAAGGCTGCCGCCGTACAGGCCGCCGCAGCAAAAGGCTTTATGTAGACAGCAGAGAGGAGGGAACAGAATGAGCAATAAAATTTCCAGAGAAAAATATGCAATGATGTATGGCCCTACGGTGGGCGACCGGGTGCGCCTGGCGGATACTAACCTGGTGATTGAGGTGGAAAAGGATTATACCACCTATGGGGATGAAGTGAAGTTTGGCGGCGGGAAGACCATCCGTGATGGGATGGGGCAGTCCGTGAAGACGTGCCGCAAGGACGGCGTGCTGGATTTGGTGATTACAAATTGCCTGATCCTGGATTATACAGGCATTATCAAGGCGGATATCGGCATCAAGGATGGGAAGATTGCCGGGATTGGGAAAGCAGGGAATCCAGACCTGATGGACGGCGTGACGCCGGGAATGACGATTGGCGCGTCAACGGAAGCCCTGGCAGGAGAAAACCTGATTGTGACGGCTGGCGGGATTGACAGCCATATCCACTTTATCGCCCCCCAGCAGATACCGTGTTCCCTGTATTCCGGCATTACGACCATGATTGGCGGCGGGACAGGACCGGCCGACGGCACGAATGCCACAACCTGTACGCCGGGGCCGTGGAATATCCGTATGATGTTAAAAGCAGCGGAAGAATATCCAATGAACCTTGGTTTCTATGGGAAAGGGAACTGTTCTGCGGAAAAACCAATCATTGAGCAGCTGGAAGCCGGCGCGATGGGGATGAAAATCCATGAGGATTTTGGCTCGACCCCGGCAGCGATTGACCATTGCCTGAATGTGGCGGACGAATATGATATCCAGGTGGCAATCCATACGGATACGCTCAATGAGGCAGGCTGCGTGGAGGATACGCTGGACGCCATCGGCGGGCGTACGATACATACTTTCCATACTGAGGGCGCCGGAGGCGGGCATGCGCCGGATATTATCCGTGCGGCAGGCAGCCAGAACGTGCTGCCGTCTTCGACTAACCCGACCATGCCGTTTACGGTAAATACCTTGGATGAGCATTTGGATATGCTGATGGTCTGCCACCATTTGGATAAAAATATTCCAGAAGATGTGGCTTTCGCAGATTCTAGGATCCGCCCAGAGACGATTGCCGCGGAGGACGTGCTGCATGATATGGGCGTATTTTCCATGATGAGTTCCGATTCCCAGGCAATGGGGCGCCCGGGCGAAGTGATTACCCGTACCTGGCAGACCGCTCACAAGATGAAGGAAGAACGCGGGCCTCTGGGCGTGGATCAGGAAAATGGCAATGATAATTTCCGGGCAAAACGCTATGTTGCAAAATATACGATTAACCCGGCGATTACCAATGGGATCGCAGATTATGTGGGATCGGTGGAAGTAGGGAAATTTGCGGATTTAGTGCTATGGAACCCGGCATTTTTCGGCGCAAAGCCGGATATGGTCATCAAGGGCGGCATGATTATCGCCTCCAAAATGGGCGACGCCAATGCATCGATCCCAACCACGCAGCCGGTGTTATACCAGCCGATGTTTGCCGCGCATGGGGATGCAAAATATGAGAGCTGCCTGACCTTTGTCTCCCAGGCTGCCATAGATGCAGGCATCAAGGAGGAATACGGCCTGAAGAAGACGGTAGTGCCGGTACACGGATGCAGGAATATTGGCAAAAAGGATATGAAATTAAATGACGCTGCCCCAGAAATTACAGTAGATCCGGAAACCTATGAAGTATGCGCAGATGGCGTGAAACTGGAATCAAAACCAGCAAAAGAGCTGCCGTTGACACAGCTTTACAGCCTATTTTAAGATAGTGAGGTTTCGCGGGATATATTTTGGAGGTATTGGATTATGTTAGGAGTTTGCCTGCTTTTTGTGGGAATTGTTTTAATCAACAATGGCGTTTGCGCTTTGGCAAATGTCGATAAGAAATCTGCCGCGGTTATGAATATTTTGACGGGCGGGCTTTCCCTGTTTATCAATTTTGTAAACCTGGTGCAGGGAAATTATTATGCGGCGGGTACGGGGCTGCTGTTCTGTTTTACTTACTTGTTTGTGGCAATGATGAATATTTTTGATCTGAATCCGCTCCCATTTGCGTGGTTCTCCAGCTTTGTGGCGGTCAATGCAGTGATATTCGGCTTTGTCGAAGGCATAACGGGGAGCGAGGCGCTCGGCATTGCGCCAGATCCCAGGTGGGCGGCAATCTGGTGGCTGTGGGCGGTTCTGTGGGGGACATCTTTTGTTACCGATATTATGGGCAAGAAACTGGGAAAGTTTGTGCCTTGCCTGCAGGTATTCGAAGGAATCGTGACGGCCTGGGTTCCGGGCGTGATGTTGCTGCTGGGTGTCTGGTAAAAGGAGGGGATTTGTTTGTTATGTGAGGAAGTGTTAGGGAATCTTTCCGATGGGAAATTCTCCGGCCTGCGGGTGGATTATGTGGAGATAGCATGGCATGAGGCTTTTCTGCGTTTGCACCGTAAGACTTCGGCGGAGGGCGAGGACGTCGGCATCCGTATGGGGGATGAGGTGCTGCGCTGGGGGCTGCGCCAGGATGATGTGCTTTATGCAGATGGGTATAAGGTAATTGCCGTGAATATCCCGCCCTGCGAAGCGATCCGGATGGTGGTGCGGCAAGACCATCCGAGGCAGATTGCCAAGCTCTGCTATGAGGTGGGGAATACCCATACGACGATGTTTTGCGGAGAGGACGAATTTACCTTTTATACGCCGTATTATGAGCCGTTGATGGACAAAGTAAATCGTATCCATGGCGTATCGGCGGAAAAGACAGAGGTGAAATTTGATTTCAGCCAGGCGCTGTCCTCTTCCATCAATAACCATCATCATTAACGGGGAGGGAACGATGGAATTACGGGAGGAATTGCAGGAAGATTTACGGGAATGGAGGAAGAAGTTTCTGCTGCTGCAGGTGAATGACGCCTTATTTCCGATTGGCGCATATTCCCATTCTTATGGCCTGGAGACTTATATCCAGAAAAATTTGCTTTCATCTTTCGATGAGGTATGGGAATTTCTATCCCATCGCATGCGTTACAGTTTTTGCTGCAATGAATTGCTGTCTGTCCGGCTGGCGTATGAATACGCGGCGGCCGGGCAGATGCAGAAAATAGAGGCTTTGGAGGAACTGCTGGAAGCCAGCCGCGTGCCGAGGGAGACAAGGGAGGCCGGGCATAAACTGGGCTCGCGCTTTGTCAAGACGGTGATGGAAATGGATATCCCCTATGAATCGGATATCTTTCGGGTCTACTGCGGGCAGCGCAGGGAAAGGGCAACGGCGCACAGCATTGCCTATGGCGTCTTTTGCGCTGCTGTAGGGATTCCTTATGAAGATGTTATGTCAAATTACCTGTATGCCCAGGTCTCGTCCATGGTAACGAATTGCGTGAAGGCCATACCCTTAAGCCAGACAGACGGGCAGCGCCTGCTCTTCAAATGCCAGGAACTGTTCCCAGGGCTTCTGAAAGAGGTAAAGAGCCTGACGGAAGAGGAACTGTGCTTGTCAGCCCCCGGAATGGATATCCGCTGCATGCAGCACGAAGCCCTCTATTCTAGGCTTTATATGTCTTGATGTCGTCTGTTTTATGTCGGCCTGATATCGGAAGATCGGATGAAATTTGCTGTAGGTATGGAGAAAGAAAGGTGGAGTTGATGATGTCTTATGTGAAAATCGGCGTCGCTGGGCCGGTAGGTTCCGGCAAGACGGCCTTAATTGAATGCCTGACCCGTGAGATGGCGGGAAAGTATGAGATTGGCGTTATTACAAATGATATTTACACCAAAGAAGACGCGGAATTTTTGTGCAGGAACAGCGTATTGCCAAGGGAGCGTATTCTTGGCGTGGAGACGGGGGGATGCCCGCATACGGCAATCCGCGAGGATGCTTCCATGAACCTGGAGGCGGTGGATGAGATGCTGGAACGGTTTCCGGAGATCGAAATCCTCTTTATTGAGAGCGGTGGGGATAACCTTTCCGCTACTTTTAGCCCGGAATTGGTGGATGCGACGATTTTTGTGATTGATGTGTCGGAAGGTGATAAGATTCCGCGCAAAGGCGGGCCGGGGATTACGCGCTCGGATCTGCTGGTGATTAACAAGATGGATCTTGCCCCCTATGTAGGAGCGGATTTAGGCGTGATGGAGCGGGATTCCAGGAAAATGCGGGGGGAGCGGCCGTTTGTATTTACCGATATCCGGGACAGGGTGGGGATTGCCGCTGTGATAGGCTGGATCAAGAAAAATGTCTTGTTAGAGGGATGCCAGGAATGAGGGAGAATCAATTTGGAAAACTTTCAGAGTTCTATCTTACCGCTGCATACAGGGATGGCAGGACGGTGATGGAGGATGTATCGTTTACGGCTCCTTTTAAGGTGATGCACCCCTTTTATGAGAAGAAGGATGTCATGACGGTGATGCTTCTGACTGCTTCCGCCGGGATTATGGCGGGCGACAGGCAGGAGATTAATCTCTGCGCCAAGGAACGTTCCAGCCTAGAATTTGTCTCCCAGGCATATGAGAAAATCCATCGGATGGAAGAAGGCTACGCCAGCCGGCGGATATATCTTACCGTGGGCAGCCATGCCTGCCTGCGCTATCTGCCTCTGCCGGCCATCCCCTTCGCAGGTTCCGATTACCGTTGTACGGCAGAGGTGGAATTGGAGGATGAAACTTCACAGTTTGTCTTCCGTGAGATTTTAAGCTGCGGGCGCGTGGCGTATGGCGAGGAATTTCAGTACCGCAGGTTCCAGAGCAGGGTCTGCATTTCCCAGGGAGGACGTCTGGTATACAGGGACAATGCCTGTTACGAGCCGGGGCAGATGGATATGGGGAACTTTGGGATGTATGAGGGGTTCACCCATCTGGCCAGCCTGGTCATCTGCAACCAGCAAAAACCGGAAGGCTGGGTGCAGCAGGTGCGCAGGCTGCTGGAGGACGCCGGGGATATGGAGGGCGGGGTGACACATACATCCGCCGGGCATATCGTAGTGCGTATTCTGGGCAAGAACGCGGCGCAATTAACAGAAATCACAGAGAGAATCTGCAGCAGCGAAGGCCTGGAGCTATGATAAGGATAACAGCAGAAAGCTTGTGATACGGCGTTTCTAGCAGGTTAAGCCCTGTGTTTTGGGAGGGTTCCCTGATGGGGCGGCTGCTGAAAAAGGAGGTGTGCGGTTATGAATAAAAGGATTATTTATGAGATGAAAGGGCTGTACCGGGATGATTTCCGTGTCATGGGGTATGAATTTGGCGAGGGGAAAGAGTCGCTCTGTATCGTGGGAAATTCAAGGGGAAATGGGGCATAAAATCTTAATCCTGCCTTCCATCAACCCTTATTCGATGAATATACAGAAAAGGTTCTGGTCAACGGATAATACAGATATCAATCGGATGTTTCCCGGGTATTGCCTGGGAGAGACGACCCAGAGGATTGCGGCCGGGAGATTTTGTCCCCCATGTGCGGCTGATGGACGAGGGGTTCAGCAAGCCAGAGACGGCAAAGCAGTTTGGCCTTCCGTATGTGGTGGTCCGCAGGGTAAGGCCCTATGATACGGCAACGTTGAATTATAACTGGCAGGTGTGGGAGACGCAGGCATTTTCGCTGTATACCACTACGACTGCCCGCATTGACCCCAATAGCGCAGGGCAGGCGGTCCTGGCGGTGATGAATTTTCTGTCGGGGCAGGGGAGGCGGTAAGGACGGGGCAGCCGTTGGCGGATATTTTAAATCCATATGAAGGAGATATCCTGGAGACGCTCTATGCCCCCGCGGACAGGGTCGTTTTTTTTGTGCATAATGAGCCGCTGACGTATGCGAATACGGCGGTAATCAAGATGGTGTAGGGGAATGGCCATACGAACCGCTGCGGAAGTGGGAAGGTGTTGCGTTTCCTTGAAGGATGGAAGTTTGTCTGGCTTGCGAAGGGTAATTTGGGGGGATGTTTTATAGGGGGGGGAATATCCCCTGGGGGGGCTTGCTGGCGGTTTGGGGCAGTGTTATACTAAAGGCTAGTAAACTTTTCAATATGGAATATGGAAAGGGTTGGAATTGTTATTGTTGGAATTAGTGTTCCCTACAGTTTTCTAGGGCAAGGTAAGTACGGATAGGGAATCACGGCTCGAAAGAGGTATATCCATTTATATTAAGGAGGAATAGTGTTATGCATATGGCAGATGCGTTGGTGGCTCCGGCGGTTGCAGGCACGATGTATGTGTGTTCGGCAGCGGCGGCGGCTTATTCGGTGAAGAAGGTACGGTTGGAAAATGATGCGAAGAAGATTCCTGTGATGGGGGTGATGGGAGCCTTTGTATTTGCGGCGCAGATGATTAATTTTACGATTCCGGGGACGGGTTCCAGCGGGCATCTGTGCGGCGGCATGATGCTGACGGCTCTGCTGGGGCCGTATGCGTCTTTTTTGACGATGATTGGTGTCTTGTTGATTCAATGTTTGCTGTTTGCGGACGGGGGCTTGCTGGCTTTGGGCTGCAATATCTGGAACATGGCCTTTTATGGGTGTTTCCTGGGTTATTTCCTGGTTTGGCGGCCAATGCAGGGGAAAGGGCTGAGCAGGGGAAAGGTAGTTGGCGCGTCCATCCTGGGCTGCGTGGCATCCTTGCAGTTGGGGGCGTTCAGTGTTGCCATGGAGACGATGGCTTCGGGCATTACGGAGCTTCCGTTTGCAGTTTTTGTAGGGACGATGCAGCCCATTCACCTGGCGATTGGCTTTGTGGAAGGGCTGATTACGGCGGCAGTGCTTCTGTTCGTCTATGAGGCCAGGCCGGAAATGCTTGCCTCCACGCAGGAAGCAGCGCATAAGGGCAAACTTTCTTTTGTACATACGATGGCAGTACTCAGCATCTCTGCCCTGCTGATTGGCGGCGGGCTTTCCCTGGCGGCGTCTTCCCATCCGGATGGCCTGGAATGGTCGATTGGGCAGGTGACAGGCTCCACAGAGCTGGGAGCTGATGCAGGGGAAGATAGCGCTTATGCTGTGGCAGGCCAGATCCAGGAATCAACCGCTCTGTTGCCAGACTATGCCTTCCAGGGCTCGGAATCTGCCTGGGGTACCACAGTTTCCGGCATTGCAGGCTCTGCCGCCGTGTTGGCTGTCTGCGTGGCCTTTTGCTACGGATTGCGCTTCTGGCGTAGGAGGAAACATGGGTAAATTAGGCAATGCGCTTTATGAAATCCACCATATGGACGAAATGGCAGCCCAAAACCAGTGGATGAACCGCCTGCATCCGCTGGTAAAGCTGCTGCTGACCATTTTCTACCTTACCATAACCGTATCTTTCCCCAAATACAGCCTGGCAGGGCTGCTATGCATGGGCATTTACCCAATTGCCCTTTTTATCCTCGGCGAAATCCCCTTCTGGGACAGCCTGCGGCGTTTGCGTATCGTGCTGCCCTTCGTCTGCCTCGTAGGCCTGTTCAACCCTTTCTTTGAGCGCCAGCCCATCCTGACAATCGGGAGCATCACCATTACCGCAGGCATGGTATCCATGGCTACCTTAATGATAAAAGGCATTTACAGCGTCCTTGCCTCCTATCTCCTGATTGCCACCACTTCCATCGAAAAAATCTGCTACGCCATGCGCCTGCTGCATATCCCTTCCATCCTCGTGACGCAGTTTCTCTTAACCTACCGCTATATCAGCGTCCTGCTTACAGAGGCAAACCGCATGATGCAGGCCTACGCCCTCCGCGCCCCCGGCCAGAAAGGCGTCCATTTTAAAGTATGGGGCTCCCTGGCAGGCCAGCTTCTGCTGCGGAGCATCGACCGAGCGGCGGAAGTCTACGAAAGCATGGCGCTGCGGGGATACCAAGGAGAATTTACCTATGCGGTAAAGGAACCATGCCGCTGGAAAGATATCCTATATTTCCTGGCCTGGACTGCAGCATTTTGCGTAATACGCCTGGCCGCAGCCTACTAAGTTGCTACTATTTATGAGAAGCAGAAATACTATTTAAGAAGCAGAAATACTGTTTAAGAAGCAGAAAAATTATCATCCAAGCAACGGGAGCAGGAGCGCGTTTCTGCCCGGGTCTTCCCGCTTTCGCAGCGCCCCGTACAGCTACTAATTTTTCAGAAAGGATCTTTTGCTTATGAGCCACATCCATATCACATTAGAGCATGTAAATTTCTCTTATGATCATTCCTCCCCCATCCTACAAGATATCACCTTCACCGCCAACGAACACGATACCATCGGCTTAATCGGCGCCAACGGCGTTGGCAAGTCCACCCTCCTGAAGCTTCTCGTAGGCCTCAACCTCAATTACGAAGGCACGATCCGCGTGGAAGAAATCCCCGTAATAAAAGAAACGCTGCCCAAAGTGCGGGAGAAAATCGGCTACGTCTTCCAAGATTCTGACAGCCAGCTCTTTACGTCCCGGGTATACGATGACGTAGCCTTTGCCCCCAGAAATTACGGCCTGCCGGAGCCAGAAGTAGAAAAGCGTGTAGAACAGGCTCTGGCCATGACCAAGATTACTCACCTAAAGGAAAAGCAAACCTATAAAATGTCAGGTGGTGAGAAAAAGCTGGCCTCCATTGCCACCATCCTGGCTATGGCACCGGATATTATCCTTATGGACGAGCCATCCATTGCCCTTGACCCCCGCAACAGGCGAAACCTGATCCACATCCTGAATACCTTTGACCACCTGAAAATCATCGCTTCCCACGACCTGGATATGGTCCTTGACACCTGTAACCGCGCCCTCCTGATGCAGGAAGGCAGAATCATCCGTGACGGCAATGCCAAAGAAATTCTCTCAGACCAGGAACTTCTGGAGGCTCATGGCCTGGAACTGCCTCTGTGTATGCAGGGAAGTTAACCCATGGTTTTTTCACGGAGTGGGGAAATTTTTGCCATGCAAGAGAATGTATTACTTTCCCCACCCTATAAAAAGTAACAAATAATTACATAGAAATGAAAGGTGCCGAGGTAGAATAAATAGAATACTCATATTTCTTGAAAAATGCTTCTCTAGTAACGAGATCATCCATGATTACATTTGTATCAATTAATACTACCATATTTAAACTTCCGTGATTCTTCTAACTCCTTTTCATAGTCAAAATCGTCTGGCAAATGAAGGCGTAACTTTTCCAGGTTTTGGAATGCTTGCATTTTATCAGGGATTTTATTTTCAGGTTTTATAAATGAATCTATGTTTCTGATAAATTTAATTACATATTTTAATTTTCCATTAGTACAGAAGAGATGATTCAGGAGTGAGAGGCATTACATGTTGAAATCCCATTTCCGAAGTGTTATAATCTCTAAGTAATTTCACGGCAGTTCCGAAATAATGCAGGAAGGCAAGGGTGGAGGACAGCGAGGAGGAAGAGAACATGCAGCGCGTTAGAAGATGGTTCCAAAGGACAGGCACTGTGCCGGCGGTATTTCGCCGCATTGAGGATAACGGCAGGATGGGGAGGAAGCAGTACTTTTATGTTTATACCATGTTGTTCCTGCTTGCCGTCTGCATGGTTTTTGGCTGGTATTTCTTAACGGGCAGGACCTTAATCTGGGAAATGGACGGCTGGAAACAGCATTACAAGTCTTTGGTCTATTATGCAAAATATCTGCGGTCTGCCCTGCAGGCCGTCTTTTCCGGCGGGCAGCCGGCCCTTCCGGCATGGGATTTCAGCATTGGGGAAGGAAGCGATGTTTTAACGGCGTTCCATTATTATGTGATTGGCGATCCGTTTACGCTGCTTTCCGCCTTTGTGCCGCTGCGTTTCCTGCACCTGTATTACGAAGGGATGGTGCTGCTGCGCCTGTACCTGGCAGGGATTGCCTTTTCGTGCCTTTGTTTCCGGACGGGGCTTCGGAATAAATGCGGCGTCCTGGCGGGGTCGATGGCGTATGTTTTCTGTTTTTGGGCGCTGCGTAATGCGGCAAGGCATCCGTATTTCCTCAATCCGATGATATATTTCCCATTGCTGGTTCTGGGCGTTGAGAAAATATTGCGAGAGAGACGGCCGTATCTGTTCTCTTTTGCGGTATTCTTATCGGCAGTCAGCAATGTGTATTTTTTCTATATGCTGGTGCTGCTGACAGTCCTCTATGTGGGGGCAAGGCTGATTGCCAGTTATTACAGAGATATCAAGGCAGGGCTTGGCATGCTCTTTCGCATCGGCGGGGCTTCCGTCTTGGGGGTTCTTCCGGCTGCCGCCATTTGGCTGCCTATGTGCGCCGTATTGCTGGGCGATACCAGGGTATCTTCCGGGCGGCCGCTGCATATCCTCTATCCCCTTTCTTATTATGGCAGGCTGCCGGGGCTGCTGGTTTCCTCTGGCGCGGAATACTGGCTGTGCCTGGGCTTTGCCGTGCCGGTGCTGGTGGCAATGTTCTGGTTCCTGCGGAAGGCAAAAAAGTACAGGTTTTTAAAGGCGCTCTTTGCCATCTGCCTGGTCATTGCCGCGTTCCCGGTACTGGGACAGGCCCTGAATGGGTTTTCTTATGTAGCGAACCGCTGGTGCTGGGCGATTGCCCTGCTTCTGTCTTATGTGCTGGCTGCGATGTGGCCGAGGCTGATGTGGCTCCAGAGGAAAGACGCGCGGTTTCTGTATCTTTGCCTGACCATATACCTGCTGGCCTGCGTGGCGCTTGTGCCATCCTGGAGCGGGAATACGTTTATCTCCCTGGCTCTTGGGTATCTGTTTGTGTTTGTCCTTTTCCCAGTCAGGAAGGGGAAGATCCTCTGGGGGCTGCAGAAGAAGCAGGCGCTGGCGATGCTGTTGGTGCTGGCAAGTATTTTTAACAACAGTTTCTGGCATAACACGCCAGTTGGCAAAAATTATGCGGCGGACTGTATGGAGCGGGAAGAGGTCAAGCACGGCCTGATGGAGAATGAGACTGCCGCCATTTGGGAAGCGGCGCGTATGGAAGAGGCAGGAGGCTTTTGGCGTTTCTCCGGGAACCGTCCGACACAGAATGCGAATGTTATTTCTGGCCTTTCCTCCACACAATATTATTGGTCGATTTCCAATCCTTCGGTCGGGAGCTTCCGCAAGGAAGTGGAGCTGCGGGAGGCGGATACTTATAATTACCGTGGCTATGATGGGCGCGCAGCCCTGCTTTCCCTGGCAGCTGTGCGTTATTATGCCATCCCCAAGGACAGTACGGGAGTCCCGCCGTATGGATTTTCCAGGGTGATGTTAGGGGAAAGGGAAGCGGAATATGCGATCTATCGGAATGAATACCAATTGCCGCTAGCCTATTGTTACGATTGTTATGTGCCAAAGAAAACATGGGACGCCCTGTCCTCGGTAGAGAAGCAGGAAGCGCTGCTGCAAGGCGTGGTGCTGGAGGATTCTGCGGACAGAACAGGGGCGGCAGGCAGGAAATCTGCAAATGGAAACATAGGGGTTCCCCAGGCAGAGCTGCAGTTTACAGGGCAGAATATCTATCCTTCTGTCTGCTTCGAGGGAGAGGGCATTTCCCAGGTGGATGGGGGGATGTATTATGAGGTGAGAGATGTAGAAGATGCAAAGATCCGTCTGGAATTCCAGGGTCTTAAGGACTGTGAAACTTATCTTTTCCTGCATGGCCTTCTCTATGATGAATGGCTGCCAAACGATGGGCAGCATGGCGCCGCTTCCAGGGCAGATAAGAAAAAGCAGAAGCAGGAATTGGAGAAACGGGATGAATTTTCCTGGAACAGCAAGGAGGGCATTAAGATAGGGATATCGTCTTCCGTAGGGGAGGAGAAAACCCTATCCTACTATACGGAGGAATCCTCCCATTACAGCGGCCGCCATGATTTTACGGTCAACCTTGGATATTCCCAGGAGGCCGTCACGTGTATAGAGCTGTCTTTTGATAAGCCGGGGTGCTACGTTCTTGGTCCCATGGGTGTTATCTGCCAGCCGATGGGACGGTATGGCGAGCAGATAGGAAAGCTGCAGGAAAATACCCTGCAAAACCTGGAGATTGGAACGGATATGGTTACGGGCAGCATTTCCGTAGAAAGCCCACAGATTTTGTGTTTTGCTATCCCATATTCCAAAGGCTGGACAGCCCAGATAGACGGGAAAGAAGCTGCCCTTATGCAGGCCAATACCATGTACATGGCGGTAGCATTGGAGCCAGGGACGCATCGGGTTGTCCTTGCCTATCATACGCCGCTGTTAAAGGAAGGAATATGGATATCCATATGTGGCATGGCGGCGGTTCTTATGGCTGCCTGCTTCCATGCCTGGAAGAAAGGCGGCTTACCAAGGAAGCGAAGCAGAAAAGAGGCAAGAGAAAGGACTTGAATTATGAAACTATCATTGATTATCCCATGCTATAATGAAGAAGCTGCCGCCCCCATTTTCCACCGGGAGGCCACAGAAGTCCTGCGGGGCATGGATGCCGAATATGAAATGCTGTTTATCAACGATGGCTCCCAAGACCAGACGCTGGCCGTCCTGCGGAGTCTTGCCGCCCAGGATCCCCATGTTACATACCTGTCTTTTTCCCGTAATTTTGGCAAAGAGGCTGCGATGTACGCCGGGTTCTGCAATGCGAAGGGGGATTATGTGGCGGTGATGGATGCGGATATGCAGGATCCGCCGTCCCTGCTGCCTCAGATGATGGAACTTTTGGCCTCTGGCGAGTATGACAGCGTGGCCACCCGCCGCACCACCCGCAAGGGCGAGCCTGTGATCCGCAGCTGGTTTGCGGGGAAATTTTATCAGCTGATTAATAAGATTTCCAATGCCGATATTGTGGACGGCTCCCGGGATTTCCGGCTGATGCGGCGGGAAATGGTGGACGCGATTGTAGAGATGGGGGAGTACAACCGCTTTTCCAAGGGGATTTTCGGCTGGATTGGCTTCCGCACGTACTGGCTGTCCTATGAAAATGTGGAGCGGGTAGCTGGTGAGACAAAGTGGAATTTCTGGAAATTATTCAAATACGCCGTGGATGGGATTATCAATTTTTCCCAGGCTCCTCTGAGCATTGCCTCCTGGTTCGGCATTTTTATGACCTTTATTTCTTTCCTGATGCTGATTTTCATTGTGGTGCGCAAGGTGGCCTTCGGCGACCCGGTGGACGGCTGGGCCTCCACCATCTGCGTGATGATTTTTATCGGCGGCGTCCAGCTGTTCTGCCTGGGCATAATGGGGCAGTATATTGCCAAGACCTATATGGAGTCGAAACACCGCCCGCATTATATTATTTCGGAAACGAACCAAGAAGAGATTATAAAAGTAAAATAGCGGCAATTGTTGTGCTTTGCTGCGCTTTGCATTATAATAGGGGAAAGGTTATGACGATAGACTGTAAAAGAAGAGGAGATAGGGATGAGCGACAAGCATAGATTTGATGATACAGATTTCCGGGAAGTGATTCCGAAGGAAGAAAAGCCAGGGAAGGCAATGCTGGGGGCGGATGTGGATTCTGCAGAGGAATCCGAAGCAGAGGATATGGATTCCACAGAGGAATTAGATTCTGGGGGCATGGATCTCAGGGAGGAATCGGATTCAGAGGACATGGATTCCATAGAGGGATCCGATTTGGAGGACATGGATTTCCTGGAGGAAGCAGAATCGGAAGGCGTAGATTTGATAGAATTCTTAGGATTGCGGAAAGGAAATGGCAAGGATTCCCCGAAGGCCTCCGCGGCGGGGACGAAGGGGGGCGGCGACGCCTCGGAGGAGAGTGAATATGAGGATATCTGCTATATCTGCCACCGTCCGGAGAGCAAGGCTGGGGCAATGATTAAGGTTGCCAGCAAGATCTGCATCTGTTCCGACTGTATGCAGAAGACCTTTGACAGTATGAACCATATCGGGTTCCCAATGGGGGATATGAGCAGCTTTGGCAATATGCCTAATATCAGCATGATTAACCTGTCCGATTTGCAGAATATGGATGCGCTGCCCAGGCGGCAGAAGCTGAAGAAGAAAAAGGCCAAGGAAGAGAAAAAAGCGGCGCCCAAGCTGGATATCAAGTCCATCCCTGCACCGCATAAGATCAAGGCCAGCCTGGATGAGTATGTGGTGGGGCAGGAGTATGCCAAGAAGGTGATGGCGGTGGCCGTATACAACCACTATAAACGTGTGGCCTGTGACAGCCAGGATGGCGTGGAGATTGAGAAATCCAATATGCTGATGGTGGGGCCGACCGGAAGCGGCAAAACGTATCTGGTGCGTACCCTGGCTCAGCTGCTGGACGTGCCGCTGGCCATTGCGGACGCCACTTCGCTGACGGAGGCCGGCTATATCGGGGACGATATTGAGAGCGTGGTGTCCAAGCTCCTGGCCGCCGCCGACAATGATGTGGAGCGGGCGGAACATGGCATTATTTTTATAGATGAGATTGATAAAATCGCCAAGAAGAGGAATACGAACCAGAGGGATGTGAGCGGGGAAAGCGTGCAGCAGGGGATGCTCAAGCTCCTGGAAGGCGCGGAGGTTGAAGTCCCGGTGGGGGCGAACAGCAAAAACGCCATGGTGCCGTTGGCCACGGTCAATACCAGGGATATCCTCTTTATCTGCGGCGGGGCCTTCCCTGATTTGGAAGGGATTATCAAGGAGCGCCTGAACAAGAAATCTTCCCTCGGCTTCCACGCCGACCTCAAGGATAAATATGACAAGGAAGAGAATATCATGCACTATGTAGAAGTCGAGGACATCCGCAAATATGGGATGATCCCGGAGTTTCTGGGGCGCCTGCCGATTGTGTTTGCGCTCGACGCCCTAAGCGAGGATATGCTGGTGCGGATCCTTACAGAGCCGAAGAACGCCATTGTCAAGCAGTACCAGAAGCTGCTGGCGATGGATGAGGTTAAGCTGGAATTTGAGGAAAACGCACTCCGCGCCATCGCCAGGCGGGCGAAGGAAAAGGATGTGGGCGCCAGGGCGCTGCGTGCGATTATTGAGGAATTTATGCTGGATATTATGTATGAGATCCCCAAGGATGACAATATCGGGATGGTGACGATTACGGAGGCCTATATTGAGAAGACAGGGGGGCCGCTGATCCAGATGCGGGGGTAGGATGAGAGCATTTGAAAATTTTAGAAAAATATGAAGATTTAGAACATAATATAAAATCTGAAAACAAGAGAAAGTATTTTGATGATTGTAAACGAATGAGGGAAAAACGATAGATTTTATAAATAATCTTTAAAATATAACATAAAGATAACCGCCTGCAAAGGTGATTATTCAGAAAGAAATTATAACTGGGTACTCCCCCAGCTGTTGCAGCAGTTTGGGGAAGTTTATGATAAAGCATATTGACAAAATATAGACAGCTTCATACAATTAAAGTACGGAAAACTATACGAATAATAGGAAGGGGGGTGTAATTTTATGATAGCAGTCCGAAGCATGGATGTGCAAGACAATTTTAAAAATTTTTGTGATAAAGTATTTCAGGGAGAAACCCTAATCGTATACAGACCGAAAAACGAAAATATTGTAATGCTTTCAGAACAGGAGTACAATAACATGTTGAAGGCAAAGCGCAACGCAGAGTATCTTTCCATGCTAAACGAAAGCAAAAGGCAACTTGAAGAAGGGAAAACAATTTCGTTTACCATAGAAGAATTGGAGGCAATGGAATCTGATGATTGGAAGCCAACGCCAAAAGTATTAGAATGGCTGAAGAAAACTGGGAAAAATTATGAATGAACTAACTTTTACAGACAAGGCTTTTGATGATTACATTTTTTGGCAGAGACAGGATAAAAAGACACTGAGAAAAATAAACGCCTTAATGAATGATATAAAACGTAATGGGGCGATGCAAGGCACTGGAAAGCCTGAAAGGTTGAAACATGGATCAGGATATTCCAGGCGGATTGATGATGCAAACAGACTTGTTTACGAAATTGATGAGCAGCAGAATATAAGAATCCTATCATGTAAAGGACATTATGAAGATTAGCACCTATAGGGGTGCTTTTCTTTATGTGATTTTAATAAAATTCATATAACTTTAACAATATAGGCCTTTATAATTTATTGCTAATGCTGATAAATATAGTGGGATCATAGCAGGCTCCAAAATAATGGGAAATTGCCGCATTGATTATTGCAAGATGAACTTATCAATTAAAAACGCTAAAACAGGAAATAAAAAAGGATCTGGATAAATTATCAGAACGATATGGAAACTTATTTTTTAACGCTTACAAAAAAGAACTGTGGCGGACGATTGAACATGTGGTATCTATTGTGAAAATTAGCGCCTGCGGAGGGCGCTTTTTTCGCGCAGTAAATTGATTTTAAGATTGACAAAATGGTCTGTTTATAGTAGACTTAATAAAAAAGATGGGTCTAGTGAAGATAGACCCATTCTTACTTCGGGCAGGCCAAAAAGGAGGGCGATATGGAAATATATAAAATGGGCGTGGTTGAAGAGAAGTTTGCAGAACTGGTATGGGAGCATGGCGCAATACCGTCCGGGGAATTGGTACAGCTGGCGGGGGAGCATCTGGAATGGAAGAAATCTACCACCTATACCGTTATTAAAAAGCTGTGCAATAAAGGGATTTTGAAAAGCGAGGGCGGTATTGTCTCTGCGGCGTTAAGCAGGGAGCAGTATTTGGCCAAGCAGAGCAAGCGGTTTGTAGAAGAGACGTTTCAGGGATCCCTGCCAGGATTTTTGGCGGCATTTACCAGGGAAGAGACATTGGGGGACAAGGAGATTGCGCAGATCCGGGATCTGATTGACAGCCTGGGGAAATAGGGGGACGGGGATGGAGAGGATCATACCGTTCCAGTCAGATAAATTTTTCCAGGAGGAGGAAGGAGGAGTGAGCGCTGATGGAAGTTTTGGAGAGGATTTTTAAAACAGTCATAGAATTAGGGTATGCCAGTACATGGGTCATCCTTGCAGTGTTATTATTGAGGTGCGCCCTGCGGAGGATGCCAAAGAGATATTCCTATCTGCTGTGGGCAATCCCAGCAGTCCGTCTGCTGATTCCTATTCCATTTGCTGGAGTCTGGGGGATGCTTGGCAGCTTGGCGGAAAATGGAGGGGGAAGGCTGTTTGCCCAAGTTATGGGCGTCCTTGGCAGCCCATCGGAGCTTGCCGGTTTGGTTGTGGGGAAGTGGGCAGCAGGAGGGATGCCTGGGAGCATATCAATGTCTGCAGGAATAGGCGGCGGGGGCGTCTGGGATAATGTGGCGCGGATCGGAAGCCATGCCATTGCTCAGGCGGCAGGACTGGCGAATGGGACAATCGCCGGGGGAATTGCTGGTATCGGTTTTGCCAGAGAAGTAGGCAGAAGCAGTTTGTCTGTGGGAAACGGGGGCGCTGGCTTATCTGGGGATGCCAATCTTACAGGTTCACTGGGAGAAATGCCAGTTATTTCGGTTGGGACGATGCCATTTTCGCTGATGCAGGCAGCAGCCATTTTATGGATGGTGGGAATGGTTGTGTTCGCAGGATGGAATGTAGTTTCTTACATCCGGCTAAAGAGAAAGCTTCGGATATCCGTAAGATGGGAGGGGCAGGTCTACTTTGCGGATGGCATCTTGCAGCCTTTTGTCCTGCCAGGCGTTCCTTGCAGGATATACCTGCCGTCCTGTCTGGGCATAGAGGGCGTTTCCCATATCCTGCGGCATGAGCAGATCCATGTGAGGCGGAGAGATCCATGGCTGAACCTGCTGGCAACGGTTATCTTAGGAATCTACTGGTTCCATCCGGCAGTCTGGGCGGGGATATACTATTTTCGGCGGGACATGGAAATGTCCTGTGACGAGGCGGCAGTGGCCGGGCTGGATGCGGAAGGCGTGAGGGCATATGTCCTGGATTTGCTGCGTTTTTCCGTCAGCCAGGAGAAGTGGGAGCAGTTTCCCTGTGCATTCGGGGAGAAGGGAGTGATGGAAAGGATGAAGAATTTAAAGATGAATAAATTAAAGACAAAGGCAGCATTGGGCATGGCAGGCGTATTGGTGGCAGCGGCGGCGCTTATATTAATCCCAAATGCCAAGGAAGGTTTTTTAGAGGCAGAAAGTGCAAAAGCCCAGATAGCAGAGGGGCAGCAGGGAACAGAAGAGGCGCAGGGAACAGAGCTGCAGGGAGAAGGAGATATGCGGGAAGCAGAAAGCCTGCAGGAGATAGGGAAAGATGGAGAAGCTGGGGAGGCAGAAGGGATGCAAGAAACAGGGGATATGCAGGAAGCAGAGGCCACAGAGGAGCATAAGAAGCCGCTGAACCTGCAGGAGTCACTGGAACAATATTTTGCAGAAATTTATAGTGTCCTGTCAGATGATACAAAGAATTTCAGCAGCAAGGACTTTGCCAGCACGGACAGCTATATGCTCTGGAAGCGCCTGCAGATGCGGAGGTATCTTGGAGAGGTGCTGTATGGGGGGATTGATAATGTAAGGCTTCAGGAAGTGGAGATTCACAGCCAGGAAGAAACAGACGGCAAAATAGAGGCAATAGTTTTTGTTAAGGCTCTGTATGATTATCGTATTTATCATGGACTCCCCAAGAAAGCGAAAAGCCAGGAGGATTATAATACTTATAAAGTCTCTGTCATACAGGAGCAAGATGGATATCGGATTCTGGACTTTTCTTGTTCAGATGAATTATATGACAGGGTGAGGGCACACCTGGCAGAAGGGAATAGCCAGGATAGTGCGGACAATTATGCGGCAGTAGATGCATATTTTGGGAAACTGCAGGTATTCCAGGAATGTTTGGAACGCTATTTTATGGACCTCTATCAAGTGCTGATGGATGATACGAAGGATTTCAGCCATGATGATTTTGCCAGCACGAATGGCTATATTATTGGAAGGGAATTAATTTCGAATAGATATAGGGCAAATGTGCATTACAATGGAATGGCAGAGATAAAGCTTGAAGAAGTTTTTATTTATGATATATCTGAAACTAAGGATGGGATAGAGGCAATGACATATGTAATATTTCTCAGCAGTTATGGCATGGATCCAAAGGATTTATGTAGTGAAGGAGATATGTTCCGGGTTTCAATGATACCAGAAGGAGAAGGCTATAAAGTGGTAGATTTGGATAGTAATTCTGAATATCCTTTAATGGCAAAGGAGGGAGTGCAAGCTATGCTGGGTACTACCGATATTTCTCAGGACTATGATGCTGTTGATGATTATTATGAGGAGGTGGATCGTAAGACAGATGGCATAACAGAATGGAAGGAAGAAGATTTTGTAGAACCAGAAAAATAGGCAAATAGGTAATGGACTAAAAAATAGTAACGTGAAAGATAAGGTATATTTTTATTGTTTGTGAACAATTAAAACGAAAGGATAGGTGTTATTATGAAAAAAAGTGTTTCTGTAATTTTAATTATTGTATTATGTCTTAGTCTGTTTTCAATACCAAATGCTTCGGCGGCAGAAATAGAACCTCAAATTGAGGAGGATGTTATACAGGGGGTATTGGAGCAATATTTTACAGATTTCTATCATGTGCTGTTAGATGATACAAGGGATTTCACTCATGAAGACTTTGCTAGTACAAATGGCTATATTATTGGGAAAGAATTAATTTCAAGGAGATATAGGGCAAATGTGCTTTATAATGGAATGGCTGAAGTAAGGCTTGAAGAGATAGGTATTGATGACATATCAGTAATAGAAGATGGTATAGAGGCAATGACATATGTGAGATTTTCCTATAGTTATGGTATGGATCCAAAGGATTTGTGTAGTGAAGGAGATATGTTCCGGGTCTCAATGGTATCAGAAGGAGAAGGCTATAAAGTGGTAGATTTGGATAGTAATTCTGAATATCCAACAATGGCAAAAGAAAGCTTAGCTGTTAATAATACACCAGATATTGAGAACAATTATGCCGCTGTAGATGCTTATTTTGAGGAAGTTAATCGGAAGACAGATCGTATAACAGAATGGAAAGCAGATGATTTTGCAGAGTTAGTAGAAGAGGAAGAGGAAATTTCCCCAAGGGCAGGTATTTCTTTTAATGCACGGAAAGCGAAGTTTTGGGGTTACAAATTAGGAAAAGAACACGAAAATTATATTTTTAAAAGAGCGTCGCAAGATTGCACAAATTTTGTATCACAATGTATCTGGGCAGGTTATGGCGGAGCAGATGGCTATACCATACCCAAGAGTCCTAATCCGACTAATCCGACTTGTATTGCTTTAAAGAAAAGAGTAAAAGAAGATTATCGGATGATAAAAGGGGTATGGTATGGAAGGAATTATGATTCAAGTGCAGGAGACCCGCCTGCAGCGTGGTGTGGTGTTCTTGAGTTTTATGATTATGTTACTACAAATACGGGGAATGGTCCCAAAGCAACAGGATATAATAACAATAAACCATATTCAAGTTTGTCGACAAATATAAAAATGGGAGATGTTTTGCAATTTTATAGCGACAGTGCTAACAGATATCGTCATTCTGTTATTGTTGTTACAGAAACGACATATGCGCCGGCAAATGCAGATAAAATAAAAGTAGCTCAACATACCCCCGATAATAGTGCAATATTATTAAAAAATAAGTTGGATAGTTATAATGATAAAGCTACAAAAGTACGTCTACTCCGTTTCAAATCAGCAACATTTTAATTTTAGAATATGAAGAAGAAAAAGATATTTATAATGGTATCTGTATTCCTTCTGTTATTTATGTTAGGGAGCGGCATATTTTTGTTTTATCAGAAAGAAGGAAACAGAGGAGACTATCTGGGAAAGACGCCCCTCTGCCAGATGTTTGCATTCACGGATAAAGGGCTTTTGTATAAAGATGACATCTTGATAAAGGACATGTATGAATTCAAAGGGCTGTATTTAAGGGAGTGTGAGACCTCAGAGGAAGAGGAGATAGTTATTTCAGACTCTTATTATGGATCTGCCAATCTGAAAGGCGAATGTGTGTATTTTGTCGACTATAGCTATAATATACGCAGATTCTTTTTGGAAGAACGGGAAACAGACATATTGGTGAAAAGCAATGGATATGTAATTTCGGACATGCTGCTGCTGAATGATGATATTTTTTATCTGCAGGGGGTAGATGATAGGGTTACAAACCTAAATGTCTGCCATTTAGCGACAGGTAAAACCGAATTGGTGTTAGAGGATGTCAGCCCATTTTATCTGTATTACTACCACGGTTCTATAGCAGTTGCTTCCTCGGACGGCACAGAACTGATGATATGTGACGCCCAAGGCAGACTCACCGATACCTATCCATATTATGAAGGGACAATCCTGGGATTTTTGGATGATGGTTCCGTCATCCTTTCCCAGGAAGACAAGATTGTAAAAGCAGATGGTTTTGATGATGAGGAAGGGGAAGTCCTATTCCAGGATGAAGGCCTTAGCAGGGTGATTATGAAAGAGGATGAAATGATTATCTCTACTGTCAGTTCCCATGGCCTGATTCAACTGTTCCAGTATGATTTTGGGGACAACACATATGAAAAGCTGGCAAATGCCAACCATATGCCAAGGGATTTTAATGAAGACTATGTGGCCTGCTGTGCAGATGATGGGATGGGCAGCGTCGACTTAGTAGATAGGCATACAGGGAAGATTATTATGTTTTCGTTAAAATAAAACATAAAACAAAAGGAACGGATGGAGCAGGGAGGTGTGGAAAGGATGAAGAACTTAAAGAAAGATAAAATAAAGACAAAGGCAGCATTGGGTATGGCAGGTGCATTGGTGGTAGCGGCAGCAGTTCTCCTGATTCCAAATGTCTGGGGGAGCGGCGAGGGTGAGGCAGAGCAGGATTACATAGAGAAAGGGCAGAATCTGGCCGCTCATGGCGTAAGCATAGAGAAGAGGAAGATTGCCCTGAAGCAGGAGCCAGGAGTGGAAACGGTTCTGCCGGAAGATGTAAAGGATTCAGAGGATTCTGAGGAAGCAGAAGATGTGCGGCAGATACGCCATATCCAGGAGCCAGCAGGCCTGCGGGAATCATTGGAACAGTATTTTGCAGATTTCTACCAGACGCTGTCCGACAGTAGCAGGAATTTTACCCCTGAGGATTTTGCCAGCACGGATGGGTACATAGCATGGAAAGTGTTAGAAAACGTGAGAAGAGTGGGAAGTGAACTATATGGCGGTATTGCGGATGTCAAACTTAAGGAATTGAGCATTGACGATATCTTTGAGGCAGCAGATGGAACAGAAGTAATGGTGTATTTGGACAGTTCCATTTCTTATCATGAATTGCCAGAAGAATGGGAAGAGAGACAGGAGTTGTACCGTGTATCCGTTATGCGGATGGAGGATAGCTACCAGGTACAGGATTTGGATTTGATGGGTTCTGAGGCGGATTTGGTAAAAGATATCCTGGGATGTGGGAACACCTCCAATGTAGAAAGTAACTATGATGCAATAGATAACTATTTTGAGGAAGGGCATATGTACTGAGATTAGGAGTAAAGCTTATGAAAAAGAAAAAAATGATTTCTGCGTTTGCAGTATTGGTGTTTTTATGCATTTTGGGAGGAAACGTTTTTTTATCTGAACAAGCAGAAGGAAGCGCTCCGGATAGGCTGGCCTCATGGACAGGTTCTGCATTTACGGGGCAGGGGCTTTTGTACCAGGAGGATATTGAGAAGAATGGCACTTATGAATGCAAAGGCCTGTATTACAAGGACTGCCAATCCCCAGATGCCGAAGAGCAGGTTATCTCCGATAATTATGGCAGTTATTTGGATGTTCAGGAGGAAGATGTCTATTATGTGGATTACGAGTATAATATGTTCCATTATCATTTAGGTACAGGGGAAACAGAACTCCTGCTAAAAAGCGACGGTAACCCGATGGGACCCATCCTGCTGGCAGGGGATAACCTATATTTCCTGAGAAGCGCGGCAGAGGATGAACAGAACTTGAATGTCCTCCATTTGCCGACAGGAGAGGTGAAGATGCTTCTGGAGGATGTGAATTGGCAATATCTGTACCGTTACCAGGATGCGGTCGCAGTCCTCTCAAAGGATTATAAAAATTTTATGGTATGCGACGCAGAACACGGCCTGATTGCCACATATCCCTGTTATGAAGGGGAAATCGTCGGCTGTTTGGAAGATGGCTCTGTAATCTTTTCACATGAAAATCAGATCATGAAAGCGGATGGCTTTGGCAAAGAAGAGGGCGAAGCGTTGTTCCAAAGCGAGGACAATATTTATTCTATTTTGATGAAGGGAAAGGAAATGGTGATTACGACAAATAGCGATCATGGCATGATGCAGCTATTTGTATACAACTTGGAAGAAAATAGCTGTGAGAAGTTGGCTAATGTTAGTTTTCGTGCTTATGATATTACAGAAGATTATATTGCATGCAACAGTGGCTACATGCCTGGGAGGGTAGAGCTGGTTGACCGCCATACCGGGGAAATCTGTGCCTTTGCTGCACATTAAGCGAGGCTGTAAAAAATCTTGTGTCTATGAAAGTTAGACTTTTCTGATAAGAATTAGATATGTAAGAACTTTTTGTCGGTTTTTTGTTCTTGGGGCTGTCGAATGACTGCCATTCCTTGACCTGCGGGAGGATTTTGTCTGTTATCTTGCTGACCATCTCCGCTGACAGTTCAATCCCATACAAGTCGTTCGGCTGGTCGTGGATGTCCCGGGTGCCCATCCCGCGGGCATAGAGGGAGTTTACTTTGTCTTCAATGCCGGATATGTCCCGATGGTATTTGGAGATCAGCTTTGTTCTTTTTCATTTCCGTATAATCCCACAATAATCGGTAATTTATGTAAATCTAACCCCATATGTAATACATACGCTTGCTTTGAGCATACAATAGTGCTATAATAATCACAATTCAAATACGAAAGGAGAGATACCTATGGCACTGGCAACTTTAACCGCAAGGGTAGATGAAAAAGATAAGGCCAGCTTTGACGCCTTCTGCTCCAATGTTGGCCTGAATACTTCTACCGCAATCAACCTTTTTGTGAAAGCAGTTTTACGCGAAAACCGCATCCCGTTTGAGATCTCCCAGACTACCGACCCATTTTTTTCCGAGGCGAACATGGCCTATGTGAAGAAATCCGTCCAGGAGCTGAGGGCTGGGAAAGGCATCGCCCATGAACTGATCGAGGTGGACGATGAGTGAAAAAATATGGTCGGATGATGCCTGGGAGGACTACCTCTACTGGCAGACGCAGGATAAAAAAACACTAAAGCGAATCAACCAGCTCATTCAGGATATCGAGCGGAACGGCTGCATGAAAGGGATTGGAAAGCCTGAACCCCTCTCCGGCGACCTGCAGGGCGAATACAGCCGCCGCATCAACGAAAAAGACCGCCTCGTCTACCATATGGAAAATGGGCGGCTCTACATCGCCCACTGCAGAGGCCACTATGGCGATAAATAACCCACTCCAATCCCCGCCTATATCCAGGACGGGGATTTATCCTGCAATCCGAACACGCTCAAAAATTGTCGAAATCCGCCCCGCTTCCTCCACCTTTCCCTCCGGCACATATTACTCCGGCGGGGTGTGCATCTGCCAGTGCAATATATTTTTCTCATATCGTTTCATATCTTTTTCTATCAATTTTCTGCTTAAATTTTACTTGTTTTCTCCGTTTGCCCGATGTAAAATAGGGTTAGGATAATGGGCGCAGAACCGTTAGCGCTGTTTTTGGAGAGGAGCCCAGACATGGCGAAGAACGGGCATCATCTACTTAGAAGAAAATGGAAAGAGAGGCACAAGCCATGAAATACGCAATGATTGCCGCAGCCATCTTTACAGGGGATTATTTCCTCAAGGAGCATATGGAGGAACGGCAGGAAATCCGGGGGAAGAAGGAACTATGCAGGGGCAGGATCCAGCTGAAGAAATACCATAACAAAGGCGCTGCCATGAATTTCTTAGAGAAACGCCCAGGGCTTGTGAGGAGAGCCAGCGGCGCGGTGCTGCTGATGCTGGCAGCCCTCTGGTTCCTGTCCAGGAAGAAGAACCCCTGCCTGATGCTGGGCTTAAGCCTGGCCATTGGCGGCGGCGCCAGCAACCTGTATGACCGCATCCGGAAGGGCTACGTGATGGATTACCTGAGTTTTTGTACGCCATGGAAATGGCTGAACCAGATTGTATTCAATATCTCGGATTTCTGTGTGATTTTTGGCAGCCTGCTGGTTATTATTCACGGCTGGTTATCTTGTCCGGGAAAGCGGAGATAACGTTTGACAATACTTCTATGGACGTGTAAGATAGAAAGAGGGATGTCTTCTGCTAAGGAGCTGTGCATAAATAACCGCTGCCGTTCCTTATGTACTCACGGAATGAAAGGATATGAGGAGAAAAATATGAAAAAATTAATCTATGTACTTTCCCTGGCGCTTATGCTCTGCCTGCTTCCATGCACCAGCGCATTGGCCGAAAATTACGAGCTGACGACAGGGGGCAGTTCCAAAGCTACTGCCACGGCGATTCGCGTGGATAGAGAATATGCTGCGCAGCTTGTGGGCAGCGAGGTATTGTATTTCAAATTTACCACGCCGAATAAAAAAGGGTTTTACGATTTCTACGCCAAGAATATCAATATCAGCACCCATTCCTGGGCGGGCGACAGCCAGGTGCAGTTTGATTTGATTGATGCAGTGGACGAGATATTTGTAAAGCATTACGCGGCAATAGGCGGTGAGCGTTCTGCCAATCTGGAGCTTGACCGGAATACAACATATTATGTTAAGGTATATAATAGATCCCCTAACGATACGCCAGGCAATTTCAAGATCAAGGTATCCTTCCGCGAAGACAAAGAGGGGGATCGCCTGGGGAACGCCGTAAGCAAGAGAATCGGGGAGAAAGTAAATGCCAGCTTGGATGGGAAAGATGATATTGATTATTTTAAAATAAAGACAGGGGCATATAAGGAATATGATTTCTATTGCAAGAACATCAATATCAGCACCCATTCCTGGGCGGGCGACAGCCAGTTCCGGGTATCCATCTGCGACGCCAGGGAAGAGGTATTGGCGGATTACCGGCTTACTTATGGCTCGGATAATAAAAGGGACGGCGTTACGCCGCTGGTTACGCTGAATCCGAATACCGTATATTATATCAGGATTTATAACCCGCAGGAGGGGATTGGCAATTATACGTTCACGATGTCGCATCATAGGAACAGCATTAGCCAGGCGGCGGTGCAGGTGAAAAATACCTATACCTATACGGGAAAGGCGATTACGCCGGGCGTCAAGGTGGTATATGGCTCAACCGTACTGAAGAAAGGGAAGGACTATAGCGTTGCGTATTCCAACAATAAGAAGCCTGGGATTGCAACGGCGAAGATTACCGGCATTGGCGCCTATAAAGGCTCCTACAAGGCCACTTTTAAGATCCGCCCGGTACAGGCGAAAATCCAAAAGCTGAGCGTAAAGAAAAGAAAGATAACGGTAAAAATAGCACAGGACAAGAATGCATCTGGCTATGAGATTCAGTATGCGGCAAATTCCTCCTTTAAGAGTGCAAAAAAGATATCTGTCAATGGCAATAAGGCAGTCACCAAACAGACGCCTTCCTTAAAAGCTTCCACAAAGTATTTTGTAAGGGTAAGAAGCTATAAAAAAGTAGGGTCACAGAAGATTACCAGCGTATGGAGCGCGCCAAAGTCTATCCGGACCAAAAAATAAATAGCAAATATTCCGTGGGCTTACAAAAAGCATTCCTTTTGCCCTCCAAGCTGCAGGACTGGCGGCTTGGAGGGCTTTTTTTGGCCTAAAAAGCAAATCGAATGTAACGGTTCGGCAAAAAGAATCAAATTTCATATTTTAGAATAAACCCCCCATTTTTTGCAGATAATACCTCCAATCGTTTACAAGGAACTGGAGGAAAGATTATGGATACAAAAAGCAGTGAGAGGCCGTTTGGCTTAAGGGATAAGCTGGGCTATATGTTTGGGGATTTTGGGAATGATTTTACCTTTATATTTGCCAGCTCTTTTCTGATGGTGTTCTATACCAATGTGCTGGGGATTGACCCCAAGATGGTGGGCGTGCTGTTTTTGGTGGCGCGGGTTGTGGACGCTTTTACGGATATCGGGATGGGCAGGATTGTTGACCGCATGCCTGCGGGCAAGAATGGGAAATTCCGCCCCTGGATCATAAGGATCTGCGTGCCGGTGGCTCTGGTGAGCTTCCTTATGTACCAGTCGGGGCTTTCCGGGGCGTCGATGACCGTTAAGGTAATCTATATGTTTGTGACATATATTCTATGGGGTTCCCTGTTTTATACGGCCATTAATATCCCTTATGGCTCGATGGCGTCTGTGATTACAGACGATTCCAGGGAGCGGGCAGAGCTGTCGACGTTCCGCTCCATGGGGGCAAACTTTGCCAGTGTGGCAATTATGGTGATTGCGCCAGCCGTGATTTATTATAAGGACGCCGATGGCAACCAGATTGTCAGCGCCAGGAACTTCACGCTGATTGCAGGCGTGTTCTCTGTGCTGGCAATTATCTGCTATCTGCTGTGCTATGCAATGACGGCCGAGCGTGTGCAGGCGCAGGCGGCGGATAAGAAAAAGCTTAGCGCGGGGGAGACGGTGAAGGCGCTGGTGACGAACCGGGCGCTGCTGGCGATTATCGCGGCGGCCATCTTCCTGCTGTTAAGTTCCCTGATGGTGCAGGCCATGAATAATTACCTGTTTGCAGAATGGTTTAAGAACACAAGGGCGCTTTCCGTAGTCGGCTTTATCGGCCTGCCGACCACTTTGGCGCTGGCGCTGGCTACCGGGGGGATTACGGAGAGATTTGGCAAGAAAGAGGCCGGAGTGGCGGGGATGCTGTTCACAGGAGTGATTTTCCTGTTGCTGTTTTTCTTTAAGGTGCAAAATCCATGGGTCTTTGTTGGGATTACTTTTGTGGCCAACTTTGGGATGTTCTATTTCAATATGGTAATCTGGGCATATATCACGGATGTGATTGATTACCAGGAGGTGAAGACCGGCAGCCGGGAGGACGGCACCGTGTATGGGGTATATTCCTTTGCCCGCAAGATCGGGCAGGCGCTGGCAGGCGGGCTGAGCGGCTTTGCGCTGTCGGCTATTGGATACGTATCGGAGCCGGGGGCGGTGCAGACCGATCAGGTGCGGCAGGGGATTTACAACATTGCCACTGCTTTCCCAGGAGTCTGCTATCTGATTGTGGCGGCTATCCTGTGGCTGGCCTACCCGCTGACGAAGAATGCCGTGGCGGAGAATGCGGCGATTCTGGCAGAGAGAAGAGAAGGAGGAACAGGAAAATGAAACTGTCATTTCGGTGGTATGGGGAAGAGGATAAGGTAACGCTGGAGCAGATCCGCCAGATCCCAGGGATGCACTCGATCGTGACTGCAGTCTATGACGTCCCGGCGGGGGAAGTATGGCCAGAGGCGTCCATTGGACGGCTGAAGCGTCAGGTAGAAGGTGCTGGGATGCATTTTGAAGTGATTGAGAGCATCCCCGTACATGAGGATATCAAGCTGGGGAAGCCAGGGCGGGAGCGGTATATCGAAAATTACTGTGAGAATATACGCAGGGTGGCGGCAGCCGGAGTCCGCTGCGTATGCTACAATTTCATGCCGGTGTTTGACTGGACAAGGACGCAGCTGGATCACAGGCTGGAGGACGGCTCAACCTGCCTGGCCTATTACCAGCGGCAAGTGGAGGCGGTAAATCCCTTAGAGAGCGATAGCGACCTTACGCTCCCAGGCTGGGACGCCAGCTATTCCCGCGAAGAGCTGAAGCAGGTGGTCGCCGAGTACCAGGCGATGACGGAGGAGGAGCTGTGGGGGAACCTGCAGTATTTCCTGGAACGTATGATTCCCGTAGCGGCAGGGTGTGGGGTAAATATGGCGATCCATGAGGACGACCCCTGCTGGAGCATTTTTGGCCTGCCGCGGATTATCACCTGTGAGAAGAACCTGGATCGGTTCTTAAAGCTGGTAGACGACCCCCATAACGGGATTACCCTCTGTACGGGTTCCCTGGGCTGCTCTGGGCACAATGATGTCGTGCATATGGCAGCCAAATATGCCGCGCAGGGCAGAATCCATTTTGTGCATATGCGGAATGTGAAGGTGCTGGAAGATGGATTTGAGGAAAGGGCGCATCTGTCGTCCTGTGGGACGCTGGATATGTATGCGATTATGAAGGCTCTGTATGACAACGGCTTCTGCGGCTATATCCGGCCAGACCACGGGCGGATGATCTGGGGGGAGACCGGGCGGCCAGGATATGGGCTGTACGACAGGGCCTTGGGAGCAACGTATCTCAATGGTTTGTGGGAAGCGATTGAGAAGGGGATCAAGTGAAATATGTTTAGAATGATAGGAGGATGATTTTCATGAACTTACCCTTTGATGTGGACTTAAATGGAAAGGTAGCAGTGGTAACCGGGGCGGGCGGCGTGCTATGCTCCACAATGGCGCATGCGCTGGCAGCCTGCGGGGCAAGCGTGGCTTTGCTGGATCTGGATGAAGAGGCCGCCAAGCGGAATGCCGAGGAGATTGCCAAGGAAGGCTTTGTAGCCAAGGGCTATCAGGCAAACGTGCTGGAGCGGGACAGCCTGCGGGCGGCGCATGGGAAAATCCTTGCGGATCTGGGCCCTTGCGACATTATTATCAATGGGGCGGGCGGCAACCATCCCCGGGCGACGACAGAAAAAGAAATTTTTGAGGCCGGGGATCTGGACACGGATACGAAGACCTTTTTTAACCTGGATCAGGGCGGGGTGGAGTTTGTGTTCCACCTGAATTTTATCGGTACGCTGCTCCCCACCCAGGAGTTCTCCAGGGATATGGTGGGCCGTGCAGGGTGCAGCATTTTAAATATTTCTTCCATGAATGCCTATACGCCTCTGACAAAAATCCCCGCCTACAGCGCGGCAAAGGCCGCCGTCAGCAATTTTACCCAATGGCTGGCCGTGCATTTCGCGGATGTGGGCATCCGGGTCAATGCGCTTGCCCCTGGTTTTTTTGCCACCAAGCAGAATGAGAAGCTTTTGTTCCATGCCGATGGCTCGCCTACGCCGCGGACAGGGAAAATCCTGGCCGCAACCCCGATGAAACGGTTTGGGGAAACAGAAGAGCTGCTGGGCAGTGTCCTCTTCCTGCTGGATCAGGAAGCGGCCAGCTTTATTACCGGCGTAGTGCTGCCAATTGACGGCGGGTTTTCCGCTTATTCTGGGGTATAGAGGGAGCGGCGCGTATGAAAGCATTTATGGACGAGGATTTTCTGCTGCCCACACAGACGGCGCAGGAGCTTTACCATGGGTATGCGGAAAAGATGCCGATCCTGGATTACCACTGCCATATCAATCCCCAGGAAATCGCCGAGGACAGGCATTTTGAAAACATTGCCCAGATCTGGCTGGGGGGCGACCATTATAAATGGAGGCAGATGAGGAGCAATGGCGTAGAAGAACGGTATATCACAGGCGGCGCCCCAGACTGGGAAAAATTCCTGATGTGGGCAAGGACGCTGGAAAAGGCGGTTGGAAACCCTCTCTACCATTGGAGCCATTTGGAATTGAAGCGTTATTTTGGCTATGATGGGATCCTCAATGAGAGGACTGCCCCCGAGGTCTGGGAACTGTGCAGCCAGAAGCTGGCACAGCCTTCCATGGGCGCCAGGGGAATCTTAAAGGCTTCTGGCGTGCGGCTCCTCTGTACCACGGATGATCCGCTGGACAGCCTGCAGTGGCACAGGAAGCTGGCAAAGGACAGCGCAGCGCCCTGCAGGGTGCTGCCCACCTGGCGCCCGGATCTGGCTCTTTCCATCCGCGGGGAAGCATTTGCGGCATATACAGGGAAGCTGGGGGCAGCGGCAGAAGTAAAAATTTCCAGCTTCCGTGATTGGAAAGCCGCCATGGAAAAACGCATCGGCTATTTTGCCGGGCTGGGGTGCCGGGCAAGCGACCATGGCATGCTCTATGTCCCCTATGAGCCGGCGTCTGACCAAGAGGTGGAAGAAATCTTTGCGGCCCGCATGGAGGGGCGGCAGGTTTCCCGGCAGGAGGAACGCAAATTCCAGACGGCGGCCATGCTGTTTCTTGGCGAGGCCTATGCAAAGCGGGGGTGGGTGATGCAGCTCCACTTTGGCGTGACCAGGAACAACAACCGCAGGATGTTCCAAAAGATCGGCGCAGATACGGGATTTGACGGGATCTATAGCCAGGTTCCTCTGGCAGAGCTGTCGGCCTATTTGGATGCCCTGTGCAGCCGGAAAGCATTGCCAAAGACAATTTTATATAGCCTGAACCCCAATGACAATGCGGCCATTGGCACGCTGATTGGCTGCTTCCAGGAGCCGGGGGCGGCAGGGAAAATCCAGCAGGGGAGCGCCTGGTGGTTTAACGACCATAAAAGCGGCATGGTGAAGCAGATGACATCCCTGGCCAATCTGGGGCTGCTGGGGAATTTCATTGGCATGCTCACCGATTCCAGAAGCTTTCTTTCCTATACTCGCCATGAATATTTCCGCCGCGTCCTCTGCGGGATGCTCGGCGGCTGGGTGGAGCAAGGAGAATGCCCGGCAGATATGGAATGGCTGGGAGGCATTGTGCAGGATATTTCCTATTGCAATGCGTGGAATTATTTTGGGTTTGGAACGGAGGGGTAGGAAAATCGCCCCTCACTCCTGAATCATGTTCTCACGGAATGCGCAGTACAGCGCATTCCTGAGCCGTGAATGGTAACGCAGTTACGATTGCCGCACGCTCTTTGCGTGGATTGGGGATTGACAATTCCATGTGGTTAGCATATACTAACTATAAATAGTAATGGCAAACAAAATAGATGGAATCGGAGGTTGCGGTATGGGAACGTTTGTAGTTGGTGTGATTGTGGCTGCCCTGGTGGCCTGCGCGGCGAGGAGCATTTACAAAGACAGGAAAGCTGGGAAATGCAGCGGGTGCAGCGGCTGCAGTGGGAGCTGCCCTTCCTGCCAGGAAAGGAAAATAAAAAATGATTGACAAAAATAGCCTGATATGAGATATTCAAAAAGGATTCTTTACATAGTTTTTGGAGGTATAGAATCGCAGCTTAGTATCCAAATAGCAGAGGCAGAACCGCTGCAGCTGCAATAACAGGAGGAGCCAATGGCGAAACAGAAATTCTATGCTGTGAAACGTGGAAGGAGTACAGGGGTATTCCGTACTTGGGAGGAATGCAGGAGGCAGGTGCAGGGCTACTCCAGCGCAGCTTATAAAAGCTTTGGCACGGAAGAGGAGGCAAAAGCGTACTTGGCAGGCACCGAAGGCCAGCGGAGGCAGGAGCAGGCAGACGCCCTGCCTGCAGAGAGCAAGGCAGAAGTATATGTGGATGGCAGCTATTGTGCAGAGACAGATGAGTTTTCTTATGGCATGGTCGTGCTGCATGATGGGGCAGAGTATCGCTTTTCAGAAAAAATGGCAGATGCGGAATTGGCTATGATGCACAATGTCGCCGGTGAAATCAAGGGAGCGGAGGCGGCCATGCGCTATGCCATAGAACATAAGCTGGCGTACATTGTGATCTACCATGATTATGAAGGCATTGCCAAATGGTGTACCGGGGAATGGAAAGCAAATAAGCCCGGAACCCAGGCATATCAGGCTTATTACCAGGCAGCCAAAGAAAAGGTAGACATTGCCTTCCAAAAAGTCAGGGGGCATTCCAATGACAAATACAACGACCTTGCAGATGAACTCGCCAAACAAGCCTTAGGGATTGCCTAAGGAAACCCGAAAGGATCCCTTTATGCCATGCGGCAGTATTAAGGAAACCTTAAGAAGGAAGTTAAGAATTGCCTTCTGAGAGTGTGATATGATAGAGAAATAAGAATATTGTTTGATAACAAGACATAAAACATTATCGAATATCATGTTTCTATGGAGGTATTTTCATTATGGGAAAGAGGAAAAAGAAAAGGCATATCGCCTTGCTGGCAACCGTTGGCGTATTGGCGCTTGGCGCGGGGACATTGTTTTATTACAGGGACTCCATTATCGGCGGGATTAAGACAAAGGCCGCCGCGGAGATTGGCAGGAAGCTGCTGGAAGAACAGATTGGAGGCAGCCTGAATATCGCAGGCCAGAAGCTCGATGTTTCAGAAATCATTGATCAGATGGATCAGGCAGACGTGGAGCGTGTAACGGAGATTGCGGAAAAATATATTTCGCCGGATAATATCCAGGAGGCAGCAGGGCTTGCTGCCAGCGGGAATATGGAAGGGCTGAAGGATATGGCGCAGGAACAGCTTACCCAGGAGGACAAAGAGGAACTGCAGGCATTGTATGAGAAGTATAAGGGGCAGATTCCGATTCCGTAGATGGGAATGCGGGGGCGGATGTTATCATTGGAACAATTGGAGAATCTGCCCCAGATAAAGCTCCCGGTAGTATTCCAGTTCATCGGCAATGATTTCATCCAGCGCCTTCATGCCCAGGACTTCTACCGGGGCTTTGTCGTCCGTGAGGATGCGGCCGCCGGGCTGGTAGCGTTCCAGGCAGCCGGAGACGGTCTCCATCATTTCAGAAAGGGCAGGGTCTGCCAGCCCTCTGCGGTTTTCTTCAAAGGCGGTTAAGGCGCCCGCATCCAAGAAGGCAAACGTCTCGCAGTTTGTCCCATTTGCCACCGGGGCAGTGTATACATAAGGGAAGACGGCGCCAATCGTGTCGCAGAGATAGTCGTTGATGGAATCCTCTGCTTTGGATTTCATATTCATGTTGACCACCATCACGCCCGTGTCCTTCAGATGGCGGCGGACTTCCTGAAAAAACTCTATGGAGGACATCTGGAACGGGATGGTGATGTCCTGGTAGGCGTCCACCATAATCACGTCATATTTTTGTTCCGAGGCGGCCAGGTAGGAGCGTCCGTCATAGACAGACACATCTACAGAATCCGGCAGTTCAAAATATTCTGTCGCCAGGTCGGCGATTTTCTCATCAATTTCTACCCCCTCAATGGAAGATCCGGGGAAATATTCGCTGCAGTATTTGGCAAATGTCCCCGTGCCAAGCCCCAGGATCAGGATATTGCCAGGGGTTTGGGCGGTAATGCCCGCCATCAGGGGGGAGGCCAGGGCATAGTCGTAATACATGCCGGTGAGCCTGGCATTTTTCATTAAGATGGACTGTACGCCAAACAGCACGTTGGTGGAGAGGACGACAGAAGCGTCCGTCTCTTTCACCTGCAGGTAGTTGTAGATGGATTCATCCTCCAGGGTAATGCCATCTTCCCAGAAGGCAAAGCTGTAGCTGCCAGAAGTCAGCCCCAGGGCGAGGATCAGGACAACTGCCAGGGCAGAGCGCGCCATTTTCTTGCGCTGGGAGAGGAAATAGAGGATGCTGATGGCAGCCAGCACGCCGGAAAAAATCAGGAAGGTGATGGCAGTCCCCACCGCCGGGATGGTGACAAACGTGGGGAGGAAGGTGCCGATGATGCTGCCGATGGTATTCAGCGCATTCAGTTCCCCTACGGTCTTGCCATTGTCGTCAAGGCTGCTGACCGTGTATTTTACCAGCGAAGGGGTGACCGTCCCCAGCAATACGCAGGGGAAGGCAAATACGGCCAGACAGGCAAACAGGGCTGCCCATACCAGGAAATTCTTGGTGACGAATGCCGCCAGGAGCAGGGAAATGCCGCCAATCAGGTATCTGCCCGCAAAGGGAATGAGGGCAATCCATACGGCGGCAAGCAGGAGGCGGCCATAGAGCCTGTCCGGGGAAGGGTTTTTGTCTGCCATCCGCCCGCCCCACACATTTCCAAGCGCCATGGCAATCATAATCACGCCGATAATCACCGTCCATACGATTTGGGAGGAACTGAAATAGGGAGCCATCAGGCGGCTTGCGCCCAGCTCCACCGCCATGACGGACATGCCAGAGAAAAATTCGGTAAGATAAAGGAAATACTTGTTGTTCAGGATAGTCTTTTCAGCCATAATGAAATACCTCGGTTTGCAGTAGTTTAATTTTTATAAACTACATCTTATCATAGATGGGCGGGAAAAGAAATAGGGAAATGTAATTTGTGCTTGCAATCGCCAGGGGGCGTCTTTATAATATTAGAAAAGAACAGGTATACAAAACGCCAGATTTCAGCGGCTATACCGATAACGAAGAAGGTGGTTTTTATGCGGGAAGTGATTTTTAAGGTCAGGAGGAATCCGGGGAATCTGTCCTCCATTGATGATTTTATCCATTGGAAAGGCAATGGCAGCAACTCCAGCAGGGAGGTGTATTTCCTGCGTATGAAAGGGATGGACGCAGGGCGGCTTCGGGAAGTTGCGCGGATGGATCAGGCGCTGGCAGAGGAAATGCGGGCTGGGAAGGGATTTTATTACAGGGGGAACCAGCTCCCCAGGCTGTCGGCAAGGGAAGAAGCAGACTACTATTCCGGATGCTATGAGAATTGGCAGAATGCCAGGGGGCAGGGCATAGGGATTCGTTCTATAGCGCCAGGCTCCCCGCTGGCGCAGATCCTTGGAAGCGCCTGCAGCGAGGTTTTAAGCTTATGGGGGCAGGGAAAAGCCGGGCTGAGCGCCTCTATCGAGAAAAATTTTGCCGTTAAGCTGCTGTTCTGGCTGGACCAGACCGCAGCCGAAGCCTTGCACGGCTGGAAGGCAGAGCATTCCCGCAAGGCAGTGTTTGGCAATATCTGCAAGAAACAGGAATATCTGTTCTGCTATTTGCTGACACTACTGGGCTTTGATGTCCTTTTGCTGCAGGCCGGGCAGGACATTGATGCAGAGTTGGAGCGCCTGGGCCTGTCCCGGCTGGTCGGCGCCGTGCTTGCAAGCCAGCATCCTCTCCCGGATGATATTCCCTCCCCATGCTGGCACAGCCAGGCTGCGGAGAGGCCAAATCCTGTGCGGGGAGATACAAGGAGAAATCCAAGCCCTACATGGGGAAATGCCATGGAAGGACAAAATCCTGCACAGGGAAATGCTATGGGAGGCCAAAATCCTGCGCGGGGAAATGTTGAGAAAAAAGCCAAGAGCGGAAAAGCGCCTGCGATTGTGGACGTCAGGATTCCAGAGCGGGACAGGCGCACACAGGAGATGTTGAGGGCAAGCCAGCAGAGCGCCAGCCCAAGGCCGACAGGTGCGCAGCAGAGCGCCAGCCCAAGGCCGACAGGTGCGCAGCAGAGCGCCAGCCCAAGGCCGACAGGTGCGCAACGGGGCGCCAGCCCAAGGCCGACAGGTGCGCAACGGAGCGTTCATTCAGGGCCGGCGGGTACGCAACGGGGCGCCAGCCCAAGGCCAACGGTTCCCCCGCAGAGGCAAAATAATACCTCACAGCCAGCGGGAATCTGGCAGTCTGGCTCTCGCCAGCAGGCGATCGCTGGGAATGCCGCAAGGCAGGAGCTTTCTTATGAGCAACTGGCGCAGCTTGCGTCTTCTGTCGTTATGATTATGATCCATGACACGAAGGGCAAGCCGATTGGCAGCGGATCCGGCATTATGATTGGCAGGGATGGCTATATTCTTACGAATAACCACGTAGCGTCCGGCGGCAGGCATTATTCCGTGCGGATTGAAGAGGATGATCAGGTCTACCAGACCGATGAGATGATAAAATACAATTCCGTACTCGACCTTGCCGTCCTGCGGATCCAGAGGAAGCTGGATCCAATTCCCATCTACCACGGCAGAGAAAAACTGGTACGTGGCCAGAAGGTAGTGGCAATCGGCAGCCCTCTGGGCTTGTTCAATTCCGTGTCTGACGGAATCATTTCTGGTTTCCGCGTGATAGATGGCGTGGACATGATCCAGTTTACAGCGCCAATCTCCCATGGGAGCTCCGGCGGCGCCGTGCTGAATCTGTATGGCGAGGTAATCGGCATCAGCACTGCAGGCATCGACAGCGGGCAGAATATCAACCTGGCAGTAGGCTACGAGTACATACGCACGTTTGTCCAGGGATTCCAGTAGGAAGTCCGCACTGGATGTTGACGTACCAACACAAAATGATTATAATGGAGCAGAAAGAGAAATGATATTGATTCAGGGGCAGCAGACGTTTCTTGCCGGAGCATCCGCCGCTGCCTGAAAATCCAAAACAGAAAGAGGTGACACAATGGTTGAATTAGATCAGTTCAAGACCGCCTTGAACGCCTGGAAAGAACCTTTTGTGGAAGTGAGGGATTCACTTTGACCTGGCAAATAAAGAAAAGAAAATCCAGGAATTAGAGCGTGAAATGGAAGCCCCAGATTTCTGGGACGACACCGAGCGTTCCCAACAGAAGATGAAAGAGCTGAAAAGCCTCAAGGATGATGTGGAAGTCTACGCCCAGCTTTCGCGACAGTATGAAGATATCGAAACCCTTCTGGAAATGGGCTATGAGGAAAACGACCCTTCCCTGGTTCAGGAGATCGAAGAATCCCTCCAGGAATTTGAGACGGCCTTTGAGGGTATCCGCATCAAGACCCTTCTGTCGGGGGAATACGATACGGAAAATGCAATTGTCTCCCTCCACGCGGGCGCAGGCGGCACGGAATCCTGTGACTGGAATGCCATGCTCTACCGGATGTACAAACGCTGGGCAGAGGACAAAGGCTATGCCGTGGAAGTGCTGGACTCCCTGGACGGCGAGGAAGCCGGCATCAAGTCGATTACCTTCGAGGTGCGCGGGGAGAATGCCTACGGCTATCTGAAGTCAGAAAAAGGCGTACACCGCCTGGTGCGCATTTCCCCCTTTAATGCAGCAGGCAAGCGGCAGACCTCCTTTGCCTCCTGTGACGTGATGCCGGATATTGAGAAGGATCTCGATATTGAAATCAAAGACGACGACCTGCGGATTGACACCTACCGTTCCAGCGGCGCAGGCGGCCAGCATATCAACAAGACCTCCTCCGCCATCCGCATTACCCACCTGCCCACGGGAATCGTGGTGCAGTGCCAGAATGAGCGTTCCCAGCATATGAACAAGGACAAGGCCATGCAGATGCTTAAGGCCAAGCTCTACCTTCTGAAGCAGGAGGAAAATGAGAAAAAAGCCGCCGACATCCGCGGTGAAGTGACGGAGATTGGCTGGGGCAACCAGATCCGCTCCTATGTCATGCAGCCCTACACGATGGTCAAAGACCACCGCACCAATGCGGAGACCGGAAATGTGGACAGCGTGATGGACGGCAAGCTGGACTTATTTATTAACGCCTACCTGAAATGGAAGAGCCTGGGGAAAGCAGAGCAAGCGTAAGAAAGGTGAAAAGAGGAACTTGCGAGGCAGAACAGGATTACGAAAAACCGAAAGAGGAACCCAGGAAAGGCGCAAGCGGCAGAAACGTTTGCGCCCTTCTATTCAAAATGCAGGCAGGAAACAATGCCAGAAGCGAACAGAAAGGAAAGGACGCAGATGAAAGTAGATTTAAGCCGATTTTTAGGGAAGTGTTCCTGCGGGAAGGAACATGCTATAACCGTAGACGAGATTATCATAGCATCTGGCGCCGTTAGGGAACTGAGCCGTGTGGCGGCCGCTTTCCAGCGCCCGGCAATTCTCTGCGACCAGAATACAGAGGCCGCAGCATCCCCTTATATGGCGCAATATTTTGAAGCTTATGAAGTGGCAAGGCTGCAAGGGGATGCAATCCATGCGGACGACCATTTTGCTGTGGCAGCAGACAATACCATCAGCAAAGATGCAGACCTTCTGATTGCGGTAGGCGCAGGCACCATCCATGACCTGGCCAGATATACAGCATACCAGAGGAGAATCCCCTTCGTATCCGTGCCAACGGCAGCCAGTGTGGATGGGTTCGTCTCCACGGTGGCCGCCATGACCTGGCACGGCATGAAGAAGACCCTGCCAGCGGCAGCGCCGATATGCGTGCTGGCAGATACAGATATCTTTGGCCATGCCCCCTATCGCCTTACGGCTTCCGGCATTTCTGATTTGATGGGAAAATACACGGCTCTGCTGGACTGGCGTGTGTGCCATGTGCTGTTCGGTGAATACTTCTGCCAGGCTATCCATGATCTGGAAATGGAGGCCGTGCAGGAAGTAGAGCAAGTCTTAAGCCGCATCCGCGAAGGCGATCCGGAGTGCATGGAAAAGCTGATGTACGCCTTAATCCTGTCTGGCCTGGCCATGCAGATGATTGGCAATTCCCGCCCGGCCTCTGGGGCGGAGCACCATGTCTCCCACTTATGGGAAATGTCCATCATCAACGCCCCCATCGATGCCCTCCACGGAGAGAAAGTCTCCATCGGCCTGCTGCTGGTATCGGAACACTATGAGAAAATCCGCCAGGCCATTGAGGACGGAACCTGCCAGATCATAGACCGCCGCGCTTATGAAACAGATCTTCTGCAGCAGACCTTTGGTGCAAAAGGCAAGTATGAAGACGTTTTGCAGGAAAACGATCCGAATCTGATGGCCGACATTGACCTGGCGTCACTGGAAGCAAAGCTGCCTCGGATCGCTTGGGAACTGCAGCAATTGCCAAGTTCCGCCAACCTAAGGAAGAAGCTGGCTGAGGCCGGATGCGTCACCGCAATGGAAGAAATCGGATTAACAGAAGCTGAATGCGCCGCTGCAATGGGAGAAATCGGCGTATCTGAGCCTGGCTGTGCTACAACAATAGGAGAAGCCAATATGGTAACGGCTTTTCAATCCCTTACCCTCCGCCTGTGTCCCTATGTACGCCGGCGCCTGACACTGCTGAGGCTGAGTAAACTGATGAAATCCGGAAACGAGAAGCATTAATGGAGAAAATATATAATGCTGATGAGATCGGACAGAGAATACTAAACGGGGATGGAGGGAGCTGGATCAGAGAACCATATGAAAAGGAAACAGTCCTCCAGCTTGATCGGTTTCATATTTATCAGGAGATAAAACGGAAGCTGAAAGAAAAAGAAGCGCAGAAAACGGTAACGGAACTGTTTGAAGCGAAAAAGATAGAAGAGATGCTGGAATATATCCTGATCTATAGGGATAGTGTATGTGGTGATGATGAATCAGATAAGCGTAGCAGCAATGCAAAGAAGTTGTATGAATATCTGGCGAAAAACAAGGAGGGCCTGCTGCCATATCAGGAGGGGGGATAAAGATACCAGGAGCAAAGCCAGGGGTTATCTATAAGAATATGGGGGTACAAGAAAATCAGAATTGTACAGCGATTATGTTACGGATGAAGCATAGAAGGATGCGCTGGTCGGTGAATGGAGCGAATAACATGGCAAAAACATTGTATCGGAAAGAAAACGGAGAATTGATAGATACAATAGAGCGATATACGGATGGACTGGTTTATACAATGCAGATGCAGGAGGTCATACAAAGCCCGAGTGCTGCAAAAGCACCTAAGAAAGACGGAAAGGGGAATGTGTACGCAGAGATCATCCGTCACCATATGCCGTTGTTAGATGCGATGAAGACGGCATCCAGAAAAGCGTTTGCAACAGCATTTTGCTCATAAGATGAAATCCGGCGGAAAGGAAAATTTATCCTCGAAATAGTCAGGAAACAAAACAAGCAGCCAAACATCAAAGAAAAGAAAGTGAAAAAGTGCCAACGATCACTTGACACAAACAGGGCATTACAGTGTATGGAAATTTGTGAAGAATTGAGGTATAATTTTGGTTAGCGGGGAAATCAATTAATCAAAATATATCCCCCATAATAGGAGGAAGAATAAATGATTACTGTAAAAAACTTTAAAAGTGTTTTACAAGCTATGAACTTCGTACAAAACAATAATATATATGAAAAAGAATTCCCTCAATATTCCTGTGCCCTATGTGTTGACTTTACCCAAAGGAAATTAATATACCCTGAAATAATTAAGGGAAGAGAACGTAATGATAGTTTTGATAATTCAGAAAATTTTGTTGTCTTTGAATGTGTACATCGTTTATTAAAAAAAGGATATCGTCCTGAGCATATTGAGTTGGAAAAAGAATGGCATTTAGGACACGATGCCAAAAGTGGACGAGCGGATATCTGTGTGAATACACCAGATGGTTCAATGTTATTTATTATTGAATGTAAAACCGCTGGTCGTGAATTTGATAAAGCATATAAAGAAACTTTATGTGATGGTGGACAGCTTTTTTCATATTGGCAGCAGGAACAAGCTACAAGATGGCTTGTGCTATATACTTCAGATTTCACAAATAGCGAGATTATATATAAAGCACCTACAATTAATTGTTCTGATGATCCTAATTTTGTAGCATTGGCGAAAAAAGATAAGAATATACTTCTTTATACAGCAGCTCATACTGCATTAGAAAAATTCAATGTCTGGAAAGAAACGTATGTTACTCAAATTTATGAGAACCTTGTATTTTCTGAAGACTCAAAGGCATATGATATTGGTATTCGCCCATTATACAAAAAAGATTTACGTGATTTTACACCTGATGATAAAGTTGTTAATCGGTTTGAAGAGATACTTCGTCATAACAATGTTAGTGACAAAGAAAATGCATTTAATCGTCTGGTTGCCTTATTTATCTGTAAATTAGTCGATGAGAGCACTAAGGGAGAAAACGATGTAGTTGAATTCCAATACAAACAGGGGACGGACACATATGAAACCCTTCAAGATCGTTTACAGAGATTACATCAAGAAGGCATGGAAAAATTTATGCGTGAGCAAATTTTCTATGTTCCTGCTAATTATCCCGAATGGCTTTTTACTACATATACTGGACATCAACGTGAAAAAGCTATTGAAGATTTGAAAGAAAAAATACGTATTTTGAAATTTTACTCAAATAACGATTTTTCATTTAAAGATGTTCACAATGAAGAACTATTCTACCAAAATGGTAAGATCCTTGTGGAAGTAGTTCAACTCTTTGAAAAATACAGAATTGTTTATCCATCAAAGCATCAATTCTTAGGAGATTTATTTGAACAATTACTTAATAAAGGATTTAAGCAAAATGAAGGCCAATTTTTTACACCTATGCCTATAACACGCTTTATCTGGGATTGCTTACCTTTGGAAACTATTATGCATTCTGAAAAAGGGATTATTTATCCGAAAGTAATTGATTACGCTTGTGGGGCGGGTCATTTTCTTACTGAGGCTGTAGAAGCAATTAACGCTATTACTGATTCCAACGAGGATAATTCATGGGTTAGGAATTCGATTTATGGTATTGAGAAAGACTACCGACTTGCTCGTGTTTCTAAAATTTCATTGTTTATGAATGGTGCTGGTGAAGGAAATATTATTTTTGGAGACGGACTGGAAAACTCGCCCGAAAAACAGATTGAGGATAGTAAATTCGATATATTAGTTGCCAATCCTCCATATTCAGTAGCAGCATTTAAATCTCATTTACAAGTGAAAAACAATACCTTGGAATTGTTGAGCAAAATAAGTAATAACGGAAGTGAAATAGAAGTTCTTTTTGTTGAAAGAATTGCACAGTTGTTAAAACCTGGCGGAATTGCTGCGGTTATTTTGCCGGTTACATTACTTTCCAAAGACTCTAGTAGTTATGTTGGAGCAAGGGAATATATTTTAAAAAATTTTTATATTAGATCAATTGTCCAATTAGGAAGCAAAACATTTGGTGCCACAGGCAATAATACAGTAATAATGTTTCTGGAGAAATATAGCGAACCACCCAAGCGAATGGACTTGGTTGGTGATAGCGTAACTGCTATTATGTGTGGCGAAGAATTGACTGATTGGGAAGACCAGGCAATATATAATGGTTATCTTGCGCAAATTGGTGTTTCAGATGAGGAATATCAAGGTTTTGTGTCTGAATCAACTGATATTGAGGGATATTCTCAAATAGAATATTTTAAGATGTATGTAGATTTGTTTGTTGACTTGGCTGAAATTAAACATTTGAAGAAATCTAATAGGTTTAAGCGATTAGATGAAAAAGAACAAAAAAAGGATTTAAATCGACGTTTTCATTTATTTGTGAAAGCATGTGAAAAAGAGAAGATTTTCCATTTTGCTATGACCTATAAACAAAATACGATTATCATTATTGCACCCTCTGACAATACAAAACAGAAAGAATTTTTAGGCTATGATTGGTCTAACAGGAAAGGAACGGAAGGCATTCAGATATTGTCTCCTGGTGGAAAGATGTATTGCGAGACAGATAGAAAGGCAGAAAATACTTTAGCGCACCTTGTTCGACAGTCCTATGCGGGGGTTATTCCATCCATAGGAGGAGATTTCAAGGAATATGTAAGTGTCGTTAAAACATGCGATATGCTTAATTTTGCAAGACCATTATTTAACAAAGCTATAAAAACAACAATCACTTCATTTAGTCTATTTGAGAGTCAGTATCCGCTTATATGTTTGAGCGACAAAGAAAGCTTTTCTATTTCTATCGGAAAACGTGTTCTTGGCACTGAAACGGATGAAAATGGTGATATTCCTGTCTTTAGCGCTAATGTACGCGAACCATTCGGTATGATTGATAAACTGTTGCTTACTGATTTTGATGTGCCATCTGTACTATGGGGAATTGATGGTGACTGGATGGTAAGATACATGCCCAAAAACAATAAATTTTATCCAACAGATCATTGTGGCGTATTGCGCGTAAAAACAAAAGTAATCAATCCATATTACTTAGCAGTGGTGCTGGATATAGTTGGCCAGCAGTATAGATTTTCAAGAACAAATCGAGCATCTATAGATCGTATTAAAGAAGTTAAACTTCCAATGCCACCTACACCAATTCAAGATCAAGTAGCTGAAGAATGTCAAGCAATTGATAGCGAATTTAGCAGTAGCCGTATGACTATTGATGAATATAGAGAAAAAATCAAAGAGATATTTATCAATCATCATATTATAAAGAATGTGGTTTAATTGAATTACAAATAATAGGACTCCTTAATGCTGAGAGAAAAGTAGAAAGAGATTAGGAAGACACAATATGGTTATGTTACATGCGGACATGGATGTAAAGATAGTATAGATAAACGCATTTATGCAAGCAGCAAAACTGGAGCAGAAGCAAAGGGGATTATTTGTGATCCAACTTATTCAGGTTCGGTAGATGCTTCGTATATCAAGAGGGTTAACAAAGAAATTAAAATTGGGGCAAAGACATTTTATGATGCATCCGGAGGCAGGAATGGGGATAAGCTTAAAACAAATGTATACAAGAGAGGCCTTGCTCAAAATACAGTTGTCTATAAATGTGGGGTAACTACGTATAAAACATCGTCCTGTGTTTCAAGTCAAAGATTTACAAAAACTTTAAATGGGGTTAAATTTATAAATCTTACGAAAGTTAATTCAGCATTTTGCCAAGGAGGTGATAGCGGAGGAATTGTATATACATATCAGGATAATGAATATTGGCCATGTGGAATTGTAAAGGGTCATGGCGGTTCAGGGGCGGATGGATATGCATTTTTTTTCAAAGCATCAGAAATTGCAAATGTTCTAAATGTAGAACCTTATTAGGGCAATACAAAAAGTTAGGAGGGTAATTATGGGTAGGAAAAAATTAGCAGTTCCATGGATACTGTTTGGCATTACGGCGATTGCCTTTGTTATCCTTGTTTTAGTTATTGCAGTTCGAGATGGGAATGCCAGTAAGCAGCAGCTTTCCATACAAAATGCTGACGGAGATAGCAGCCCAAACTTCCAGGATTATTCTAAGTACTATGCCCGTAAGGGATATTATATGAGGGATGATGGTGGAGTTTCTTTTATTTTAGAAGAGAGTGGTGAGGGATTAATTACGTTGGGTACGGAAGATGAGATGATGTTTTCAGAGCTTAAGAATGGCGATGTCATCATAGTTGCATCAGATAGTGGTGTAGACGACAGTTTACCGCCTGCCACCGGTGCATATCAGTGTATGCGTATAGAGAAAGGTACAGGAGACAGAAGTTTCCTTTCTGGATGCCAGGAGGAACTGGAGGAACTGGCAGAAATGGGATACACCTTTGAGGATTACTGGCGCGAGTAACTTAGAAGTTTAGTAATCTTTTATCCATAGCGGAGGAAGCAGGAAGTGCGTTTCTATTGTGGTTTCCCCGTTTTAGTAGTAGTTCATAGGCTCATCCTTTGTTAAGATATCCAGCTGCAGCCCTATTTTGTACAAACTGCAAAATAGGGCTGTTTTTCTCATATCTGTAGTAATGTAACAGCAATTTACCGTTTTGAAGAAAGGAAATGCAAATCTGGAGGATGTAAAAGCTGTAAACGGATGTTACAATATAGAAATCAGAATTTTTTTATGCTGGCAGAGGATTTTTTGCATCAATACATCAAAAAGTGGGCTCTAAAATAATAGCTGGTAAGCTGGTGGTAAAGAAACTCTATAAATTTAAGCGTCAGTGCTGTAGAGGTACTCCTTTTATTGATATTTTATAAAATATATTATATAATTACAGTATTGAAACAGGAGGCGATTTAACTGGTAGAACAAATGCCAGAGGAACAGATGCTGGTTCCAGTAGGTGGGGAGCTGGATTATGAGAAAGAACTGGCAGAAGCGAGGCAGGAAAAATATGGTCATATTGATTGATACAAATGTTGCATTTGTGTGCCTGCAAGGTATGGAGAAGGAGGCGTTTAGAGAGAATGGCTGGAAAGAAAAAATTATATCGTTATTTTATGCTGCTTGCCATAGGCATGATGGCAATTTTCGTGTCAGCGTGCGCGAGAAAAGGGCAGGATCTGGAAAGAGAAGCTGGAGGGAAGGCAGGACAGGCGAGCGGCTCCACAGAAGCAGATGGAGCAGGCGGTTTGGATGAAGCAGGTGGAGCAGGTGGAGCAGGTGGTTTGGATGAAGCAGGAGAAGCAGGTGGAGCAGGTGGTTTGGATGAAGCAGGAGAAGCAGAGGTGGCAGACTGCTATCGCCGGATTACCCATATTACAGAAAACGGGAGCATTCAGCTAAGCCTCCCCCAGGGATGGGCTTACCAGGTAAGCGAGCAGGAGGAAGGCGAATTTTCGATTGATCTCCATCCGCAAAGCGAGCCAGAGGGAACCATCAGCATACAGTATGTGAAGCTGTTCGGCGTATGCGGCACAGGCCTTGAACAGGAGGATTGCGTAATTAATGGCAAAGAGGCTGCCAAGGGAATTTATGATGGCCATGAATATTGGGATTACATTGCATTTTCCGGAAAATATGAAAATTATGCTGTGCTTAATTCGGCTGGGGATTCCTGGTGGGGAGCATATCAAGAGCAGATTGAGGGCATTTTAAATTCCCTGTCTTTGGGAAACGAGGTAAAAGACGGGCCAGAGGTCGTGGAATTAGAAGAAGGCGAACCCATAGAAATGGGTGATTCCGGCAAGGAATTGTGCGTGACCCTTGAGGATACAGAGGAGGATGTGGGCGCAAGCATCCATCTTTCTTATGGGGAGCAGAAAGCCGTTGTGGCGGACTATGTGGACGGGCTGCGGGAATGCTATGTCCTCCGGCAGGATGGGCCATATTTCTATGTGTTAGTGGGAGAAGCGTTTCCCAATGACGCAGGCGGCACATACCTGATGAAAGTAAGCGAAGATGGGATAGAGCAGTGCGACTATTTGGAGGCCGTGCTGCGGGAAGATGTGACGGCGAATTATATCGAAGCGGCATGCAAAATTGATGTCCTTGGCAGCTATCTGGGAATTAAGCATTATGGGATTTTAGAGGATAAATTTTATACGGACGAGCAGGTTTTTGAATTTTTCCAGCTACAGGAAGGCGTACTTCGGAAACAGCTTGCGCTCCTTCAGGATGTGCCTGCGAACTTATATGGCGAGACAAAGACGCTGGAAAAGGGAGCCATCCTCTATCCCACAGGATGCGATACCGAGCGGCGAAGGTTTTACTTTGAGTACGAGAATCCAAAATACCCGGATGAGATGCTAAGCGGCTTTTTAAACTACCAAATCAAGGAAGAGGGATTTGGCTGCACCGTAGAAGGAACCGATGAGTATGAATTATTTGAAGGCCTTCCCTATGCAGGATAGCAGGAAGGGGGAAAGTAATACTTAAAGGGAGCAATTGTGTTATGAAAGAGAGAAAGAAGATTTATCTGTGTCTTTTTATCATGCTGCTGTTGGTATACCTAGGCCTGTTATCGCTTTTGTATCTTTCTGAGTCTGCCAGTGGAAATGCCCAGATTCAGACATTTGGGGATGCGTTCTGGTATTCCTTAGTGACTCTGACTACTGTCGGTTACGGCGACCTGGTGCCGGTGACGCCCTTAGGCCATGCAGTGGGTATGGTATTTTTGCTCCTGTCCGCCGGTATTATGGTGACCTTGCTGGGGGCTGTAACCTCCTTCCTTGCCAGTGAAGGGATGCCTGTTTTGATGCTTAGCCTCCAGCGGCGCAAAAACTGGTATTATTTTGCGGACTGCGAAGTGGAATCGAATGCGCTTGCCGCCAATATCTACCAAGAAGACCCCAAGGCGCTGATTATCTATGGGGAGAAAAGAAGCGGCCAGCGTGATATCCTTGATTTTCCCTGCATCTATGTCAGTTCCCCATTGGCTCAGGTTGTGGCTAAAAAGAAAAATATTGGCGCTAAGTGCAAGGTTTTTCTGATGAAAGAAAATGACATCGGCATAAACAGGCGCGCGACCGATCTGCATCGATTGCCGGTGGATGTCTATGCCAGGACGACCAATGGGCAGGACAGGCTTTCTGACAATATCAATTTTTTCCATAGTTATGAATGCTGCGCCAGGCAGTATTGGCGCTCCAAGCCATTGTGCAACTGTGAGGATACGATTGTGCTGATCGGGTTCGGAAAATATGGCCGCAGCATTCTGGAACGCGCCATACTCACCAATATTATTTCCGTAAACCAGCATGTGGCGTACCATATTTTCGGCAATGCCAAGGAGTTTTTGGCCGTACATTTCCGTTTGGGGGAACTGTTTTCCCTGAATGAAGCGTCTGAGGCAAGGGATGCCCTTATCTTCCACGAGGAACCCTGGATAGAAAACCGCTCCCTCCTCGAATGGGCGGACCGCGTGATTATCTGCGAGGATGACGAGCAGCAGGGCTGGGATATATTCTGGACGCTGAACAAATACTACAAGCTCATTGGCCGCATTGACTTGCGCAGCAGCTGGAGGGTTCCGGAGGTATCCTGCTTTGGGGCAAATGAGGATATCTATACGTCCCAGCAGATTATCCGTACAGACCTCAATAAGGCCGCCATCATGATTAACGAGATTTTCCGTATGTCTGTCTCCTACCCTACCTTAGGATGGAACCAGTTGGATGACCTCCACCAGCAGTCCAAGATTACAGCGGCAGACCATCTTCTGATGAAGGCCAGGATCCTCCTGCAGGATGAGACGTTGACAAACCTCACGGCATTTGCGTTAAAGAGGGCGTATGAAAGATATTGTAAGATGAAGCGTTTTGAAGATATCAAGGAAATGTACCGCAAGCTGGATCATATGCGCTGGCTGCGGTTTTATATTTTCTACAACTGGAGTTATGGCCCTGTCCGTGACGATGCAGAACGCCAGCACCCAATGCTCTGCCCCTATGAGGAGTTGACGCCTGAGCAGAAGCAGGAAAGGGACGCCGCCTGGGAAATCATGGGAAAGATATACCCTGAATTGGAGTAAGGAATGACGGGCATGCCCGCACAGTTCTATTTTGACAATTACTACGTTGCGCAAAAATGTATATAGTAACGATTTCTTCTTCTTTTCCCCAAATTTCTAAAAACGGCTTGCATAAAAAAAACAAATATGCTAATATATCCATGCTATGGACACAAATGTATTTCATGGGCAAACAGACCGGAGGCCATATTATGGAAGAGAAGACAAAATACTTTGTTCTGAAGAAAAAAGCCGTTCCAGAGGTATTGTTGAAAGTGGTGGAGGCAAAAAAGCTTCTGGAATCCGGGCGGGCAGAATCCGTGCAGGAGGCCACCGACATGGTAGGGATTAGCCGGAGTTCCTTTTACAAATACAAAGATGATATTTTCCCTTTTCACGACAATGCCAAGGGAAAGACGATTACCATCGTTATGCAGATGGATGATGAGCCCGGCCTGCTGTCTTTGGTGCTGCGAATTGTGGCAGATTTCCATGCCAATATCCTTACCATCCACCAGAGCATACCGGTCAATGGAATCGCATCCCTCACATTGAGCGTGGATGTGCTGCCGGATACGAAAAACGTATCCCAGATGATTGAAAATATCGAGCAGCAGGAGGGGATCCATTATTTAAAGATATTAGCCAGGGAATAAAACAGGAACAGAGAGTTATGGCAGATGAAAGAATTCTTTCATCATGATTAATGATTAAGGAAAGGAATGGAGAATATTATGATAAAGATTGCAATTTTAGGTTATGGGACGATAGGCTCCGGCGTGGTGGAGGTGCTGCGTACCAACCGCGAGAGCATTGCCAAACGCGCCGGCAGCGAGATTGGGGTAAAGTACATTCTGGACTTAAGGGATTTCCCAGGAGACCCCATGCAGGAAAAGGTGGTCCATGACTATGAGGTGATTGCCAATGACCCGGAGGTGCAGGTCGTGGTGGAGGCCATGGGCGGCGTGGAGCCGGCCTATACCTTTGTCAAGCGCGCCCTGCTGGCAGGGAAGAATGTGACCACGTCCAATAAGGCGCTGGTGGCAAAGCATGGCGCGGAGCTGATTGCCATTGCCAAGGAGCAGAGCATTAACTTTCTTTTCGAGGCCAGTGTGGGCGGCGGGATTCCCATTATCCGCCCGCTCAATTCTTCTCTGACGGCAGATGAAATTGAGGAAATCACCGGCATCCTCAATGGGACGACCAACTATATGCTCAGCAAAATGACATTTGAAGGGCTGGAGTTTGACGATGTGCTCAAAGACGCCCAGTCCCGGGGATATGCGGAGGCGGATCCGACGGCCGATATTGAAGGCTATGACGCCTGCCGCAAGATTGCCATCCTGACCTCTCTGGTGTGCGGGCAGCAGGTGGATTTTGAGGAAATCTATACCGAAGGGATTACCAAGATTACGGCCACGGATATCAAGTATGCCAAGGCCATGGGCAGGGTCATCAAGCTGCTGGCCACCAGCCGCAAGACGCTGGATGGCTACTATGCGATGGTTGCCCCCTATATGCTGTCGCAGCAGCATCCTCTGTATAGTGTGAATGATGTGTTTAATGCCATCTTTGTCCATGGGAACGTGCTGGGCGACGCCATGTTCTATGGCAGCGGCGCCGGCAAGCTGCCGACGGCCAGCGCAGTGGTGGCGGATATTGTAGATATTGCCAAGCACCTGCATAAAAATATCCTCATTTCCTGGAACTCCAGGAAAATGGAGCTGGTGGACTGCAAGAAGGCAAAGAGCCGTTTCTTTGTAAGGACCCGCAATGGGGCGGATACGATTATGGCTGCGTTTGGAAATGTGGAATGGGTCGAGGCGCCTGGCGTGACTGGGGAAATGGGCTTTTTGACGGAAGAGATGACAGAGGAAGAATATGAGAGGCGCGCAGGGGGGCTGCAGAATGTGCTGCAGATGATCCGTGTGGGATAGAAATGGAGGAAATGATGAAATATGTAATTGTGCTGGGGGATGGCATGGCTGACCGCCCGGTTGCGGAGCTGGGGGGGAAGACCCCCCTGGAATATGCCAAAACCCCAAATATGGATATGCTTGCGGCAGCTGGGGAAATTGGGATGGTGCATACGATTCCGGACGGGATGTCCCCTGGGAGCGATACGGCCAACCTGTCTGTGCTGGGTTATGACCCCAAGGTTTATTATTCCGGGCGCTCTCCACTGGAGGCCTTGAGCATTGGCGTGGATATGAAGCCTACGGATGTTTCCCTGCGGTGCAATATCGTGACCGTCTCAGAGGAAGAAGAGGATTACGCAGATAAGAAGATTATTGACCACAGCGCGGGTGAGATTCCGACTGCGGATGCAGCCGTGCTGTTGGAGGCAGTCAAAAAGGAATTGGAATCGGATCTTTATAAATTTTATGTGGGCACCAGTTACCGGCATCTGCTGATTTGGGATCATGGCGAGCTGGTGGAGCTGACTCCGCCCCATGACGTGCTGGGGCAGACAATTGGGCAGTATCTGCCGCAGGATCAGGCGCTGCGGGAAATGATGGAAAAGAGCTATCAGATTCTGGTGAACCACCCCATCAATGCAGAGCGCAGGAAAAAAGGCCTTCATCCGGCCAATTCCTGTTGGTTCTGGGGGGCGGGTACAAGGCCTGCGCTGTCATCCTTTGAGGAAAAGACAGGGCTTCGGGGGGCGATGGTGTCGGCGGTGGATCTGCTGAAAGGGATTGCCGTAGGCGCATCCATGAAGAATATTTATGTGGAAGGCGCCAATGGGGGGCTGCATACGAATTATGCAGGGAAAGCCCAGGCAGCCGTGGACGCCCTGGTAAAAGAGGGCTGCGATTTTGTCTATGTCCATGTGGAGGCTCCGGATGAGATGGGCCACCAGGGGAGCGTGGAGAAGAAGGTGCAGGCCATCCAGTTTTTGGATGAGAAGGTTGTGGGGCCTATCAAGAGTGGGCTGGAGCAGGCGGGGGAGGAGTTCTGCATGCTGGTTATGCCAGATCATCCGACTCCTATCAGCCTCCGTACCCATACAGGGGATGAGGTGCCTTACCTTCTATATCAAAGTAGCTGCGTGCAGGATAATAAATGGAGATACAATGAGAGGGAGGCTGCGCAGAGTGGGCATAGGGTTGCCAAGGGATGTGAAATGATAGATTATCTGATAGGCAAGAATTCTTAAATGTGCGGTTGGCGGCAGGATTGTAGGCCATAGGAGAAACAGCATAGCTTGCAGGCTATGCTGTTTCTGACAGAAGGAGCTGTGCCAATGATCGGTATTATCAATGCCAACAGCACATCTGTAGGTGTTTCAGTATAGTGTTATCCCCTTCAGCAAGTCAATGTCCCATAGGAGGAGCAGGTTTTTAACCAGGAAATTTGCTGCAACGATAGCCAGAGCCGCCCACACATAGCCGTCCCGGTAGTGCATGCCAATCTTGATCCGATGGCGGGAAGCCCGCTCCAGGGTCTGGCTGGCCAGGAACCACCCGCCTACTACGGCGGTATAAGGCACCAGCGGGTGGCAGACAAAGGATGTGAGGAAATCCCCGCGTAAAAGGGCGGCGACTGCCCGGGTTCCGCCGCATCCGGGGCAGTAAATCCCCCAAATACGCCGGATCATGCAGGAGGGAAAGAGGCGGAAGAAAGACGGGGGGAGGATATGGAACAGCCCCCAGGCGCAGCAGCAAAGAACCGCCAATGCCCATCCTACGTAGAATAATGCAGTTTCTTCTTTTTCATTGTTTCTCATAGAGTTTCCTTCTTAAATTTTAATAATTGTAATAAAAAGCCGTGAATCGTAACCATAATCTATATGTGTAGTATAAACTTTCTTTTTTCCTTTGTCAAAAAGAAAAAACTATGGTATAATTTCCGCATAGATTTCTATGCCCGCCCTGATGAGATAGGGCAGGCAGTGACAGGAATGATATAAGGACGAAAGCGAGGTTTTGCATATGGCAGGATGGATTGGCGGCGTGAGCGCCTATGGCAGTAATTATAGTGCATATGGCACAGAACGTTTTTATACAGGAGATAGGAACGGAAACGGCGTCCCTTATGGCGAGCGTGGAGTACAAGGGGCGGGCGGCCGCCCAAGAGAGGATTTTTCGGTAGGCGCACAGGAGGCAGGAAGAGACGGTTCGGTAAAGAGAGTATTTGGCAAAGAGAGGAATGACAAGGTTTCGGAGGAGGACTGCCAGACCTGTGCCAAGCGCAAGTATCAGGATGGCTCCAATGAGAATGTATCGTTTAAGTCGGCAGCCCATATTTCCCCGGAGGCTGCGGCCAGCGCCGTACGCGCCCATGAAGGGGAGCATGTGTCCAACGCCTATACCAGCGCGGCACAGAAAGGCGGCAAGGTTATTTCTGCTTCTGTGAGCATCCATACCTCTGTCTGCCCTGAATGTGGGAGGACTTACGTATCTGGCGGGACGACTTCCACGCAGATCCGATATCCGGCAGATCCTTATAGGGAGAACCAGAGGGCTCTGGCAGAGGAAAATGCAAAAGGGAACCATATAGATTATGCAGCGTAGCATTTTAAGGAGCTGTTTGGAGATAACAAGCTTAGAATGGAGAAGAAATCATGGGACGTACATCGGCAGAATTGAAACGGGTTTCCAGGGAAAACCTGATGGGACATTGGGGGCTTGCCATTGGCGCAAGCCTGCTGTCAGCGCTCATTGTATCGGCGGCTTTGACGCCATTTTTTTTCCTGATGGTGGCCAGCAGGAATGGGGCGGTGCAGTCCGTGGCATATGTGCTGGCGGTTTTGATTTTAGGGATGGTATCTGTGGTTATGCAGTGCGGCATCCTGAAGATGCACCTGGCATTTTCCCGCCGGGCAAATGCAGACCTGAAGATGATGTTCGGCGAATTTACCAGGCGGCCGGAACGCTATGTGCTGGCTTACCTGATGGTTTTGGGGATTAGTGTTCCCTGTATGCTGCCAGGAGGCATATGTGCCATTGTGGCGGCGGAAGGCGGCACAGTGCTCGCAGGGGTTATTAGCCTGCTGCTCTATCTGGCAGGCCTCATTGTGCTGATGGCGGTTGTCCTGCGCTATAGCCTGGTATTCCTGCTTCTGGCAGATGATTCCCAAATGAATGCCGTGGAGGCTTTCCGTGAAAGCGCCCGCCGGATGGAGGGGAACAAGGGGCGGATGTTCTATATCTACCTGAGCTTTTTGGGATGGGGCGTCCTGGGGATGCTTTCGTGCGGCATCGGCATGCTCTGGATTATTCCCTATATGAATCAGGTTACGGTGAATTTTTACCATGATGTGTCTGCAGAACCGGAGCAGGACGAGATGTTTGATATGATGTGATCGCAATCTCTTTCCCGTTGTTATTCTGCAGCATTTTTCCCCGAATGCTGGTGTGTTATATGGAGGGATGGAAGAATTTTACCAGGCTTCTTTTTCTATTGCTGCCTGTATGATTTCCTGAATCTCATGTTCTGTAGGAAGCTGCTCTTTTTGCATGGCAAGTTCCAGGAGCGTCTGGTAAATTTTTTTCCTTTCGCCTTCCGTTGTGGTACATTGCTTGACCGTCCCCCGGATTTCTCCTAGGCATACTGCCAATGCCCCCAGGAATGGCGGCATGAAAGGCTGTATCTGTGCTTTCAGATATTGGGCGATGCTGGGGCTCTGCCCGCCGCTGGAAAATGCGGCCACTACTTCGCCCTCTTTCTGGTAAGCCGGAAAAATAAAGCTGCAGTCCTCAATCTGATCCACGGCGTTGACAGGTATTTTTTTATCTCTGCATGCCTCGCTGATCCGATGGTTCAGGCTCGTATCATCCGTTGCGGCCACCACCAATGCCCATTCCGCGCAGCATTCCCCCATCCATTCCTTGGAGGGGCATAAATCTTCTTCTGTGAACATTTTTTCCAGCCATCGTACATGTTTCATAGCCTTTATTTCTGCTGAAATCACAGGAGCAATGACAGCCACCCTGGCGCCGAAGTCTTCTAGCACGGCTGCCTTGCGCGAAGCCACGCTTCCGCCTCCTATTACCAGGCAGGGCTGTTGTTTTAGTTCGATAAACATTGGGAAATATGACATATCTTTCTCCGTACTGCGTTGTTGTTAAATGGCGTACCCCCACATTCCAAAATCGTGGATAGTAATAGTAACATTCTACCATCAAAAAAATATAATTTCAATAAAAAAATTCTTGACACTGCCATGGCAGTGTGGTAAACTGTTCCCAGTTAAATAAAAACCATAAAATCAATGAGCAAAAATAGTACCATAAGAACCGTCCTTACAGAGAGTTATCGGCTGGTGGAAGATAACAGGAAGCTTTTATGGGAATGGATTTGTGAGATGCAAAGTGAACAGAGGAACGATAAGGGTTCCTAACAGTAGCGGATGCCGTGTCCTCACGTTACAGGGGTAAGATATCATGTGTATCGGATGAAGAGGTTATAGAATTGGTGGCGGATATTTCTGATTTGGAATATCCTTTTTTTTGTGCAAAGGCGCGCATATGGAAGCGCTAATTTTATAATAAAACAGGGTGGCACCACGGCCAAACCGTCCCTGGTAAGAGCGAAGAAGCTTTTACCAGGGATTTTTTGTCTTTCTGGGAAGGAGCATGAGAGAATGAAGCGTATTTTAAAAGTCTATCGGCGGACAGCCAGCATTGTAAAAGAATCTTCTATTAATATGTACGAGAATCTGGTAGGGAATAAGAAAGGATTCCTTTTGGAGAGTTATGACAAGAACTATGACCGCTATACATTATTTGGCGCGGAGCCGGAGGAACTTATCACTTCCCGCAAGGATGCACTGGTGATCCAAAGCAGCCAGGGGGAGGAAGTACGGGAAGGAAATCCGTATGAGCTGTTAAAGGAATATTATAGCCAATTTGAAATTAAAAAAGAAGCGGACGGCCTCAGCTTCAGCGGGGGGCTGGTGGGCAGCCTGGGCTATGATTTCGTCCGTTATTGCGAGAAATTGCCAGATGGCAACCCAGACGAGATTGGCATTGAGAGCATCCAGATGATGCTGATGACAAAGTTTATTGTGGTGGATCATGTGGCGGAGACATTGACAGCCGTTGTCCTGGGGGAAGACAGTGAGGAAGGAAAGCAAGAGGCCCTGCAGGAAGCGGAGGCATTGATTGCCCAGGCGGATCCCAGCCGGAAAACACTGCATAGCCAGGCCGCGGCAGAAGGAAAAAAACATGCCCAGGAAGAAATGCCGGCTGTGCCTGCCGATGAGGCGCCTGTATTTGTGCGGGACGGGAGGATTATCCATAAATCTGATACCCTGGAGGAATACAGCGCGAAGGTAGAGAAAATCAAATATTATATCCGGGAAGGGCATATTTTCCAGGCGGTGCTGTCCCAGAGATGGACGATAGAGACACGGCAGCAGGGGTTTGCCCTTTACAAGGAACTGCGTGAGCGGAACCCTTCCCCCTATCTGTATTATTTTAATTTTGGCGCCTTTGAGGTAATAGGCAGTTCCCCAGAGATGATTGTAAAGCAGCAGGGCAGGCAGGTCTTTACCTGTCCCATTGCAGGGACGCGCAGACGGGGAAGGGATGCAGAGGAAGACCAGAGGCTGAAAGAGGAACTGCTGGCAGACGAGAAAGAACGCGCAGAGCATGTGATGCTGGTGGATTTGGCCAGGAACGACATGGGCAGGGTTTCTGAATGTGGCACCGTGAAGGTTACGCAGTTTATGGGGGTACAGAATTATTCCCATGTGATGCACATCGCATCTATGGTAGAAGGGCGCAGGAGGGGGCATTGCCATCCCGTTGACCTGGTAGCATCCTTCCTTCCGGCAGGGACGCTAAGCGGCGCGCCGAAAATCCGGGCGATGGAGATTATTGAAGAATTGGAGGAGAGCCGCCGGGGGCTGTATGGAGGGGCGTCTGGATACATTGATTTCAGCGGGGATATGGATTTCTGTATTACGATCCGCACGATGGTCAAGAAAGGAAATCAGGTCTTCCTGCAGGCAGGAGCCGGGATTGTAGCGGATTCCCAGCCCGAAATGGAATACCAGGAATGCTGCAATAAGGTGATGGCATTGGCCAGGACTTTAGTGGATGAGGAGGTAAAGATATGATACTGCTGATTGACAATTATGACTCCTTTACTTATAACCTATATCAATATATGGGGATTTTTACGGAAGAGATCCAGGTGGTGCGGAATGACAAGATAACGCTGGAGGAAATCAGAAGCCTGCATCCTGAGCGGATTGTGCTTTCCCCAGGGCCCAAAAGCCCCAAGGAGGCAGGGATCTGCATGGATGTGGTAAGGGAATTCCTGGAACAGCGGCCAATCCTGGGGATTTGCCTGGGCCATCAGTGTATTGGGGAAGCCCTAGGCGGGACAGTCAGTTATGCAAAGGAATTATGCCATGGCAAGCAGTCCCTGATCTGGCATACTGGGGAAAGCATCTTTGCGGGGATTGGATCTCCTATCCAGGCGGCCAGGTACCATTCGCTGGCCGTACAGGAAGATGGGCTGCCAGATTGCCTGCAGGTGCTGGCCAGGACGGAGGACGGGGAGATTATGGCAATGCGCCACAGAGAGTATCCGGTGGTGGGCCTGCAGTTCCACCCCGAGTCTATTTATACGGAGTATGGGAAACGGATGATAGATAATTTTGTCAATGGGATTGTATAAATCGAACCATTAGGGAAGGGAGCGGTTAAGGTGATATTAGATAAGATTGTAGAAGATAAAAAGCGAAGGCTGGCGGAACATAAGGCCAGGATTAGCGAAAGCGAGATGCGCAGGATGGCAGAGGAATCGAAGGGGGGCGGCGCCAGCTTCCGTGAGGCTCTATCCAAGCCGGGGATTTCTATCATTGGCGAATTTAAGAAAGCTTCCCCCAGCCTGGGGAAGATTGACAGCAAGCTAGAGCTGACCGACAGGATAGCGGTGTACAACGATTCGGTAGACGCCGTTTCCTGTCTGACGGAGGAAGACCATTTTCTGGGAAATGCGGAATATCTAAAAGAAATCAGGAGGATAACCAGGCTGCCAATCCTGCGCAAGGATTTTATGATTGAGGAATATCAGTTTTACGAGGCGAAAGTGATTGGGGCGGATGCCATCCTGCTGATTGCGGCCATCCTGGATGACGCACAGATGATAGATTTCTATGCCCTGGCCAGGGAACTGGGGATGGATGCACTGGTGGAGACTCATAATGAGCAGGAGATGGAGCGCGCATTGCGTCTGGATGCGGATATCATTGGCGTGAATAACCGCAACCTGTGGGATTTTTCCATAGAGCTGGATACCGCCAGGCGGCTGTCGAAGATGGTTCCAAAGGGTAAAGTCTTTGTGGCAGAGAGCGGGATTGTCTCCGATGCGGATGTGCGGTTCCTCAAGGAATCCAGGGTGGACGCCTTTCTGATAGGCCGGGCGTTTATGGAAGCGGAAAATCCACGGGAACTGGCTAGGAGGTGGAAGGCTCTGTGAGGGGCGGTGTTGTAGATACTTCAAGCGTATAGGTAGAAGTTTTTAGAAAGGACATAGCATGAAAATGCCCAAAATAAAAATTTGCGGAATTACCAGGCCGCAGGAGGCGGAATGTCTGAATGAGGCCGGGGTAGAGTATGCTGGGTTTGTATTTTATGGGAAGAGCAGACGCAATCTGTCCTTCCCCAAGGCACGGCAGATTCAGGAAGCGTTATCTTCCCGAATCCAAAAAGTGGCGGTTACCGTAAGCCCGGACATTTGCCTGTATCGGCAGATTGCTGAGGCCGGGTTTGATATCCTGCAGGTGCATGGCAGGCTGGAGCCAGAGGTTTTAGAGGCGTCTGAGATTCCTATTTGGCGTGCCTGTAATATAGATTCGCCAGAGCGCCTGGAACAGCTGGAGGGTATAGGGCGCCATGAAAAAATCGCCGCTTATGTCGTGGATGCGCAAATGGCAGGGAGTGGGAAAACTTTTAATTGGAAGGCCAGCCCGGCAATCCTGGAAAAACGGGAACTGTATTTCCAGGGAAAATCCTTTGTATTGGCCGGCGGCCTGCACAGCAGAAATGTAGAAGAAGGAATCCGGCGGTTCCAACCGGATATTGTGGATGTAAGCACGGGAGTGGAGGCAGATGGGGGAAAGGATAGGCAAATGATTTTAGATTTTGTCCGCAAGGTGAGGGAACACTGTGGAAATATGGAACAGTTACAGTTCCTATTGTAGAAATTATGATAGAAGAAATGATGGAGGGAATTATGGAACAGAACGACAGGAGATATTATGGGAATTATGGCGGGCAGTATGTGTCCGAATCCCTGATGCCAGCCTTAGAAGAGCTGGAAGAGGCCTTTGAGGAGGCAATGCAGGATGAAATGTTTTTAAAAGAAGTTGATTATTACATGAAGCAATATGTAGGCCGGGAAACGCCGCTTTTTTATGCCCAGCACTTGAGCGAGGCATATGGCGCCAAAATCTATTTGAAGCGGGAAGACCTGAACCACACGGGGGCACATAAAATCAACAATGTAATCGGCCAGATCCTGCTGGCAAAACGGATGGGGAAGAAGAAGGTGATTGCGGAGACCGGCGCAGGGCAGCACGGTGTTGCCACGGCCACAGGCGCGGCGCTCTTTGGCATGGAATGCACGGTGTATATGGGCGCGGAGGATATGGAGCGCCAGAAACTAAATGTGCTGCGCATGGAACTGCTGGGGGCAAAGGTGGAGAAGGTTACGTCTGGCAGCAATACACTTAAGGACGCCACCAATGAGGCCATCCGCACCTGGTCTAAGACGGCGGAGGATACGTTCTATGTGATTGGCTCTGCCTTAGGGCCTTACCCGTACCCCAAGATGGTAAAGGAGTTCCAGAGGGTAATCAGCAAGGAGGCAAAACGCCAATTGATGGAGGCGGAAGGGCGGCTTCCGGATGTGGTTATGGCCTGTGTGGGCGGCGGTTCCAACTCTATTGGGATGTTTGCGGAATTTATTGAGGAGCCGTCGGTGAAACTGATTGGCGTGGAGGCTGCCGGGCTGGGAATTGAAAGCGGAAAGCATGCCAGCGCCATGTCTGTCAGCCAGGTTGGCATTCTGCATGGCATGAAATCTTATCTGCTGCAGGATGAAGACGGCAACGTGCAGCTTGCCCATTCGATTTCCGCAGGACTGGATTATCCTGGCGTGGGGCCGGAACACGCTTATCTGCGTGACAGCGGCCGCGTAGAATACGTGTCGATCACAGATGTGGAGGCCATGGAGGCATTGCAGGAACTGTGCAGTCTGGAAGGCATTATCCCAGCTATTGAAAGTTCCCATGCGCTTGCCTATGCCAAGAAACAGGCGCAGAAAATGAGCAAGGATGATATCATGGTCATCTGCCTGTCTGGGCGCGGCGATAAAGATGTGCATACGGTAGCGGCTTACTTGGAAGGGAAAGGATATCTGAACTGAACAACGAAACACGAAAAAATTTGCCGCTTTCATCAGATAGGAGCATCACTGTGAAATATTCATCCATAGCAGAACTTGATATAGAGGAGGGAAGGCATATGCCAAATAGAATTGAAAGAAAAATGCAGCAGTTAAAAGAGAAAAAGGAAAAAGCATTTATCACATATATGACAGCAGGCCTGCCAGATATGGAAGGCTGCAAATCACTCATCCGCGCACAGGAGGAGGCAGGGGTAGACGTCCTGGAATTGGGGATTCCCTTTTCCGACCCCGTGGCGGACGGCCCGGTTATCCAGGCTGCGTCTTACAAGTCCATCCAGCAAGGCACCAGCCTAAAGAAAGTATTTGCATTGATGAGAGAGGTGCGCAGCGAGGGTATTGAGGCGCCGATCCTTTTCATGATGTATTATAACACCGTCTTCCACTACGGCATAGATGCGTTTGTAGCAGACTGTATCCAAAGCGGTGTCGATGGCCTGATTATCCCCGACCTGCCCCTGGAAGAACAGGGGGAGCTGCAAAAGGCGCTGGAACAAGACGGCGCGCCCTTGTTGATCCAGCTGGTTTCCCCCGTGTCAGCAGGCCGGGTTCCGCAGATTTTAGAGGGGGCGAGGGGATTTGTGTACTGCGTATCCGGCATGGGGGTAACCGGCCAGAGCGGTAATTTCCATCGGGAGGTAATCCGCTATCTTGCAGCCGTGAAAGCACAGTCCCAAATCCCTGTTATGATGGGGTTTGGCATCCACAAGGCCAGTGACGTGGAGCCGATGAAGGATGTGATAGACGGCGCGATTGTAGGCTCCCACTTTATCCAGTTCATGGAAAAGAGCCGCTATGCGCCGGAAGCAGCACAGGCATACTGCCGGACGTTTAAGGAGGAACTGAACACTTCCGCCTGAATGAAAAATAAGATGTTCCGCAATAATTTATCTGCAATTAGAAAGGGATTGGTGATTAAGATGAAAGAATTAATACAAAAAGTAGTAGACAGGCAGGATCTGACACAGGAAGAGGCGCAAAAGGCTATGAAACTTATGCTCAGCGGGCAGGCCAGCCAGGCGCAGATTGGTTCTTTTCTGACGGCCCTGCGCATGAAAGGGGAGACTCTGGATGAACTGACAGGCTTTGCCTATGTGCTGAAACAGAAGGCAGAACATATTGCCCCTAAAGTCGGCGCTTACGTTGACTTGGTAGGCACGGGCGGAGATCGGACATTTACTTTTAACGTTTCGACAACGGCTGCATTGGCCGCAGCCGGAGCGGGGCTTCCGGTTGCCAAGCATGGCAACCGTTCCATTTCCAGCAAAAGCGGCGCTGGGGATGTATTGGAATCGCTGGGCGTCAACATCCTTGCAGACCCGGCGAAGGTAGAAGAGTGTGTAGAGGAAGCTGGCATTGGCTTTATGTTCGCCCCTAATTTCAATAAATCTATGAAATATGTAGGCCAGGCCAGGAAGGAGATGGGCATCCGCTCCGTCTTCAACATCCTGGGTCCTTTGGCCAACCCTTCCGATGCAAAATGTATGGTAGTCGGCGTTTACGAGCCGTCCCTGACAGATCTGATGGCGAAAGCCATGAGCAGGCTGGGCGTGGAAAATGGTTTTGTGGTAAGCGGGGAAGACCATATGGATGAATTTACGGTCACAGGCAGGACAACAGTTTCCGAAATCAAGGACGGCCAGGTATCGACCTACCAGGTCTGTCCTGAGCAGTTTGGCTTAAAAAGCGCTGCCTTAGAAGAACTGCTGGGGGGCGACGGGGCGCAGAATGCCGAGATTACCAAAGCGATCCTCAAGGGGGAAGAGCAGGGCGCAAAGCGTGAGATTGTCCTCCTGAATGCCGGCGCGGCGCTATATGTGGGCAAAAAGGCCGCCAGCATCCAGGAAGGGATCCAGCTTGCGGCAGAATCCATTGATTCCGGAAGGGCATATGGGGTATTGGAGAGGCTAGTGGAATTGTCGAATGAGGCGTAAATAACAGTCAGGCATTTCTGCCAAAAAAGGTTCCAATATCCACTTGCATTTTCCCCCGAAAGCGAGTAATATACATTATGTATGACTTATTCGTGGAGAAAATTATGAATCAATCGCTTAGAGATAACAAATACGCCCCCATTGGCGTCTTTGATTCCGGCGTCGGCGGCCTGACGGTTGCCCGCGAGATTATGCGCCAGCTTCCCCGGGAGCGAATAGTCTACTTCGGCGACACTGCCCGCGTACCTTATGGCAGCAAGTCCAGGGAGACGATCCTCCGTTATTCCAGGCAGATTATCCATTTCCTGGAATCAAAGGGTGTGAAAGCTATTGTGGTGGCCTGCAACACAGCAAGCGCTTATGCGTTAGAAGGGCTCCGCCCAGAAATGAAGATCCCCATTATTGGCGTGGTAAAGCCAGGCGCCAAGGTGGCTGCCGCCGCCACCCGTAATGGGAAAATCGGTGTGATTGGCACGGAAGGGACGATTGCCAGCCAGATTTACACAGAGATGATCCGGCGCCACAACCCCGATGCCGTGGTGGTGGGCAAAGCCTGTCCCCTGTTCGTGCCGCTGGTGGAGGAAGGCTGGCTCAAAGATCCAATTACCATCGAAGTGGCCAGGCGCTATCTGGCATCCTTCCAGGAAACAGGCATTGACACCCTGATTCTGGGCTGTACCCACTACCCCCTGCTGCGTTCCGTGGTGCGGGATATTATGGGCTTAGGCGTGGAACTGGTGAACCCGGCCTATGAGACAGCCCTTGGGCTTGGACGCCTTTTGGAAGAGTGCGGCCTGTCGAATGACAGCGCCGGGCCTCGGATGGAACGTGGGCAATCGAATGGCAGCGCCAACCCTCAGGATGCGCCGATGTACCAGTTTTATGTCAGTGATGCAGCGGAGAAATTTAAAAATTTTGCCAATTCTATCTTGCCCTGCGAGATTAAGGAGGCACAGCTTATACAGATCGAGGAGTAGCATATGACGAAGAATGTATTATTATCCATCAGCGGCCTGCAGTTTGTGTCTAAGGACGATGAGGATGCAGAGCCAATCGAAGTGATTACCGCCGGGGATTACTACAAGAAAAATGGCAAGCACTATGTAATGTATGATGAAGTTACGGAAGGCTTTACCGGCAACACGAGGAATATCATCAAGCTTACGGACGGTTCCCTGGACATTACCAAAAAAGGTATTTCCAATGTACATATGGTATTTGAGAAAAACAAAAAAAATATTTCCTATTATAACACCCCCTTTGGCAGCATCCTCATTGGCATAGACGCTACCAGTGTGGATATAGCGGAATCAGAGGATAATATTGACGTAAAGGTAAAATATAATCTGGAAGTAAATTATGAGCACCTGGCAGACTGCTCCATCAGCGTCAATATCAAATCCAAAGAAGCCGGGGGCTTTACGCTGAACTAAATAATAAAAATCCCATGTTGTGTAGAAAAGCACACAGAATGGAGGCAGCTATGATGAAAGTAAGAAAGGCCATTATCCCGGCCGCCGGATTGGGGACAAGGTTTCTCCCCGCCACCAAGGCGCAGCCCAAGGAAATGCTTCCGATTGTGGACAAGCCCACCATCCAGTATATTATTGAAGAAGCTGTAGAAGCAGGGATCCAGGACATTATTGTTGTCACAGGCCGCAACAAACGTTCGATAGAAGACCACTTTGACCGTTCTATCGAGTTGGAGATAGAACTGGAGAAAGGGAAGAAACAGGAAATGCTGGACATGGTAAGGAGCATTTCCGATATGGCGAATATCCACTATATCCGCCAGAAAGAGCCGCGCGGCCTAGGCCATGCGATACTGGCCGCCCAGCACTTCATTGGCAAGGAGCCTTTTGCCGTCCTTTTGGGGGACGACGTGGTAGTCTCCCAGACCCCATGCCTGAAACAGATGCTGGACGTTTTCCGCGAGTACCAGACGTCGATTTTGGGCGTGCAGACCGTAGCCCAGGAAGTGGTGGACAAATACGGCATCATTTCCGGCAAGCAGGTGGACGACCGCATCTACAAGGTACGCGACATGGTGGAGAAGCCTTCCCCAGAGGAAGCGCCTTCCAATGTGGCTGTGCTTGGCCGCTATATTATAACGCCGGAAATTTTCCATTTCCTGGAGACTCAGGACGCGGGGAAAGGCGGCGAGATCCAGCTCACTGACGCATTGAAGCGCCTGGCCAAAGAGCAGGCCATGTACGCCTATAATTTCCGCGGCCATCGTTACGATGTAGGCAGCAAGATGGGCTTTATCCAGGCCAACATTGAGTTTGCCCTACGGCGCGAGGAGCTGAAAGAGGAAATGCGGCAGTACCTGCAGGAACTCTATGCCCATATGGATGAAATGCTGGAATATGACTGAAATTATTTTTGGTTAAGCGGCATTGTGTTTTGGTCTTGCTGCAAACAAACGCCCCGCATAAGAGTGATTCCTCACATTCTTATGCGGGGCGCAGGCCTTGGCGCCTTTGCATTGCTCTTATGCGGGGCGCAGGCCTTGACATCCTGGTATCGCTTTTCTAGGCCAGCACAGTTCCAAAATACAAAGAGTTACGAAAATAGTTATTTACATCTGTGCCTTTCTCTTAACCTTATCCCAAAACTTCAGCTTCTGAGGGGCTGCCTGCTGGACGGAGCCGCGGATTCCTTTGATAGAGGTGATATATAGCCCGCTTACTACGGCCTTCACTTCCTTTTTGGTGGGAATCATGTCAAAAATTTCCCCATCGCAGATAAATGTCATGATTTTTGGGCCGACCTTTGCCTTTACAATTGGCATTTTGGAACGGCGCATCAGCTTTGGCGCCTGCGCCAGAACCTGGGGCGGGAGTCCGGCATCCTTCAGCATCATGCGTTTCTTATCAATAATCAGCATTGAGACAGTCTGTGCTGCCGCAGCGATCTGCGCATCCTGCTCTGCCTTCTTCTTCTGCGCCCTTTTGCCGAGTATGTAAAGCCCGATTGCCAAAGCAGCGAGAATCACAGTAAGAACAATAATTACAATTTGCCATGTTTGCATGAGAGGCTCTCCTTTTCCTTTTTCGTAATTTCGCTACTCATTGTACCATTTTTTTACGAAAAAATCAATGGCAGGATTCTCTTGCATGACAGGAATTCATTAATCGTCCAAATCCCATTCATAGTCAAGGATTTTGCCGGTGATTGCGTCTATCTCATATTCATATTCCATGCCGTTTTGATAGAATTCAATTTCATAGACTGCCCTGCCGTCTTCCCAATCCAGCTTTGCTTTCTTGAAGCGGACATCGCTAGCAGAGAGCCCGGCATGGCTGGCAGCTATGGATTTTGCATCTTCTATGCTGATTTTGCTTTCTGTGTTCCCGGGCTGGTTCTCGCTGGCGCCGGCAATTTTTTTCTGTTCTTTGTTGTAGATTTCACCTGTGTAGGCATTGATTTCGTATTCATACTCATAGGTGTCTGTATAAAATTCGATTTCATATATGGCCATCCCATCTTCATAATCCAGCTTAGTCTTTTGAAAAGAAACTTCTGCTGCGTCCAGCCCCACGTCTGCAATGGAAATTTGCTTTGCTGCATCCAGGCCAATCAGCTGCTTGCCGTCTGGCTGTGTCTGTCCTGGGTTAGGCTGTGTTTGCCCTGGATTATCAGATGTAGAAGGCTTAATAGTTTTTTTTTCCGTTTTCAGGACATCCCCAGTAGAGGCCAATATTTCAATTTCATATTCAAAGTTGCCATTTATAACATCAACCTCATAAACTTTAACGCCATCGTCCGTATCCAGCTTAATCTTCACGACAGAGCCGCCGCCGGCAGCTTCCAAAGCGATGGCTGAGGCCTCTTCCTGGCTGATTATGGCGTCCTGCCCTGGCTCCGTACTTTCTCCCGGATTGGCAGAGTGAATCCGCTCCTTATCCACGTCCAGGATCTTTCCGGTTTCTGCATGGACGGTAATCTCATACTCATAATTTCCATTAATGATATCTATTTCGTATACTTTAATCCCGTCATCCGTAGTGAATTTTATCTTCACGACAGAACCGCCGCCAGCTGTTTCCAGGGCTGCCTGCTTGGCCTGTTCTTCTGAAATATATTTCTTTTTCGTATTGCTTGAGGTGTTCTTAGAGATCAATTCCCATTCATATTCCAGAAGTTTGCCCGTACGAGCATGGTATTTCAATTCATATTTTTTGTTGCTTTTCTGCATCTTTATGTCATAGAGGTCAATCCCCTTGCTGCGTTTCTTTACAGCTTTGACAATCTTCCCGTTCGAAACCTGTTTCTTCGCCAGGCTCTTGCACTTTTTAAGGCCAATCAGCTTTCCGCTTCCTTTTTTCACATAAGCCTTCCGCAGTTCCCAGCTCTGGGAAATCAGTTTTCCGTCTGAGGCGCGGTAAGCTAGTTCATATTCCTTCTTTCCTTTTACAAGCTCGACCTGATACACAAGCACCCCGTTATCGTTATCACGTTCTTTTTTTACTTTTATGGAAGTTGCGCCCTTCACCTGCTTCTTCGCCAGTTTTTTTGCCTGGCTTGCCTTCGTAATCCCCTTTGCAGATGCCGTCTGCGGCACGCAGAGCGCCCCCGCGCAGATCAGGCACAATGCAAACACCATACCCAGTAAAATATGTTTTTTCTTCATGGTTGTCTCCTCCTTCAAATAAATGACATCGTCATGGTTCAAAATGTATCGTTGGATTACAGTATATAAGAAAAAGATTAAAATAACATTAGAAGATAAAAATAGTTACTGTATCACGGCTCAGGAACGGGCCAAACTGCGCGTTCCGTGAGGACATGATTCAGGAGTGAGGGGCGATTTAATATGTAGAAGCCATAAAGTTTCTCCAAAAAAGTACTTGCATTTCCTTTCATTTTGTTTTATAATAGGTTCGCTGTGGCATGATAGCGATGAAACGAGAGGTTGCTGCCCACAGAGGCAGGTTTTTCCGTGGAGCGAATGTCAAGTTTGAAAACTGGCGACAAGTCACTGTATCACATCAAGTCTGCAAGGAGCAGCTTATCTGTGTGCGCATCTTACGACACACACGGAGAAGTGTACAGTCACCGCTTGTCGTACTGAATGAAAGTGCGAAAAGGAGGCGGCTTTTTTTATGGCAAACCAAGTAATGAGGATTACCCTCAAAGCATATGACCATCAGCTGGTGGATGCATCTGCGAAGAAAATCATCGAAACTGTTAAGAAAAATGGATCACAGGTGAGCGGGCCAGTCCCACTCCCCACCAAGAAGGAAGTAGTCACGATTTTGCGTGCAGTCCACAAATATAAGGATTCCAGGGAACAGTTCGAGCAAAGAACCCATAAGAGGCTGATTGATATCATCACACCGACCCAGAAGACAATCGACGCATTGTCCCGCCTGGAGATGCCGGCAGGCGTATATATTGATATCAAGATGAAGAGCAAGTAATACAAAGTGAGGTAACAATCCTGAAGGGCGGGCTATTCTGTCGGCCATTCTAGGATGAGCGGTTCCGCTGCCCCAGGCGCAAAGCGCTAGATTGGGTATGAAACGTTCCGCTGTAGAAAAAACAGGAGGTAATAGAATGAAGAAAGCGATTTTAGCTACGAAAGTCGGAATGACACAAATCTTCGATACAGACGGCGCTTTGATCCCCGTTACTGTATTGCAGGCTGGGCCATGTGTCGTAACACAGATTAAAACTGTGGAGAACGATGGCTACAGCGCTGTCCAGGTTGGCTTTGTGGACAAGAAAGAGAGAATTGTCAAACGGGATGCCAATGGCAAGAAGAAAATCTGGCACAGGCACGGCGTGACAAAGGCTGAGAAAGGCCATTTTGCAAAGGCTGGCGTGACCAGCAAGAGATTTGTAAGAGAGTTCAAGTTTGAGAACGCCGCCGATTACAAATTGGCAGACGAGATCAAAGCGGATATTTTTGCAGAAGGCGACAAAATCGATGCAACTGCAATTTCCAAAGGAAAAGGATTCCAGGGTGCTATTAAGAGGCATGGCCAGCACAGGGGGCCGATGTCCCATGGTTCCAAATTCCACCGTCATCAGGGTTCTAACGGCGCATGTTCCAGCCCAAGCCGCGTATTTAAGGGCAAGGGGATGCCAGGGCATATGGGAGCTGTGAGGGTAACCGTCCAGAACCTGGAGGTCGTCAGGGTGGATACAGAGAACAACCTGCTGTTAATTAAGGGTTCTGTTCCAGGGCCTAAGAAATCTTTGGTAACGATCAAAGAGGCAGTAAAGGCGAAAAAATAGCACCCGAATGCCCTATGGGCATCCCTCTATGCCACAGGGCAGGCGGGAAGTTGAAAGGAGGAAATAACGATGGCTAACGTAGCTGTTTATAATATGGAAGGCAATGAAGTTGGAAGCCTTGAGCTGAACGACGCAGTGTTCGGCGTAAAGGTGAATGAGCATCTGGTGCATATGGCAGTCGTGCAGTATCTTGCGAACAGGCGCCAGGGAACCCAGAGCGCAAAGAACCGTTCGGAAGTCCGCGGCGGTGGCAGGAAGCCATGGAGGCAGAAAGGGACTGGCCATGCAAGGCAGGGGTCTATCCGCGCTCCGCAATGGACAGGCGGCGGCGTTGTATTCGCCCCCAAGCCGAGGGATTATTCTTTTAAAATGAACCGCAAGGAGAAAAGGGCAGCCCTCAAGTCCGCCCTCACATCCAGGGTAGACGACAGCAAGCTGATTGTAGTGGATGAGCTGAAGATGGACGCAATTAAGACCAAGCGTTTCGCAGAGGTGCTGAAGAACATGAAAGTGAAGAAAGCCCTTGTCATCATCAATGAAAATGATAAAAATATTGTGCTGTCCGCAAGGAACATCCCAGGCGTGAAGGTGGCTCTGTGCTGCACTGCCAAGAATGAGGAGACCGACAAGATAGAAGTGAACAGTACTATGAACGTATATGATATCTTAAAATATGACACGGTAGTCGTAACTAAGAGCGCCGTAGCAACCATCGAGGAGGTGTATGCATAATGGCAAATGTACAGTATTATGACGTGATCCTCAAGCCGGTGATTACCGAGAAGAGTATGAACATCATGGCGAATAAGGAATACACATTCCTGGTTCATCCGGAAGCCAACAAGACCATGATCAAGGAAGCCGTAGAGAAGATGTTTGAAGGCACTAAGGTGAAGAGAGTGAACACCATGAACATCCCGGGCAAGAAAAAGAGAAGGGGAATGGTAGTCGGCAGGACAGCCAAGACCAAGAAAGCAATCGTGCAGTTGACAGAAGACAGCAAGGATATTGAGATCTTTGCAGGATTATAGAAAGGAGACTTATCATGGGAATTAAGACCTATAACCCATATACACCCTCCAGAAGAAATATGACCGGTTCTGATTTTGCAGAGATTACCAAGAAAAAGCCAGAGAAATCACTGCTGGTTTCCTTGCAGAAAAAATCCGGCCGTAACAATCAGGGTAAAATCACCTGCAGGCACCGCGGCGGCGGCTCCAGGAGGAAATATAGAATTATTGATTTCAAGAGGAATAGGAAGGACGGGATCCCGGCAACTGTAATCGGCATTGAGTACGATCCCAACAGGACGGCAAATATCGCTTTGATCTGCTATGCGGACGGTGAGAAGTCCTATATCATCGCTCCCCAGGGCCTGACGGACGGCATGAAGGTGATGAACGGGCCGGAAGCCGAGGTAAAGGTCGGCAACTGCCTGCCGTTGGAAAATATCCCGGTTGGTACGCAGGTACACAACGTAGAGCTGCATCCGGGCAAGGGCGGACAGATGGTTCGTTCCGCAGGGAACAGCGCACAGCTGATGGCAAAAGAAGGCAAATACGCTACCTTGCGCCTGCCCTCTGGCGAGATGAGGATGGTTCCGATTGTCTGCCGTGCGACCATAGGCGTGGTAGGGAATGCAGACCATAACCTGATTAAGATTGGCAAGGCAGGACGGAAGCGCCATATGGGCATCCGCCCGACAGTACGCGGTTCTGTTATGAACCCCAACGACCATCCGCACGGCGGTGGTGAAGGCAAGACCGGAATCGGACGTCCAGGCCCAAGCACACCATGGGGCAAGCCGGCTCTTGGCTTAAAGACCAGGAAGAAGAACAAAGCATCGAACAAGCTTATCGTAAGGAGAAGAGACGGTAGGTTAATAAAATAATTTAGCAAGCATCCGCAGAGCCTGGCGGTGTCATGCCTGGCTTGCGGAATCACATTTAAGGAGGTTGAATTATGGGCCGTTCACTGAAAAAAGGACCATTTGCTGATGAGAGTTTATTGAAAAAAGTAGATGCAATGAATGCATCTGGCAACAAAAGCGTGATTAAGACATGGTCCCGGCGTTCTACCATCTTCCCACAATTTGTAGGGCATACATTTGCTGTCCATGACGGGAGGAAACATGTGCCGGTTTACGTGACAGAGGACATGGTAGGGCACAAGCTTGGCGAGTTCGTGGCAACAAGGACTTACCGTGGACATGGAAAAGATGAAAAGAAATCAAAAGTTCGTTAAGGAGGTCTATCATGGCGAAAGGACATAGAAGTCAAATCAAGAGAGAGAGAAACGCACAGAAAGACACCAGGCCATCTGCAAAGCTGTCTTATGCTAGGGTATCTGTCCAGAAGGCATGCTTCGTGCTGGATGCCATCCGTGGGAAAGACGTGCGTACCGCATTGGGAATCTTGGCATATAGTCCAAGATATGCGTCCAGCTTGATAGAGAAGTTGCTGAAATCTGCAATTGCCAACGCAGAGAACAACAATGGGATGGATGCAGCAAACCTTTATATTGCAGAGTGCTATGCAAACAAAGGGCCAACGATGAAGAGAATCAGACCTAGGGCACAGGGCAGGGCTTACAGGATTGAGAAGCGGATGAGCCATATCACAATTGTGCTGGATGAGAGATAGGAGGTAGGACATGGGACAGAAAGTAAATCCGCATGGTTTAAGAGTCGGCATTATCAAGGATTGGGATTCCAAATGGTATGCAGAAGGTGATTTTGCAGATTTCCTGGTTGAGGATTACAACATCAGGAAGTTCCTGAAAAAGAAATTATATGCATCAGGCGTTTCCAAGATTGAGATTGAGCGGGCTTCTGACCGGGTGAAGGTAATCCTTTATACCGCAAAGCCAGGCGTGGTAATTGGAAAAGGCGGCTCTGAGATTGAAAAGGTAAAGGCAGAGCTTCAGAAATATACAGACAAGAGATTGATTGTAGACATCAAAGAAGTGAAGAGGCCAGACAAGGATGCCCAGCTGGTGGCTGAGAACATCGCATTGCAGTTAGAGAACCGCGTATCCTTCCGTAGGGCAATGAAATCCTGCATGGGCAGGAGCATGAAGGCAGGCGCACTGGGAATTAAGAGTTCTGTTTCCGGCCGTTTGGGCGGCGCAGACATGGCGCGTACCGAGTTTTACAGCGAGGGGACTATCCCACTTCAGACATTAAGAGCAGATATCGATTATGGATTCGCCGAGGCGGACACCACATACGGCAAGGTTGGCGTAAAAGTGTGGATCTACAAGGGCGAGATACTTCCAAAAAAGGATTCAAAGGAAGGGAGCGATAAATAATGTTAATGCCAAAAAGAGTAAAACGCCGTAAGCAGTTCCGTGGTTCCATGGCAGGCAAGGCGTTGAGAGGAAATAAAATCACGAATGGTGAGTATGGTATCGTAGCAATGGAGCCTTGCTGGATTAAGTCCAACCAGATTGAGGCTGCCCGTATTGCAATGACGCGTTACGTAAAGCGTGGCGGTAAAGTATGGATTAAGATTTTCCCTGACAAGCCAGTGACGGCAAAGCCAGCTGAGACCCGTATGGGTTCTGGAAAAGGAACCCTGGAGTATTGGGTAGCTGTTGTTAAGCCGGGGCGTGTTATGTTTGAGATTTCCGGTGTTCCAGAAGAAACAGCGCGTGAGGCGTTGCGCCTTGCTACACATAAATTACCCTGCAAATGCAAAGTGGTTTCACGTGCAGACTTAGAAGGCGGTGAATCAAATGAAAACAAGTAATTATGTAAAGGATTTAAGAGAAGAGTCGGTAGCAGTATTACAGGAGAAGTTAGTGGCTGCAAAAAAAGAGCTTTTTAACCTGAGGTTCCAGAACGCAACGAACCAGTTGGACAATACCGCAAGGATCAAAGAGGTCCGTAAGAACATTGCCAGGATCCAGACCATCATCACAGAGAAGAACAGGGCAGCGGTGTAGGCTAGGAAAGGAGAACGATCGTGGAAGAAAGAAATCTTAGGAAGACACGTACAGGTGTTGTTGTCAGCGATAAGATGAACAAGACCATTGTAGTGGCAGTAAGAGATAATGTAAGACATCCCCTTTACAAGAAGATTGTGAAGAAGACATACAAATTGAAAGCCCATGATGAAAAGAACGAGTGCAAAATCGGCGATACCGTCAAGGTAATGGAAACAAGGCCTTTGTCCAAGGACAAAAGATGGAGGCTTGTGGAAATTGTTGAGAGAGCAAAATAGAAGGAGGCTGCCATCATGATTCAACAGGAAAGTAGGCTGAGAGTAGCCGATAATACCGGCGCAAAGGAAATCCTCTGCATCCGTGTTATGGGCGGCTCCACAAGGAGATATGCAAATATCGGAGACATTATCACCGCTACGGTTAAAGATGCAACACCAGGCGGCGTTGTGAAAAAGGGAGATATCGTCAAGGCAGTGGTAGTGCGTACCAAAAAAGGCGCCCGCCGCAAGGACGGTTCTTATATCAAGTTTGATGAAAATGCGGCTGTCATTATCAAGGACGACAAAACCCCAAGAGGAACCCGTATTTTTGGGCCAGTTGCCAGAGAGCTTCGTGAAAAACAGTTTATGAAAATTGTTTCCTTAGCTCCGGAAGTATTATAGGAGGTAAGCTATGGCGATGTTGAAAATCAAAAAAGGCGACACAGTCAGAGTGATTGCCGGCAAGGACAAAGACAAAGAGGGCAAGGTAATTGCTATCAATAGAAAGAAGAGTACCATTCTGGTAGAAGGCGTGAATATGATTACCAAGCATATGAAGCCTAACATGGCTAATCAGCAGGGCGGTATTGTTCATCAGGAAGGACCCATTCATATTTCAAATGTAATGTATGTCCACAAAGGAAAGCCAACCCGTATCGGCTTTAAGATGGACGGAGACAAAAAAGTGCGTTTTGCCAAATCCACTGGCGACGTCATTGATTAATTCGAGAGAGGAGGTCCATTCAGTTGAGTACTAGATTAAAAGAAATTTACCAAAATGAAATCGTAGAAGCCCTGATGAAGAAATTCGGGTACAAGAATATCATGCAGGTGCCAAAGATTGAAAAGGTAGTCATCAACATGGGCATTGGCGAGGCCAAGGAGAATGTAAAAATCTTAGACGCCGCCGCCAGCGACCTGCAGACGATTACCGGCCAGAAGCCTGTTATCACCAAGGCCAAGAAATCTATCGCAAACTTCAAAATTAGGGAAGGGATGCCGATTGGATGCAAGGTGACCTTGAGGGGCGACAGGATGTATGAGTTCGTTGACCGCCTCATCAACCTGGCGCTTCCGCGTGTGCGCGATTTCCGCGGCGTGAATCCGAACGCCTTTGACGGAAGGGGGAATTATGCCCTTGGCATTAAGGAGCAGCTGATTTTCCCGGAAATCGAATATGATAAAATCGACAAGATCCGTGGTATGGACATTATTTTTGTAACCACCGCGAGGACAGATGAAGAAGCGCGTGAACTGCTGGCACAGTTCAATATGCCATTCGCAAAACAGTAAGGAGGGAATTTCAATGGCAAAAACATCTTTGAAGGTAAAGCAGCAGCGTAAGCAGAAATTCTCTACCAGGGAATATAACCGCTGCAGGATTTGTGGACGTCCACATGCATATTTGAGGAAATACGGAATTTGCAGGATCTGCTTCCGTGAATTAGCATATAAAGGACAGATTCCGGGAGTGAAAAAGGCAAGTTGGTGACCGACAGCAGCTTAGCGGAGTGTAGTGAAAATAACAGGAGGAAAATATATCATGACAATAAGTGATCCAATCGCAGATATGCTTACGAGAATCCGTAATGCAAACACTGCTAAACATGATACGGTAGATGTTCCGGCTTCCAAGATGAAGGTTGCAATTGCAGATATTCTTGTAAATGAAGGATATATTGTGAAATATGACATTGTGGAGGATGGGAGCTTTAAGACAATTCGCATTACCTTGAAATACGGCAAGGATAAGAATGAAAAGATTATTACCGGCCTTAAGAGAATCTCCAAGCCAGGCCTCCGCGTTTACGCAGGCAAGAACGAGGTTCCGAAGGTGCTGGGCGGCCTGGGGATTGCAATCCTTTCCACCAACCAGGGCGTTGTCACAGATAAGGAAGCCAGGAAACTGGCAGTTGGCGGCGAAGTGCTGGCTTATGTATGGTAGGTAGGCATTGAGCACTTAGCGAAGCCGAGCCAAAGGCGAGAGCTGAACGCTAAGTTGAGGGAACTGTTACACAGCCAACACCCCATTTGTACAACATAATCATAATTATAATTATGATTGTAGTGTTTTATTCTGTATGCAGCTACCCTTGCAGCCATCCAGCTGGCATGCGCAGATCCTTACTGCGCCGGCCACAAGAAAGCGGGGCGAGGGTGTCAAAAAATATATTTATAGGAGGTACGGGCATGTCACGTATAGGAAGAATGCCAATCGCGGTACCCGCAGGCGTAACTGTGGATATTGCAGAAAATAATCATGTGACTGTAAAAGGTCCGAAAGGAACCCTTGAGAGGGATCTTCCAGAGGAAATGGAAATCAAGTTAGAAGGCGAGACAGTAACGGTTGCAAGGCCAAACGACTTAAAGAGGATGAAGTCCTTACACGGCCTGACTAGGTCTCTGCTTAACAATATGGTAGTAGGCGTGAACAACGGCTACACCAAGGAGCTGGAAGTAAACGGCGTTGGCTACAGGGCGTCCAAGTCTGGTAAGGAGCTGACCCTGAACCTGGGCTATTCCCACCCTGTCATCATGACGGATCCGGAAGGCTTAGAGTCCAAGGTAGAGGGCAACAAGATTACCATTACGGGCATTGACAAAGAAAAGGTTGGCCAATACGCAGCAGAAATCAGGGATAAGAGAAGGCCGGAGCCATATAAGGGCAAGGGTATCAAATATGTTGATGAAGTAATCAGGCGTAAAGTTGGTAAGACTGGCAAGAAGTAATGAAAGGAGGAACAGAAAATGATTAACAAGAAATCAAGGGCAGAAGTCCGTATGAAAAAACACAGAAGAATCCGTAATCGTTTCTCCGGTACACCCGAAAGACCACGTTTGGCTGTATTCAGGAGCAATAACCATATCTATGCGCAGGTTATTGACGATATAGCTGGAAATACGCTTGTTTCTGCGTCTACCCTCCAGAAAGATGTAAAGGTTGAGCTGGAGAAGACCAATAATGTGGAAGCAGCAGCCCATCTGGGGACGGTAATTGCAAAGCGTGCGTTGGAAAAGGGCATTACGACTGTTGTCTTCGACAGGGGCGGCTATATCTATCAGGGAAAAATCAAGGCTTTAGCTGATGCGGCAAGAGAAGCCGGGCTAGATTTCTAAGTAGGAGGAGACGAATACATGAAACGTACAATCATTGATGCTAGTCAATTGGAATTAACAGAAAAAGTGGTGTCAATTAAGCGTGTAACCAAGGTTGTAAAGGGTGGCCGCAACATGCGCTTTACAGCTTTAGTCGTTGTTGGCGACGGCGATGGCCATGTGGGCGCCGGCTTAGGCAAGGCAACTGAAATTCCGGAAGCCATCCGCAAGGGCAAGGAAGACGCAGCCAAGAAGCTGATTGCTGTGAAGCTGGACGACAACAACAGTATCACCCATGACATTACTGGAAAGCACACTGGCGCATCCGTATTGCTGAAAAGGGCTCCGGAAGGTACCGGCGTAATCGCAGGCGGCCCTGCACGTAGCGTCTGCGAGCTGGCAGGGATTAAGAATATCCGTACGAAGTCCCTCGGCTCTAACAACAAGCAGAACGTTGTCTTGGCTACAATTGATGCTTTAAGCCAGCTGAAATCTCCGGAAGAAGTTGCAAAACTCCGTGGTAAATCTGTAGAAGAGATACTCGGTTAAGGAGGATATGGAAAATGGCAGAAAAATTAAAAATTACACTTATAAAATCCACCATCGGCGCCGTTCCCAAGAACCGCAAGACAGTCGAGGCTCTGGGTCTGAGGAAAATCAACCATACAGTCGAGATGCCAGATAACCCGGCAGTCCGCGGTATGGTGCGCCAAGTGAGACATTTGGTGAAAGTAGAAGAAATATAAGAGAAAGTAAGGAGGTGTCAGAATGGACTTATCAAATTTACGTCCGGCCAAAGGCTCAAAGCATAATAATTTCAGAAAAGGCCGTGGGCATGGTTCAGGAAATGGTAAAACAGCAGGTAAGGGGCACAAGGGACAGAAAGCACGTTCCGGCGCACCAAGGCCAGGCTTCGAAGGCGGCCAGATGCCATTATACAGGCGAATCCCTAAGCGTGGCTTCACCAATCGGAACTCCAAGGATATCGTTGCGGTGAACGTAGAAGTACTGGAAGTATTTGACAATGATACCGTTGTAACGATAGAGCTGCTGAAAGAAAGAAAGATCATTAAGAATCCAAGAGATGGCGTAAAGATTTTGGGGAATGGAGAACTTACCAAGAAACTTACGGTTCAAGTAAATGCTTTTAGCGCAGGCGCAAAAGAAAAGATTGAAGCTCTTGGTGGAAAAGCTGAGGTGGTTTAATGCTGGAAACACTCCGTAACGCATTTAAAATTAAAGATATCCGGAACCGCATCTTTTACACCTTAGTGATGCTGGTAGTAATCAGGATCGGTTCCCAGCTGCCCCTTCCCGGCGTAAACAGTGAAGTGATCGCGAACTGGTTTGCCAGCCAGGGGACAGATGCATTGAATTTCTTTGATGCAATTACTGGCGGGTCTTTTGAAGAGATGTCTGTGTTTGCATTGAATATTACGCCGTACATTACTTCATCCATTATTATGCAGCTTCTTACGATTGCAATCCCGAAGCTGGAAGAGTTACAGAAGGATGGAGAGGACGGCAGGAAGAAAATTGCAGAGATTACCCGTTATGTAACCATCGCCCTTGCATTGATTCAGTCAATTGCCATGGCCATTGGCTTTGGTCGCGGCGGTTATCTGGATAAGTTTGACGTACTGCACGTCATTATGATGGTAACAGCTCTGACAGCAGGCTCCGCAGTCCTGATGTGGATTGGCGAGCGCATTACGGAAAAGGGCGTGGGGAATGGTATCTCCATCGTGCTGACCATCAACATCATTTCCCGTATCCCAGAAGACTTGATGACGCTTTATACACAGTTTATCGCCAATGCCTCCAATGTGGGGAATGCGATCATTGCGGCGTTGGTCATTATTGCCGTTATTTTAGTGACAGTTGTCTTTGTCATTGTCCTTCAGGATGGGCAGCGTAAGATCCCTGTCCAGTACAGCAAGAAGATCCAGGGCAGGAAACAGGTGGGCGGCCAGTCTTCCCATATTCCGCTGAAGGTGAATACGGCAGGTGTTATCCCGATTATCTTCGCACAGTCCATTATGCAGTTCCCAGTTGTGATTGCAACGATTATGGGCAAGGGGAATGGCAATGGGATTGGCAGCAAGATTCTCCATGGTTTGTCCCAGTCCTACTGGTGCAATCCGGAACAGCCGGTTTACAGCATCGGCTTGCTGGTGTACATTGTATTGGTTGTTGCATTTGCATACTTCTACACATCCATTACTTTCAACCCGCTGGAAATCGCAAATAACATGAAACGTCAGGGAGGCTTTATCCCGGGTATCCGCCCAGGCAAGCCAACCAGCGACTATTTGAACAAAATCCTTAACTATATCGTATTCATCGGCGCCGTAGGGCTTACCATTGTGGCCGTTATCCCGATTTTCTTCAACGGGGTATTCCGTGCAAATGTGTCTTTCGGTGGGACATCCATCATCATTATCGTGGGCGTTATCATTGAGACATTGAAACAGATTGAGTCCCAGATGCTGGTACGTTATTATAAAGGGTTCTTAAACGACTAAAGTGTGCCAGGGAGGTGCCATTGGGCATCTCCTGCGGCGCACTAGCGTTGTTTTTGAGAAAGATGCATATTGGCAAAGGAGGAGAGCTAGGTATGAAAATTATTATGTTAGGCGCCCCAGGCGCAGGGAAAGGCACACAGGCCAAACAGATTGCAGACAAATATGCAATCCCGCATATTTCCACGGGGGATATTTTCCGTGCAAATCTGAAAGCAGGGACAGAGCTGGGAAAGAAAGCGAAAGAGTATATGGACCAAGGGCTTTTGGTGCCGGATGAGCTGACCTGCGACCTGGTAATGGACCGCATTGGGCAGGATGACTGCAAGAATGGCTTTGTGCTGGATGGGTTCCCAAGGACAATCCCGCAGGCAGAGGCTTTGGACGCAGCCCTGACAAAAATCAATCAGAAAATGGACTATGCCATTGACGTAGACGTGCCGGATGAGAACATTGTAAACAGGATGTCTGGAAGGCGTGCATGCTTAAACTGCGGTGCAACCTACCATATCGTTTCCATCCCCACGAAGGTAGAAGGTGTCTGCGACCGCTGCGGCAGCCCGGTCGTGCTGCGCGACGACGATCAGCCGGAGACGGTAAAGAAGCGCCTGGATGTATACCATGAGCAGACACAGCCATTGATTGACTATTATAAGGAGCAGAATATTTTAAGGACCGTAGATGGAACACAGCCAATGGAAGACGTATTTGGCGCCATCGTAGAGATTTTAGGAGCGTAGGGGAATGTCAGTATCAATTAAATCTGCCAGAGAAATCGAGTTAATGCGGGCAGCAGGGAAAATCCTGGCAAAAGTGCATGAAAATCTTCAGAAAGAATTAAAGGAAGGAATGTCCACATATGAGGTCAACCGTTTGGGTGAGGAAATCATCCAGAGCTATGGCTGTATCCCATCCTTCAAAGATTATAACGGTTACCCAGCCTCCATATGCGTGTCAGTGAATAACGAAGTGGTACATGGGATTCCATCCAAAAAGCACCTGCTTCGGGAAGGGGATATCGTAAGCCTTGATATCGGGGTGATCTATAAGGGTTACCATTCCGATGCGGCCAGAACCCATGGGATAGGCGAAATTTCCAAGGAGGCTGCCTTGCTGATTGAAAGGACACGGCAGAGTTTTTTTGAAGGCATCCAGTATGCAAAGGAAGGATACCACCTTCATAAAATTTCAAATGCCATTGCTGCTTATGCAGAGAGCTTTGGCTATGGCGTAGTGCGGGATCTGGTCGGCCACGGGATTGGCACCCGGCTCCATGAAGACCCACAGATACCGAACTTCACCCAGAAAAGCAGGGGCGTGCGGCTGCGTGCTGGCATGACATTGGCAATCGAACCCATGATTAACGCAGGGCGTTTTGACGTAGAGTGGGAAAATGATAATTGGACGGTTGTGACACAAGACGGCTCATTATCTGCTCATTACGAAAATACAATTTTAATAACTTCTGGCGAACCAGAGATATTGACCCTTACGGAGGCCGAAATCGCAGGCGGCTTAGGTAAGATAGGCTAAAAGCGTAGGCTGAGTTTCGTGAACAGAACTTCCATGCCGAAGGCGAGAGTTGAGGTTAGCGAACAGAACTTCCTTATAGAAAGGAATTAATACATGGATCTTAAGTTTGCGGTATCCAAAGCAGGTCATGACAAAGACAGTATTTATGTAATTATTAAAGAAGAAGCCGATATGGTCTATCTGGCTGATGGAAGGCATAAGCCCTTAGAAAAGCCAAAAAAGAAAAACAAAAAGCATATTCAGAAAATAGAAAAGCTTCCGAAAGAAATTACAGAAGTCTTTACGCAGGAGAATTTTCGGAATGAAGAAATAAAAAGAGCCATTAAGCTCTATCGGAGGCGCAGGGACGGCCTGCAGCCGGATGCTTGAAACAACATGAATAATCAGGAGGAAACAGAATGTCGAAAGCAGATGTCATTGAGGTAGAGGGAACTGTTGTTGAAAAATTGCCAAACGCCATGTTCCAGGTGGAGCTGGAAAACGGGCATCAGATTCTGGCTCATATCAGCGGGAAATTACGGATGAACTTTATCCGCATCCTGCCAGGGGATCGGGTGACGATTGAGATGTCTCCCTATGACCTTTCAAAGGGGAGGATTATCTGGAGAGATAAATAGGCTGCCAGTAACATGAAATGGGCATGGAGATTCCCGGAATTTGAGGGATGCTCCATGCCTTTTTTATTTTATGGGAAAGGCCTTTTGCATCAAATTATGCTGCATACATATGGCTTCTGTTTCTGGGGAGAAGGGTGGGCAGATTCTTCGTTACGATTCACGGCATGGGAGGCTGCGAACCGTAACGAAGAATCTGCCCAGAGAGTTAAGAACTGTCCAAAAATAACGTTTCATATTGTTTGTCTTTTTCTGCAGTTCCTTACAATTGGTAGAATGTTTCCATCCACTCTGCCCTTACGGCCATATGTTCCATCATCAAGTCCAGCAAAGCCAGGGCGGCCATAGACTCCACGACAACGACTGCCCGGGGGACAATGATGGGGTCATGCCGCCCGTGGATGGATATTTCGATTGGTTCACCAGAAGATGTTACGGTTTTCTGGGGGGAGGCAATGGAAGGCGTGGGCTTTATGGCGGCGCGGAAAATAATCGGGCTTCCGTTGCTGATGCCGCCGAGGATCCCCCCCGCATGGTTGGTGGAAGTGGCAATATGCCCATCCGCTGCCTCAAAGCTGTCATTGTTCTCCAGGCCTGTGGAAGTGGCAGCGGCAAAGCCGTCCCCGATTTCAAATCCCTTTACCGCCCCAATCGAGAAAATGGCCTTGGCCAGGTTGGCGTCTAGCTTATCGAACACAGGCTCGCCAATTCCGGCGGGAACCCCAGTAATCATGCATTCAATCACGCCGCCAGCAGAATTGGTCTGCTTCATGCAGGCGGAAAGGAAATCCTGCGCCTTTGCAGAAGATTCCAAATCCGGCATGTAAAGCGGATTGGAGAGAACCTGCTGGGATATTTCTGCAGAAGGCTTTGCAAGCAGCAGATCCGGGGTCTGCGGGATGCTGACCGGCCCAATGGAACGGGCATAGGTGAGGAAAGAAACCCCAAGCCGTTCCAGCAGCTTGCAGGCAATCGCACCGCCCGCCACCCTTCCGATGGTTTCCCGCCCGGAAGAGCGCCCACCGCCCCGGTAATCGCGGAACCCATATTTCTGGTCAAACGTGTAATCTGCATGCCCAGGGCGGTAGTAGGAAGCAATATCCCCATAATCCCGGGAACGCTGGTCTTTGTTAAAAACCACCAGGCTAATTGGCGTACCGGTAGTCCTGCCCTCGAAGGTGCCGGATAGGATTTCTACGGCATCCGCTTCCTGCCTCTGAGTGGAGAACTTGGACTGCCCTGGCTTCCTGCGGTCTAAAAATTTCTGTATATCAGCCTTATCTAAGGGAAGCCCCGCCGGGCATCCGTCAACTACGACGCCAATCCCCTTGCCATGGGACTCCCCCCAGGTAGTAATTTTAAAATGATTCCCAAAAGTTGATCCTGCCATAAGTATAAACCTCCTGATATAAAAATGGTACAAATTTATTTCATTATAATAGAGTTCGGAAAAAAAAGAAACTATTTTTTACATCTGATTTCCGTTTTGAAATTATGGTAGAAAATGACTGGAATCTATGGTAGAATATGTAATGAATGTTTATACATATGTCTATTGCCAATATGCGGACATGTTTTTGAGGAATATATTGTCCGTTCTACTTTGAATAGGTTAAGTGGATATCATATTTGTCTGGTATTGCAAAAGGAGTTAACACAAATGCTAAAGGAGGGAAGAATTGGCAATGAAAAGGAGGATTGCCTGGAGGACTTGGCAAAAAGTGATGATTTTGATATTTATGCATTGATTGACTTTAATGGCATGAATTATGTGTTTGGTTGTCTGCAGGCAAAAACAAGTATTAGGGATCGTGTGGGAAGGGACAGGGATTTTTCTATTCCTGTAATGGAAAAGCGTTTTTGGTCAGTGGCGGTTGTCTTAGATGGAATGTATCTTTCTATGCCAAAATTTGAGCATATGGTGAATGGAGGGGGAGAGACTCAATATAGAGAAAATGGTTCTCTAACCGATATTCAGAAGCAAATGCAGGGAGTGGGGAAGTCTCAGTTGTTTAATTGGTGCGGCATCTGCAAGAGGAAAAAGAATATTCATTAGTATTGTTGGATGAACCAGAAGTTTCAATTCATCCAGGGGCATATGGTATGACATTGGATGCTTTTCCAGATGCTGGCAGGAATGGAAAAAGAATGGATCAGGAGTGTGAGGCTTATATCTGTTATTTAAGGTATTATATGTCTAATATATTTTTTCTTTCAGAGAGGAATATACCAGAAGAAATCTTGCTGATGAGTAATTATGTAAAAGAAAACTACACAGAGATCCTGAATAACTATTCAGAAATTACTTCTGAAAATGCAAAAGAAGTGGTACGCGAGATTTCGATTTGTGATCATGATGACGAGAATCATATCAAAGATACAATTTCTATGTTGGCGAATAAATGGAGTATGGAAGATAGTGCGATAAAGTCGCAGTTGATTGCCGACATAAATTCTATTTTTGAAAGGTAAATAATTTTAAGAGGGGAGGCCAATACCCATGTACCGATTATTAAAACAAGAAGGCCGCGCCAAGCGCGGCGAATTTCACACTGTCCACGGCGTCATCCAGACCCCAGTCTTTATGAATGTAGGAACTGTCGCCGCCATCAAAGGCGCCGTGTCCACCCAGGATCTCCTGCAGATCAAGACGCAGGTGCAGCTATCCAACACCTACCACCTTCACGTGCGTCCAGGAGACGCCCTAATCCATGATTTGGGCGGCCTGCATAAATTCATGGTCTGGGACAGGCCAATTCTCACAGATTCTGGCGGCTTCCAGGTATTTTCCTTGGCAGGCCTGCGCAAAATCAAAGAAGAAGGCGTATACTTCCATTCCCACATTGACGGCAGGAAGATTTTCATGGGCCCAGAAGAGAGCATGCAGATCCAGTCCAACCTTGCTTCTACCATTGCCATGGCCTTTGACGAATGCCCTTCCAGCGTAGCGGAGCGTTCCTATGTAGAGGCCTCCGTGGCCAGGACCACCCGCTGGCTGAAACGCTGCAAGGCGGAAATGGCCAGGCTGAACCGCCAGGAGGGCGCCATCAATCCCCATCAGATGCTTTTTGGTATTAATCAGGGAGCCATCTTTGACGATATCCGCATAAGCCATGCCAAGCAGATTTCTGAGCTGGATTTGGACGGCTATGCCATCGGCGGCCTTGCAGTAGGGGAGAGCCATGAGGAAATGTACCACATCCTGGACGTGACCGTCCCCCACCTGCCCTTAGAGAAGCCCACCTACCTGATGGGCGTAGGCACCCCAGCCAATATCTTAGAAGGCGTAGCCCGGGGCGTGGATTTTTTTGACTGCGTATACCCTAGCCGCAATGGCCGCCATGGCCACCTCTACACCAACCATGGCAAGATGAACCTCTTCAACCAGAAATACGAGCGTGACCAAAGGCCGATTGAGGAAGGCTGCCAATGCCCCGCCTGCCAGCGCTACAGCAGGGCTTACATCCGCCATCTGCTGAAAGCGAAGGAAATGCTGGGCATGCGCCTCTGCGTCCTCCATAACCTCTATTTCTACAACACGATGATGGAAGAAATCCGCACTGCGCTGGACGAGGGACGTTTCCATTCTTATAAGGAAGAGAAATTATATCGGATGGCCAGCCCGGCCAGCGTCTGATAAGGCAATGAAACATGAGAAAGCCCGCACAGACATAAGGTAACATGAATCTGGAATGAAATAAGAAACGAAAACACGAAAAAGGGCTGCCACAGCAATGGCAGCCCTTCTTCAAGGTGTCTCTATGAATACGTTACACAGCCACAAAATGAAAATCAGATAATCTGTGGAATCAATGGAGCTGAGGGGAATCGAACCCCTGTCCGAAAGCCGATCCACGATGGCATCTCCCATTACAGCCAGTCCTTTGACATTCCCTCTGCCAGCCGCCGAATGGCAGGCTGCTGGTTTTAGTAGCTTCATCGTACGCCCACATGCGCAAAGCTTTGCATGTGTCGTTTCCTACATCGTCGAAGCCGGGGTCTTAAGCTGTAGGTGGCCTAAGTCCGACTGCTGCAACTAGGCAGCGTATGCTAAATTATCTTCAGCGTTTATATTTAGTTTCCCGTTGGTGAGGCGGTCAGGAGCCGCCAATGGCTTCCATCGCTGCACAACCCCCGTCGAAACCAGTACAACCCCTGGTTTTGCTAAAGGTATTTGCAAGTGAACTTATTATAACGTCTCTTTTCTATATTTGTCAAGCTTTTTTGCGCAGCAAAACTCAAAATATCGCCCCAAATCGTTACGATGAGCGGCCAAACAGGCCGTGAACAGTAACAAAAACCACATTGCAAAAATCTACAGGGAATGGTAAAATATTAGCACTGAAGTATTTCAAACACAAACAAAATATTATGATTTATGGAGAGGATTATGAAGCGAAAAAAGAACTTATGGCTCCCAGCCTTTTTCCTGCTGGCCACTTTAATAGCAGGATGCCAAAACGATACGATTCCTGATGAGCCCAAGGAAGCCAAGCCACCCGCCTCCAGCACGGTAAGCCTCACGGTCTGGGGCGCTGAGGAAGACCAGGAACTGCTCAGCCAGATAATAGAAGGGTTTGAAATCGAATACCAGCAAGAGGCCGATTTCGAGATTACCTTGCAGCCCCAGGGCGAAAGCCAATGCACCAACGTACTGATGGGTGATTTGGAAAACGGGGCGGACGTCTTTGCCTTTGCGGATGACCAGCTGAATACCCTGGTCGCTGCCGGCGCGCTGGAACCAATCGGGCATGAGGATGCAGTACGGGCGTCAAACCTGCCAGAGGCTGTCGCTGCCGCCTCAGTGAACGATACCCTATACGCCTACCCCCTCACGGCGGACAACGGATATTTCCTTTATTATAATAGTCAGTATTTTTCCAAAGAGGACGTCCAGTCCTGGGATAAAATGCTGGAAATTGCCGCAGGGCATAACAAAAAAATCTCCATGGACTGGTCTTCGGGATGGTATGTTTACTCCCTGTTCGGCAATACCGGGCTCACCGTAGGGCTCAATGATGACGGCATCACCAACTACTGCACCTGGAACAGTACCAAAGGAAAAATCCAGGGCATCGACGTGGCAAAGGCCATGGTACGTATGGCAAAAAACCCAGGATTCCTAAGCACGGATGACGCCGGGTTCCTGGAAGGCGTCCAAAACGGCACGGTGATTGCGGGTATCAGCGGCACATGGAATGCGATGGCTGTGGAGGAAGCCTGGGGCAAAGGGTACAGCGCTTCCAAGCTCCCCACTTACACCTGCGCCGGGCAGCAGGTTCAGATGGCATCCTTTTCCGGCTTCAAGCTTATTGGGGTAAACGCTTATTCTGAAGAACAGGTGTGGGCTGCCAAACTGGCGGAGTGGATTACCAATGAAGCAAACCAAAAGCTGCGCTTCCAGCTCCGGGGGCAGGGCCCTTCGAACGCCAATGCCGCGGCTTCAGAAGAAGTGCAAGGCTCCCCGGCTATTGCAGCGCTGCTGGAACAGTCAGAATTTTCCTCCCTGCAGCGTATCGGAGGGAATTTTTGGGATCCGGTCTCTGCCTTTACATCGGGTATCCTTGAGGGAAGCATCTCTGGCAAAAACCTTCAGGAGCAGCTAGATAACATGGTGACGGAAATTACCGCCCTATGAAAAATGTATGCACCATAACATAAGGAGTATCAGATATCATGAAAAATATCAGCTTAAAACACCGTTTAATCATTCCCATAGCCCTCCTGGGCCTCGTGGCGCTCTTGTCAAATATCCTTTCCATTACCAATATCCGTAATGTGAATGCCAGCGCTTCCAATATCGCAGATAACTATATGGATGGGCAGAACCATCTGGCTCAAATCTGCCAGTCTTCCATGAATATACATAAAATGGCCTTAAGCCATATTGTTGCTACGGATTACAATACCATGATTGCCCTGGTGCAGCAGATTAAGGAGGAGGAAACGCTTCTTGACGGAATGCTGGCAGATTATGAAAGCCATGTCATACCAAAAGACCACACCCTGTATGATTCCCTCCAGTCCAATTACGCCTCTTTCAAACACGCCTTGGTCAGCCTGGTCTGCGCCAGCGCAAGCCATAAGACCCAGGAGGCTTATGCCCTGGCCAACGGGGATGTGGCTTCCTTCGCCAACGCGATGGAAGCAGATATCAGTGCCCTGAATGCTTCCATCGGCGAACAGACCCAGGAGGCACGTAAACAGCTTTCCGCCGCCTACTCCCTATCCCTGGCTGTGGGCATTGCAGCCGCAGCCGCCTGTATCCTGCTTGTTTTTATGGATCTTAGGCTGATTACCCGTTACGTTGTAACTCCCATCAAAAGCATACTAAAAACCATACAGGAAAGTTCCGGGCACATTAACCGTATGACGGGAGAGGTATTAAAACGGACAAATGCCTCCCAAAAAAGCGCCTCTGGGCTCTCTGCCCTGGCAGGGCAGCTTTCTTCTACTTTCCAAGAGGTAGCCAGTAACGTATCCTCCATCCATGAAGGGACTGGAAATGTGCGGCAGGAGGTCCACACTATTGCGGAGGAATGCGGGGCTATCACGGCCTACACCGCCCAGATGAATTCCCGTGCGGATATTATGCAGCAGTCCGCCCAGAGCAGTGCGGAGATTACCAATGCCAAGACAGAAGAAATCCTGCACTCCCTCAATGATGCTATCCAGAAAAGCAAAAGCGTCAGCCAAATCCAGGCTCTGGCCGGCGATATCCTTGCTATCGCCCAGCAGACCCAGCTAATTGCCCTAAATGCTTCTGTAGAGGCCGCCAGGGCAGGGGAAGTCGGCAAGGGCTTTGCCATAGTGGCTCAAGAAATCCGGGAACTGTCCAATTCCAGCCAGGATACAGCCAACCGTATCCAGGAAATGAACACGGTAGTGACTGCAGCCGTAACGGATCTTTCCGAAAACGCACAGCAGATGATTGACTACATGAGCCAGTCTGTCCTGAAGGAATTCCAAGACTTTGTCAAATCGGGAAGCCAATATAAAGAGGATGCCGCCTATATCCGCCAGACAATGGACAAATTCCATGAGAGGACCGAACGGCTAAAAAGTTCCATGTCTGGGATTGCAGATTCCATCGGCACCATTACAAAAGCCATTGACGACGGCGCTTCCGGGATTACTGGCATGGCAGGCAGCACCCGAAGCCTTGCCGCCGACATGGAGGATATCACAAAGCAGATGGGCGACAACCAGGAGGTAGTGGATAAGCTGGAAAAGGAAACGGTTGCCTTTGACCACCTGTAAGCTGTCAACGCATTCATGGTTACTATTCACGGCCTGGGGCCGCTCACTCCTGAATCACGTTCTCACGGAATGCGTTTGTCAAGGGTTTTTTTCAACATTGACTAGCATAAATACGGTATATGTGTTAAAATTAACGCATAGGAGAATATTGGTTACGGTTCACAGTTTTGGAATGCGCTTCCTTGCCGGGAATCGTAACGGATTTTGGCAGTCATTGCTAGGTATTTACGAATGGATGATTGCACACAAACAGGAGGTGCAAATGAGTAACTATCAAATAGAAACAAAATGCATTCAGTCGGGCTGGCATCCGAAGAAAGGGGAACCCAGGGTTCTCCCGATTTACCAGAGTACGACGTACAAGTACGATACCAGCGACCAGATGGGCAGGCTGTTTGATCTGGAAGAGAGCGGGTATTTCTATACCAGGCTCCAGAACCCCACCAATGATGTGGTAGCGGAGAAAATCTGCGAGCTGGAGGGCGGCGTGGCGGCCATGCTGACGTCCTCCGGGCAGGCGGCAAATTATTATGCAGTCTTTAATATCTGCGAGGCAGGCGACCATATGGTATGTTCCTCCGCCATTTACGGCGGGACCTTCAACTTGTTCGCGGCTACCTTGAAGAAGCAGGGGATTTCCTGTACCTTCATTGACCCGGATGCATCCTCAGAGGAGATTGCCGCGGCGTTCCAGCCCAATACAAAGCTATTGTTTGCGGAGACGCTGGCCAATCCGGCGCTGGTCGTCCTGGATATCGAGCGTTTTGCCAAAATAGCCCATGACCACGGCGTCCCGCTGATTGTGGACAATACGTTCCCCACGCCGATAAACTGCCGCCCCTTTGAGTGGGGAGCCGACATTGTAACTCATTCCACCACCAAATACATGGATGGCCATGCCATGTGCGTGGGAGGGTGCATTGTTGACAGCGGCAATTTTGACTGGCAGCAGCATGCTGGGAGGTTCCCAGGGCTGACCGGCCCGGATCCCACTTACCATGGCGTTGTCTACACAGAGAGATTTGGCAAAGCGGCCTATATTACCAAAGCTACCGTGCAGATGATGCGGGATTTAGGCTCCATCCAGTCCCCACAGAATGCATTTCTGCTGAATGTCGGCTTGGAGACCCTGCATCTTCGGATGCCCCGCCACTGTGAGAATGCCCAGAAGGTGGCAGAGTATCTGGAAGCCCATGACAAAGTGGCCTGGGTAAACTATGCGGGGCTGGAGCAGAATAAGTACCATACGCTGGCGCAGAAGTACATGCCAAACGGCACCTGCGGCGTGATTTCCTTTGGCCTTAAGGGCGGGCGGGATGTGTCTGTCGGGTTTATGGATAAATTGCAGATGATTGCCATTGTGACCCATGTGGCGGATGCCAGGACCTGCGTGCTGCACCCGGCCAGCCATACCCACAGGCAGATGACGGATGAGCAGCTGCTTGAGGCAGGCGTTGCGCCAGATCTGATCCGTCTTTCCGTTGGGATTGAGCATGTGGAAGATATTATTGCAGATTTGGAACAGGCATTGGATACCATAGAAAATAATTGAGATATGGAGGAGTTAGCGATGAGAAGAATACTGTTTGCAGCATCTGAATGTGTGCCCTTTATTAAGACAGGGGGGCTGGCTGATGTATGTGGGGCGCTTCCCAAGGAATTTGATAAGGAAGAGTGGGATATCCGCGTGGTTATCCCCAATTACACCTGTATCCCTGAAAACTGGAGGAATCAGTTCGAGTATGTGACCCATTTCTATATGAACTGTGGGAGTTACATACAGAATAAGTATGTAGGCGTCCTGCGTTACAAGATGGATGGGATTACTTATTACTTTATTGACAACCAGGAGTATTTTGACTGTTTCCTGCCTTATGGGGATATCCGCAGGGATGTGGAGAAGTTTATCTTCTTTGACAAGGCTGTGCTGTCCATGCTGCCGCTGATCAATTTTCAGCCGCAGATTATCCACTGCCATGACTGGGAGACGGGCTTCATCCCGGTTTACCTGCGGACAGAATTCCAGGGGGATATGTTCTTCTGGGGCATGAAGTCCATTATGACCATCCATAACCTGAAGTTCCAGGGCATCTGGGATGTGAAGACGGTAAAAGGCCTGACGGGCCTGCCCACGGATCTCTTCGTGCCAGATAAGCTGGAGTTCAAGAAGGACGCCAATATGCTCAAAGGCGGCCTGGTATATGCAGATTATATCACTACCGTGAGCGATACCTATGCCCAGGAAATACAGACCAGCTATTACGGCGAGGGCTTAGACGGGCTGCTGTCTGCAAGGCATATGGATATGCAGGGGATTGTAAACGGGATTGACTATGGGGTATATAATCCGGCCACGGATGAGAAAATTTATGTAAATTACAGCGCTGACAACCACCGCAAGAAGAAATTTATGAATAAAGAGCGGCTGCAGGAAGAGTTAGGGCTGGCTGTGGACAAGAAACGCTTTATGATTGGGCTGATCTCCAGGCTGACCGATCAGAAGGGGCTGGATTTGATCAATTATGTGATTGAGAGGATTATTGACGATTATACCCAGTTTGTGGTGATTGGCACGGGGGATCCCCAGTATGAGAATATGTTCCGCCACTTTGCATGGAAATATCCGGATAAAATTTCGGCAAATATCTGCTATTCAGACGACTTGGCCCATAAGCTCTATGCGGCTGCGGATGCATTTTTGATGCCGTCCCGATTTGAACCCTGCGGGCTGACGCAGATGATTTCCTTCCGCTATGGGACGATCCCGATTGTGCGCGAGACAGGCGGGCTGAAGGATACTGTCCAGGCATACAATGAGTATGACAATGTAGGGGATGGCTTCTCCTTCACCAATTACAACGGGGAGGAAATGCTGAATATTATTAATTATTCCAAACATATTTATTTTGACAAGAAGCGGCAGTGGAACCAGATGATTGACAGGGCAATGGCCAATGACTATTCCTGGAATGCATCCAAGTTTAAGTATGAAGGGCTGTATAAATATCTGATGGGAGAATGCTAGTATATCGAACAGGCTTTTGTAGAATGGCAGTGGAGAGATAGCGCTGCCATTCTTTCTGTTTGGCGTATCATAAACTCTCCGTATATTTTTTTATGAAAATTCCTATAATAGCTTTAAGATCATAGGGTTCCCGCAGGGGTTCCTATGATAGCTTTAAGATCATAGGGTTCCCGCAGGGGTTCCTATGATAGCTTTAAGATCATAGGGTTCCCTATGATAGTTTTTATCGGATGATAGGGTTCCGATCGTATGGCTTATCAGAATAAGGAAGGGAATTTTTATGGAAGAGAATATCAGACAGCAGGAAAAGAATAAAAATGAGAATGAGGAAATTATGGATATGGGGCAGGTTACCTTAGATCAGGGGGAATCGCGCCATAAGATTCATTTGCTTTCGATTATCGGAGAGATTGAAGGGCATGAGACCCTCTCCCCCAACGCCAAGACAACGAAGTATGAGCATGTGCTGCCCAAGCTTGCATCCATTGAGGATGACGACAGCGTGGACGGGGTTTTGCTGCTCCTTAATACAGTAGGAGGGGATGTGGAATCTGGGCTGGCCATTGCAGAGATGATTTCTTCCCTCAGTAAGCCCACGGTCTCCCTGGTGCTGGGAGGCAGCCATTCGATTGGCGTGCCCCTCGCAGTTTCTACAGATTATTCTTATATTGTGCCTACGGGGACGATGGTCATCCATCCGGTGCGGCTGAACGGGCTGGTAATCGGCGCGCCCCAGACGTATGATTATTTTCAGCAGATGCAGGACCGCATCACTGGCTTTGTGGCCAGCCATTGCTTTGCTTCACAGGAACAGCTGGAACAAATGATGATGAATACCAGTATGCTGACCAAGGATCTTGGGACAATCCTGGTAGGAAGCCAGGCAGTGTCGGAAGGGATTATCAATGAAGTGGGCGGCATTGACGAAGCTATGAAGAAACTCCATCAAATGATAGAGGAAAGTAAGCAAAATAACGAAATCTAAAAACCTGGGAAATGTTCTAATGACATTTTTGCTACAGTGTGTTACACTAGTCATAATAGTTACATGATAGGATTGGCATATGCGTGAGAAGGAACAGGCGCCGGCTTGGCCGGCAGCCTGGAAGGGAAGGATAGGACGGCAAGGATGGCAGGCAATAAAAAATCTGGGAAAAAAGGCAAAGGCCAGGAAAAGGAGAAGCTGCAGATTCCTTTTCAGAGTGAGATTGTGCTTTTGCTGATATTGGCGGCGTGTATTGTGATGCTGTTGAGCAATTTTGGCTTTGGCGGATTTGTAGGGGGGAAAGTCAGCGACCTTATTTTTGGGCTGTTTGGGATGATGGCGTATGCATTTCCGATTTGCCTTTTTGTGGGGGCGGCGTTCTTTACTTTCCGCAAAAAGAGCGGCGCAGTGATTGTGAAAATTGCAGCAGGCGCAATCTTCGTGGTATTCTTGTGCCTGTTTATGGAACTGGTGGCAGGGGGAAGCGCCTCAGGATACAATATATTCAAGTCTTTTGTCTTTTCCGTGAAGTCAAAAAGCGGGGGCGGCGCGGTCGGAGGCCTGCTGGCTTCCCTGCTCTGCCCATCGATTGGCAAGGCGGGGACGTATGTGGTGGATGTGATTGCCCTGATTATCTCAATGGTGATCCTGACCGAGCGGTCTTTCCTGCAGGGAGTGCAGAAGGGCGGCCGGAAGGTGTATGAGACGGCGCGTGAGGATGTGGCCAGATACAGGGAAGAGAGGGGAAACAGGGAGTGGGAGGAGAGAGGGAGCAGGAAGCAGGAAGATTCCGGGCGGCGCAAGAAGCGAAAACGATCCAGCTTGATGTTGGATGAGGAGATGGGCGCGATAGAGGTGATAGGCCTGCCAGAGGCGGATAGCCAGAGTAAGCTGCCATCTGCTGGTGGAACGGCAGCGCATCCCGTCAAATCCTGGATGGACAAGCTGGCAGAGGAAGAGATTCTGGAAGCCAGGAACCGTGAGGCAGAAAAAGAACTGGCGGGTTTGGATGCCATAAGGCAGCCTGTGGACGCCCGGAGGCGCAGGCAGGCGGAAGGCTTGCCGGATGAGGAAGGGCCAGAGCTGATTGGGCGTCCTGCATCCTCCCAAAGGGGCAGGCAGGACGAGGAACGGTCGGACGAGGAAGGGCCTGGGTTTATCGGGCGTCCTGCAGCCTCTAGGAAAGGCAAGCGGGGGGGAGGGCAGGCAGAGAGGGACGGCCCAGAATTGATCGGGCATCCTGCATCTTCCCGAAGAGGCAGGCGGCAAGAAGGCTTGCCAGATGAAGAAGGTCCGGAGCTGATCGGGCATCCTGCGTCCTCCCGGGGCGGTTGGTGGGAGCAAGGCTTGCTGGAACAGGGCGGCCCTAAGGATTCTGGCCGTTGGGCAAGTCCTATGTGTGAAGTGGAACATTCCCCAAGGGCAGACCAGTTAGTGGAACTGGAACCAATCGCAGCAGGGAAGGCAGAGGCAGAAGAAAAATTACATAGGGATGATAATATAGAAAAGGACGCGGAAAGTCCCGAAGCAGTTTTCCGGGCGGGGGAAGAGGATGGCAGCACAGGTTCTGGGGAGATAGAGACAGGGGATTCTATCCGCATTCCCAATGTCGTTGGCTTCCAGGATTATAGATATCCGTCGGCAGACCTGCTGAAGAAGGGGAAACGTTCCAAGGGTGATTCCAGGCAGCATCTGCATGAGACGGCCATGAACCTGCAGCAGATTTTAAAGAATTTTGGCGTGAATGTGACGATTACCGATGTCAGCTGTGGGCCGTCTGTGACCCGCTATGAATTACAGCCAGAGGTAGGCGTGAAAGTCAGCAAGATTGTTAATCTGTCTGACGATATAAAATTGAACCTGGCGGCAGAGGATATCCGTATTGAAGCGCCAATCCCGGGAAAGGCGGCAGTCGGGATTGAGGTGCCGAATAAGGAGACTATGATGGTGCGTTTCCGTGAGCTGGTGGAATCTGCGGATTTCCAGAACCATCCGTCGGGCATCTGCTTTACGGTGGGCAAGGATATTGGGGGGCGGCCGGTTGTGGCCGATATTGCCCGCATGCCCCATCTGCTGATTGCAGGGGCTACGGGTTCCGGGAAATCCGTATGTATCAATACCATTATTATGAGCATCCTCTACAAGGCGCATCCGGAGGATGTGAAGCTGATCCTGATTGACCCCAAGGTTGTGGAGCTGAGCGTGTACAATGGCATTCCCCATCTGATGATTCCTGTGGTCACCGACCCCAAGAAGGCTGCCGGCGCGCTTCACTGGGCGGTATCCGAAATGATGAGCCGTTACCAGAAATTTTCGGATTGCCAGGTGCGGGATTTAAAAGGATACAATAAAAAAGCCGCCGATGGGCAGAATGGGGAGCTCCAGAAGATGCCCCAGATTGTAGTGGTGGTAGACGAGCTGGCAGATCTTATGATGGTAGCTTCCAAGGAGGTGGAGGATGCCATCTGCCGCCTGGCGCAGCTCGCCCGGGCGGCTGGGATTCATCTGATTATTGCCACACAGCGGCCTTCGGTAGACGTCATTACCGGGCTGATTAAGGCAAATATGCCTTCCAGAATTGCCTTTGCCGTGTCTTCCAGCGTGGATTCCAGGACAATCCTAGATATGCACGGAGCCGAGAAGCTGCTGGGGACCGGGGACATGCTCTTTTATCCCCAGGGCTATCCCAAGCCTCTGCGGGTGCAGGGCCCGTTTGTCTCTGACCAGGAGGTAGAGGCGGTCGTGGATTTCCTGAAAGATCAGAGCGTTGCGGAATACAATGAAGAAGTGGAAGAGCAGGTAACAGCCGTTTCCATAGGGAATTCCCCTGGCAATGCCGCTCCCGGCGGCGAAAGCGAGCGGGACAGCTATTTTATAGAAGCGGGAAAGTTTGTGGTAGAGAAGGAAAAGGGCTCCATCGGCATGCTGCAGCGTATGTTTAAAATTGGCTTTAACCGCGCGGCGCGGATTATGGATCAGTTAGAAGAGGCTGGCGTGGTGGGCCCGGAGGAAGGCACGAAGCCGAGAAAGATTCTGATGACCAAGGAAGAGTTTGAACAATTTATAAAACAGGGAGGATGAAGATGAAGACAGATATTCAGATTGCGCAGGAAGCAAAGATGATCCACATTAGGGATGTGGCGTCTCAATTAGGCATTCATGAGGATGACTTAGAATTGTATGGAAAGTATAAGGCGAAGCTCTCAGATGAATTGATGGAACGTATCAAAGGGAACCCGCAGGGCAAGCTGATTCTGGTGACGGCAATTAACCCCACTCCGGCTGGGGAAGGGAAGACGACTACCAGCATTGGGCTGGGGGAGGCCTTTGGCAAAATGGGCAAAAAGGCGGTCCTGGCTTTGCGCGAGCCATCTTTAGGCCCCTGTTTTGGCATTAAGGGCGGGGCGGCAGGCGGCGGTTATGCCCAGGTAGTTCCTATGGAGGATTTAAACCTGCATTTTACCGGGGATTTCCATGCGATTACATCTGCAAATAACCTGCTTGCCGCTTTGCTGGACAACCATATCCAACAGGGGAACCAGTTAGGGATTGATCCCCGCCAGGTAGTCTGGAAACGGTGCATGGATATGAATGACCGGGCGCTGCGGAATATTGTCGTGGGGCTGGGCGGCAAAATGGACGGCGTTGTCCGGGAAGACCATTTTGTGATTACGGTTGCCTCTGAAATCATGGCCGTGCTGTGCCTGGCGGAAGACATGGAAGACCTTAAGGAACGCCTGTCCAGGATTATTGTAGCTTATAATTACGAAGGGGCGCCCGTGACGGCAGGGGATCTGCAGGCTACAGGGGCAATGGCCGCCCTCTTGAAGGATGCCTTAAAACCCAACCTCATTCAGACATTAGAGCATACGCCGGCGATTGTCCATGGCGGCCCGTTTGCCAATATTGCCCATGGCTGCAATAGCGTGCGCGCCACGCGCATGGCGCTGAAGCTGGCAGATTATGTGGTGACAGAGGCAGGCTTTGGGGCGGATCTGGGCGCGGAGAAATTTATGGACATCAAGTGCCGCATGGCGGGCTTAAAGCCGGATGCCGTTGTGCTGGTGGCAACCGTGCGCGCCCTGAAATACAACGGCGGGGTGCCGAAGGCGGAGCTGTCCCAGGAGAACCTGGACGCTCTGAAGAAAGGGATTGCCAACTTGGAGAAGCATATTGAGAACTTGCAGAAATATGGCGTGCCGGTCGTGGTGACCCTCAATTCCTTCCTCACAGACACCAAGGCGGAAACGGATTATGTGGAGCAGTTCTGCCGGGAGCGCGGATGTGAGTTTGCCCTCTCTGAGGTATGGGAAAAGGGAGGCGAAGGCGGGATTGCGCTGGCACAGAAGGTGCTGGATACCTTAGAGCAGAAAGAGAGCCATTTCCATACGCTCTATGAGGATCATCTGTCCCTGGCGCAGAAGATAGAGACCGTGGCCAAGGAAATCTATGGGGCGGACGGAGTGGACTATGCGCCGGCTGCAGCCAAAGAATTAAAGCGGATTGAATCTCTGGGCATGGGCAGCTTCCCTGTGTGTATGGCCAAGACGCAGTATTCCCTGTCGGATGATCAGGCGAAGCTGGGAAGGCCTACAGGATTTACCGTCCATGTGCGGGAAGTCTATGCCTCGGCGGGAGCAGGGTTTGTGGTAGCGGTGACGGGGGCGATTATGACGATGCCCGGATTGGGGAAGACGCCGGCGGCCTATGGGATAGACGTAGACAGCCAGGGTATGATTACCGGCCTGTTCTAAGAGATGCTTAGGATCTGTAGGAAAATGGCTGGCGCATCTTGGCCTGCCGCCATGCTTATATATTTATACAGAAAAAGGGAGAAGAGAACATATGGCAATGATAATAGACGGGAAGAAAATTTCCCAGCAGATTAAGGAAGAATTGAAGGAAAAGGTTACCGCACAGAAGGCGGAAGGCAAGGAAGGGGCTCTGGCTGTCATCCAGGTAGGGGCGGATCCAGCTTCCAGCGTGTATGTGCGGAACAAGAAGAATGCCTGTGCCTTTGTCGGGATTGAGTCATTGGCCTACGAACTGCCAGAGGAGACACCGGAGGAGGAACTGCTTTCCCTGATTGCGGAACTGAACAGCAACGAGAAGGTGAAGGGGATTCTAGTACAGCTTCCGTTGCCGGGGCATATTAATGAGGACAAGGTCATCCAGGCCATCAGCCCCAGCAAGGATGTGGATGGCTTCCATCCGCAGAGCGTGGGGGCGATGGTGATTGGCGAGAAGGGATTCCTGCCCTGTACCCCAGCGGGGATTATACAGCTGCTGAAGCGTTCCGGCATTGAGATTGCAGGCAAAAACTGCGTGGTGGTCGGGAGGAGCAATATTGTCGGCAAGCCGATGGCGCTCTTGATGCTGCGTGAGCATGCGACCGTTACCATTACGCATTCCAGGACCCAGAACCTGGCAGGAATCTGCAGGCAGGCGGATATCCTGATTGTGGCGATGGGCAAGCCGCGGTTTATCGGCGCGGAGTATGTGAAAGAGGGAGCCGTTGTGATTGATGTGGGTATCCACAGGAATGCAGAAAATAAGCTTTGCGGAGATGTAAAGTTCGAGGAAGTGGAGCCCATCGCCTCCGCCATTACGCCTGTTCCCGGCGGGGTAGGGCCGATGACAATTGCCATGCTGATGGATAACTGTGTACAGAGTATAGAAGAGGGATGAGCATGAAGTGTGCAAACTGTGGAGCAGAACTGCAAGTAGGAAGCGTACGTTGTTCTGTTTGTGGAGAAGAAGCCCAGATTGTGTCAGATTACAACATATTAGAAGACGAGCTGCTTCAGGAAATGCTGAATGGCAGGAACAGCAGCAGTGACTTATTTCAGGAAATGCTGAACGGCCAGGATAGCGGCGGCAGCCTGCATCGGGAATCTATGGGGAGGGACGTGGGAGGCCGGGCAGGCAAGGGGGATTCTTCCAGGCAGAGGGGCAATTTTCCCCAGGATAAGAGAAGCGGAGAAACGGGCCAGGCAGGGAAGAAAGGCAATCCTTCCCCTTCCCGGGACAAGAAGGCCAAGGAAGGCGATAAGGCTGGGAAAAAGGGCAGTTCCTCCCGTGGGGGGAAAAAGCCGATTGGCTGGGCAATCGCAGCTGTGATGCTGATGGCGTTCCTGCTGGTGGATATTATTTTTGTGCTGAACCACAGCAGGTATAATTCCTACGATTACCAGATTGGCCAGGGAGAGAAGCTTTATAGCCGCAGGGATTATGAAGGGGCGGAGGAATTTCTTCTGCGGGCGGCCGAACTTTCCGACGGGGAGGATGGCGCAAAGGCAGAGCTGCTCCTGGCACAGGTTTACCACTTGCAGGGCAAAACAGAAAAAGCAATCAAGACACTTCAGGATGTGATAAAGTATGACAATAATAATCAGAAGGCGTATCAGCAGCTGATTCAGATTTATGAGCAAAAGGAAGATTATGCAGCCATCTACGAACTGTGGGAAGGGGCGGAGGATGAAAGGATCCGGCAGCTGTTCGAGGAATACCAGGTAGAGCCGCCGGAATTTGTGCAGGAAGAGGGGATCTATGAGGAAATCATTGCCGTAGAAATTTCCGCCCAGCCAGGGTGTACCGTCTTGTATACCACGGATGGCTCGGATCCCCGGCAGGGCTTAGAATACCAGGGGCCAATCCCGTTAGAGCCGGAGAGCACGGTTCGGATCCGCACGGTTTCCCGTAATGAATTTGGGGTTTATAGCGAAGAGGCAGAGGGAACGTTCCAGGTTGCCCTGCCTAAGCCAGACATGCCCAGAGTCTCCCCGATGGGAGGGGATTTTAATACACCGCAGCCGATCACGGTTTATGTGCCCAGCGGGTGCAACGTCTATTACACATGGGATGGTTCGGCGCCGTCTGAGGCTTCCAACCGCTATATGGGCCCAATTGACATGCCAGAAGGGAATAATATCCTTTCCCTGATCGTGGTGGACGAGTATGGGCGTTATTCCGATGTGCTGAAATGCAATTATATTTATTTTCCATAATAGAAAGATGTGGCTTATTTATGAAAGACTTAAAATTAATCCGTGAGGAGATTGACGAGATAGACAGGCAGATGGTCGCCCTCTATGAGGAGCGGATGCGGCGTACCACGGAGGTAGCCCGCTACAAGCTTTCTGTGGGGATGCCTGTGTTGGACAAGGTGCGGGAACAGGAGAAACTCAAGGCTGTCAAAGCCTGCGCAGAGGAGAAAGAGAACGGTTACGACATCGGGGAGCTGTTCGGGCAGATTATGACCATGAGCCGCAAACGCCAGTACCATCTGATGAATGCCCAGGGGCAGGGGCAGAGCCAGGGCTTCTCCCAGGTAGGCAGCCTGCCGTTTTCCACCCATAAGGTTGTCTATCAGGGTGTGGAAGGCGCTTATAGCCAGCAGGCCATGAAGGCATATTTTGGCGAAGGCGTGGATAGTTTCCATGTAGATACCTGGCGGGACGCCATGGAAGCCATTCAAAGCCATAAGGCGGATTATGCCGTGCTTCCCATCGAGAATTCTTCTGCCGGGATCGTGGGGGAGAATTTTGATCTGCTGGTGGAATACGGCGCATATATCGTAGCGGAGCAGACCATTAAGGCGGAGCATGCGCTGCTGGCGCTCCCGGGAGCGGGCCTTGGGGATATCAGGCGTGTATATTCCCATCCCCAGGCGCTGATGCAGAGCGTAGATTTTCTGGACGCGCATCCGGAATGGGAGCGGATCAGCGTCAAAAACACAGCCGGCGCCGCCAAAAAAATACTGGAGGATGGCAAGAAATACCAGGCGGCGATTGCCAGCCCAGTGACGGCGGATATCTACGGGCTGGAAATCCTGCGGCGCAACATCAATTACAGTGATGAGAACAGCACCCGCTTTATCATTGTGTCTGGGGAAAAAATATGCCTGGATACGGCGGACAGGATCAGCATCTGTTTTGAAGCTTCCCATGAGAGCGGAGCCTTGTACCATGTGCTGTCGCATCTGATTTTTAACCATATGAATATGGTGAAGATAGAATCAAGGCCAATTAAGGACAAGAGCTTTGAGTATCGGTTCTTTGTGGATCTGGAAGGGAACCTTAAGGACGGGGCAGTGCAGAACGCATTGCGCGGTGTGGAGGATGAAGCGCTCTACCTGAAGGTTTTGGGGAATTACTAGCGGTATGCCGAATTGCAGACGGGATGATGTACTGACGTTAGTAGCAGGGAAAGCAGCGGGACAGGGAATTGTTAAGAAGAAAATGGTAGGGTGGAAGAATGAAAGAGACAGAGAAGCTGATTTTATACCGTGGCTTTGAAGATGGAAAGGTATTAGAGGGGATTACGCAGGCAATGGGATTTTTTCGGGAGAAGGACAGTCGCAGGGGAGGCATGGATGAAGAGGACAAGCCCGAGGATAGCATCCAGGCTTTATGTTATGCCTGCGTCCATGAGCTGATTGAGATTGCGGCAAGCCATGGCTTTGCGGGCAACCTCTGGCAGGATTACCTGACCTTTTTGCTGGTGAACCATGAGAATGCCTACAGTACGGCCTGTGAAATCAGGGGCAGCATTTCTGGGAGCATCAACCAGCTGGCGGCGCATGATTTTGCGCTGTTCCAGGAATGGTTCGGCTATGACCTGGGGGAGCTTGGGCAAAGCCTCGGCATGCCAGAGTTTTCTATTCTCATGGATTATAACCGCTCTGGGCGTAATGGCAAGGTATTTAACCACAGGATACGCGACCAGATCTGCGCCCTGAGCGTCCGTCTGGGACAGTGCGGGAGCGTGGAGGAGTTCCAGGAGGCCGTTACGGCGTTTTACAGGGAGTTTGGCGTAGGCAAGCTGGGGCTGCACAAGGCCTTCCGCATTGCGCATGCAGAGGGAGGGCAGGCCAGGATTGTGCCGATTACCAATATCGCGCATGTACGCCTGGATGATTTGGTGGGCTATGAACTGGCCAAGAAGAAGCTGGTGGAGAATACAGAGGCCTTTGTGAAGGGGAAGAAGGCCAATAACTGCCTGCTGTTCGGGGACGCCGGGACAGGCAAGTCTTCCAGCATCAAAGCTATTATCAACCAGTATTACGGCCAGGGGCTGCGCATGATTGAGGTGTACAAGCATCAGTTCCAGGCTCTTAATGCTGTGATTGCACAGATCAAGAACCGGAATTATAAATTTATAATTTATATGGATGATTTGTCATTTGAAGAGTTTGAGGTTGAGTATAAATATTTAAAGGCTGTCATTGAAGGGGGGCTGGAGAAAAAGCCGGATAATGTGCTGATTTATGCCACATCGAACCGGCGGCACCTCGTGCGGGAGAAATTCAGCGACAAGGCGGAGCGCGACGACGAGCTGCATACCAACGACACCGTGCAGGAGAAGCTGTCGCTGGTCTCCCGGTTTGGGGTTACCATTTATTTTGGCAAGCCGGAACAGAAGGAATTCCAGGAGATTGTCCGCAGGCTTGCCGAAAGGCACCGCATCCCAATCGGGGAGGAAGAGCTGCTGCTGGAGGCAAACCGCTGGGAACTGAGCCATGGGGGGCGTTCCGGGAGGACGGCGCAGCAATTTATAGACTATTTATTGGGGCATATGTAGGAGGGGTCACAGAAAGGAAAAGGTATGAAGACGACAACGTTTGCAGCGATTTATATTGGTTCCCATGAGGTGAGCCTGAAGGTGTCAGAGATTACCTCAGGGCGCAAGATACGCCACATTGATTATGTGCGCAGCAATATTGATTTGGGGAGGGACGCCTACCGCAAGGGTATGATTGGTTATGAGCTGGCAGAGGAGCTCTGCCAGGTGCTGAAGGAGTTCCACAGCATTATGAACAGTTACAAGGTGGATGCTTACCGCGCCTATGCGGGCAATACGCTGCGCAGTGTCAGCAATGAGGTGTTTATCCTGGATCAGATCCGGCTGCGCACAAAGATTGACGTTACGGTGCTGAGCAATTCGGAGTACCGTTTTATGGAATATAAGGCCTTGGCCATGTCGCCGGAATTTGAGAAAATGATACAGAAAGGCGCGGCCATTGTGGACGTGGGAGGGGGCAGCATGCAGATTTCCCTCTTCCAGAAGGGAAAGGCTGTGACTACGCAGCATATTGAGCTGGGAATTATGCGCATCCGGGAAAAAATATTAAAAATTGAGAATCTGGTCTCCCATTATGAGACGCAGATCCAGGAACTGGTGGACAAGGAACTGGAGATTTTCAAGCGCATATACCTGCAGGATGCAGAGATTCAATATGTGATTTTCCTGGGCGATTACATAGGCGAGATTGTCAAGAGCTTTTCCAAGAAGGAAGAGGATGGGACGATTGAGACAGAACGTTTCCTGAAGCTGCTGAAGAAATGGAGCAAGAAGAGCTCGGAAGAGATTTCAGAAGAGCTGAACCTGCCCAATGAGCATGACCCATTAATTGTGCCTTCGGTCGTACTCTATAAGCGCCTGACGGAGGAGCTGGATGCGGGTTATATCTGGGTGCCAGGATTTAATATCAATGACGGCATTGTCTGTGATTACGCAGAGCGCAGGCGGATGGTGTCCTTCGGGCACAATTTTGAGGAGGATATCCTCAATGCGGCAAAAAGCCTTGCGGAGCGCTACCAGGGCTATTCCCGCCATACGGAGGCTGTGCTGTCGATGTCGACGATTGTATTCGACGCCATGAAGAAAATCCATGGCATGGGGAAGCGGGAGCGCCTGCTGCTGCAGGTGGCGGCAACCCTGCATGACTGTGGGAGGTATATCAGCCTGGTGGATCAGGCGGATTGTTCGTACCGGATTGTGATGGCCTCGGAAATTATCGGAGTAAGCCAGCTGGAACGGGAGATTATTGGGGATATCATCCGCTATACGTCAAAATCCTCACTGACTTATGGGGATGTGAGCGATAAGCTGGATCAGGCCAGCTATATGGTAGTTTCAAAGCTGACAGCCATCCTCAAGATCGCCAATGCGCTTGACCGCAGCCACAAGCAGAAGTTTCAGGGAGTAAAGGCGGCGCTCAAGGAAAGGGAATTGGTGATTACGGTGGAGGCGTCTGAAGATATCGTGCTGGAGAAAGGGCTGCTGCCAGCGTATGCGAATTCTTTTGAAGAGGTATTCAGCGTGAAGCCGATGATTCGGGAGAAGAAAGTGTTTTAAAAAATGCGGGAGCAGGGGATGGTATACCAAGATCAGCTGGCATAGGCTGCGTGAGGTTATATTGCAAAAATAGATGGTTTCTAACAGGAGGGTAATCGCATGGATAAAGAGAAAGATAAGGAAAAAGAGAAAGATAAGGAAAAGGATTTCCTAAAGCCAGAATATTATGAGAACAGGGAACTAAGTTGGCTGAAGTTTAACCACAGGGTACTGAATGAGGCGCGGGATAAGAATATTCCGCTGCTGGAGCGGCTGAAGTTTGTCAGCATTACCTCTTCCAATTTGGATGAGTTTTTTATGGTGCGTGTGGCCTCGCTGAAGGATATGGTACATGCCGAATATAAGAAAAAGGATATTGCGGGCATGACGGCCAAGGAGCAGCTGGAGGCTATTAATAAGGATACGCGGGCATTGGTGGAAATGCAGTATTCTACATATAACCGCTCGCTGGCGCCGCTGTTACAGAACCATGAGATACATATTGTGGATGCGCATGAGGATTTGACAGAAAAACAGGCAGAGTATGCGGACCGCTATTTTGAAGAGGCGGTTTATCCCGTGCTTACGCCGATGGCGGTGGACGCGTCGCGGCCCTTCCCTTTAATCCGCAATAAGTCCCTGAACATTGCGGCGCTTCTGACCAAAAAGGAGGACAAAAAGGGAGAGCAGGAATTTGCCACGGTGCAGGTGCCGTCCGTGCTGCCGCGGCTGGTGCCGATCCCCCCGTCAGAGGAAGGGGGCAGGGCGTTCCTGCTGCTGGAGCAGATGATTGAGCGTAATATCCACCGCCTGTTCCTGAATTATAACGTGGTCTGTGCTTATCCTTACCGGATTATGCGGAATGCAGACCTGAGCATTGATGAGGATGAGGCGGAGGATTTGCTGCAGGAAATCCAGAAGCAGCTGCGGAAGCGGCAGTGGGGCGAGGTGATCCGCCTGGAAGTGGAGGAGAAGGTCGATAAGCGCCTGCTGAAAATCCTCCAGGATGATCTGCATATTGCCCAGGAAGATATTTTTAAGATCAATGGGCCGATCGATCTGACTTTTTTGATGAAACTGTATGGGATTGAGGATGGGGACGATTTGCGTTATCCGCCCCATAAGCCCCAGCAGGTGCCGCAGATTGCGCCAGGGCAGGATATTTTTGAGGAAATCCGCAAAGGGGATATCCTGCTGCACCATCCGTACCAGACCTTTGACCCAGTGGTAGATTTTATCCGCCAGGCGGCGAAGGATCCGGATGTGCTGGCCATCAAGCAGACCCTGTACCGCGTCAGCGGCAATTCCCCGATTATCGCCTCCCTGGCGCAGGCAGCGGAGAATGGCAAGCAGGTTTCCGTGCTGGTGGAGCTCAAAGCCCGTTTTGACGAGGAGAACAACATTGTATGGGCGAAAAAGCTGGAGAAGGCAGGCTGCCATGTGATCTATGGGCTGGTCGGCTTGAAGACCCACAGCAAGATTGCGCTGGTGGTGCGCAAGGAAGAGGATGGGATCCGCCGCTATGTACACCTGGGGACGGGGAATTACAACGACTCTACGGCAAAGCTTTATACGGATCTGGGCATGTTCACCTGTTCGGAAGCGATTGGCGAGGATGCCACGGCCGTTTTCAACATGCTGTCCGGCTATTCGGAGCCCCTTTCCTGGAATAAGCTGGTGGTGGCGCCCATATGGCTGCGCAAACGTTTCCTCAAGCTGATCAAACGGGAGATCAAGCACGCGAATGCAGGCCGTGAGGCCTTTATCAAGGCGAAGATGAATTCCCTCTGCGACCGCGATATTATTGCCGCGCTGTACGAGGCGTCGGCGGCAGGGGTGCAGATTGACCTGGTAATCCGCGGGATCTGCTGCCTGAAGGTGGGCGTCCCTGGCGTCAGCGAGAATATCCGCGTGCGTTCGATTGTGGGAAATTTCCTGGAACACAGCCGCATTTTCTGGTTCCACAATGACGGGCAGGAAGAGATTTATATGGGCAGTGCGGACTGGATGCCGCGGAATCTGGACCGCCGGGTGGAGATTATTTTCCCGGTGGAAAACGAGGCCTTGATGGCGCAGGTACGGCATGTGATGGAAATCCAATTGGCGGACAATACCAAATCCCATATCCTGCAGGCGGACGGCCATTATGAGAAAATAGACAAGCGCGGGAAGAAATTGGTCAATTCCCAGCAGCAGTTCTGCAAGGAAGCCGAAAAAGCAGTTCCCAAGAAGGTAAATGTATACCAGGAAAGGGTATTTATCCCTGCAGAGCCAGTGGAAGAATAAAGATGGAGGCGTAGGGCAGAAGAGTAGGAAAGGAAACGAAGAGAATGAGCAGTAAAATCTTATTTACAGATATTGACGACACCTTGCTGAACAAGGATAAAAGTGTTTCAAAGGAAAACCGTGAGGCCATCCGGCGCCTGCTGGAACAGGGGCATTACTTTGTGCTGATGACAGGGCGCCCCATCGCCACAGGCAGGATTGTAATCCGGGAACTGGAACTGACACAGCCGGGATGTTATATGGCGGCTTACAATGGAGGCGTTATCTATGACTGCGCCGCAGGGAGGATCCTCTCAGAACGTACGCTGCCGATGGAGGTGACAAAAGAGCTGATTGACGAGGCGCATAAGGAGGGCATCTATGTGCAGACGTACCAGCGGGATACGATTATAACGGAGAAAGATGGCAAAGAGCTGGAATTTTACCTCTCCAATGCCGTGATGCGTTACCAGCTTGTGGATGACCTCTTCAGCAGCCTGGACAAGGAGCCGAACAAGGTGATCCTGATCAATGTGGACGATACGGATCGGCTGCGGCAGTTCCAGGAGAGCCACAGCTATCTGGAAGAGAGGAGCAATTCCTTCTTTTCCCATGATGAATTTTTGGAATACTGCCCGAAGGGGATTAATAAGGGCAGCGGCGTCCATTATATCAGCAGCTTTTTGGGCATCCCAATGGAAAATACGGTTGCCGTGGGGGATGAGCGCAACGATATCGCCATGGTCCGTGCAGCCCATGTAGGGGTGGCTGTGAAGAATGCGCATAGCGAGCTTATGAAGGTCGCGGATTATGTGACAGAGCATGATAATGAGCATGGGGCGATTGCGGAAGTCATTGAGAAATATATCCTGTCTCCAGAGGAAAGATAGGAGGGGCATACGGGCCGCAGAGAGGGATCTGTTTGGATTTCTTTCTGCGGCCTCCCTTGCGCTTTTAGTCCCGCGAGGCCTGTGGCTTGATATGCGCCCGGCGCCACTTTTTGATATCTTCCAGGTATTGGTAGGGAACCTGGAGGCCGCCCCTGCCGGCGCCAAGCTGGATGTGGGGCTTGTTTTTTCCGTGGAAATCAGAACCTCCGCTGATGAGAAGCCCAAGTTTTTCTGCCATTTGGCACAGCTTCCGTTCGTCTTCCGGCTCATTCATAGAATAAATTGCTTCGATTCCCGCCAGTCCGGCCTCTTTGAGCTGTTTGGTAAAGGAATAAAGCGCCTCGTCCGCCATCCGGCACAGAACCGGATGGGCAAAGAACGGCACGCCCTCCCCCAGGCGGATCAAAGAGATTGCCTCAAAGGGAGTAATCTTTTTCCTGGGGACATAGCAGCGGCATCCTTCCCCCAGATATTCCTGGAACACGGTATCCCGGTCTTTTACAAATCCATGGTCAACCAGATACCGTGCAAAATGCGCCCTCGTAATAATGCTTTTCGGATATTCCTGCCATAAATCCTCCATTGTGACGCCAAATCCTTCTTGCTGCAGCAGTTTTGCCATCTTCTGGTTCCTCCGCTCCCGCTCTTCGACAAACTCCCTTAATTTATGCATAAATTCTGCGTTCCTTCTATTAATATAGTAGCCCAGAATATGCACTTCCATCCCTTCATGGTTCGTGGAAAGCTCTATGCCAGGCGCTGCCTCTACGCCTATGCGCGCCCCTTCCTCCTGCGCTTCTTCCAGGCCGCTGACCGTATCATGGTCAGTCAGCGCAATTGCTTCTAACCCCAATTCTTTGGCCAGCCGCACCAATTCCTTTGGCGTCAGGGTGCCGTCCGATTTTGTGGAATGTGTATGCAAATCAATCATAGTTCCATTTTCCTCCGCTTTCATAGTGGCCCTCTTTTAGATTGGCCCTATGTATTCTACCATGGATTTTTAACCGCGGCAACTTTGCAGTTGCTGCTTACCATATTACGGGGCGAAAAATATTTGTAATGAATGATTGGCAGGATTGTAATAAATAATTGACAAGATTTTAATAAATTATTGACAAAAAAGAAAATTATGCTTATAATAATTTTGTTTGTTTTATGCATTTTATATGGCATGGAGGAATCGGGGATGTTATTCAATTCGGTGAGTTTTATTGTTTTTTTCCCAATCGTGGTATTGCTGTATTTTGCAATACCCAAGAAAATCAGGTATCTATGGTTGCTGGCAGCAAGTTATTTCTTTTATATGTGCTGGAATGCAAAATATGCGCTGCTGCTTTTCTATTCGACAGCCGTTACATATATCAGCGGCCTGCTGATTGACCGATGTGACCAGAAGGGACAGCCGCGAAGGAGAAAAAAGCTCTTTGTGGCGCTAAGCTTCACCCTGAACCTATCTCTCCTGTTCCTGTTTAAATATTTTGACTTTGCCATTGAGAATATTAATCTTATTTTAGCGAAATGCAATTTGGCGCTCCTTACGCCCAAATTTGACCTCCTGCTCCCGGTAGGGATTTCGTTTTACATTTTCCAGGCGCTGAGTTATACCATGGATGTGTACCGCAAGGAAATCTATGTGGAAAAGAATTTCCTGAAATATGCCTTGTTTGTGTCGTTTTTCCCGCAGCTGGTGGCGGGGCCTATCGAGCGCTCCAAAAACCTCCTGGTGCAGATTGGCCGCCAGACGTTGTTTTCCTATGAAAATTTCCGCCGTGGCCTTCTGCTGATGCTCTGGGGGTATTTCCAGAAGATTGTGATTGCGGACAGGATTGGCCTGTTGGTGGATACTGTTTATGGGAATGTAGGCCAGTACGAGGGATGTTACTTCCTGTTGGCCAGTGTCCTTTTTGCCATCCAGATTTATTGCGATTTTTCCGGCTATTCCCTGATTGCGGTGGGCGCGGCTAAGGTCATGGGCTTTACGCTGATGGAGAATTTCAACTGCCCCTATTTCGCGCAGAGCGTGGCGGAATTTTGGCGGAGGTGGCATATTTCCCTTACTTCCTGGTTCCGGGATTACCTCTATATCCCCCTGGGGGGCAGCCGCAGAGGGACAGCCCGCAAGTACCTGAATGTGCTGCTAGTGTTTTTGGTAAGCGGCCTATGGCATGGCGCGCAGTGGACCTATGTGGCCTGGGGCGGACTGAACGGCCTATTCCAGGTGGTTGGCGGCATGCTGGCGCCCTGCCGGGAGAAGCTGGGCAAGCTGCTGGGGGTAAAGGAAAAGAGTTTTGGCCATCGCTTCCTGAAGATAGCAGTAACCTTTGTCCTGGTCGATTTTGCCTGGATTTTTTTCCGTGCAGAGAGCATGCGGGATGCGAGCTACATGATCCGGAGCATTTTTACGGTGCATAACCCATGGATATTCCTGGATCAATCCATTTACCAGCTGGGGCTGAGCCAGCGGCAGTTCCATTTGCTGCTGTTTTCCCTTGCCATCCTGCTGGCCGCTGATTGGATGAAATATAAGAAGATCCATATTATGGACAGGCTGCTGGAACAGAATCTCTGGTTCCGCTGGCCGGTCTATCTTGTGGGGATCTTATTCGTGCTGGTTTTTGGCGTCTGGGGAAATGCCTATGACGCGCAGGCCTTTGTATATTTCCAGTTCTGATACTTTTTAGAACTATCTTAAGCACAGAGAGGAGGTTTCCAGATGCATCAAATAAAAAAGCTGGCATCATGTATCTGTTTTATGCTGATACTGGGCATTCTGTCAGGCGCCGTATCCAGCCTTATGGAAATGAAGGAAAGCAGAGAACGTTATGCGGAATTCTGGCAGGATCCAACCGGATATGATGTATGGTTTATGGGAACCAGCCATATCTATTATGCCATCCAGCCCATGGAATTATGGGAGCAATATGGGATCCGTTCATACAACCTGGCTGCCCCAAGCAGCACAATCCCACAGATTTACTGGACCCTGATGTGCGCCTTGGAGTACGGCCAGCCCAAGGTTGTGGTTATGGATACCTATAAGGCTCACGTTGACAAAAAACGCCAGGATCAGGACAAGCTTATCCATATCGCATTTGACAGCATCCCGCTTTCCGCTGCAAAAATCAGGGGGATCTGCGACATGTTTGATACCTGGGAAGACCGCTTTGAATATTTCTGTCCGTTTTCCGTCTACCATAACCGCTGGGAGGAACTGTCAGAGGCTGATTTCCACATCCAGCCATACGCTACCAAAAATGCCCTTTTTAAAAGCAAAACCGTGGACAATTCCGCTTTCCGAAGGATTGCAAGGGATGATATGGCAGGCACGGATAACACCGCCTTCCGCTACCTGGAAAAAATTATTAGAGAATGCCAGAAAAGGGGCATCCAGCTCATCCTGACGGACATCCCTTCCTGCCTTGCGGACAACATGCAGCGCTCCGTCAATGCCGTCCAAAAAGTAGCCCAGGAACACTCCCTTGTGTACTTGGATATGGCATATGACGAAGGCCTTCTGGATTACAGTATGGACTTTGCGGATAAGGCCCACGTAAACCTTTTTGGCTCCGAAAAGCTGACGAAATATGTCGGGGATTACCTCTCCCAGCACTGCGGCCTGCCGGATGGCCGGGAATCGCAGGCAATCGCTGAAAAATGGGATGCAGACTACCAGGACTACCTTCAGTACCGCTTAAAAAGGATGCGTAACGCCCAATCCTTGAAATCATACCTGCAGTGGCTTTCGGATTCCCGCTACAGCTGCCGGATCTACCAGGAAGAAGAGCCAAAAGGCGTACTGGCCAAAGAACTTGCCCAACTGGACAATCTTACCTATATTTCCCGGGAGGAAGCCGAGGCAAGAATAGGCGGGGAAATAAACGGCGACACCGCCCTTTTTGTGGAAGATAAAAATGACGTCCTCCTGGATCAGGCCGTCTTCCAAAAAGGAAAACGCCAGGAGGAGGATACGGTTCAGAAGTGAGGGGGCCTTACGGTTCACACAGGACTTTGCATTTACTGCAAAGTCCGTAAGAAAATGATTCGGGTGTGGGCAAATCTCTAAATTTCCCCCTTGACGTTTCCGCCAGAATATGCTAGAATACATCTGTTATAAAGAAGAACAAAGTAGAGTATCCACTCTCACCTTAGCACAAGCGTGTGACTAATGGTTTTATATTACGAAGAATGACAGCCCTGCCCCCTTTGCTCCAAGGTTGTGGCCGCTGTGTCCTTTAGATAGTAAGTGGATAGTCTGCCTGTCCACTTTTTTTATTGCGTTATGCGATAAGCCCGTGGGATTGTTAAATTAATTTTTGGAGGTGCAAGGCCATTAGTGAGTTAATGATTAATGAACAGATCAAAGATAAAGAAGTTCGTCTGATCGGCGTAACCGGGGAGCAGCTTGGCGTCATGCCATTGAGAGAGGCCGTGAGGCGCGCCCAGGAGGCAGAGCTTGACTTAGTAAAGATTGCCCCTACGGCAAAACCGCCCGTGTGCAAGATTATTGATTACGGCAAATACAGATATGAGCTTGTAAGAAAAGAAAAAGAAGCAAAGAAGAAGCAGAAAACCGTTGAGATCAAGGAAATACGCCTCTCACCAAACATTGATACCAATGATTTGAACACAAAAATTAATGCGGCAAAGAAGTTTATTTCCAAGGGCAACAAGGTAAAGATTACTTTGCGTTTCCGTGGCAGGGAAATGGCGCATATGCAGAAGAGCAGGCACGTATTGGATGATTTCGCAGCACAGCTGGCAGATATTGCCACGGTGGAGAAGATGCCAAAGTTAGAAGGCCGCAGCATCAGCATGGTGCTGACGGAGAAGAAATAATGTGGCAGGCCGGCCAGTCCGGACTGTCACAGAACAATTAGGATGTTAAGGAGGAACTGGAAATGCCTAAAATGAAAACAAAGAGAGCAGCAGCAAAGCGCTTCAAGAAAACAGGTACTGGGAAGTTAAAGAGGAACAAAGCTTATAAGAGCCATATCTTGACCAAGAAGAGCGCTAAGAGAAAGAGGAATCTGAGGAAACCCGCAATCACAGATTCAACCAATGTTAAGAATATGAAGAAGGTATTGCCATATTTATAAGAATCGTTTAGCAGGACAATTAAGGAGGAAGAAGATCAATGGCTAGGATTAAAGGCGGATTGAATGCAAGGAAGAAGCATAATAGAGTATTAAAATTGGCAAAAGGATACAGGGGCGCCCGCTCCAAGCAGTACCGCGTGGCAAAACAGTCTGTGATGCGCGCGCTGGCAAGCTCCTACGCAGGCCGGAAGCAGCGCAAACGGCAGTTCCGCCGCCTGTGGATTGCACGTATCAACGCAGCGGCAAGGATTAATGGCCTTTCTTATAGCCGCTTTATGTATGGCCTGAAGCTGGCAGGCGTGGATATCAACCGCAAGATGCTGGCAGAGATGGCAGTAAATGATGCGGAAGGCTTTGCGCAGCTTGCGGAATTGGCCAAGAGCAAGGTGGCATAAACATAACAAATTAAAATAGGACAGGCATTAGGGCAGGCGGCATAGTTCAGAAAGGGCTGTGCCGCCTGTGCTATAAATTAATGCCTGTTACTATTCACGGCCTAGGAGGCCGCTCATAGTAACGGTTCGGGCCGATATTTGGAGTTTTGCTGCGCAAAAATCGCCCCTCACTCCTGAATCATATTCTCACGGAATGCGCAGTACAGCGCATTCCTGAGCTGTGAACAGTAACAAATGCCTGTCTTTTCCAATAGGATTCTTGTTGACACGCTTTTTTTTTCGTGTATAATAGTAATATGAGTGATTTTGGTAACTATGAGGGTGTGAAATAGTTGCTGATTTTGCATAATTAATAAAAGGAGGATTGGATATGAGAAAAAGTCCATGGAGCAAGGCTGTGACGTTGGTGCTTGCATTTGCAATGGTGTGTACCAGCGTGCTGACAGTGCCGCAGACAGCAGAAGCGGCTTCCAAGCCCAAGGAAATGACACTGTCGGTAAAAGAACGGACTTTGTATGTGGGAAAGAGTTTTACGCTGAAGGTTAAGAGCGTGAAGCCGGCAAAAGCATCAAAGGCAGTAACTTTTAAATCCAGCAACACGAAGGTGGCAACGGTCAATGCCAAGGGAAAAGTTACAGGCAAGAAGACTGGTAAAGCGACCATTACCGCGACTTCTACTTCGAACAAGAAGCTGAAGGCAACCTGCAAGATTACGGTCAGACAGCAGGTAGAGGAAATCATGGTGACGAACGCAGCCCGCAGGAGGGTCGTGGTGCCCAAGGGTAAGGCGCTTACCCTGAAGACAGTTGTGAAGCCGGACAACGCAGCAGACAAAGGCGTAGAGTACATAGTAAGGAAGCCCCAGATTGCAAGCGTCAGCGCAAATGGCAAGATCCGGGCGAAGAAATACGGCAGCACCAGGATTACGCTTCGCTCCAAAGACAAGCAGAAGAAAATTATAATTACTGCATTTGTGCCCAAGGTGCGCGTAAAGAGCATCAAATTAAACGCGGCCAAGAAGAGCCTGGACGTTGGCCGCACCTTCCGTTTGCAGCCGACTGTTACGCCGTCGAAAGCAAGCGTGAAGATGGTGACCTATCAATCCAGCGACCCCAAGATCGCATATGTCAGCATCGGCGGCAACGTAAGGGGCGTGAAGCCGGGTAAGGCCGTGATTACAGCCACTACCCTGGATGGGAAGAAAAAAGCAAAATGCACGATTACGGTCAATGCAGTCAAAGTAGAGTCCGTAAAAGTGAACCCACAGGTACAGGAAGCAATTATCGGGCAGCAGTTTACGTTAAATGCACGTATTTCCCCGTCCAATGCGACCAACCAGGCAGTTACCTGGAAGAGCAGCAATACAGAAGTTGTCAGCATTACACAGGCAGGGGTTGCAACGGCAGTAGGCGTAGGCGAAGCAGAAGTAACCGCAACGGCCAAGGATGGAACCGGCAAGGTAGGGAAGTGTAAGGTGACTGTCCTGCCAGAGGGCGGCAAGCTCTACATCCGCACCATCAAGGTAACCCCATCTGAGAAATCATTAAAGGTAGGGGAGAGCGCTACCTTAGACGCAGAAGTGACATTGATAGACGGCACCATCGTAACAGAGGAAAATAAGGATAAATACGCCATCCGCTGGATCAGCGATAACCAGCAAGTGGCTGTCGTGGATTCCAAGACCGGAAGGGTGACGGCAGTAGGCGTAGGCAAGGCCAATATCAATGCGGTTGCATTAGACGGCAGCAATGAAATCGGAACATGCGCAGTAGAAGTGACTGCAGCTGACCTTCCGACAACGCCAGAAGTTAAATTGACAGAAGAGAAGATTAAACTGCAGGAAGGCGCAGTAAAAGAGCTGACCTGGACAGTGACGCCAGCAGGCACGCCGGTTACCTGGCACAGCAACGATGACAGCGTTGCAACGGTAGCAGACGGCAAGGTAACTGCTGTGAAGGCAGGTACGGCCATTATCACCGCATCCGTAAAGGGCGGCAATACGGCATCCTGTGAAGTGAATGTCATCTCAACGAAGCCAGAAATTACATTGACAGAAGTAGAAGTGAACCTGCAGGTAGGCGGAAGCCTGAGCCTGAAGTGGTCTGTAAATCCGGCAGGCACAGTTGTGAACTGGGAGTCCAGCGATGACGCAGTGGCGTCTGTAACAAATGGCGTGATTACAGCCAAGGCAGTAGGCGATGCTGTGATTACAGCAAGTGTTGAAGGTGTTGAAGACGGCAACAGCGTAACGTGCAAGGTACATGTTGTGCCAAGCCAGGGCGGATCTTCTGAGATTATATTGATCCAGGAAAAGTTAAATCTGGAAACAGGCGAAACCGCTACTTTGAAATGGTCTACAAAGCCTGAAGGTGCATTGGTTACCTGGAAGAGTAGTAATGACAGCGTTGCAACCGTAGCAAATGGTGTTATTACAGCGAAAGGAAAGGGTACGGCTACGATTACTGCATCCCTTGAAGATGGAACTTCCGTAACCTGTACCGTAACTGTAAAGGATCCAAAGAAGCAGATTATCCTGCAGAATGCAAAAGTAAGCCTGCAGCCAGGCCAGACATGGACACCACAGTATACCACAAATCCGCCAAATGCGGAAGTACGATGGAGTGTTGAAAACGCAGAAATAGCGACCGTAAATGAAACAACGGGTGAAATCACGGCAGTGGCCGCAGGAACGACAACTGTTATGGGAACAATTGATGGCGGCGACCCTGTAACCATCACCGTAACTGTAAACGGGCAGCAAAAGCCATTTATCATTCTGGCAGAAGAAGAACTGAATCTCTCGGTTGGCGATAGGTATCAGCTGACTTATGAAGTAAGTTCAGAAGATGTTGAGGTAGAATGGACGTCCAGCGATGAGACAAAAGCAACGGTAGACAGCAATGGCCAGATTGAAGCCAAAGCAGAAGGCGAGAATGTGAAAATTACCGGAAAGATTGTCGGCGGAGCAGACGAAGACAAAGTAACCTGTACCGTAACGATTCGGCCGAAGCAGGAAGAAACAGCTCCAGAAATCAGCCTGCAGGAAGCAAGCCTGAAGCTGTTGGAAGGCAGTGAAGTAACTTTAAATTATAAAGTGACTCCCGAAGGCGCAGAAGTAACATGGGGCGGCTACAATTCGGATGTTGTAGAACTGGTACATGGCGAAAATGGAAAGGTTACGATTAAAGCCATTGGAGTTGGAAAAACAATCATTAATGCAACAGTAAAAGATGGGAATACTGTAACTTGTAACGTGGAAGTTATTGGTGAAAAGCCTCCGCATATTGAGATTACCCAGACAGAAATCAGCCTGCGGAAAGGTGCAACAGCAGTCTTAACGTGGCACGTAGATCCGGCAGATACCGTAGTAAACTGGGAAAGCAATAAAGAGACGGTTGCAAAGGTAGTAAAAGCAGAGGATCGCCAGGTTACAATTGAAGCGGTAGGAGAAGGTGATGCAACCATCACTGGATCCATGAAAGGCAGCGACGGCAATCCGATAGGCAATACCGTAACGTGTATTGTGCATGTCACAGAAGAAAACGTTGAGATTACCTTAGAAGAAGAGAAGCTGAACCTGGTAGCAGGAATGACCTGGCAGCTGCATTGGACGACCAAGCCAGAAGGCGAGAAGCCAGTATGGATCAGTGATAGTCCTTCTGTAGCAACGGTGAATGAAGAAGGCCTTATCACAGCTGTAACGAACGGAAATGCAGTTATTACCGGAACAATAGGTGATGTTTCCGTGAAATGTACAGTAGAGGTCACTGTGCCAAAGATCTCCTTAAGTGAAACGGCCATTACTCTGAAGCTGAACCAGACAGAAGGCTTCCTGCTGAGTGCAGTAGTGATTCCAGAAGAGCTGAAAGAGGCAATTGCCAATGGTGAAGCTGAGATTAGATGGATCAGTGCTAGCCCAAATGTGGCAACAGTAGAACGAACAGAAGAAGATCAACGTCGTGCTATCATATTGCCGACCCAGCTTGCTGAAAATGAGGGTGTTGATCCAGAAAGACATGTAAATATCACAGCCGCTATCTATATTAAGGATCAGAAAGAGGCAGCAGCAACTGCATTCTGCAAAGTGACTATCATTAACGAGCAGAATGCCGTAGTGGAAGATGACAACAACTTCATCTATAAGCTAGACGAAAGCGCTGAGGGGTACAAGATTCAACGCGGCCTTCAGAGCTACGTAGTATCCAAAGAGGATATTGCACATGATATGGCAGCGGTAGTTCGCAAAATGAATGAGGTAACATGGGACAACAACTTCCTGAAGAACTATTGGCATCGCTTCAATTTAGATACACTGAAGCAGAGCAAAGTACTGAGCAAAGTGTTTGAGATGTCCGGTGAGCCAGAGATTAAGGATATCAACGCTACGACCAAGGAAATTACCATGCGTGGCCGTACCATAGAAGTAAAACGTGTCGATCATGCAAATGGCAGCAACCTGATTATCACATACAAAAATAGCGGCAGGACAATTAATATTGAGAAAATCCAGGCAGCCAAAGAGGGCAATAATGTTGTGATTACCGCAGAGATTGTAGCAGGTGGTATACATAAGGACGTTAAGCTTGTCGTATCCTTGGATGGTAAGAACGCTACCTTATACAGCGTAGTAAGCGGCAAGGAGCTTGCAGTAGCTACCTTTGCCCAGGCAGATGGTTCCTTTGAGATCAAGATAAGCCAGATATACTATTACGAGCTCCTAGGTATGTTTGAAACAGAGGATTACCTAAGCTCGGTGAAGATTACCAATATGTATTATAAAAAATAAGAGCAGAAATAAAGTGAAAACTTCAAATGCTCCGGAGGGAATACTTCCGGAGCATTTTGAAAAAATGTAGTGCTTTTCAACCTATAGCGGAGAAAGCGGGGAGGCCGCATAAAGAAACCCTAAAGGAACCTCAGTACTTAGCGAGGTGTTTTCGAGCTTAGTACTGATAGGTTCCGATCGGAGCGGGAGCGCGTTTCTGTTGCGGCCTCCCCGCTTTCTCCGCGGTTCGTAAGCCAAGCAACGCCTCCCCACCCCAAGAACGGCAACAAGCGAACAAAACCAACAAACCAACAAAGGGAAACAAATCCCCCAAATATCCTACCAACAGGAGACCAATAGGAATCATCATATGTGGAAGAAGAACTTAGCAATCCTAGGAGCGGCTACCCTGGCATTCCTGACAGCCAGCACTACGACAGTATATGCCGGGGGAATCAATGCCGCAGAACAGAGAATTATAGATTTTTATAATGGAACCTTTACCTACAATGGAAAAACCTATGTAGCGACAGAATCTGCTAAGTCAGCAGCCTATAATAAGCTGATAGCTGATGATGTAGATCTCACAGATGCCCAAGTAACCTCTGCCATCAGTCAGGCCAGGAGCAGTATAAGACAGGGAATTGAGGAAGGCCACCTTGTGGAAGCAGGCAGCGGAGGCGATGATAACGGAAACGGCGGTTCTGGTGACAATGGAAACAGCAATTCTGGAGAAAACGGCACAGGAAATAACGGTTCCGGTGACAATGGAAACAATGGCTCCGGAGAAAACGGAACTGGCAATGGAAACAATGGCTCCGGAGAAAACGGAACCGGCGGTACTGGAAACAATGGTTCCGAAGAAAACGGAACCGGTAATGGAAACAATGGCTCTGGAGAAAACGGAACCGGCAATGGAAACAATGCTTCCGGAGATAATGGCTCCGAGGGCAACGGAACTGGCGGTTCTGGAAACACCCCCCCCGAAGATAATGGCAGCGGAAATAACAATTCTGGGAATAATGCCTCCAATGGCGGGGATAATACAGGAAATAACGGCGTTGGAAACATAGGCAATGGAAAAACCATTGATATAGACGCCCTGTTCCAGGAACTGTCCAAGAACAAAGACCACACCACTGTCTACGGCCTGCAAGGCACATCCAGCTTGCAAAACGCAAAATTCTCAGGGAATACCTTTACCGCAGAGCAGTATCTGTTTGGAAAGTCAGTTGCGGCCACCCAGGACGGCCAGCTGCTGCTGGAAACAGATCTGCCAATAAAAAACACCGGATTTTATAACGGCGGCGCCAAAGGCCTGTTGATGTTTGCCGGAATCGTGTTTGCCTGCCTTATGCTGGCGGTGATCCTACTGGCCAGGAGCAAGAAGAACCGGAAGGGCATAAGGTACATCGTAACTCCCCTGGTGTTTACCCTCGCACTGACTGGATTTTTTGGCCTGCTTCTGACAGGCGCTTTGGGGAACCAGCTGGACAAGTGGAAATCCCTATGGATTGCAGGCGCGCCAGGCTATTCCTATGCCTATGCTGCCCAGGGGGAGGATTTGCCTGCTGAAGGCGCCATTGCCAGGGAAGGGCTGTCCCTGCCCCTGTCAGGCGACCAATATGGGGAGCTTGCCTGCGAAAAGGCCGGGCTGCAGGCTCCCCTATACTATGGCGACTCTGAAGAGGTTCTCAAAAAAGGCGCAGGCACCTATGCTGGAAGCTATCTGCCTGGTATGGGCGGGACCATTCTGGTAGGCGCCCATGACGCCACCTTTTTTGCACCCTTAGAGAAAATGGAGAAGGATGACGTCATTTCCCTAACTACGACATATGGATCTTACCAATACCGTGTCACAAAGACGCAGGTGGCAGATCTTATGGATGCTTCCGCCTACCAGATTTCCAAGGATGGGGAAGAACTGGTCTTATACACCTGCTATCCTTTCGGCGTAGAAGATGAAGTGAGGGAACAACGGTTCTATGTCTATGCAGAAAAAATATCCGGCCCGGAAATTGGAGAGTAACATTATGCATGAAAAGAAAAAATACAGGACAGCGCTTAGCCTGGCGGTATCGTTTTTCCTGGCAGTTTTTTTATGCCTGCTATTCCTCTGCTTGGAGCTGGCAGCCGGCTGCTTCAGCGAAAGAGAATTCCAGAAAGCCCTCCGTTCCAGCAGTTATGGGGCAGAGATGGAAGCCTCTGTTTCCCAGCGCATCAAAGAGCTTTTTGGAGCCCAGGAGCTGCCAACGGCATTGGTAGACCAGGTATTGGGAGAGAAAGACCTCTATGTCCTCTTCCACAATTATTCGGAAATGCGGTCAGGGAAAGGCCAGGAAGATTTTCAGGGCAGCTTCCGTACTGCCTTAGACAGCTACCTGCAGGAAGCGGGAATCCAGCAGACAGAGAATATCCAAAATGCCATTGAAATACTGGCAAAAGAGGCTGGGGAGATTTGCGAGAGGGCCTTATACCCAGGATTCGTGGACAAATACTATGAAACTGCCCAAGCCATGAAGACAAACCTGGCCATTCTGGCGGCGGCGGCATTTTTGCTGTCAGCGGCCTGTGTAGCGGCCTTGCTGTCCATGTACCATTACAAGCACCGTGCGGTGCGCTACATGGCCTACAGCGCCATCGCGGCAACGGCCTTTAACATCAGCGGGCTTATCTACCTGGGCAGCGCTTCGGTGCTGCAGATTTCCGGCGTAGGCCCCGACTACTACCAGGATTTTCTAGAGCAATACCAAGCCCAGGCTTTGGCTCCCTGGTATCTGGTAAGCGGGGGAGGCGTTGTCATTGCCGTGCTGCTGCTATTGCTAATGAAACGCCTGAAGCATACCATAAAGTAAAGCATGATATAAAATAAAGCAAGACATAAAGTAAAGCAAATCATAAAGTAAAGCACGCCATAAGGTAAGGCATGCTATACTATACCATAATACAAGGAGAATCTGTAAATCATAAGAAATGTGAGAATGATAGAAACGGCCGGAATGGCAGAAATGGTAGGAATGCCAGAAATGCCAGAAATACTGGAATGGCCGGAATGGCGGGAATAATAGAAATGATAGAAATGCTGGGTAATGGTAGAAATGGTAGAAATGATAGAAATGATAGAAATCCCAGGAATACTAGGAACAGTAAAAATATAGGAAAAATGGAGGATAACAGGACGGCAGATAAGGAAGAATAGTTAGAAAAAAGCCGAATTATGCAATAAATATCTGATAAATTTTCTGAAGTTATTTTGTAGATGGAATATTAAATGGAAAATAAAACAATGCATATATAATTCGGGGGGGGGGTATTCGGTGTTTACTGATAACGGGTTTTAGCTGGACAGAATTGTGTGGGGCTTGGACGGGATACCCAAAAGCAACTGGAAAAAAAGGGCAGAAATTGGTATATTTAGAGGTTGCAAGTGTATGAAATTCGAGTTATAATCAAAAAGATTAGGGCTACTTTATCATGAGATAGGAGAGTCGAAGCTGGGCGAAAGATAAACCTGGCCAAATGATAGGAGGAAGAATTGCAGAAGCTGTGCAATGAGTAATAGAAGAGAGTGAATTGATGAAATGATGGAGAATATTGGGTATCTGGATTTACACAGCCATATCCTTCCGGGAATTGATGACGGATCTAAGGATTGGGATATGACGGAGGGTATGCTCCGGGCAGCATACCGCCAGGGAGTACGCACCATCGTGGCGACGCCCCACAATTATCAGGAAGACGTCAAACAGGACAATGGCCGCATCCGCGATTTATGCCGCAGGGCTGAGGAACTGGCGCAGATGATAGACAGCTCGTTCCATGTGCTGCCGGGAAATGAGGTCTTATACCGGGCGGGCATACCAGCGGAGGTTGAGGCAGGGCATGTTCTGACTTTGGGAGACAGCGCGTATTTGTTAGTAGAGTTTTTCCCCAGTGAATCTTATACGAGGATTAGCCAGGGATTAAGGGAACTGGTGGGTTATGGATATTACCCCGTCATTGCCCATATGGAACGGGTAGGCGCTTTGTTTGGGAATGAAAAAAGAATTAACGAAGTGGTTGAAATGGGCTGTTACCTGCAAGTGAACTGCCAGAGCCTGATGGGAGGCTTTTTTGACAGGCAGTCCTCTGTCCTCAGAAAATTAATCCAGAATCGGAAAATACACTTTTTGGGAAGCGACTGCCACAATCTGTCCGGGCGCCCGCCAATCATGGAGGATTGTGTAAAGCGCCTGTACCAGAAATTGCCGAAAGATTGCGTGGAACGCTTGCTCTATGGCAACCAGGAACAATTTTTAAGTAAAAAATGCATTTAGAAAGAGGGTCATATATGAATTCCCAAAAGGATGAAATAGAAATAGACTTAAGAGAAATATTTTTAATTATAAGAAGGAACCTATTGGTGATTGTAGCGTTTACTGTCCTGGGCGGCCTGGCCGCAGGTTTATTCAGCTATTACATGATTACGCCCAAGTATACCTCTACCGCCAAGATTTATATTCTGACGAATTCAGATTCCGTGATCAGCCTGAGCGACCTGCAGATGGGCAGCAGCCTGGCAAATGATTATTCGGAGCTGATCAATAGCCGTCCCGTGGCGGAGAAGGTAGCAGAGAACCTGAACCTAGATGTCTCCTACCAGACCTTGCTCTCCTGCATCAGCATCAATAACCCAACGGCTACGCGTATTATCTGGATTCAGGCAACCTACCCGGATCCTACGATGGCCATGAAAATTGCCAATGAATTTTCCGCAGTCGCCAGGAAGCAGATTTCGCAGATTATGAATGTGGAAGAGCCGAGGGTAGCGGAAGAAGCAATCGTAGCCAAATATAAGAGCAGCCCCAATAATACAAGGAACGCCATAATCGGCGCAGCCTTAGGCCTGGTATTGGTCATGGCTGTTTTAATTATGCGTTATTTATTGGATGATACCATCAAAGGCAGCGAGGATGTGGAACGCTACCTTGACCTGCATATGCTGGCCGCAATCCCAGAAGAGGGCGGCACGGATAATACAGAGAAGAAAAAGAAGAAAAAGAAAATTCACGGAATCAGAAAGGATAGCTCTCACGTATGAAAGTAGAATTAGAAAAACTGGAGAAGTTAGGCTACAGCAAGAAAGAGGCATTCAATTCCCTGCGTACAAACCTCAGTTTCTGTGGGGATGACATTCACATCATTTTATTTACCAGCTGTACGCCGGATGAAGGGAAGAGCAGTACGGTCATGGACTTGGGGAGGGCTATGGCGGAGGATCAGAAGCATGTGCTGATCCTGGATGCAGACTTGCGTAAGTCTGTGTTGGTAGGAAGGTATCACGCCAAGAGCGGGGAAGGCGCCATCAAAGGAACCTCCCATTATCTTAGCGGACAGGCAGCCATGGAAGATATTATCTGTCAGACAAATATAGAGAACCTGGACGTTGTGTTTGCAGGACGTACTACGCCAAACCCGACAGAGCTTCTGGGCAACCAATATTTTGACCAGCTGCTGGCATACGGCAGGGAGCATTACGATGCAGTGCTGATTGACTCCCCCCCGCTGGGCTCCGTCATTGATACGGCGGTTATTGCCCCCAAATGCGACGGCGCCGTGCTGGTAGTGGAGGCCAATAAGTGCAGCTACAAATTTGTAGAGGAGATCAAGAAGCAATTAGAGGTGGCAGACTGCCGGATCCTGGGCGTTGTGCTGAACAAGGTAAAAATGGATAAGGGCGGCTACTACAACCGCTATTACCGCAAGTCCTACAAGGGATATTATAAAGGCTACTACAAGGGATATTACAGCAAGTATTATGGTTCCCATGACAAATAAGGGCTGAAGATAGAAATATTCATGGAAGAAAAGCAGGCAAGTGGAATGGGATGTTCATGGAAGAAAAGCAAGCATATGGAGCGGAAAATCCATAGAAGAAAAAGCAAGCATATGGAATGGGATGTTCATGGATGGAACGCAGACATATGGATAGAAAAGGGCATAGAAAAGGAATAAGAATGGGAATAGAAATGTGCATGGGCGATGAACGCAAATAATTTAAAGGAAATGGTGGGGATAAGATGGCTAAGTTGGATACAATACAAAAAAGCATAAAGGAGCGGAAGGTGCGCTGGCAGCATTGGCAGGTAATCGCGCTTTATCTGGTGATCTATGATATCCTGGCGGTGAATCTGGCCTATTTGGCGGCGCTTTTCCTGCGCTTTGACGGGCGCTACTCTATGATACCTCAATTTTACCTGACGGCCTGGATGAATTTTGTGCCAGTGTACTCCGTCTTCTGTATTGTGGTATTTAGGTTTCTGCGCCTTTATAAGAGCTTATGGAGATTTGCAAGCTACGATGAATTGGTAAGGGTAATCGTCTCTACCATACTCACCGCGGCTTTTCATGCTGTCTGTATTACGCTTTTTGTGGAACGTATGCCAGTATCCTACTATATTTTTGGCGCCTTTATCCAGTTTATGATGATATTGGGCATACGGTTTTCCTATCGGTTTATCCTGCTGGAGCGGAGCAGGAGGAACCGGGTACAGAAGGAAAAGTATATTATGCTGATTGGCGCGGGTTCTGCCGGCCGCATGATTCTGCGGGATATCGACCGCAAGAAGGAACAGAATGAGAGGGTCTGTTGTATTATTGATGACAACCCCAACAAATGGGGCCGTTATCTGGACGGCGTGCCCATTGTAGGGGGCAGGGACGATATCCTGGCCAATGTGGAAAAATACCAGATTGACAAGATTTATATGGCCATTCCCAGCCTTGCCATCAAAGCCCGCCGTGATATCCTCAATATCTGTAAGGAGACAAAATGCGAGTTAAAGAACCTGCCGGATATCTACCGCCTTGAGAGCAGAAAAGTCACAACCGGCGATATGAAGGATGTGGATGTGGTCGATTTACTGGGCAGGGATCCCATTAAAGTAAATATGGATGAGATTTTCCAGAGCTTAAGCGGCAAAGTCATCCTGGTGACAGGCGGCGGAGGCTCCATTGGCAGCGAGCTTTGCAGGCAGATTGCAGGCCATGGGTCGAAACAGCTGATTATTTTTGACATTTATGAGAACAATGCTTATGAGATCCAGCAGGAATTGGCGGATACCTATCCAGATTTAAACCTGGTCGTGTTAATTGGCTCTGTGCGCGACAGCAGGAAGATTAACCAGGTGTTTGCGGATTATAAGCCGGATGTGGTATACCATGCCGCTGCCCATAAGCATGTCCCCCTGATGGAAGACAGCCCCTGCGAGTCCATCAAGAATAATGCGATTGGCACCTACAAGACGGCCTATGCCGCGATGACGAACGGCTGCCAGCGTTTTGTCCTGATTTCCACAGACAAAGCGGTGAACCCCACCAACATCATGGGCGCCAGCAAGCGCCTTTGTGAGATGATTGTACAGACCTTTGACAAAATGATACGGGAGGGCAGGGCGAAGGAACTTACGATGCTGAATATCCACAGTGAGGATGAGTTCAGCGATAGGCAGGATTTCCCTAAAGTATCAAAATATGCCTGTACGGAATTTGTGGCTGTCCGTTTTGGGAATGTATTGGGCAGCAACGGCTCCGTCATCCCTAAGTTTAAGAAGCAGATTGCCAAAGGCGGCCCTGTGACCGTTACCCACCCAGATATTATCCGCTATTTTATGACCATCCCGGAAGCCGTTTCCCTGGTGCTTCAGGCAGGCGCTTACGCTAAGGGCGGGGAAATCTTTGTCCTGGATATGGGCGATCCGGTGAAGATTGATACTTTGGCGCGTAATCTGATTAAACTGTCCGGCTTCAAGCCAGATGTAGACATTAAGATTTCCTATACCGGCCTCCGCCCAGGGGAAAAGCTCTACGAAGAGAAGCTGATGGCAGAGGAAGGCATGAAGACCACCCAGAACAGCCTCATTTACATAGGGCGCCCGATTGCCTTTGACACAGATTTATTCCTCCGGCAGATCCGCAGCCTGATGGAAGCCTGTTACGAGAACCGCAGTGATATTCGCGCCTTGGTACAGAAGATTGTGCCAACCTACCAGCCGCAAGACGCGCAGGTACAGGCGCTGGATATTCAGATGCAAGACGTGCAGGTACAGTCCCAGGCGCCAGATGCATTTCCAAAATCTGCAATCCAGGAAGCCATCCTCTCTAAAATAGCCGCGCAGGAAGCTGCTTTTCCAAAGGCAGCTGTACGGGAAACCGGCCTTCGCAGGAGCGCGCCTCATGGAAAGATTGTAGACAAGTACGAAAAGAAGGAAAAATATGAAAAGAGCGATAATACATATCATGAGCCAGAAAAAGTGCAGATAAAGGCGGTATAGCCGTATTTATGATATCGGAAGCGGGGAAGGGAGACTGTAATGGACAGAGCCAGGAGAAAAGAGATTTTGGTCGGTGCGGAAGATTTTTTAGAAATTCGGACTGGAGGCTACTACTATGTGGATAAGACAGGCCTCATCCGCGACCTAATCCAGAAGAAGGGAAAAGTGACCCTCTTCACCCGCCCCCGCCGCTTCGGCAAGAGCCTGAACATAAGCATGCTGAAAGCCTTTTTCGAGTATGGCTGCAGCCCGCAGGTTTTCGAAGGCCTGGAAATTGCCAGGGAAACAGAACTGTGCGAAAAATACATGGGCAAATACCCAGTGATTTCCATTACCTTAAAAGGAGTGGAAGAGGGGAACTTTGCGGATGCCCGCTCCAGGCTCCGTTCTGTGGTTGGCAAAGAGGCGCTGCGTTTTCAGTTCCTGCTGCAAAGCAGCAGACTGACAGAATATGAGAGAGCATTATACCGCCAGTTAATCCTGGGAGCGGGGGATGGTAAGGAAATATTTGCCATGTCAGATGCGGCATTAAGCGAAAGCCTGCAGACGCTTTCCCTCCTGCTCCATAGGCACTATGGCCAGAAAGCCATCATCCTGATTGACGAATACGACGTACCATTGGCGAAAGCATCCGAGCATGGCTACTACGACCAGATGGCGTTCTTGATACGGAGCCTGTTTGGCCAGGCGCTCAAGACTAACGACAGCCTGGAATTTGCCGTCCTGACCGGCTGCCTGCGCATATCCAAAGAAAGCATCTTCACAGGCCTGAATAACCTCAAGGTATTCTCCCTCACCAATAGGCGCTTTAGCCAATACTTTGGCTTCACAGACCAGGAGGTGAGGGAACTCCTGGAATATTATGGCTGCGCCCACTGCTATGGGGCAGTCAGGGAATGGTACGATGGCTACCAGTTCGGCAGCACAAACGTATACTGTCCCTGGGATGTTCTTAATTACTGTGACAGCTTCTATGGGGAAGGCGAGGAAATGCCGCAGAACTATTGGATCAACACCAGCGGCAACGATATCATCCGCACCTTCATCCAAATGTCTGAAAAAAGCTTCGCCAGGCATGAGATGGAGCAGCTGCTCTCTGGCGAGACTGTGGCAAAAGAAATCCGCCAGGACCTGACATACCGCGATTTATATGA
>CAJTNT010000003.1:427-134364 GCA_910577785.1 uncultured Lachnospiraceae bacterium | reverse complement strand
AATTATGAAGTAAGATGATTTCAAGAACTCTGATGACTTGAGTAAACTTCGCTAAAGATTGCGGATACTCATTTTACTCAACTTGTGACTTGAGTATTACTCAATTTGAAGTGATTTTAGACGGTATTTGGCGGTGTTTGGCGGTACTTGAGCGCCAGCCTTTTCCCAAATGAAAAAAGCCCCAAAAACCTTATAACCACTAGAAAACACTGTGTTTATAAGGCTTTTGGAGCCTATAAAACTAATTATGAAATTTGGACTGAAAACTTCGCTTATTTGCCCATCTGCGCAGCCACCTCAGCCGCAAAATCCTCTTGCTTCTTTTCCAGCCCTTCTCCAGTCTCAAAACGGACAAACCTCTTGACAGAAACAGATGTCCCTACTTCCTTAGACACTGCCTCTAAGTATTTTCCTACGCTCTGCTTGCCATCCTCTGCTTTTACATATACCTGGTCTACGAGGCAGATTTCCTTCAGCTCTTTATTCACGCGGCCTTCGATCATGCCGTTGATTACTTTCTCCGGTTTCTGGGATTCCTTCGGATCATTCATAATCTGCGCACGGAGGATCTCCTTCTCATGTTCAATGTACTCTGCGCTGATTTCATCCCTGGAAACGTATTTCGGGGAAAGGGCTGCAATCTGCATTGCAATATTGGTCATTGCCTCTTTTACGGTATCATTTACCACTTCTGTAACAGCTTCCACGATAACGCCAATTCTGCCGCCTCCATGGATATAGGAAACAACGCATCCATTTTCAGCCGTCACTTTTTCAAACCTGCGGATATTGAGGTTCTCCCCAATCACCGCTACCTTCTCTACCAACGCATCCTTTACCGTTTTGCTGGAATCTTCCATCCATGCCTCTGCCAAAAATGCATCCATATCTGCGGCGTCGGACTCTACGGCCTGGTTGGCAACTGCCTCTACGAAAGCCTTAAAGGTGTCATTCTTAGCTACGAAGTCTGTCTCAGAGTTGACTTCCACTACAGCTGCTGTCTTGTCTTCCCTTACCACAACGGTGCAGAGGCCTTCTGCTGCAATCCTGCCTGCCTTCTTCTCCGCCTTTGCCTGGCCGTTCTTCCTTAAAAATTCAATTGCGGCATCCATATCGCCGTCTGTCTCATTCAAAGCCTTTTTGCAGTCCATCATGCCTGCGCCGGTCATTTCCCTTAACTCTTTTACCATTGCTGCTGTAATAGCCATTTCTATTTCCTCCATCCATATTTTGCCATAATTGAGGACAGGCAACCTTGTCTGTCCTCCCTTTATACTATATAAAAACATCCGAATCGGCTATGCCTATCTCAAATCTCCCGGCCATATATGCCAGAAACTTGCTCGTACCTGCCATATATGCAATATCTCATCTGCCTGTATGCGTTAAAAACTTGCCAGGTGATAAGATTATGCCTCTCCACCTTCCTCTGTTTCTGCTGGTGCTTCCTCCTCCATCATGCCCTGGTTTGCCTCTACAACGGCATCTGCCATCTTAGACACAATCAGCTTCACTGCACGGATGGCATCATCATTGCCTGGGATCACATAGTCCAGTTCTTCCGGATCGCAGTTAGTATCGCAGATGCCAATCAGCGGGATTCCCAATGTGTGAGCTTCCTGTACACAGATCCTCTCCTTCTTGGGATCAACAACAAAAATTACATCTGGGAGCCTCTTCATTTCCTTAATGCCGCCCAGGTTCTTCTCTAATTTCTCCCATTCCTTCTTCAGGGCAATGACTTCCTTCTTAGGAAGCACATCAAAGGTTCCGTCCTCCGCCATCGTCTCAATGGCCTTCAGCCTTGCAATACGGCTCTGGATGGTCTTGAAGTTTGTCAGCATGCCGCCTAACCATCTCTCATTGACATAGAACATCCCGCAACGCTCTGCCTCTGCCTTAATGGCGTCCTGCGCCTGTTTCTTCGTACCTACGAAAAGGATGTGGCCGCCTTCTGCCGTAATGTCTGCAACTGCACGGTAGGCTTCATCTACCTTGCCTACAGATTTCTGCAGGTCTATGATGTAAATGCCGTTCCTCTCCGTGTAAATGTAAGGAGCCATTTTGGGGTTCCATCTTCTTGTCTGATGTCCGAAATGAACACCTGCCTCTAATAACTGTTTCATAGAAATAACGCCCATGTTCTTCTACCTCCATTGGTTAAATTCTTCCATACGCTTCCTTCCGCAAAGCTACCAATCGGGCACCAGCCCTCCGGTCCACGTATGTGATTGCTAAAATATGTGTCAGGTGCAGCCCATGAGGCTATGCAGCATTATCTTGTCCAAAAAATGCCGCGCCTTCGCCGCTTTGCCAATTATACCACAGGAAAATGCAGCTTGCAAGACCTATTCTTGCCATTTTTGTAAAAATAGCTGCGGATCGTAACGTTTTGCATTCTGCCGGTACGCCGCTATGGGAGCCTTACAATAAGCTCCAGGATTTCATCCTTTGTAGCGCCTTTGGGAATCTGGTATTTTCCGGTCTGCAGGTGGTCATCCATTTTCTTTTCAATCATATATTGGTTAAAATCGCTGGCATCCTCAATGAGCCCAGCCTCAAAAAGTTTCCGGCTTACATCTTCGGAATGATCCCTCTCGCCGATCTCAAACTCTACCATGCCGGTATCTGTGCCAGACGGGCTCTTGCTGTCAGATTTCTGGCCAGGCTGGCTCTCTCCCACATCCTTGTTTTTGCTGTCTGTGCCAGACTCTTCCTGCGCCCCAGACTCCTGGCCGTTTTCTTCCTTTCCTTCTGCGTCCGTGCCGGACGGGGCCTTGTCGCCGGATTCCTTGCTGGGCTGGCTCTCTCCCACATCCTTATCCTTGCTTTCCGTGCCTGTTTCTGACGGATCCTCTGTATCCTGCTTGGAGGGATCCTTGGCTTCTGCGTTCTGTCCTGGCTGGTTCTTGGATTTTGCATCCTGCCCTTCTGCGTCCGTGCCGCCTGCCTCGGAGGATTCATCCGCCATGACCATTCCCAGGAGTTTGGCGCGTTCTATGATTTCTGTGTCTGTCAGCTTTTCCTTCTTGTTTCCGGACAGCGCAATCCCCATCAGGATAGCGGTGCATATAATGCCGACCCCTAAACCTCTCAAATAATATTTAAGCTTCATAAATCACATTTCTTCCTCTCTGAACAAACCGATTACAAGCCGCACTTCTCCTACTCCAAGCCCCAGCTCCCTGGCAATCTCCACTGCGTCTTTGCCCTCCTTGTACATGGCAAGGATTTTCTGGTTGTGGTTCCCGGCTGCCTCTTCTGCCTCTTGAGACGCCCAGGCCAGCTGATTGGGCTGTTCTTCTGCCATCGGTTCCCTGTCTGCAGGCTCCGCCTGCACAGGGGGCTCTTGCACTGCCTTTAAAATACCATCTGAGTTCTTGACTGTTTTCTGGATATTTTCCTGCAGCTCCTCTAGGTGTATGGCAAGCTGCGCAAGGTTCCCGGCATAATTGGTAAGCTCCGTATGCTTGTCATTCAGCATGCTGTAGAGAAACATTACCTCGTTATGTGTCTTATGGATTGCCTCCAGTACCGTATCGGAATATTCGTTAATTGCCTGCATTTTCTCATTTGTTTCTTTGTCCAGGGCACGGTCCACTACCTCCATAGACTTGCCAATGGACTGCTCGATCACCTGGTCTATCGTATCATTGACCTTTGACTGTGCCTCGTCCAGGTTCCGCTCTAAAATGCGCTGCATTTCCTCTGTGCTTAGTTCTGCAATTTTATCCAAATCTCCATTTGACAGCTTCTCTGTAATAAAAAAGCTGCCTACCATCATAATCACGCCGATTACCAATAACACAATCTCTATAGTCGCCATTTCTTCTCCCTGCCTAAACCTTCATGTCAAAGCCGCCCCGGATGGCTTTAGGCATCACCTTTCCGCTGTTTTTTTCCTCTTGCTTTTTCTTTTTCTTCCGGCGGTCCTCATATTCGTTGCTGCCTTTTTCCTTCGCATCGAACTTCTGCTCCGGATTGTCAGAATCATTGGCATGGTTGACCTGCTGCATATGGTGGATGGTCTCTTTCGCAAACTGCGTCTGCACATTCTGCTGCTGGAGCATTGGCTTGTTGTCTTCATTCTGCTTTACCGTGCTGACATCCTGGCTCCTCTGCAGCACGCCGCTAAATTCTACTGGCCGTATTGACATTTCCCTACACTTCCTTTACCTTAATCGCTATACTGACTTACAGAGAGCGTACCGCAATCTCCCCTTTTTCCTTGATAAACTTGGAAAAGGAACGCTCGCTTTTAATGTTCATGCTTACATCCGAAATCGTGATGGAGACCCCAGGATAAATGCTGCCCTTCACAGCCACTTTCGCGCTATGGGACATCTGGATCTGCCCATGCAGCTCCTGGTATTCCAGCCGGCTGGCCGCCAGCTCCTGCTGTTTCTCCTTAAATGCCTTGGCAATCCCCTGCATCTGCTGCATCCGCTCCGGGCTTATCTTCTCCTTGCGCTGGAGCCTTTCCTGGAAGTTCACGAGCGCCGGGCGCAATTTGGCAATTTCCTTCTGCAGCTCCTCCATTTTTTCCTGGAGAACCCCATGCCGCTCCTTTACCTCCGGATCCACCCCTACCTCAATGGAGGTATGGGCGCCTCCCATCTCGGAACCGATGGTCTGGGCTTCCACCAGGCTGCCTGCCCGAATGACCCCGCCATTCACAAACCCACGTTTCCCACTGACCCGTATGTCTATGCCGGCAGATACCCGGCTATGGAGGATGGAGCCTGTCTCAATAAACCCGCCGGCCACGACCGTAGAATTCTCTATAAACTTCGTAATGACATTGCTTTTGGACTCAACCTTGCCCCTGCCCTTGCCATTGATCCCCCGTTTTACGATAATTTGCCCTCCGGCAGACAGGTAGGCCGCTTCTACCACGCCATCGATGACGATATCGCCCTTTGCCCTGACGGAAAAGCCGCTCTTTACATTGCCCTTAATATTTACATTCCCATCGTAGAACACGTCTCCCGTGGTATTGTCCACATCTGCTGGGACTTCGAACACGTTTGCCACAAATACTTTGCCGTTCACCAGGCTGGCATGGCCAGTAACATCAGAAGTAATCTCTGTCTTATCATCGGAAAGGGTGATGTTGTTGCCAAACTCCAGCTTGCAGGATTTCTCCTGCCGCCCCTGGATGGCGCCGCCAAACACATCTTTACCAGGCTTCCCCGGAACGGCCGGATGCAGCTTCGCCAGGAGCTGTCCCCGCTCCACATGGCTGATGGTATTCAGGTCATGGTAATTAACTGTCCCATCTGCGTTCTTCTTGGGACGCAGGTTTAAGTTCGTGTTGAAAAAATACTCAATCTTGGCGTCCTTGCCGTTCACTGGCGGGATCCCCTTCGCCAGGATATAATTCACACAGTACTGCCGCTCTTTTAAGAATTTCCTAATTTCCTCCTGATTAATCCCTACCTGGACCTGATAGGATCTCAGCTCATCAATAATATCTGCCTCTGTAAGCAGCCTGCCTTTGCTGGATGGAGGGTAGAAACGGCAGAATGCCAGCATCTTATCCAAAGATATATTAACTGCCATAGACTCGTTCTCCTCATAGCCATTCCATTCCCCCACATACAGCCGCTGGACGCCTTCCTTTGCGGACAGCGCCCGGTTTAGCTCTGCCTTGTCGAAGCTGCCGTATCCTCTTTTCTCCAGATACTCAAGTACCTCTCTCGCCTCCAGGGGCTTCCCTCCATTTTCTGGCGGGCAGACCCGTAGAAGTACGCCCATCTCGCCTACATCCAATTTAAAATAGCCATTCCTGCTCTCCATACGCATACCTCCGCCTAATCCGTCAATATGTTCATATAGGGTCCCATCGTCTTTCTCATCTTCGCCAGCGCTTTCGTATGGAGCTGGGAAATCCTTGATTCTGAAACTTCCAGGATGTTGCTGATTTCCTTTAAAGTCAGATCTTCATAATAATAAAGGGTAATGACCTTGCGCTCTTTTTCTGTCAGGACTTCCAATGACTGCTCCAATACCTTCTTCAGTTCCTCCTGGGCAACGGAATCCTCGGGCTGGATGAAATGGGAGTTCCCCCTTGCATCCATCACAGGCTCCATGCCCTGCTCCACATATTCATTGAGTGAGACCATATTTGTAACCTTCAGCTGAGACTGCCAGTTCAGCAGCTCATCGCCGCTCACCTGCAGTTCTTCTGCGATTTCCTCATCTGTGGCTGTCCTGCCTGTGGCCGTCTCAATTTTGCGGATGGCCTCGTCAATCTTCTTCTGCTTCTGGCGGACTGTCCTGGGAATCCAGTCCATCTTGCGGATTTGATCCAGGATAGATCCGCGGATCCGCAGGCTGGCATACGTCTCAAACTTCACATCTTTATTGACGTCAAACTTATCAATGGCATCAATCAGCCCAAAAATGCCATATCCCACCAAATCATCATATTCCACATTGTACCCCAGGTACATGCTCAAACGGCCCGCCACAATTTTGACCAGCGGCGCATATTCTAAGATAATCTTTTCCCTTAATTCTGCCGTAGGCTTCTTTAAAAATTCTGCCCATAATTGTTCTTTTTCTGCTGTGTTCATCCAAAGCCCCCAAGACCAGGGAAAGCCTCTGGCTCCCTAGGTTATTTTTTATTCCATCTCTTCTGCGGACACGGCGCCTCCTGCTTCGGCCTCTTCGCCTTCCAATGCCTCGGCTCCCTCCGCTGCCTCTTCCGTGGCTTCTTCTGTCTCTTCCTTGAAATTATGGTCCAGTACCAGTTTTGCAACACATCCCAGGATATAGAAGGATATCAAAACGATGCCCCATATCTTTACAAACTGACCTGTTTCCATCTGCATGACAAACCCTATGATGCAGGTAATCAAACCTGCAATCAATGTAATAATTATCGGCACCTGCTTCGTTTTCATATCCCATCACCTTTTTAAATAATTTTAAGCTTTTTCCCAACTGCTTTGATATAGAATTCTCCTGTGGCTGGGTACAATTCCACCGTTCGCCCATAGTTCAGCCCCGTGTCCTCCGCCAGCAGGGGAATCCCCAGCTGCTTCAGCTTGGCCTTGGAAGCCTGGGCATTGCGCAGGCCCACGTTGCCAATCGCCGATGCGCCGCTGACCTCGAACATTTTCGCCCCGCCGGCAATTTTGGCAGCCAGGCGCCTCTTATTGGCTCCTGCCCTTATAAGCTGCCTAAGCAGTTCCTCAATCCCTGTATCTGCAAATTTGGCAATATTTGAATGGTTCCGCATCTGTGTGCTGTCAGGGAGCATAATGTGCGCCAGCCCCCCGATCTTCAAGACTGGATCATACATCGCGATTCCGATACAGGATCCCAGCCCCAAGGTAGTAACCATATCCGGCGCCTTGCAAATCTTCAAATCTGCCATTCCAACTTTAATTGTAGCCATCTTACCATGCTCCTCTTATAGCCCGACCCCTAAGGAAGATAAAATCTTATCATAGGAGTCTATATCTGGCATTAAGATAAAAAATCCTTCAATCGTGATATCATCCCCAAATTCCGTCGCTATCAAAAGCGCTTTGTCCCCATACTGCCCAAACTGCACGGCCGGCACGCTTAGGATGGCCGCTGCCATGTCAATCGCAAGGTATGGTACGGATGCCGTAATGACCATATTCGTGATTGTGGACAGCGCCGAGAGGTAGGCGCCGGAAATAATGTTCCCGATTTCCTTCAGTGCCGACAGATCCATTTCATCAAATTCCTGCATATATTCCGTCGGCCTTCCCATCAGCCGGTTCACAAGATAATGGGCAGATTCCATCTTAAGCAGGAACATCATGCTCCCGCCAATATCCGTCTCCACCTCCAGGTAAATCCCTGCCACCGTATCCTCTTCCGCAGAAATTGCCGTAGGAAGCTCCTGGAAATCTAAAAACTGTACCTTGGGCACTTTCATATCCACCTTCAGATCCAGCATATTTGAAATTGCAGTGGTGGCATTTCCGGCTCCGATGTTGCCAAGCTCCTTTAGCACATCAAAATACATGTCATTTACTTGCTCTAAACTAAATTTAGCCATAACTGTTCTTCCTTTCCATTTCTCCAAAAGCCCAAAGGAAGCCTATACCTGCCTTTGCCTATTAATCCGCTCCTGCTCAAATATGTACTTGACAATCATCTCCTGCTCTTTCTGGCTCTTCATCCTGAACTTGATCCGATATTCATAGCGCTTTTTGCTGCTGCCCCCCTCAATCCTTTTGCAGCCTATGACTTTTCCAATCAATTCCATGCTAAAGTCTACGCTTTCATTCCTCAGTCGGATGGAAACCCACAGGCTCCGCCCAGCCTCTGTCTCGCTATAACCCATAAAGCGCATCCCCCCGCCGCTTAAGTCCACGGCAACTCCTTCCCTGGGGAAATCCTCCGGGAAATCTGCCTTGTGCTTCTGCCTGATCTCTGCTGCGTCCTTTAGCTGCTGTTCTTCCTCCGTGATTGGCAGGTACTGCAGGTCTATCAGGCATTCCAGGCGGTAAAATTGCCTCCTTTGATACTTCTCCAGGCGCGTCTTAGGCTCAAGCAGGAAAATCCTCTGCCCCTGCTTGCGGTATCTGTCTTTAATATGCGCCATACAGCGGTATACGCCATGGGAAGTATAAAACCAAAATTCTATCCGAACATTCATCGGGAGCAGCACAGGCTCCTCATTTTCCATCGGCACGGCGACCTCAATCGACCCATTGTCACGGGTATTCAGTACCTTGCTGAAATACACCTTAAGTTCTGGAACTTGCGCTTCCTTCCCTGCCTGCTGCCGTACCCGAATATCCACTTTATCTCCGATTCTAATTATATTGGAACTCATTGACGCACCTCTGCTCTAATTTTTTCGATAAATAAACCGTGACAGCATCTGCAGAATTCCCCGTTTTTCCGGCAGGGGCACTTCTCCCATGCCAAGCAGGCGGCCGGCAATCCTTTCAAATGACTTCGCCGACTTCGCCTCCGGATAGAGGATACTTACTGGCTTTTGCTGGCGCACCGCTTTCTCTAAGGCGGCATCCTGCGGAACCGTCCCCATATATTCCAGCTCCGCCTGCAGGAACTGCCCCACGACAGCGCTTAATTTGCCAAAAATGCTCTTTCCCTCTTCTTCAGACACGACCCGGTTCAAGATAACCTTGACCTTCGTCTGCGACTGCAGGAACTCCTCATTCCGATGCATGGCTTTCAGCAGGGAATAGGCATCCGTCATCGAGCTGGGCTCCGGCGTTACGACCAGGAGTACCTCTGGGCTTGCAGTAACAAATTCTAAAACGCTATCAGATATTCCCGCCCCTGTGTCGATAATAATAATATCTGCAAGGGAATCTAACTCTGAGAGGCTCTGTACCAGGAACCTCAGCTGATCCCTGGTCAGGTTGTTTACTCCTGTAATACCGGATCCCCCTGAAATGAACCCCACGTCCATCGGGCCCGGCGTGATGATTTCCTGCAGTGCCTTTCCCCGGTAAATCAAGTCGCTTAAATTATACCGGGGAATGGCGCCAAACATAATCTCCACATTTGCGAGGCCAAAATCCGCATCGAAGATAATGACCCGCTTTCCTCTTTTCTGCATCTGGACTGCCAGATTCACCACTGTATTTGATTTCCCAACACCGCCCTTGCCGCTGGTAACCGTAAAAATCTGTGCTTTGGGGACGAGCTGCTGGCTCTTCTTCACAATATTCCTCAACTGTTCTGCCTGATCCATAGTCTACTTGCCTCCAAGCAGAAGCTTTACTATTTTCTGCGTATTAAAGATTTCAATATCCTCCGGCACATTCTGGCCATATGTGGAATAAGACAGCTCTGCCCCCGTATACATCCTCATATTCAGAATATTGCCATAGCTACTGGTTTCATCCATTTTCGTAAATATCATCTTAAACGTAAAGTTCTCTTTGTACACATCTGCAATATCCAAAAGATCCCTGTATTTCGTTGTTGCGCTTAAGACCAAGTATGCTTCCTTGTCATATCCATCCGGCACTTTGCGCACCAGCTCCCTTGTCTCCGCGAGCTGCTCCTGGTTCTTGTGGGAAAAGCCTGCCGTGTCAACCAATACCAGGTCATAGTCCCCAGTTTCCCGCAATTTCTCATTGAGCTCCTTGGAGGAATAGATGATATTCAGCTCCGTGTCTAAGATATTCGCATACGTGCGCAGCTGCTCCACTGCCGCAATCCGGTAGGTATCCGCCGTAAAAAGCGCCACCTTCTTCCCCCTGTCCAGCTTGAACTGGGAAGCAATCTTGGCAATGGTGGTCGTCTTGCCCACGCCAGTGGGGCCAATGAAGAATACCACCTTTGGCTTCGCGTCCGCCAGTTCAATCGGCTGGGGCTGGCCAAACTTGAGGATCATCTTCTGGTAAATGCTGGATAAGATCAAATCCAGGCTGGCGCCGCCCTTCATTACCTTCTCCACCTCATCCATAATCTGGTTGACATATTTCTCCTCCACCTCATTTTCCAGCAGGATGCCATAAATCATCTTTATAAACTTAAAGTTTTCATCCATGGGCGGCTCCTTGGGAAGCTCCTGTTTGGGGTCAGGCTGGGGCGACAGCTTCTCCTCCAAAAGGGACTGCAGGCTCTCCAGCTTCTCCTCCAGGTTATTCTCCACAGCGCTTTCCCTTCTCCTTTCTTCCGTCCTGGCCTGCACGGCCTTTGCCGAAGCAGAATTCCAGGTGTTCTCAACTGTGGCAAACACTTCTTTCAGCGGCTCCGGCTCCGGTATCGAAATCGGCTCATCCGCTTTGAGGTTGATATTCCCTGGGGCAGCAGGGGGCGCGCCGTCCACAAGCCTTGGGGAGGACACAGGCTCCGACTCCTCCACCGCAGCCGTCACCTCATAGGTGGAACTTTTAAAATAGCGCATCAGCCCCTTGGGCTTGATCTCTTTTACATTCATAATCACGGTATGCGCGCCAAGTTCCTCCCAAGCCTTGGCAGTGGCTTCCTCTTCTGTTCTCCCCTGAAACTTCTTGATTGTCATGAAAGGCTCACCATCCCTACTGATTGTAATTCAATATTTGACTCCACCTCGTTATAAGAAACAACGATTAAGTCCTTAAAATAGTCTTCCGTAAGTTTCTTAAAATACATACGCACAATCGGCGATGTAATAATAATTGCATTTTTGCCCAAGTTTTCCAGCTTGGCCACCTCTGTCTCCAGGGACGCCATAATTGCCTTCGTCCTCTCCGGATCCAGCGTCAGGTATGCTCCCTGCTCCGTCTGCTTTACGGAACCCATAATCTCCTGCTCAATCTTCGGATCCAGTGTAATGACGCTTGTAACTTCATTCGCCGGGAAATACTTGCTGGAAATCGCCCGTTTCAGGCTCTGCCTTGCATACTCCGTCAGCACATCCGTATCACGGGTCGTAGCCGCATGGTCTGCCAATGTCTCAAAAATCGTAAGCAAGTCGCGGATGGAGATGCCTTCCCGCAGGAGGTTCTGGAGGATTTTCTGGATTTCCCCTACGCCCAGCAGCTTGGGGATCAAGTCGTCCACAAGGGTCGGCTGCGTCTCTTTGATATTGTTGATAAGGTTCTGCACATCCTGCCTTGAGAGCAGCTCGTCAATATGGCTGCGGATTACCTCGGTCAAATGGGTCGCGATAATCGACGGCGGGTCAACCACCGTATAGCCCAGGCTCTCCGCCCGCTCCCGCTGCCCTTCAGTAATCCACAGGGCCGGCAGATGGAAGGAAGGCTCAAAGGTGGGGATGCCGGAAATCTCTTCCTCCACAAACCCAGGGTTCATGGCCATATAATGGTCAAAGAGAATTTCCCCTTCCGTTACCTGTATGCCTTTAATCTTGATAATATACTGGTTCGGGTTCAGCTGGATATTGTCGCGCAGGCGGATAATCGGCACCACTGTCCCAAGCTCCAGCGCAATCTGCCGGCGGATCATCACCACGCGGTCCAAAAGATCCCCGCCCTGGTTCACATCGGCCAAGGGGATAATGCCATAACCGAACTCCAGCTCAATCGGGTCAACCTGAAGCAGCGACACCACATTTTCGGGCCGGCGAATTTCCTCGGCCTGCTCCTCTGCCATATCCACTTCTTCCTCAATGGCCTCCATGCTGAGGTTCCCCTCCACACTCCTGCCGGCCACTAGGAACACTGCGCCCATCAGCACAAAGAGCATCGTTTCCAAAGGGGTGGTAATCCCTAGGAAAATCAGCACGATCCCCACAATATACAGCACCTTCGGAATGCCAAAGAGCTGACGGAGCAAGGTATCCCCAAAATCGGCTTCCTTTGAGGCCTTGGTTACCAGGATACCCGTTGCCAATGAAATCAGGAGGGAAGGGATCTGGCTGACAAGCCCGTCGCCGATGGTAAGGATCCCATACTGGTTGACGGCGTCCCCAACCGAGAGCCCCAGGCGGGTCATCCCCATCGCAAGGCCGCCGACCAGATTAATCAGGGTAATGATGATGCCCACTGTAGCGTCACCCTTCACATACTTGGTAGCACCATCCATGGCCCCGAAAAAACTGGACTCCTGCTGTATCTTGTCACGGCGTTCCCTGGCCTGCTTCTCGCTGATCACACCCGTATTTAAATCCGCGTCAATGGCCATCTGCTTGCCGGGCATGGCGTCCAGCGTAAACCTTGCCGTCACTTCCGACACGCGCTCTGAACCCTTGTTGATTACAATCAGCTGGATCAGGATCATCACAACGAAGATAATCGCACCTATAATCAAATCATTCCCGCCCACAAACTGGCCAAAAGTGCGCACTACATTTCCTGGGTCGCCAGTATTTAATATCAGACGGGTAGAGGAAACGTTCAGTGAGATACGGAAAATCGTGGTAAACAAAAGCAAAGTTGGAAAAAAGGACATATCCAGCACTTCTGTTACAAATAAGGCATTCATCAATACAATTAATGCGATGGCTATATTAATTGTCAGCATGACGTCCAGTAAAAAGGACGGGATTGGAACGATAAAGAATATAATTGCTGCCAACAAATACAGTGCAATCCCCATATCTGCCTTCTTCATGCTGTTTTTCTCCTTTCATCTATGTTCTCTGGCTTCATCATTATTTATTCCCCCTCAGGTTATATACAAACGCCAGCACCTCCGCCACTGCCTGGTACAGCTCCGGCGGGACTTCCTCGCCGACGTCTACATTCGCGTACAGCATCCGTGCCAACGGCTTGTTCTCTACAATTTCAATCTGATGCTCTTTGGCCTTCTCCTTAATCTTCATTGCCAGGAAATCCTCTCCCTTGGCCACCACAATCGGCGCCGAATAGTGATCTGCGTCATACTTGACGGCCACAGCATAATGGGTAGGGTTGGTAATGACCACGTCTGCCGTAGGCAGGCTCTGCATCATACGCCTCTGGGAAGCCTCCCGCATCTTGGAGCGCTGACGCCCCTTAATCTCCGGGTTCCCTTCGGTGTTCTTGTACTCATCCTTCACTTCCTGCTTGGTCATCTTCATATCTTCTTTGAATTTATGCTTCTGGTAGAACCAATCAGCAAGCCCGATAAACAGATAGACCAGGCTAATCCGCAGCCCTGCATCAATGACAATCGTCCCCACCAGCAGGATGACCCGGATCAGCGGGATCTCGTATACTAGGAACAGCTCGTCCTGGTAGCCTTTGATCGAAGAATAAGCTACATATATGATTAACGCTATTTTTGCTATGGACTTCACCAGCTCAAACATCGAATCCTTGGAAAAAATCCGCTTAAAGCCGCTTAAAGGGTTCAGCTTGCTGAACTTTGGCTTCATCGGCTTGCTTGTCACCTTCCATCCCACCTGCACAACATTGATCAAAAGCGATACAGAAAACCCCGCCAGGAAAAAGGGCGCGAGGGTTTTTAAGAGCAGCAGGAGGGTATCATTGATGACCCGGGTGGCTGAAAACACCGCCATCCCGCCTATGCTCTCATCCACAATCTCTGGAATGAGCCTATAGTATAAGGTAAAGGATCCAAACAGGTTTTCCCCTACATAGGAAATAAAAACCTTCAGGATCAGGAACAGGGAAATCAGCCCAAACGCATGGTTCAGCTCCTGGCTCTTGGCCACCTGGCCTTCCTTGCGGGCCTCCTGCAGCTTCTTGGCAGTGGCAGGCTCTGTCTTCTCGCCGCCATTCCCATCCTTCGCAAACCACTGAAGCTGGTATTCCAACCGATTCGGGGAGGTATATGCTGGCCTGTGCATAAAAAATTGCGGTTCTTCTCTCAATTTTAGTACATTCCTTCCACTACGGACACAATCATACGTTTCATCTCCGTAAATATCATATTGGCAATGCCGGGAAGCAGTGTGACTGTGAGGAACATCACCGTAAATCCCAGTAATATCTTAATCTGGATCCCTACGGCAAACATATTCATCTGGGGCGCTACCTTGGCCATGATCCCGAGAATGCAGTTTAAAATCATGCTGCATGCAAAAATCGGCAGCACGATCCGAAACCCCAGCACCATCAGATCTGTAATAAACATCGTCATTGACACCATCAGATGGTTCCAGTCAAATACTGCCCCATTTACCGGAATCAGCTGGTAGGTATCCACCAGCGCCCGCAGGATATAATGGTGCATATCTGTCGCAATCAGCAGCAGCATAATAAAATAATTATACATTGTGCCTGTGATGCCTGACTGGGTCTGGGTGGTAGGGTCGTACATGTTCGCCATCGCAAGCCCGATTTCCATGTCAATCACTTTCCCTGAAAATACAATAATGGAATTACAAATATTTGCTGCAAAACCAATGAGCAATCCTGTAATTCCTTCCTTCAGAATGATGATAGTGAATTCAATGACTCCTGAATACTCCAAGGTTTCCCTGGGCAATACGGTTTGGTACAGAATAATCGCGATACATAAGGAAAAGCCCACCTTGGTACGCCTTGGCGTATTATTCATCCCAAAAAAAGGAGCAATGAATACAAATGCAGCAACTCTTACCAATATCATCAGAAAATATTCAAATGTGTATAATGAAAACCCATAGTTTACCATACTATTCTTAACCTAACGCAGGTATAAGCCGAAATTACCCCATAATTCCGTCATAAAGCTTACGATATTCTCCAAAATCCATCCGCCTACCAGCATCATGCCTAAAAATACGGCAATAATCTTGGGCACGAAGGTCAGCGTCTGCTCCTGGATAGAAGTCACTGTCTGGAAAATACTGATAATTAGGCCTATGACCAGGGAAATCAGCAAAAGCGGCGCTGAAACCTTGATAATCAGGTACAGCGCTTCCCGCGCAATATCCATAACCTGCCCTTCTGTTATCATGTCTTTCACCTCGCTGTATCATCAATAAAATGTCTTGACTAAATTGCCGATAACCAGATCCCATCCATCCGCAAGCACAAACAGCAGAACCTTGAACGGCATGGATATGGTAGTTGGCGGCAGCATCATCATACCCATGGACATCAGCACGGACGCCACAACCATGTCAATCACAATAAATGGGATATAGATGAGGAACCCTATAATAAATGCTGTCCGCAGCTCACTGATAATAAAGCTTGGGATTACTACATGCATGGGGATTTCTGTCAGCGTCTCCGGCTTGCTCAGGTCCACGCCCTCCATGTCAATTTCAGCAATATCACAGAAGAGCTTTAAATCCTTGCGCTGCATTTCCTTATACATAAACCTGCGGATGGGCTCCTCTGCCCGCTCCAGCGCCTCTTCCTGCGTAATCTCATTGGCATCCAGGGGTTTCAGGACAGTTTCATTCAGTTCTGAGAACACCGGGTTCATAATAAATAATGTCAAAAACAGCGCCAGCCCTACCATCACCTGGTTCGGCGGGACTGTCTGCGTCCCAATGGCCGTCCTGATAAAGTGCAGCACAATCACGATCCTTGTAAAGGATGTGAGCATAATCAGAAGGGACGGCGCCAAGGAAATCACTGTAAGCACCAGCAGGATCCGAATATTGCCGGACAAGCCCCCTTCATCATTATTTATCTCAATGTGCAGCCCATCCGCATCTGTTGTCCTAGTGCGAGTACGGTTCTGGCTGGTATCTGTCGAACTCAGCTGCCCGAGCTCCTGCGCCGTTTCCTCTGTCAGCCGGCTATTTTCATCGCCTGCACTGTTTGTCGTCGCATAGGCGCTCTGCCCAAAGCACAAGCATAACATGAAAATCAATGTAAATGTGCCAAAGGCAAGGGAAGCCCAGCAATATATTTTTTTCAGCTTTTTCATCATGCCTTGCCTACTTCCTGGGAAGTTTTTTCTTCAGGTTCTCTAAGATTTCCTGAAAATTACTATTTATGCCAGACCTGTCGCCTTCTTCCTCATTGGAAGGCTTCCAGACCAGCTCATCCTCCGTTATCTCCGTCAGGATATTGATGGTATCCTTACAGACTGATATCACCAGATACCGTTCCCCGACCTGGATAATCTGGATAAACTTATTGTTGGTGATACGGAAAGTCTCAATGACCTGGATATTCCTGTTCGCCGCAATCCCTTGCTGGTAATGGGCAATCCACTTAGTCGTAGCATATGTGACTGCAAGCACAAACAGGAATACCAATAACACGCCAATCAGACGGAACACGCTTGCCAATCCTGACAAGATTGTGAGAACTGCCATATTAGCCAACTACTTTTTTCACAGCTTCCAGCACACGCTCTGCCTGGAATGGCTTCACAATAAAATCCTTTGCGCCGGACTGGATTGCCTCGATAACCATCGCCTGCTGCCCCATGGCAGAACACATAACAACCACGGCTGACGGATCGGCTGCCTTAATTGCCTTCAACGCCTGGATACCGTCCATTTCTGGCATAGTAATATCCATTAGCACCAGATCTGGCTTCGTCTCATTGTACTTCTCCACTGCCTTCTGCCCATTCTCTGCCTCGCCTGCGACTTCATAGCCATTCTTGGTCAGAATGTCTTTGATCATCATCCTCATAAACGCTGCATCATCACAAACTAAAACCCTTTTTGCCATATCTTTTTCTCCTTGATATCACTCATATTAAAATTTTTGGTTATTTATAATCTCGGTAATACGTACGCCAAAAGACTCCTCTATTACTACTACCTCGCCTTTTGCGACATATTTACCATTTACTAACACATCAATTGGCTCCCCTGCAATCTTATTCAGTTCTATAATTGTCCCAGGGGCAAACTCTAAAATATCGTGGATCAGCTTGCTGGTCCTTCCCAGTTCCACGGAAACGTCCAATGGGACATCCATAATCAGGCCAATGTTCTCCTGCTGTGCAATTGGGTCATAATCTCCAGTAAAAGCCTGGAACTGCGCCGGCTGTACATTGACCGGCTGCTGTGCATACATCTGTGGCATATTGTTATTCATAGGCATTCCCATCATTGGCTGCATTGCTGGCATCTGCTGGGGCATCATGCCCGGCTGCATCATTCCTGGCTGCGGTGTTGCTTGGGGCGCCGCTTGTGGCTGGGGCGCCGCTTGTGGCGGTTCCGGCGCAGGCGCTTCTGATGAAATTGGGGCGCTCTCCGCCTTCTGTGCCAGCGCGGAACACATATCCTTCGCAAAAGAAAATGGATATAGCTGCATGATCTCACTGTTGACTAGATCGCCAATTTCCATCTTAAAAGAAATCTTTACAAATTCGTGCGCCAAAAAATCATCAATATTGCTACCGTCAAGCGTATCTTTCAAATCGACCAAATCCGCTGATGGAGGACTGATATCTATCATTTTATCCAACATAGAGGACAGGGAAGTGGCGGCGCTGCCCATCATCTGGTTCATTGCCTCACTGATGGCGCTTAAATGCAGTTCCCCCAGTTCCACATCTGTATTTGTCCCATCTCCGCCCATCATCAGGTCTGTAATAATCTTCACATCATTTTCCCGCAGAACTAAGAGGTTGCTCCCATCCAGCCCTACCGTATACGCAATCCGAATGAAGACACATGGCCTCTCATATGCATCTACAATATCATCCCAGTTGGCAATCGTTACCACCGGCGTGGAAATGTCCACCTTACGGTTCACTAACGAAAAAAGGGTGGTGGCCGCAGTCCCCATGCTGATATTGGAAACTTCGCCAATAATGTCAATTTCATCCGGGGTCAGCTTTTCCGCATTACCATCCATGCCACTGTCAGCTCCGCCGTTCAGCAGGGCGCTAATCTCTTCCTGTGACAAAACTCCATCCATCGCTTCACTGCTCCTCTCTGATCACTGATGTAACTCTTACTGCATAATGATCCCCTGATGCGCCGGGCAAAGCAGTAAATTTCTTGATATTTCCAACATATACATTCAGCTCGTTTTCTATTTTTGTATCCAAACGGATAATATCCCCTACCTGGAGGTTAATAAAATCATTCACCGTAATTGCACTCTCCCCCAAGACCGCCTTCACCGGCATCGGAGCCTTATTCAGCAAGTTCTTCATAAGCTCCTCATATTCCTTGGCGTCCTGCTCCTGTATAGCAGAAAACCAATATTTGGTATTCAGCTTATCCATAACATCTTCTAGTGTTATGTAAGGCAGGCAGATATTCATTACGCCTTCCACATCCCCAATCTTAATATTAATGGTAACAACTGCAATCATTTCCGTTGGGGAAATAAATTGTGCAAACTGGGAATTTGTCTCAATCCGCTCCAGCCGGGGATGCACTTCTAGCACATTTTTCCAGGGTTCCCGCAAAAGGTTGATGCACACATTCATAATGCGCTCAATAATCAGAAGCTCAATCTCGGAAAATTCCCTCGTCTTCTCCAGCGGAACCCCTACGCCGCCCAGCATACGGTCAACAACTGCATATCCGATATTGGATGCCATCTGAATCACTATATTTCCTGGCAAAGGCGCAAAATTTACAATTCCAAGAAGCACCGGATTTGACAACGAAGTGGAAAATTCCGAATATATGACTGCCTCAGAGCTTGTTACCTCTACCTGGATATTCTTCCTCAGATATCCCGGAAGATTTGTGGATAACAGACGCCCATAGTGCTCAAATATAATCTCCAGCGTTCGGAGATGATCCTTGGAAAACTTCGCAGGCCTTGCAAAATCATAATTCTTCACCGGCTTTTCTTTGTTATCCTTGATATCATCCGCATCCAGTTCCCCATTGCTTAACGCATTGAGCAGGCTATCTATTTCACTTTGCGACAAGACCTCGCCCATTCTCTCTCACCACCTGACATTTATACTATTCTCTATTGCCTACTTAGTTAGACTGTTCGTAATTATAAATTGGGAAGGTCACGCTCACAATGAAATCTGAATCAAACATCTTGCGGAGGCTTTTCAAAATCTCATCCTTCAGCTCTTCTTTGCTGTCCCGCAAATCATCAATATTATGCTTGGAGACAATGCGGTTAATCTCATCCTTAATCAGGGACTGCTTGGCCGTAATCCCTGCCGGCCCATATGTCTCATAGCCTTCATTCTTCGTATCCAATGCAAGGGACAGGGAAATCACAGCAAACCCCTTCCTGCCGTCTGAAGTCTCCTGAAGGTTAATCGTAAGGCTCTGCCCCTCCGCCAGATCCAGCATCTCAAGCTGCTCCATGGGGACGTTGATGGTAGCGTTATCCTTGCCGCCCTCAAGCTCCAGGTCAATGGCTGAGCATACCTTTGTTATCAGCTCATTCGCCTTTTGGGACTGCGGCACTACGGAAATCATCAAAATCGCCGTCAACACCAGGTTCGCAAGTACCAGTACCAGGATTAAAACACTCATCAAATTCTTCTTCATTCCAATTACACTTTCCTTTCTAATTCGAGTTGTACGAATTGTAAATTTTTATCTCTACCCTCCGGTTCCTTGCCCGGCCCTCTGGCGTGGAATTATCTGCAATGGGATTGTACTCCCCGCAGCCCGTTGCCCGAATCTTGCCTGCTTCCAAGGAAGAATGCTCCACTATGTAATCCTTCACGGCGAAGGAACGGTAAGCAGACAGCACATCGTTGCTTTCAAACCTCGCATTGTGTATGGGAACGTTATCCGTGTGCCCCTCTATGTCAATCAGATTGCTGTCGTAGCTCTCCAAAAGCACGGACAGCTTATCAACCAAAGCAAGTGCATCCTCGCGGATCTCGGATGCCCCGGAATCAAAGAGCAGCGCCCCATTCAAGGTAAGCAGCACATATTGGGCATTGACGTCTAATTCCACCTGATCGGCAATCATCTTCTCTGCCAGCGCCTGTTCCATGTCCTCTGCCATTTCCTCTGATTCCTTCAAGGCAGCCTCCAGATACTCTTCCTTCAGCTCTTCCTCTGAATCTTTTTCTCCTTTTCCCTCTTCTTCTCCTTCTATCTCTGCCTCCTTGCCGGAACCAGCATTCTCCAAACTGGAGGAATTGGCTTCCGGCTTATAGTATTCATCCAGCAGCAGCAAATGGCTGATGCCGGCAGAAACCATCTGCCCGTCCCCTACGGATGCCCCGCCTGCTGGCAGGATGCTGAAGCTGTGCTCTAGGGACTGCACCAATGCCTCAAATTTATCGACATCCACAGAAGACATAGAAAACAGTAGCACGAAAAAGCAGAGCAGAAGATTCATCAAATCCGCAAAGGTATCAATCCAAGACCCACCGCTGGGGCCACTGTCTTCTTTTTTCCTTTTTGCCACTATTCTTCACCTCCGGCCGAATCCAGGACGCTTTCACGCATCTTCGGAGACAGGAAGGATTTTAATTTTTCCTCAATGACACGGGGGTTCTCCCCGGCCTGAATGGATAAAAGCCCTTCGACTGTTATTTCCTTAATTCGCATTTCTTCGTCATTATTTACCTGTAATTTTGCCGCTATCGGCGTGCAAAGCCAGTTCGCAATCAGAGAACCATATAATGTGGTAACCAAAGCAACCGCCATACTAGGCCCGATCGAAGATGGATCATCCAGCTTTGCCAACATGTTAATCAGACCAATCAGGGTACCAATCATACCCCAGGCAGGGCCTAGGCTGCCCCATCTCTGCCAGAATCCGATGTTTACCTTGTGGCGCTCTTCCACACTCATCAGATCGGCTTCCATAATACCTCTTACCAGCTCAGGGTCTGTACCATCAACCACCAACATAACACCTTTTTTGAGGAATTCATCTTCAATCCCATTCGCCGCCTCTTCCAGCGCCAGGAGCCCTTCCTTCCTTGCTATATTAGATAAGTCAATAATATGCCGAATCACTTCCCCGACGTCTGCCTTGGGTGATTTGAATGTCAGCGTAATAGACTTTAAGCCATTGATAAATTCTGCAAGCTTAAAGCAGCCCAGCGTACTTGCCAAAGATCCTCCGATCGTGATGATAACCGAAGGCCCGTCGACGAAGTCCTGCATTAAGTTACCGCCTCCATTGATAACACCGAATACAAATAACACAATACCTAGAATAATTCCCGCTAAAGATGCTATATCCAATTTTGCCACCTACCCTTTTCATCCATGAAATATATTCCTATCCGTAGATCCTTAATCTTTCTCCAACCAGGGAAGACCGGTTGCAGCAATTTCTTTCTTGTATAATACTACTAGATTTTTAACCTCTTGTCTACTTTCTTTTACAATTATTTTTTTCCCCGTCACAAGAGATATCACAGTATCTGGCGTCTCAGCCACACTTTCGATTAAATCTGAATTTACCAGGACTGTCGAGCCATTCAGCTTTGTTACTTCAATCATGGAGCCTCACCTCTTGCATTTTTTTATTATACCATAAGTTGGGGGAGTAGTACAGTGTTTCTTGTTTCCTTATGTAACCATTTATTTTGAGGAAGGCCGCAACAGAAATGCGCACCCGCTCCGCTCCATTGCTGAACAAGCGTCACTGGCGGTTAGCAGCGCAGCAGTACTAAGTTCGAAAGCATCTTGCTGAGTACTGAGATCCCTTTCGGGTTTCTATATGCGGCCTTCCCTCTTCCCCGCTATGCCTTGGTGGATGCCAGATTTCTACTCCCTGACTGCAATACAATCGTTGACTGTAATAAAATAACTTTTTCCAACTTACGGTGTATTACTTATAAAATTAACGTTTTAAGTTTACCAGTTCTTCCAGCAAAGTGTCAGAGGTAGTGATAATCCTGGAATTGGCCTGGAAGCCTCTCTGGGTAGTAATCATTTCCGTAAACTCTGTGGCCAAATCCACATTGGACATCTCCAAGGTGCCGCTGGTCATCTTGCCGTTGTCTGCGGTGATATCGCGCCCAATGCCGTCAAACTCGCCGGAGTTCAGCGTTGTCCGATAGCAGTTCTCCCCTACCTTCTCCAGGCCGGCGGGGTTGGCGAACATGGCCACTGCAATCTGGCCCAGCAGTTCGGTATTGCCGTTGTCATAGGAACCAAAGATCCTGCCGTCTTCCTGTACCTGCAGGCCAATCAGTACGCCCAGGCGCCTGCCAGTACCCTGTTCTGGATTGTCTGCCTGCCCTTTCTTCAGCTCCATGGTACTCTGCCCGCCGTTATTGGAGTTCTTGGTCTGGGTAAAGTCCACATTGATGTTGCTGAACTCTGTCCCCAGCGCCGACATTTTCAGCATAACAGACTCCACGCCTTCCTGCCCGATGTAGTTAAACATGCCGGCATTGGGAAGCCCCTCATTGAAATCAAGCGTATAGCCATAGAGGTTCTCCGTATAGGCAAAGACCGCACTCTCCCCATTGGCTGTCACAGCTGCTGGATCATAATACTCCTGTACCTGCGCCTCAGAAATGCCGAACATGGAACTTACGGCATATTCTTTGTTGGTTCCCTCAGCCACATATTTCATATTGTCCGCGTCATAACGCAGGGCATTGCCATCTTTATCGTAGAACGTATTATTGCGGTACGTAAAGTCTGCCGCCAGGTTGTAACGGCGGTCTACCGTCGTCGGCTCGCCAAACACATTCGTCATCGTATTATTGGGATCTGCGTCCAGGTAATCCTGGAGGATCGAATGGTTGTTAGAATCCAAAATATCCGTCAGCTCAATCGTGTAGGTCTTCGTGTCGGAATTTACAGTCTTTACTGCAAATTTAGCGGAATAGCTATAACCCAAAGCATCATAGAAGTTCAGGTTCATTGCGTATCCTTTGTCCGAATTCACTTCTGTGCTGTTGTCGTCAAGGATGCCTGAACAGTAAGAGTCTGTCGTGGCCTCCGGATTTGACGTCTGATTCTCCGGCACCATAATCGGCAGCCTGCTGACCACATCCTTGCGGATATCCCCTGTCGTCGGATCTACTCTCCAGCCCATGACATTATAGCCGGTTCCCTTTGTGGCAAGATACCCTGCCCCATCAACGCAAAATGCCCCAGCCTTCGTAAATAGGTTCTCAGTCCCATTGTTGACAATAAAGAAGCTGTTGCCTGTAATCCTAAGATCCCATCCATCCCCGGTTGTCTGGGGTGCGCCTGGGGAAGAGATATTAATTGAAGTTGCGCTCATGGATACGCCAAGACCAATCTGCTTGGCATTGACGCCGCCCTTTGTGGCAGTTGCGCCCGAGGCGCCTGACAGGTTCTGGTACATAATCTCACTGAATACCGTGCTGGTGGACTTAAACCCAGTCGTATTTACATTTGCAATGTTATTACCAATTACATCCATCTTAGTCTGGTGTGTCTTCAAGCCTGACACGCCAGAATACAATGCTCTCATCATAATGAAATGACCTCCTGATTTTATTTGCCGTATGGCCTTCTCTGTCATTCAAAGGCCGACAGCCTCCCGTTGGTCCGGCTATATAATTACGGCTCCGTCAATATTCGTATATACGTTTTCTTCAGATTCTGTCTGATCCATCGCTGTCACTACTGTTTTATTGGGAAGGTTCACAATAAAAGAATACGTGTCCACGATGACAAGGGATTCTTTCATTCCTTTTGCCTTTGCCTTCTGTGCTCCCGTTTCCAGGCGCTCCTTCTGCTCTGTGGAAAGCTCTATATTCCTGCTCTCCAGCCGCATGGAAGCATGCTTGGAAAACTTCAGGAAAGAGCTGTCATTGACTGACTGCTTCTGCTTCAAGATATCGCCAAAGGACACGTCTGCTCCTTCTGCCGCCTGGTTCTGGCCGGATGGCTTCAGGTATTTGTCCGCGACTTGTTCAATAGAAGAGAATTGATTTGAAATTTTATTCATAATTATCTCTCCGTTCCCAGCTTCCTTGCTGTCCTCTCATTTGATCTGAGGTAACCTCCGTGTGCTCTTCCTATCCTTACTTGCTCTCCCCTTCTTGGTCTGTACCCTCTGTGCCCTCTGTGCCTTCGGTACCGTCTGTCTTGTCGTCATCAGGATCCTTGTCGTCTGTGCTGCCGCCAGCCTCCTTGATAAGCTCATCCATTTTCTTAACCAGTTCCTGCAGTGTCTTTAGGGATTCTGGGGCATATTTCGCGATATGTATCTTCTGGTAATCGCTTAAGCTGTCATAAGCCTTGGCAATCGCCATCAATTTATCCTTGTCGTTCAAGGTCAATGCTTTCACGGATGGCAGCTTCGCTACTTCTTCCTCAAATTCGGAGGTAATGCCGACTGCCGTCATGTATTCATCATCTACAACCCGTTCCAGATCATCAATATTATAGAGGTTGCCTTCGATGGACACATACGTCTTGCTGTTCTCCCGCTGTATATAATCTACCCTGCCGGACACATAACTGATATCTCCAACGCCATTGGTGATCTTCATAATCACGGTCTTGCCGACCAGGCTGCTGGCCTGCTGGGCCTGCATGGTAGCATTCATGTTCTGCATCTCCTCTAAGGTGGAGAAGGTTGCCAACTGGGAAATATACTCCGTATTGGATGTCGGCTCCAAAGGATCCTGATATTTCATCTGTGCAACCAGAAGCTGCAGAAACGCCTCCTTATCCAGAGAACTGTTGCTTCTTTTCTTCGTGCCGGACAGCGAATCTGCCGATGCGGAATTATCCACAATCTTGCCGTCCTCTACTGGTATCATTACGGCCATGCTCTTGTCTCCTTTCCATCTATTAATTTTATGCTGTCAGATCCATACGGTTGCCCTGCTCAGACATCATCTTTGCCACCAGGCTCTCTTCCTCAGACATCAGGCCTTCCAGCTCATCCAAGCTGTCCATTCTGATATTCCTCCGGGATGCCCGCTCTGTTTCTGCCTCCTGCTGTTCCTGGGAAGGGTTTTTCTGGTTCTCTTCCAGGTTCCTCTCAAACTCATGGCTGGCAATCGTCACTTCCACTGCCTCTACCTTCAGCCCCTGCTGGTTCATGTTGTCTTTAAGGACTGCAAGCTGGCTCTCCAAGGCCTGCTTCACTGCTTCATCCTGAGCTGCAAGCTGGGCTGTGATGGCGCCCTGCCGGGAAACCACCTGCAGATAGACTTTACCCAGATTCTCTGGATTCAGCTGCATCTCAATGGACGTCTCTGCCTGGCTGACAGCAATCCTTGTCATCTGGCTGATCTGGCGCATGATGCTCTCTACATCCACCCTTGGCTGCGGCATTGGCTGGGCTGCTTCCACGGCCTGTCCTGGGCTGGCCGCCTGGGCTGTGGCCTGATACGTAACCTGTCCTTGCTGTGTCTTTCCTGGCTCACTGGAAAATTCCTTCTGTAATGCGCTGCCGTCTTCTGTGTCCTCGGCAGTGGAACTGGATTCCTGCTGCCCTTCCTGGGGCTGCTCTGCTTCTGACACTTCCTGCTGCACAGAAACATTGGCATTCTCTTCCTGTACAGGCTGCGCCGTCTCTCCTGGCTTTGCCTGCGGAGCCGCTGCCTGCAGAACCTCTGTATTCCCTGAAAGTATGGCCTCTGCCTCCGCTGCCTGCTCTGGCTGCACAGCCTCCGTCTCTGTCTCTGCGGGAATGGCTTCCCCATGAGAAGAAAGCATGGCTTCAAGCTGTTCCATCACCTGCGGCATTTCCTGCGGCGTCAGCCCCAATTCTGCCAGAAATTCCTGCGATAATTCGCCAATCTCCCCTAATAATTGCTGGAAGCCCTCGCTCAGCAGCAGTTCCCCTGCATCTTGGCCGCCTGTCAGTTCCAATGCCAGTTCTGCAAGCTTGGAAGGATCCATCAGATCCAATACGGTCAGACCCATTGCCTCCATCTGCTCTGCCACTTCTTCTACTGTCACACCCAATTCCTCTGCCACTGCCTCGACCGCCTTTTCCTCAAAAGAGTTCAGCTTCTCGGGGGCATCCTCCGGCAGCTCCTTGGGAGCTGTTGGCTGCTGTTCCTGGGCGATTGCATTGTCCCGGTATCCCAGCTGGGCCAATCCCTTCTCATATGCAGCATGGCTGGCCGTGCTGGGCTTCACTGTATCCGTCAGCCCTTGCCCAGAAGAAAGCCCTGGCTCCCTGCCTCCAGGCGCCTGGCTCAGCAGCGCGCCAAAGGAAACATCTGCGCCTTGCGGTTTATTCTGTGTCTCCATCAGCTCAGAAGCCTTCATCAAAGCTGCAATCTGAGATATTTTACTGGCTGTCATGCCTGTTCCTCCTTTCCTGCTAGATTTTGCTGATACATTTAGATACATCTATCATCTATGCGAACGATCCAGCGCCTTTACAGATCGCTGAATGGTTCTATTATATGATTCCTTTCGGAACCCTATAACCTTATTCCAAACCCGCCTGCCTGGGCAGCACATTTCGTTCTGGCCAAACGCCACAGGATGCCTGCTCCTCTGTGCGGTACGTTTTATTTTCCTGAAGCCTGCGGCTCCATCATCTTGGTCACGCGAGCCGCCACCTCGGCGTCCATGGCGCCTAAAATCTTGCTCCTGGGATCGGTGTCCATATTCTGCAGGATCTTTACCACCAGCTGTAGGTTATCTGTCATCTTCTCCATAATGGCTGCCGCCTGCTTGGGCTTCATCTCCGCATAAGTCGTCGCATAGTCACTCACCTGGCTGTCAGTTGCCTCCTGCTGCACGACCTGCTTATACAGCACCTCCGCATTGGCAGGGTCTATACTCTCATAATATGCTTTGTATTCTGATGGGTCAGGGGCATTCTCATTAAATACGACATCTTTATAAAACTCTGTCTTTTGCTCTTCAAATTCTGACTGCTTAGTCTCAAATTCCCGCAGGCGCTCTACCTCGGCCTGCAGCTGCGCCACCTGATCCGAATCCCCTTCCGACTTGGACTGCTCATTCGCTAGTTCTATTTCCAGTTCTTTAATCCTGGCAATAGCCTCATCTAGGGTGCTATAGGGATACTGGGCATCTACCACCGGCTCATCCTCATCCTGTACCGTCTCTGGCAAAATCTTGTTCAGGTATGGCACATCCTTCAAAATAGGATGAAGTACGGTAGAGCCAAAGCCGCCCACGTCCATCTTGATAATCAGAGCCAGGATCGCCAGCCAGATTACGATAAAGACCACCGTTGCCGCAGCTACTGCAATTTTACTGCCGCCGCCCTCTTCCTCTTCCGTTGCGTCTTCCTGCATTTTCTTTTTATTTTGCTTCTCTTCTTTCTTCCTGGCTCTCTCCGCCTTTTTCCTGGCTTTCTTATCAAGAGCCCCATTTTCCTCCTGGACTTGCTCTAATGCATCTTCTGGCATATGGTCCACCACCTTACTCTTCTACATGATTGTGGGTAAAGCTCACAAGCTCATCCACTTCCTTGCTCTCTTCCTTCAGCAATTCCTTCTTAAATCCATCGAAAGCCTTCTCTTTGAGGATTTCATGGGTCTTACGCTCAATCATCACTTCCTGCAGGCGCGCCCTGGCGCTGTCTACGTTCCGTTCCGCCACATGGACGGCAAGGGTCTGGTTACGTATGCTGCCCTTCATGACGTCAATCGCCGTCCGGTTCACCTTAATCTCCCGGATATCCAATCGGTCCGCCACCAATTCCTTGGCCCGCCGCTCATAATCATCCTTCCTGCGGTTCAGTTCCGCAAGCTTTTCCTCTTCGCGGTTCAGCCTGGCAGCCGCCGCAGAAAAATTTGTCTTTGCCTGATCCTCCAGCTTTGACTTTACATCCAGAATATTCTGCATCTTATACGCAAACTTCACCATCGTGACAACTCTCCATTAAAACAGGCCTTTCAAAGCCTCCAAAATCTCTTCAAAGGAATACTTCTCATGCGTCCCCTGAAGTAAAAACTCATTTACTGCTTCTATTTTCTCAATTGCATAGTCAATATTCTTATTAGAACCCTTCTTATAAGCTCCGATATTAATTAAATCTTCTGCTTCCTGATAGGTTGCCAGCACATTCTTCAGCTTCCCGGAGGCATCCTTGTGCCGGCCGTCCACAATCGAACTCATCACACGGGAGATGCTCTGGAGCACGTCAATCGCTGGATAATGGTTCTTATGCGCCAGCTTGCGATCCAGCATGATATGCCCATCCAGGATGCTCCTGGCCGTATCTGTAATCGGCTCGTTAAAATCATCCCCATCCACCAGCACGGTATACAGCCCTGTAATCGAACCCTTGTCTGAGTTGCCTGACCGCTCCAGCAGCTTGGGCATCTCAGAGTATACGCTGGGGGGATATCCCCTTGTCACCGGGGGTTCCCCGGACGCCAGGCCAATCTCGCGCTGCGCCATGGAAAAACGGGTCAGGGAATCCATCATCAGCAGCACATCCTTGCCCTGGTCACGGAAATATTCCGCAATCGCCGTAGCTGTCTTGGCTGCATTCCGGCGCAGCAGCGCCGGCCGGTCAGAAGTAGCCACAATCACTACAGAACGGCGCATGCCTTCTTCTCCCATATCCCGCTCAATAAACTCACGGACTTCCCTGCCACGCTCGCCAATCAGCGCAATCACATTGATATCCGCCTTGGTATTCCTGGCAAACATGCCAAGCAGGGTACTCTTCCCCACGCCAGAACCTGCAAAGATGCCAATCCTCTGCCCTTTGCCAACGGTGATCAGACCATCCACGGCCTTTACGCCCAATGGGAGTACTTCATTAATAATAATACGCTCCATAGGATCCGGCGGCGGCGCGTCTACTGGATATTCCTGGCGCAGTTCCAGGCAGCTGATATCCGTAGGCCTTCCCATACCGTCCAAGGTATGCCCCAGCAGTTCGTCCCCTACATAAACAGACAAAGGATGTCCCGTATTCTCTACGATACACCCTACGCCCAGCCCTTCCACGCTCTCATAAGGCATAAGCAGCAGTCTTTTATCCCGGAATCCCACTACTTCTGCCATAATCGAGATATTTTTGCTCTGATCAATAATAATACGGCACAAGTCATTCAGCTTTGCATTGGGGCCTACCGACTCAATCGTAAGCCCTACAATCTTCACCACTTTTCCCAGGTGTCTATAATAATTCTGCTCTGTCAACTGATAATACTTATCTAAATTATATGCCACGTTTCCCCATCCCTCACAAACTTAATGACCGCAGTGCCTTTATGATATTCCCAAGCTGGAGGTCTGTACCGCAGTCAAAAATGCCGGAATCCGTCTCAATCATACACTGCCTTTCCTGCAAAGCCGCATCCGCCATGATCTCTACCTTAACAGCTCCGCCAACCTGTTCTGTAATCTCGCCCTTGTGTTCCTCAACAAACGCATAATCCTTCAGGCTTACCCGCACCTGAAATTCCTTTGTCCCCTCCGCATGGAGGATTACTTTCTGAATCAGATACAGGAGGATCTCTTTTTTATCGTCAAACTGCACATGGAATACCTTTTCAAAGACATCTGCAATAATATCCACGAGATAAGGCTCCAGCTCTTCTGTTTTCTGCCTATAATCCGCCTCCAAAGCCTGGCGCTGTTCTTCTAAGCGCCTCTGGCCTTCTGCCAGGGCAGCATCTGCTTTTGCAGTTCCTTCCGAAAAGCCAGTGTTATGCCCTTCCTGCCTAGCCTGTTCCCGGATGGCCTCCGCCTGCTGCCTGGCTTCCGCCTGGATGGCCTCCGCCTGCTGCCTGGCCGCCTCCAAAACGGAATCCGCCTCTTCCTGCGCCTGCTGCAGCAATTCTTCGGGAGAAACGGTTTCTTCGGGAGGCGCCACTTCCACCTGCTCTGCCTGCAGGCCGCCTACAAACCCATCCTCCGGCGCCTGCACCATCATTTTTGCAAGTTCCTGGAGCTGGGCATCGATTCTATCGTTGGAATTGATAATCCTGGCGCCGCTGCTATTGGCGAGGATCTGCCTCTGCTTATATAAATTAGACAACGATTTCGTCACCTCCGCCTCTGGAGATTACGATTTCTGCTGAATCTTCCAGTTTACGTATAATACCAACAATCTTCTGCTGTGCTTCTTCTACATCCTTCATGCGGACCGGACCCATAAATTCCATATCTTCCTTAATCATAGCCGCCAGACGTTTGGACAGGTTCTTGAAGATAGCATTCTGCACATCTTCGTTGGCTGCCTTCAGGGCTACGCCAAGGTCATTGTTGTCCACATCACGCAGCACACGCTGGATTGCCCTGTCGTCCAACAGGAGGATGTCTTCGAACACGAACATCTTCTTGCGGATTTCGTCTGCCAATTCCGGCTCTTCGATTTCCAGGGATTCCATAATATGCTTCTCTGTCGCGCGGTCTACGGTATTCAAAATAGCCACAATCGCATCCACACCGCCTACAATGGTGTAATCCTGGTTTACCAATGTTGAAAGCTTCCGTTCCAAAACCCTCTCCACTTCCTTTATTACATCCGGCGACGTCCGGTCCATCATTGCGATACGCTTTGCCACATCCGCCTGCTTCTCCGGAAGCAGGGCGCTCATAATCATGGAAGCCTGGTTCGCTGACAGATAAGATAAAATCATCGCGATCGTCTGTGGGTGTTCATCCTGTATAAAGTTCAAAAGCTGGGCAGGATCTGTCTTACGCACAAATTCGAACGGGCGTACCTGCAGAGACGCCGTCAGCTTGGAGATTACGCCCTGAGCCTTCTCTTCGCCCAACGCCTTCTCCAGCAATTCCTTGGCATATCCGATACCGCCTTCTGCTATGTACTGCTGCGCCAGGCAGACCTGATAAAACTCATTCAGGACATCTTCTTTAATCTGAGGCGATATGCTTCTGGTATTGGCAATCTCCAATGTCAGCTCCTCAATCTCTTCTTCCTTAAGATGTTTAAAAATTGAGGCAGATTTTTCAGGCCCTAAGGCAATCAGCAATATCGCCGCTTTTTGAACGCCATTATAATCTTCGCTTGCCATAACTCTATTTCCACTCCTCGTTCAGCCAATTCCGAAGCAATGAAGCCACCGCCTCAGGGTTTTCATCTACAAACTTCTCTATCATCACACGGGTCTCAGACTTCTCTGAGAATCCAATATCCTCCAAAGATTCCTTTTCTGTCGCTTCTTTTGTCGTAGCCAGCAAGGATTCCACCGAAAGCTCCGGCTCCGGCTCCACCACCTGTTCTTCCTTCCTCGTGCTGCGGAACACCACATAGCCCAACATAAGCATAATCAGCAACGCAATCGCCAGCGGCAGATAATCGAAGAACTCCTGTCCGCTGCTGCTGGAATATTCGAAAAATGGGATTTCATAGACCACTACTTTAATGTTTTCCTCTGGGAACCCAGTTGCCCTGGCCACCATCTGCACAAGATCCTGATCCACATCCATCTTGACCCGCTCGCGGTTCTGTGCCACAAACTCATCAAAACTCATATCTCCCAGTTCGCCGCTCTCCCGCAGGGTATCTTCATAATAATACCGATGCTGGTTGGCAACTACCGCAACGGATGAAGTCTCATAATCCACTCCGCCTACGCCCCCGCTGCTCTCAGTAATCTCTTCGCTGGTCTGGTACTTCTCGCTAGTCTCAGAAACTGTCCGGTTGGAAGCCGCGTTGTTCTCCATCACATATGTAGTGTCGTTCTCCCCGTTGGTATCTGTCCCAGGTATATCGCCTGCGCCGCCCGAGCTTTCCTCATCGTACTGCCTGCGTTCCGCGACCGGCCCGTGGCCCTCATCCCCATCCACATACCATCTGTGGTTCGTCGACTTCGTCTCGCTGAAATTAACATTCAGATTCAGGCCGACCGAAACGGTATCATATACGTTAGTGCCTAGCACTACGTCCTTCACCTGGCTCTTGACCATATTCTCTGCCTTCGTCTTATAGGAAAGCTGGGAGCTTGCGCCACTGATTGCGGTGGCAGAATCGCCGCCGGTGAACAACACGTTTCCGGCTGTATCCATAATTGAGATATCATCCGTACTGTCATTGCCAATGGCTGTGGCAACCCATTTTGCCAGGCCGCCGGCCATGTCTTCATCCATTTCGCCGGACAGCGTCAAGGTAATGGCCGCATAAGAATCCTCATTCAGCGCCAGCACCGTGCCGTCGTCCACCGGCAGGTTCAGGTTCACCGTGGCGCCCTTGACCATATCCAATCCTGTCAGCTGCTCTTCCAGCTGCTTCTCCAGATACAGCTGGTAGCGCTTGCCCTTATCCGCCTCTGTCGTGCTGAGCCCTCCGTCGAACACATTTTTTAGGTCATACGAAGAAGCCGGGATCCCATTCTTACCCAGCAAAATCGCCGCATTCGCCTCATCCTCTGCACGGACCTGGAAATTCAGCCCATTGTTGGAAACCTCAAACTTAATGCCTTCCCCATCCAGCAGCTCCTTTACCTCTGCCGCTTCTTTTGTATCTTCACAGTTCCTGATCGGCACCATCGTAGGCGTGGTCAGTATCTTAACAACAATCGCCATTGCTACAGCAAAAAAAACGGCAACGCTCGCAATCAGCGTCTTCTGTTTGACAGAAAACTTCCCCCACCATTCCAGCACCCTTTTGGGAATACCTTGTATTCTTTCCTGCATGTGTCTCTCCACCCATTCTATACAAAATCTTGAATTATCCGTCCTATACGATGTAACATGCCATACTTACAGCAAATGAAATACTTTAAATCTGCATATTCATAAGTTCTTTATACGCGTCCAAAACCTTGTCCTTAACCGTCATTGTGTAGTTCAGGGCAATATCCGCTTTCTCCTGAACCGCCATCAGCGCATGGGGGTTGGTAGAATAACCTAACATAAATTCCATTTCGGCCTCTTCTGACTTGTTCTGCAGGTAATTTGCCTCATTAATCATATCCATTGCTGACTGGAGCACATTGTCAAAGCTCTCATCCTCCACATGGACCTGTTGGCTGGCATCGACCACATTCTTAAGATATTCCGATGTCACATTATGCAACGCTGTTATATCCATTCTTGTTAACCTCCTCTTATCCTATCCTATTTCCCCAGTTCCAAGCCCTTCAGCGCCATCGCCTTGCTGGTCTCAAAGGCTGTGATGTTCGCTTCATAAGAGCGGCTGGCATCAATCATATTGGTCATTTCCGTAATGATGTTCACATTCGGATAGGATACATACCCATTCTCATCCGCATCCGGATGGGAGGGATCATATTTCATAACGAAATCCGTGCTGGTATCCTCACTCACTTCTGACACTTTCACCCCGTTGCCCATATAGGCCTGGCGCGCATTAGCCAGATAGCTGCTAAACGGGGTAAGCTGCTTCTCCGTGAACGTCACGACCTTGCGCCTGTATGGCGTACCATCTGCGGTTCTTGTGGTCGTCACATTTGCCACATTCTGCGAAATCACATCCATACGGAACCGTTGTGCCGTCATGCCGGATGTGTTAATGTTAAACGACTGAAATAATGACATGCTCTTGCCTCCTAAATTTCTATGTATTGCCCCAGCGGCCATCTCACGCCTTCCCGGCTGCCGGTTCCCTACTTAATCACACTCTTAGTCCTCTGAAATTCCCTTGTCATGCTGTCAATCAGGGCATTGTACCTGATACGGTTAGAAATCAGTTCTCCATACTCCTGTTCTGGATCTACATTATTCCCATCCAGCCGGTAGGAATATCCCTCTGCATCTGTATAGGCTGTCGTAGTCAGATGATCCAAGTGCAGGTCGCTGACTTTCTCGTCTAGCGAAACATACTCGAACTTGGACAATTCCCGGCGAAGAGTTCCCTCAAAATCAACTTCCTGACGCTTATAGCCCGGCGTACTCTGATTGGCAATATTATTGCTGATGGCTGTATTCCTCTGCCAGGCCGCATCTGCCGCCTTATCCATCACGTCAATGTAATCATAAATCCCACTGGTTAACATTCTGCTGCTCCTTCCGTCTGTCGTTCCACCTTCTACTCTATTTCCATCCTCATATGTCTATTTTCATGCATTCTGGCAAATTATGCCTTGGGGGATGATAACACGCAAAACCCCTTCTATTATATTATAATTATTCCCTAAATATTGCAAGTCTTTTTTCTGTTTTTCTTGTTTTTTCTCTGCCAGATTTTCCCCTTATACGTACAAAAAGAGAACCCATAGATCCTGATCATTCTATAAATTCCCTTTTTTGTAAGATAACTAAGTCCCTTTAGTTATTTATATATGTAACTTTCACTGGCTTTACGGATATTGTGTAAAACTGCATATGGCCTGTATGGAACAGCGCCTGGCCAGTAACGCCGCACTTCATCGTTACTATTCTTACCTCATATTCTGCTTTTTTACTTTCTCCAGCTCACCAAAGACTACATCATTCAATACCTTAATATAGGTACCCTTCATCCCCGAAGACCTGGATTCAATCACGCCTGCGCTCTCAAATTTGCGCAGGGCGTTCACTATCACGCTTCGGGTAATCCCCACCCGATCCGCGATCTTGCTTGCTACCAGGATGCCTTCCTTCCCATCCATCTCGTCAAAAATATGGGTAATTGCTTCTAATTCTGAAAAAGAGAGGGTGCTTATGGCCGACTTCACAATCTGCTGCTTGCGGCTCTCTTCTGCATTCTCTTCGTTGACGGAACGCATCATCTCCAGCCCCACTACGGTTGTGCCGTATTCACTGAGGATAATATCGTCTATGTTATATTCCCGCTCAATGCGGTAAGCAAACAAAGTCCCCAGCCGCTCCCCAGCAATATCAATGGGTGCGATAATCGCCTGATAGTCCTCCACATCCTCCGGCACAAATCCCAAAGTCTCCAGGTTCACGTTCTCCTTCGTGGACAGAATCCCCAGAAGGCGTTCATTCAGAAGATGGTCAATAAAGCCTCCTACCTCATCGGCAATCAGTTCCCGGATTTCCTCTATTCCCTGCCCTCTGCTGGTCCCCAGAACCTTTCCTTTCTTGCTGATGACCAAAATGTTAGAATCCAGAATCTCCGTCAAAACCCCGCATATATCATTAAAGACTACCTTTGAGGAGTTGTTATTATGCAGCAACTTATTGATTTTCCTGGTCTTGTCTAACAGTTGGACACTCATAATATACCTCCTCTCCAGACGTGCCGCTTACAGCTCTGCTGCCTGCAGTGGCAACGAATGCCAGCTATGAATTGTACTTTCTGACTCCACGCTTTGGTAACTGTCTTGCATTTTATCACATTTTCCCGAATAATTCAACAACTTTCTAACCTTTTTGTGTTTTTTCCATAACAAATACAATTTATTTTTCCTTATCCTTAACAAATCCGCACTGAGCGTCTGCGCACACCAGGCGCTGCCCTTTTTCCACCATATATCCGCCGCACTTTGGGCATATCTCCTTCGAGGGCTTCTGCCAGGACATAAAATCGCAGTCTGGATTGTCCTCACATCCATAGTATTTCCTGCCCTTTTTGGTCTTCTTCATGACGACTTCTTTGCCGCATTTGGGACAGGCCACGCCGATTTTCTCCAGATAAGGCTTGGTATTGCGGCAGTCTGGGAAACCAGGGCAGGCCAGGAACCTGCCGTGAGGCCCGTATTTAATTACCATATTCCTTCCACATAAGTCACAAATAACATCTGTCACTTCGTCTTCGATATCTACCTTCTCCAGCTCTTTCTCAGCAGTCTGCACGGCCTCTTCCAAGTCTGGGTAAAAGTTGCTGACTACTGCTTTCCATCCAACCGAACCTTCTGCCACCTTGTCCAGCAGAGACTCCATATTGGCAGTGAAGCGGTCGTCCACGATGGTGGGGAAGGCCTCGCGCATAATCGAATTGACCACCTCCCCAAGCTCTGTGATATAAAGGTTTCGGTTCTCCTTCACCACATACCGGCGCCCCAAAAGGGTGACAATCGTAGGCGCATAGGTGCTGGGACGCCCAATTCCCAGTTCTTCCAAGGCCTTTACCAGGGAAGCTTCCGTAAAGTGCGCCGGCGGCTGGGTAAAGTGCTGTTTTTCCTCCAGCCCCATCAAGCCCAGCTTTGTATCCGTGTCTAAGGATTTCAAAAGCACATTGTTGGCCTGCTTTTCCTCTTCCTCCCCAGCATAGACCGAGAGGAAGCCCTCAAATGCAATTTTGGAGGCGGAGACATGGAAACGGTAGCTCCCAGCTCCAATCTGCACAGCCGTCGTCTCATAACGCGCGCTGCTCATGCGGCTGGCTACAAAACGGTTCCAGATCAAGCGGTAGAGGCGGAACTGATCCCGGCTTAGGGATTCCTTGACCATCACTGGCGTCCGGGTGATATCCGAAGGGCGGATGGCTTCGTGGGCGTCCTGGATTTTGCCGCCGCTTTTCTTTGCCTGGCCTTCCTGGGCAACATACTCCTTGCCATAGGCATTCCCAATATATTCTCTGGCCACCGCGTCCGCCTCTTCGGAAATCCGCACGGAATCCGTCCTTAAATATGTGATCAGGCCCACCGTGCCCTGCCCCTTGATGTCTACGCCCTCATAGAGCTGCTGTGCCAGGCGCATGGTCTTTTGAGTAGAAAAATTCAGGGATTTTGACGCCTCCTGCTGCAGGGTGCTGGTCGTGAAGGGAAGGGGCACTTTCTTGATGCGTTCTCCTTTTTTGACATCCAAAACCTGAAACGTCTCATTTTCTAAATCTTTTAAAATCTGCTCCATCTCCTGCTGGGAAGCGATCGTACGCTTCCCATGCGCATCTCCGTAGAACTTGGCCGCCAATGGCTTCTTTTCTCCGGCAACAGAAAGGCTTGCCTCCAAGGTCCAGTATTCTTCCGGAATGAAAGCATTGATCTCCTCCTCCCGGTCACAGATAATGCGCAGGGCTACGGACTGGACACGGCCAGCGCTTAGGCCGCGCTTTACCTTTGCCCAGAGCAGCGGGCTGATGCGGTAGCCCACCATGCGATCCAGCATACGGCGCGCCTGCTGTGCGTCCACCAAGTTCATGTCAATGCCGCGCGCCTGTTTTAAGGACGCCTTGACCGCATTCTTGGTAATCTCATTGAAGCTGATGCGGTGTATCTGCCCTTCTTCCAGCTTCAGGGCTTTCGAGAGATGCCAAGAAATCGCCTCTCCCTCACGGTCAGGGTCAGTCGCCAGGTATACCTTGTCGGCTTTCTTTACTTCCTTGCGGAGATTTGCCAGGATTTCCCCCTTTCCGCGGATGGTAATGTATTTGGGTTCGTAGCCGTGTTCGAAATCTATGCCCAGCTGGCTTTTGGGAAGGTCGCGTACATGGCCATTTGATGCCGCTACCTCGTAATTTTTCCCCAGAAATTTTTTGATCGTCTTAACTTTTGCCGGTGACTCTACGATCACTAAATATTTCGCCATTTGACTGTTCCTCCTGAATGATGTTCTTGCGGCCTTGGCAGCAGTCGCTTCGGCCTCTTTTGAACTGTTACTGTAATTCTACAATTTCTGCCCTTACAAAATAGTTTTTATATATCTCAGAGACGCAGCCCTTTTCCTGCAGGGACGACAGGTTTGCCAAAACTGCCTCCAGCGGGAGAGCCGTCTCTTCCATAAGGTCATCCAAATTTTTGGGATTGAAACCCAGACAACTATACAACAACATTTCCAATTTTTCAAGAGTAATTTTGGGTTTCATGGAAGATGGCCTCTGTTTCCCTGCAAAAAAACCCAGTTCTCCCAGGAAATCCTCGGCGGAAAGGAAAATCCCCGCGCCCTGCCGGATCAGGCGGTTCGTCCCGCCGCTTGCAGCGTCGCTGACCCTTCCGGGGACGGCGTAGACTTCCTTGCCCTGTTCCAAGGCAAAATCTGCTGTAATTAAGGATCCGCTCTTCTCCCTGGCCTCTACCACCAGGACAGCGTCTGACAGGCCGCTGATGAGGCGGTTTCTCTGTGGGAAGTTCATCGGGAGGGGTTTGGCGCCAGGCGGATATTCGGAAATTACCCCGCCCTGCATAGCCAATGCTTCATAGAGCTGCCTGTGGCCTGCCGGATAACAGACGTCCGCGCCGCAGCCAAGGACAGCGTAGGTCTGCCCTCCCCCACGCAGCGCACCCTGATGGGCAGCTCCGTCAATCCCAGCCGCCAGGCCGCTGATGACAGACAGCCCGGCCATGGCCAGATGGCAGGCAACGCTCTTTGCCACAGCTTTCCCATAGGGGGAGCAATTCCTGGCGCCTACCAGCGCAACTGCCGGCCGGGCATCCTCTGGGAGGCTGCCGCGGCAATAGAGGGCATAGGGGGGATTATAGATATCGCGCAGGCGGCTGGGATAGGACGCATCCTCCCGCAGCACCAGGGAAATGCCCGTTTCCTGGCATGTCTCTATCTGCCTGGCAATTTCCGCTTCCGGCTGCCGCTGGCTTTCCTGCAGCCGTTCTTTCTCTAAATCTGTCAAGAAGGGGATGCGGGATACCTGGGCTGGCTTTAGCCGATACAGCTCCTTCGGTTCTGGGAACAATGATTTGAGGCGGATTTTCTTCCTGCCTGGGATGCCCTGGATGCCTGCCAGCCAAAATTCATAAAACTCCTGCCTGTTTTCTTCTGTCCTCATCGCAGCCCCCACATCTTCCTGTCCAGCCCTCGGTACGCCAAGGCTTCCATCACATGGGAAGGCTCAATCTGCACGGCCGCGGCCAGATCGGCAATCGTGCGGGCAACGCGGACAATCCGGTAATATCCGCGCGCCGTCAGCTCCAGCCGTTCAAAAGAATCCTGCAGCAGGCGTTCCGCCTGTCCATCCATCCTACAGTAGCCTCCAATGGCCGGCGCTGGGATCTGGCTATTGTAGCGTATGCCATCTTGGGCAAAGCGCTTCCTCTGGATTTCCTGCGCAAGTTCTACGCGGGCGCGGATCTGGGCGGAGCTTTCCTCCGGCTCTTTCTGTACAAGATCCCACAAAGGCGGGCGGCGCACTTCCACGCACAGGTCAATCCGGTCTAAAAGAGGGCGGCTTATTTTATTTAGATGGCGCCCAATCATCGACAGGCTGCAGGTACATTTCTTGCGGTCGGGAAAATAGCCGCAGTTACAGGGGTTCATGGCTGCAATCAGCATGACGTCAGCCGGATAAGTAAACGCCCCGCCGCTGCGCACCAGGCGGATGCTGCGTTCCTCCAGGGGCTGGCGCAGGATTTCCAGCACAGGCTTCTGGAACTCTGTCAGCTCATCCAAAAAGAGGACGCCCTTATGCGCAAGGCTGATTTCCCCAGGCTTGGGGACGGCTCCGCCCCCGGCCAGCCCGGCAGCGCTGATGGTATGGTGGGGGCTGCGGAAAGGCCTTGTCCAGAACTGCCCGCCCTCCCGCTGCCCGAACATACCGCAGACACTATAGATTTTTGCAAGTTCCAGCGCCTCTTCCTCCGCCAGGGGCGGCAGGATGCCGGACACTGCCTTAGCCGCCATCGTCTTGCCGGAACCCGGCATGCCCAGCATCAGCATATTGTGCCTGCCTGCAGCCGCCACCTCGCAGGCACGTTTTAAGACCCTCTGCCCATGGACATGCGCAAAGTCACAGTCCAGCAAGGCTTCGGCGGCGCTGGCTGGCTCTGCCGGCTCTGCTGGCAGCACGCCCGGATGGCCACTGTAAAATTCCTCTGCCTGCTCCACTACCTGCCTGAGGTCATCCGCGGGCAGGATCTTCATGCCTTTGACCACCTGAGCCTCCCTTACATTGGCACGGGGGATGCAGACCGCCTCCTGGCCGGCTTCCTTGGCGGCCAGCACCATAGGCAGGATGCCTGCCGTGGGCAGGATCTCCCCATTGAGGCTGATTTCTCCCGCAAAGAGGATTCCCTCCAGGCAAGCCTGCGGAATGCGGCCATAAGCAGCCAGCACGGCAAGGGCGATGGGCAGGTCAAAGCCCGTCCCTGTTTTGCGTACATTGGCTGGATAGAGGTTGACGGTTACTCTCTTGGGCGCAAGGCGGATGCCGCTGTTGCGTATGGCGGCCCTGACCCGCTCCTTGGCCTCCTTTACCTCAGAGGAGAGCGCCCCTACCATTTCAAAGCACGGCATCCCATCGCATACATCAGCCTCTACCTGGATTAAGAGGCTCTGGATGCCGCAGATGATGCCAGTTGATACTATACTATACAAGTTTACCTCCCTTTATGCTGGTTTGGGAAAGATTGGCTGATACGCCTGGAAAAAGATAAGGGAATTATAACACAGCCTGCCCGAAATGGGAAGGGGAAAACAAAATATTGTTTTGGATGGGTGGAAAGGCACTCTGGGGCTTGATTTTTCATAGAATATAGTAAATCCGCTTAGAGGTGCGCAGAGTGAAGACTTTTTTAATGCCGCTAAACGCAGAGGAAGAAAAGCATTACCTGAAAAAAATGAAAGACGGAGACCTTGAGGCCAGGCATACCTTGATTGAGCGGAACTTGCGGCTGGTAGCACATATCTCCAAGAAATACCAGGGCGGGGATGAAGATATGGAAGATTTGATTTCAATTGGGACGATCGGGCTGATCAAAGCCATCTCCACCTTCAATTACGAGCGCGGGAACCGGCTGGCAACCTATGCGGCCCGCTGCATTGACAATGAATTGCTGATGTATTTCCGGGGGAAGAAAAAAACTTCCCGGGAGGTATCGCTGTATGAACCGATTGGGACGGACAAGGAAGGCAACCAGATCAATCTGATGGACGTGGTGGAGAGCACGGAAAAAGACGTATTTGAAATTATAGAGCTAAAAGGGAATACCCGCAAAGTCTACGAGATGATCCCCAAGGTGCTGAACGAACGGGAACAGGAGATTATCCAGTGGCGGTATGGGCTATATAACCAGCGGCCGGTGACCCAGCGGGAAATTGCAGATAAGCTGGGGATCTCCCGGTCTTATGTAAGCCGGATAGAGAAGCGGGCGCTGGAGAAGCTGAAGTCATGTTTTGCATAAAAGGGTACAGCTATTGACAGTCCAAAAGAGGCGCGCTATAATGGCTATGCCAGAAACCTTGAAACGCATATCCCCTATGGGACTGCCCTGCTTACAAGGCGGGCTTGCCAGGGTATATTGCGGCGAAACACAACACCAGACACATGGAGGTATCTTACGATGAATCTGCCCAAAGACCCTGTCATACTCTTAAGCTACGTGAATACAATGTTACGGGACCGGCACGTTTCCTTAGAGGATTTCTGTAAAACCCACAATATCCCGCAGGAAACGCTGACGGCCACACTGGAGGCGATTGACTATCATTACGATGCGCAGCAGAACCGTTTTCTGTAGCTACTGGCATCAGCGGCAAGGCGCAGCCATTAAGGCGTGCCATAGCCTTTTTGCCTTAGGAGGACATTTTTCATATAGCGGAGGGTGGCCTCCTCCCCCTCTTCTGCCAGCATGTGCAGGAGCTGTTCCAGCAATGCCCGCGTCTGTGCATGCAGGATACAATGATCCTTTCCCCGTTCATAGTATTCCAGGGGGCTGCGATCCGTATAAGCTCCCTTTTGATAATTTTTGGCTGCAGACATGCGGTCGATGAACATCTCTGCCACATAGTTTAAGGGCATTTTCATGCCTGTCATACCTTTTACTTCCCCAACGCCATAGTCAATCCAATATTCCAGATGGTGCTTATTCCTGCCTTTGTGGTGCAGCCAGGCGGAGGAATAGCCTTTTTCCTCCCGCTCCGCATTGTTGGGGCTTTTGTTGCCCTGGAAATATCTGCATCCTACGAGAAATTCAGTAGGGCCATACTTTGATAGGTCATGAAGGAGGCCTTGTCTGTACAGGCCTACCTGAAAGCAGCCCTTCATGACAAGCAGTTTATGATGGGTAATGGTTTTAAAATGCCGCCAGGCTTTCATCAATGATAACCCCCCTTAAAATACATGCCTATTCCGGCGTCCACTCCAATCAATACATGTGAAATGCATCCCTATGCCGGTAGGATCTCAAAGTAATGGATCAGGTACAGGATGACCAGGTGTACGGGATAGAAGATATAGAAAAAGTACTTCATCTTCGGGCCCCGCCTGCCATTGTATAACAAAAGCGGCAGCGCTGCGAAGCCGGCATAAACCTGCACCCCGCCATTGGCAAGCCAATAATTCATTGCCGCAAACACGGCCTGTTTGGCAAGCACAAAACGGCGCAGCAGGAAAAAGCAGAGGATAAACAGCACGCCCTTGGCTCCATAGTCCGTATGCAGGCATTCCGCCAGGACGCTGGCCAGAACAAAGGCCACGGCGCCGTACAGCCATTTTCCCTCATGCTTCTGGAACTGCTCGATGACCAGAACGCCCAGCAGCAAGGTAAAAAATACATTCTGGTGTTCCAAAGTGACGCCGCCAAAAAAAGCCAGGTCAAAGGGGATATCCGAAAGGCAGGCAAAGGCCAGCAGCCTAATCTCATATCTGCGAATGTTGCTGGTATGCACCGCACCTTCCGCAAGCAAAAAGCAATAGATCGGAAAGGCCAGCCTTCCCACAATCCGCATCTCAATGTACTGGGGGAAGAGAATCGCCCCCATATGGTCAATCAACATGCTTACGATGGCAATCCATTTCAGCGTAAAGCCATTGATGCCAATCCGCTGCATCCCTTCTATTTCTTCCATTTCTTCCATGACTTCCTCCTTGTCAACTTGCCAGCAAGAGAATTACCGCCGGGGCTTCCTGGCTCCCCTGGCTTTTTTGGGGGCAGGCATGCGCTTCCCGCTCAGAAAGCAGACGGACTGTGCCGGCACAAGAATTTCCCTGCCTTGCCCAAGGTTTTCCGGCTGTTCTAAAACAGAAGGCTCCTTCGAGGTGTCGAGCCGCACCTTCCATTCCATCCCGTCTGGCAAAGCGAATGTCTGTGGGATTTCCTGGAAATTATACGCCACATAGACATCCTCTTCCATCCCAGCATAGACCCCACTGTATAATATGCCGATAAATCCCCGGTTCATGCCAAAATCAATCTGCCAGCCGCTGTCACTATGGTAGGACAGATCCGGGCACCCGCGCCCCTCATAATCCTGGAGCTGGAAAGGGCTTGGGGCGCGGAGCATTGGATATTCCATCCGAAGCTGCGCCAATTGGCGCACGAAGGCCTGGAGCTGCCTGGCAAGAACCGTATTCTTCCAGTCCTTCCATCCTACCTCGTTATCCTGGCAGTAGGCATTGTTATTCCCCATTTGGGTATTGCCGCATTCATCCCCCATCCACAGCAAGGGAACGCCCTGGGACAGGAAAACCGCTGCAAGGGCATTTTTGACCTGCTGCCTGCGCGCCTGGTTCACCTGCCGCTTACGGCTGACTCCTTCCTGCCCGCAGTTACCGCTGAAATTCCAGTTATTGCCATCCCTGTTCCGTTCTAAGTTCTGCTCATTGTGCTTCTGCCGGTAGGAAAATGAATCCCATAGGGTAAAGCCATTATTTTCGGCAATATAATTGACAAACCCCTGGCATTCCTGCTGCCTGCGCATCTGGCAGGAAAATTCGAAGATACTGCCCCCCTTATGGTTCAGCACCTTACGCGCCTCATAGAGGAACCCGTCATTATAGGCATATAGCTCCGGGCCAAAGCGTTCCCGGCTTGCCGCCAGCTCTTCCCGGAATACTCCATAGAAAAGCTTGCACCCGCTTAGCATCCTGTCCATAGCCAGAAGCTCCGCCACGCCGGGACTGCCAATAAAACGGAAGCCGTCCACATGGTATTCCTGGCGCCAATAACGGAATACCTCCAATACCAGATGGGGGTTCGTGCCTTCCGGGAAATAAAACTCCAGGATGATCTCCATCTGGTTCCTGTGCATCTTCTGGATCAGGCGCTTCAGGCTGTCTGGGCTGCCGTCCTTCCCCAGATACGATGCCTTCGGCGCAAAATAACTGCCTGCCGTATAGCCCCAATAATTAATTAAATCTTTGGGGGATTCCTGGCTCTTGCTCTCATCCAGCAGGAGGATTTCCTCAAATTCATACAAGGGCATAAACAGCAGGGTCGTAATCCCCATTTCCTTGAAGTACCCTATCCTGCGTTCCACTGCCTCTAACGTCCCATACCCCCTGCCCTCTTTCTTGATCCCCATAGAAAAGCCGCGCACATTGAGCTTATAGATAATCATATCTTCTTTTTTGATCCCCAAAAACTCGCTGTCTTTCCACCTAAAATTCGAAAAATAGAAAGAACCTTTCATTTTAGGCAGATTTTCTTTTGTGGGGCTTTTCTTCTTAATGGCTGCTTTTTTCCTTTCTGGGACAAACGGCTCCGGCTGCTGTGCCGACCGCCTGCGGGATTCGTCCGCCCAAACTTCCCTCCCCGTCAATTTGCGGGCATAAGTATCTATAACCTCTTTCCCATTTACTTCAAAATTGTAGTCGTAATTTTCCCAATCCAATCCGCAGATTCCAACTGTATAAATGGTACCCAAGTTCCCCTGCTCTTTCATAGGAATTTTCACAACCGGACTGTTGTCTTTTGGATACAGCAGCAGGCGGCAATCAGAGCCCTTTGCAGCCTGCAATGAAAATGAAATGGTGCCGTTCTGCCTCGTTACGCCTATGTTCTCCTTACTTCCGGTGCAAATTTGAAATTCCATATGTTGTCCCTCCCTGGTGCCTGTTCATCTGTGTATTTTGTCTTTCCTTGCGCAGCGGCCGCCCACAATTCTATCGCGTAAACCACATTCTTTTTTATTATAGCAATTTTCGGCGGATTTGGAAAGATATTTTTCTTGCAGAATACAGAAAATTCACCCAGAAGGGTGGGAAAAAAGAAAATATAGGGATAATTGTGAGGCAAAAGGGGGATGGCCATACGAACCGCTGCATAAACTACCACATTCAATGCTCGCTGGTTTGGACGCGCCATCCCCCTAAGTAGGAAATTCAGGGGCCGTTTTAAATGATCAATATGCTGCCTTGGCAAATTCTTCCATAATATCTGCCACATGCTCCAGCCGCTCGGCACGCCAGGCATTTTCCCCACAGAAAATCAAGCCTTGATCCAGATTGCCCTTCACGGCATTAATCAACGCGTCTGTAATGCAGTAGGGAATATCCTTCTGGCTGCATTTCTCCAGGCATTGGTGGCACTTCCAGTTCTGGGGGCGCACTTCCTGGGGCTTTTGGGTAAATGCATTGCGGATGGCACGCCCAGGCATCCCCACGGGGCTTTTCACAATCTGGATGTCCTCTTTCGTGGCCTGGATGTAAGCCTGCTTATAGGCGTCACTGGCGTCGCACTCATACGTAGTCACAAAACGGGTAGCGGCCTGTACGCCGTCCGCGCCGAGGCTAAGGGCATGGCGCAGGCCGTTGCCATCGTAAATCCCCCCTGCAACTACCACAGGGATGTGGCGGCTGTATTTCTCACTGTATTGCCCAACGAGCTTGATTATGCCCTGGATCTCCGCCTCATAAGCCTCTGATGTGATCGTCTCCAGCTCTTGATAGGAGAAGCCCAGGTGCCCGCCGGCCTTCGGCCCTTCTATGACCACCAGATCCGGGCAGCGCTTGTATTTGCGATCCCAGAGCTTGCAGATGACGGATGCCGATTTGATAGAAGAAACGATAGGAGCAATTTTGGTGCGGGATTTCTCCACCAGGGAAGGCAGCAGGGTGGGGAGGCCTGCGCCAGATATAATTAAGTCCACGCCGGCCTTTACCGCTGCCTGGACGTAAGCCCCATAATTTTTGGTGGCCACCATAATATTTACGCCGACAATGCCGCCCTGGGCAATTTCCCTGGCGCGCTTTATCTGTTTGGCAATGGCCTTTAAGTTTGTCTCAATGGGATGGGCGTCAAATCCTGGTTCCTGGTAACCGATTTGGGCGGTGGAAATAATGCCGATGCCGCCGCATCTGGCCACATGCCCTGCCAGGCCAGAAAGGCTCACCCCTACCCCCATCCCGCCCTGGATCACAGGGATCGGAGCGGTTAAATCCCCAATTGTCAATGCTCTGCTCATAGATACCTCCTGCCTCAAAATAAATTGCCTGTTACATCTTCCGAAAACGGCCATATCTCTGTTGGGCTAACGCCTCGCCGTCCATAGGGAGATAGGTCTTTAGGAAGCTGCGGATGCCGGCCTGCATGTCCTTGGCAATACCGGCAATATTCTCTACATTTGCAGGCTGCGGCTCATAGATAATCTTCTCTATGATGCCCAGCTCCTTGAGATCCTCAGCGGTTACACGCATCTGCTCTGCTGCCTGCGGGGCTTTGGAAGAGTCCTTCCACAAAATGGAGGCAAACCCCTCCGGGGAGAGGATGGTGTAGGTGGCATTTTCCATCATCCAGACTTCATTGCCCACGGCAAGGGCAAGGGCGCCGCCGCTTCCGCCTTCCCCAATCACAATGCTTAAGATGGGGACGGACAGATCAGACATTTCGAAGAGATTGCGGGCAATGGCTTCGCCCTGGCCATGCTCTTCCGCCTCCATGCCGCAGTAAGCGCCCGGCGTATCGACGAAACAGACAATGGGGCGACGGAACTTTTCTGCCTGGCGCATTAGGCGCAGCGCCTTGCGATAGCCTTCGGGGGCTGGCATACCGAAATTGCGGGTAATGTTCTCCTTGGTAGTCTTGCCCTTCTGCTGGCCAATGACAGTGACTGGGCAGCCATCCAGATAGCCAATCCCGCCCACAATTGCGCCGTCATCCATCATATGGCGGTCGCCATGGAGTTCTATAAAGTCCGTAAAAATCTCATGGATATAATCTAAGGCGCCGGGGCGTTCCTGCGCCCTGGCACGCTGCACGCGTTCCCAGGCAGTAACCTTGCCCTGGCGCTTCTGCTGCTGCAAATAGCTGGGCACGGAGATGCCTTTCTTTTTCTTTTCCTTCCGGGAAGGTTCCAGCTGCTCTTTGGATTTTGCATATTGGCTGCTGTTAGCCCATCCTGACATTCCCGCTTCCACGATCTTAGTTCCCCCGGGTTCTGCGGATCGATCCGACCTTCCTGCTCCTGCCGCTGGCTTCTCGGATAGGACAGGCTCTTCGGATATACTGGGTTCTGCTGCCCACAGCTTCCCTGGCTCTGGCCGGCGGTGCATGGCAATCAGCCGGGCAAGTGTTTCCTTCAGATCCTCGCGTTCCACAATCCCGTCAATCAGGCCGTGTTCCACAAGGAACTCTGCCCGCTGGAAGCCTTCAGGCAGCTTCTGGCGGATCGTCTGCTCAATGACCCTGGGACCCGCAAACCCGACCAGGGCGCCTGGCTCTGCCAGGATAATGTCCCCCAGCATGGCAAAGCTGGCGGTGACGCCTCCAGTGGTAGGATCCGTGAGGACGGAAATATAGAGGTTCCCAGCCTGGGAGTGGCGTTTTAATGCCGCTGAGGTCTTGGCCATCTGCATCAGGGAGACCATGCCCTCCTGCATCCTTGCGCCGCCAGAGCAGGTGAAAATAATCACCGGCAGATGTTCTTTGGTGGCCCGTTCAACGGCCCTAGTGATTTTTTCCCCTACCACATATCCCATGCTTCCCATTAAGAAACGGCCATCACAGACACAGAGGACAGCTTTTTCCCCCTGGATGGTGCATACGCCGCAGGTGACTGCCTCATCAATCTTAAGCCTCTCCTTGAGGCTTGCAATCTTCTCTGGGTACTCCGGGTAATGCAGAGGATCCTTGCCTTGCATCCCCTCTTCCCATTTCTCATAGGTATCCGCCACCATTTTCAGGCGCTTCCTGGTGGAAATGCGGAAGTACTTCCCGCATTTGTAGCATACATAGCGGTTCTGCCGCACGTCGTCCTTGTACAGGAGCGCTCCGCAGGCATCGCACTTAATCCATAAGCCTTCTGGCACCGTTGGCTGCTGCCTACCCGGCACCTGAATGTAATTGGTCTTCTTAAATTTCAGCATTTATTTCCCTACTTTCCTTAATAGTTACCCTTCTTCAAAATAATCTGGGATAAAATGGGTATTGATGTCGCCGGACAAAAATACCGGATGCTCCAGCATCTCATATTGGAAATCAAGGTTGGTCGTCACGCCGTCTACCACGACTTCGCCCAATGCGCTGCGCATTTTGCGGATGGCCTCTTCCCTGTCTTCCCCATGGACAATCACCTTGGCCACCATTGAGTCATAAAAAGCGGGAATCGTATAGCCATTGTAGAGGGCGGACTCAATGCGTACGCCGTTCCCGCCTGGGAAATGCAAATCATGCACCGTCCCCGGGCAGGGCAGGAACCTGCGGGCAGGGTCTTCGGCATTGATGCGGCACTCAATGGCATGGCCTTTCAATACCACATCCTCCTGACGGATACGCAGCGGCTCCCCGGCTGCAATGCGGATCTGCTCTTTGACTAGGTCAATGCCCGTCACCATTTCTGTTACCGGATGCTCCACCTGGATCCGGGTATTCATTTCCATAAAGTAAAAATTCCCCTCTTTATCCAGCAGGAATTCAATTGTCCCCGCATTTTCATAATTGGCTGCCTTGGCCGCCTGCACAGCTGTCTCGCCCATACGCTGCCGCAAGGATGGGCTGATGGCGTCGCAGGGGGATTCCTCCAGCATCTTCTGGTGGTTCCTCTGGATGGAACAGTCACGCTCCCCCAGCCAGATGGCATGGCCATACTTATCCGCCAGGATCTGGATTTCAATATGGCGGGGCTTTTCTACATATTTCTCAATATACATCGTATTATCGCCAAAGGCATTGACGGACTCCTGCTGCGCTAGGTGGAAGCAATTCTCAAATTCCTCATGGCTGGCTGCCACCCGCATCCCCTTGCCGCCGCCGCCGGAGGAAGCCTTAATCATCACCGGATAGCCCATGCCGTCCGCAATCTTAAGGCCTGCTTCCGCCTCGTAGACAGGCTCCTTCGTCCCTGGCACCACCGGTACCCCGGCTTCTATCATCGTTGCCCGCGCCTGGGATTTATTGCCCATTTTGCCGATAATCTCATCGGAAGGGCCGATAAACGCCAGCCCGCAAGTCTCACACATTTTGGCAAAATGCTCATTTTCCGACAGAAAGCCAAATCCCGGATGGATGGCCTGCGCATGGGTGGCAATCGCCGCGCTTAAGATGCGCTCCATGTTCAGGTAGCTGTCCGCCGGGGAGGCCTTGCCGATGCAGATAGCCTCGTCCGCCAGCTGGGTATGCAGCGCCTCCCGGTCTGCCTCGGAATACACCGCCACCGAGAGGATGCCCATTTCACGGCAGGCGCGGATGACCCGTACGGCAATCTCCCCCCGGTTGGCAATCAATATTTTCTGAAACATAACAATGCCCCTTCCTTTATTTTCCTGGCCCTATGGCAAAGGTAAGTTCTGCCGAAACAGCCAGCTTGCCGTTTACCGTTGCCTTCGCGCTGCCGATGCCGATTGGGCCTTTTTGCCGGATAATCTCTACCTCCAGCAGCAGCACATCCCCTGGCACCACTTTCTGCTTGAAGCGGGCATTGTTGATCGCCCCAAAATAAGCTGTTTTCCCTTCAAACTCTGGCTGGCTTAAAATGGCCACCGCCCCTGCCTGCGCCAAGGCTTCCACAATCAGCACCCCAGGCATCACAGGCTCGCCTGGAAAATGCCCGGCAAAAAAAGGTTCGTTGTAGCTGACGCATTTCTTGGCCAGCGCCCGCTTCCCCGGTTCCAGCTCCTCAATCGTATCCAGCAGCAGAAACGGCTGCCGGTGCGGGATGACTTCCATAATCTGCTCTGTGCTCATCAAAGACATTCCCATTCCCTCCTAACCAATCACAAACAGCGGCTGGCCAAACTCCACAACTTCCTCATTGGACACCAGAACCTGCTTGACCGTGCCTGCATAGTCGCTCTCAATCTCGTTCATCAGCTTCATGGCCTCTACAATCCCAAGCACCTGTCCCTTGGAGACGGTATCGCCCACTTTCACAAATGGCTCGGCGTCTGGGCTCTGTGCGCTGTAGAACGTGCCCACGAGGGGGGATTTGACTACGTTCCCCTCTGCCTGGCTGCCTTTTTGGCCTGCCAGGGACTTCTCCCCTTCCAGCTCGAAGGCCGCCATATCCAGCATCCCTCCAGCATTGCTGCCGTTCACCGTCACCAGCTTCTGCTTCTTATCCTTTTTCATGGAAATATTCACGCCATTTTCCCGGTATGCAAACTGTGTCAGCTCCGAATCGGAAACAGCCTGTATCAATTTCACCAGATTTTCAAACTCCATAATATCCTCCATTCTAATATTTCTTCAAAAGAAGGCTGGCGTTATGCCCCCCGAATCCCAGGGAATTGGTTAAAGCATACTGGAATTCTGCTTCCATCCCCTGCCCCTTCATATAGTTCAGATCCAGTTCCTCTTCGCTTTCCTGCAAGCCCACGGTAGCATGGATATAGCTGTTGTTCATCTGCAGGATGCAGGCAATCACCTCAACGGCCCCTGCCGCGCCCAACAGATGGCCAATCATGGATTTGGTGGAATTGATTTTCATATTATATGCATGTTCCCCAAAAGCCTGCTTGATGGCCCTTGTCTCAAAGAGGTCATTGTGATGGGTGCTGGTGCCGTGGGCATTGATGTATTCCACATCCGCAGGGGAAACCCCGGCGTCCCTGACGGCGTTCTTCATCGCCATCGCCGCGCCCATGCCATCCTCCGCCGGAGAAGTGATATGGTAGGCGTCGCTGGTAGCCCCATATCCCACAACCTCTGCCAGAATCTGCGCCCCGCGGGCTTTGGCATGCTCTAGTTCTTCTAATACGACCACGCCTGCGCCCTCTCCCATCACAAATCCGCTGCGGTCTTTGTCAAACGGGATGGAGCAGCGTGCAGGGTCATTGCTGGAAGAAAGGGCGGTCAGCGCGGTAAAGCCGCCTATCCCAATCGGGGTAATGGAGCTTTCTGTGCCTCCTGCCAGCATAATGTCCGCATCGCCCACCTGGATGGTACGGAACGCCTCGCCAATCGAATGGGTGCCTGTGGCGCAGGCCGTGACCACATTCAGGCTCTTGCCTTTCAGGCCATATTGAATCGACACATTGCCTGCCGCCATATTGGTAATCATCAGCGGCACCAGCAGGGGATTAATCCGGCCAGGCCCCTTTTCCAAGAGCTTTTTGTGCTCCCGCTCCATGGCCTGGAGGCTCCCTACGCCGGAGCCAATGGCACAGCCTACACGGTAAGGGTCTTCCTCTTCCATGCGGATGCCGGCCTGTTCGATGGCTTCCTTCGCCGCAGCAACCGCATATTGGCAAAACATCTCCATACGCCTGGCAGATTTCGGATCCATATAGTCTTTCCCTTGGAATCCTTTGACGCTGGCCGCTACCTTCACCTTGAAATCCGTGGTGTCAAACTGGGTAATTTCGCCGAAGCCAATCTTGCCTGCCCGTAAGGATTCCCAGTACTCCTCTGTATTCAACCCAATGGGGGTAACCGCCCCCATGCCTGTTACAACTACTCGCTTCATATCTTCCTGTCAGGCACAAAGCCCACTGCCCTTACGTTCTGTGAGGCGTGCCGTTCTCCTTTCTAATGTTAAATACCGCACACCAGATCCATCTGCTGTCCAGTATAAGATGTTACTCCCCATTACTATTCACGGCCGCTTTCATCAAGCGTTTACATCCCCATGCCGCCGTCTACATGCAGCACCTGGCCGGTGATATAAGAGGCCTCATCGGAGGCCAGGAAACAGACCGCCTTGGCCACTTCCTCCGCCCTGCCGAAACGGCCAAAGGGTATCTGTCCCTTGCCAGCCTCTGCGGCAGCCTCGGAAAGCTTCTGTGTCATTTCCGTCTCAATAAAGCCTGGGGCAACCGCATTGACGCGGATTTCCCTAGAGGCCAGCTCCCTGGCCAAAGATTTGGTAAGGCCAATTACCCCCGCCTTAGAAGCCGCATAGTTCGTCTGCCCGGCATTGCCCATAACGCCGGAAATCGAAGAAATATTGATAATGCTGCCCGATTTCTGGCGCAGCATCTGCCTTGCTGCATGCTTGGAGGTATGGAACACCCCCTTTAAATTCGTGTCCAGTACAGCCCCAAAGTCTTCTTCCTTCATTTTAAGGATCAGGTTATCCCTGGTAATCCCCGCATTATTCACTAAAATATCCAAGCGCTTATGTTCGGAGATCACCTGCTTCATCATCGCTTCCACAGCGGCAGGGTCTGCCACGCTGCACTGGATGACGGACGCCTTGCCGCCCGCTGCCTGAATCTCTGCGGCTGCCTGCTCGGCCGCTTCCTTCGAACCATTATAATTGATAATCACAGTCGCGCCGCATGCCGCAAGCTCCCTGGCAATCGCCTTGCCAATCCCTCTGGAAGCCCCAGTAACCAGCGCAACTTTTCCTTCTAATCCCATAATTTCCTCCATAGCAACTTACTGTACTCCCAATGCCTCCAGCACTTGTTCCATATCCTCCATCGTATCCACATGATAGCCCGTGGCTTTTGGCGCAATCTTTTTCAAGAAGCCAGACAGCGTCTTCTTGGGGCCGATCTCAAGAAATGTATCCACCCCATCGGCTGCCATCCGCTCTACGCTCTGCTGCCAGCGGACAGAAGAAGATACCTGACGTTCCAGAAGATCCTTTACCGCATCCTTGTCTGTGACATAATCCGCAGTCACATTGGCCACATAGGGGGCGGCAAGCGCTCCGATGTGGATCTGCTCCAATTCCGCCGCCAGCTTCTTGCCTGCGCCTTCCAGCATACTGGAATGGAAGGGGCCGCTTACCTTTAATGGGACGCAGCGTTTCGCGCCAGCCGCCTTTAGGGCTTCCGCCGCCTTCTGTACGGCTGCTTCTTCCCCGCTGATGACAGTCTGCCCCGGGCAGTTATAATTTGCCACCGTCACAATCCCTTCCGTCGCTTCGCATATTTCCTCAATCTTCTCATTGCCAAGGCCCATAATGGCCGTCATCGCTCCGCCGGTGGGGACTGCCTCCTGCATATATGCCCCCCGCTTTACGACCAGCGCCAGCGCATCATGGACAGACAGGCCGCCGGAAGCCGTAAGCGCCGCATACTCGCCTAAACTCAGCCCTGCATTCACTGCGGACGTCACGCCCTTTTCCTGCAGCACCTTCAAAATGGCAAGCTCCACGGTCAGCATGGCCACCTGCGTATATTTGGTAATATGAAGCTCCTCATTCTCCGTAAAAATCAATTTCTCCATTGACATACCGGACACTTTATTGGCAATGCCAAATACTTCCTTCGCCCGATCGAAATTCTCATAGAAATCCCTTCCCATTCCAGTATACTGGGCGCCCTGCCCCGGAAAAACAAATGCGATCTTACCCATCTTTATCTCACTCCTTGCATCAAAGCCGCTGCCTCTTGCATCATCTCATCTATAATTTCACGGCAGGTCTGCTCTTTCTTGACCAGGCCGGCAATCTGCCCTGCCATCACTGTGCCGTGCTTGACATCCCCTTCCATCACTGCTTTGCGCAGGGCGCCGACCGTCATCAGCTCCAGCTCCTCAAACGAAACCCCTTCCTGCTCTTTCTTGAGGTATTCTTTCGTCATTTGGTTGCGCAGCTGACGGATTGGATGGCCGTGGCTCCTGCCCGTTACGGCAGAGTCAATATCCTTGGCCTTCAGGATGCGCTCTTTGTAGTCAGCATGGCAGATGGATTCACGGGCTACCACAAAACGGGTTCCCATCTGGACAGCCTCTGCGCCCAGCATGAAGGCGGCCGCCATTCCTCTGCCATCCCCAATGCCGCCTGCTGCGATCACCGGGATCTTCACCGCGTCCACAACCTGAGGCACCAAGGTCATGGTCGTAGCAGAACCGATGTGGCCGCCGGACTCCATGCCCTCTGCCACCAGTGCGTCCGCGCCCCCGCGTTCCATCATCTTGGCCATTGCCACGCTTGCCACTACAGGGATTACCTTGCTCCCGGCAGCCTTCCATTGCTCCATATATTTCCCCGGGTTCCCTGCGCCTGTGGTAATCACTGGCACCTTCTCTTCCACCAGCACCTGGGCAACCTCGTCCGCATAGGGGCTTAAGAGCATCACATTGACGCCAATCGGCCGGTCCGTAATCTCCCTTGCCTTGCGGATCTCATCCCGCACCCAGTCTGCCGGGGCATTTGCCGCACCGATTATCCCCAGCCCGCCTGCTGCTGAAACCGCTGCCGCCAGGCTGTGCTCTGCGACCCAGGCCATACCCCCTTGGATAATGGGGGCTTCAATCTGGAGCAGCTCCGTAATCTTCGTCTTCATACCATTTCCTCCAAACTTCTTGTCTGTGATGGATCCCTGCCAAATTCCCATTGCAGGATCCCTGCTGCGCTTTCCTGCCATCCAGCCCTATGCCTACTCTACGCCTTTTCCCTTTAAATACTCCACGACATCGCCTACGGTTGCCAGCTTCTCCAGGTCTTCGGACGGAATTTCCACGGAATACTCATCCTCCAGCGCCATAACCAGCTCAAACAAATCCAGGGAATCTGCCCCCAGGTCTTCCTTAAAGGAAGTCTCCATGGTAATCCCCTCTGCCTCAACGCTCAGCTGCTCTGCAATAATCTCTTTCATTTTCTCTAACATCTCTATAATCTCCTTTTCCTTTCAAATATTTTGACAATCAAAGTATATCACAAATAAATCCTTTGTCAATCATAAATTTTCGTATTTATTTTTGTTTTAGGTAGAAATTTGTTCCCGCTTATGCTATCATAGAAGGAGAAAAATACTTACCATTAACTAATAAAGGGGGCATTCTCATGATAAAACAAAATACCAAAGACCTGAAACCGGGCATGGTCACAGCGACACCTGTCTATAGCAAGAGCGGGCAACTGCTGTTCCCCGCGCACACTGCGCTGACCTCCCAGCAGATTTCCTACCTGGAATTCTATGCAATCCCATCTGTGCTGATCCTTCCGGAGGCCGATGTGACAAAAGAAATGTTAGATGGCACAAGCCCCAACGATATGATTTCTTATTCACAGAAGGTCAAGAAAAGCCGGGAGTTCCATGCTTTTAAGGTGGAGTATTCCAAAAAAACGAAGATTATGAAAGATTCGTTCAACAGCCTGATTACCAGTGATAAGAACTATAACCCAGGCATCCTCTTATCCCAGATCAGCAGCCTGTATGAGAACCATCTGACTTCCCTCTCTGTGTTCGACATGCTGCACAATATGCGCCAGATTGACGACACGACTTATGCCCACTGCATCAACGTGGCCATCATCAGCCGGATGATGGGGAAATGGCTGGATTTCTCAGACGAGCAGCTAGACGCCCTGACCCTGGCGGGGATCCTGCATGACATCGGCAAATGTATGATTGACCAGGAGATCCTTTCCAAGCCGTCCAAGCTGACCGACGCTGAATTTGAGATTGTCAAAAAACACACGCTGATGGGCGTAGAGATCATCGACCCTTACCACCCAGACGACCGCATCCGCTCCGCCGTCCTTTTGCATCATGAACGCTGTGACGGCACAGGATATCCTTATGGGAAGACACGGGATGAAATCTCAGAGTTTGCAAGGATTATCGCCATCGCGGACGTATATGACGCCATGACCGCAAGCCGCTGCTACCGCAAGGGCTTCTGCCCCTTTGAGGTCATCGCGACCTTTGAGCGCGAAGGGTATGAGAAATATGACGCCAAGTACCTGCTCCCTTTCCTCACGCATATTATCAATACTTACATGAGCAATTCCGTACTGCTGAACGACGGAACCACCGGGAAGATCATCTTTATCAACCAAGAAGCCCTTTCACGGCCGATTATACAGACCGCAGGCGGAGAATATATCAATCTGTTTAAGCGGCAGGATCTCTATATCCAGGCCGTGATATAGGCTATGCAAACCCTATATACGATACGGAAAGGAGGTGTAACAGTATGGATAGACAAGAAACGACAGGCGCAGAAGGATTCCTGCCGGAAGACGACGATATGGAAGACCTGCGGGTGACTTTGACCATGGAAGATGACTCTGAAGTGGAATGCCGGATCCTGACCATCTTTGAATGCGAAGACCAGGATTATATCGCGCTGCTACCCCAGGATGAGAACGGGGATGACAGCGAAGACGCCGAGGTACTCCTTTTCCGCTATTTTGAGGATGAGGATGGCGAGCCATCTTTGGAAAATATAGAAGAGGAAGACGAGTTTGACGAGATCTCAGAAATTTTCCTCCAATTAGTGGAGGACGAGGCCTGGGAGGAAGACTAATACCTCCATGATATCATCCGCCCACAGCGGAGGAAGCGGGGAGCGCACTTTGCTGCAGCCTCCCCGCTTCCTCCGCAGCGGCCCGTATGGCGATTCCCCCAGAAAAAGCCCCATAAACAGACAAGCCTGTTTATCTGCAAGACGGATTATCAACGCACATCTCCCCCACAAATCTGGAAACATCCACTTCCTTCCCATTATACTTTTTTACACTATGCAGGGACAGCCTTTCCTTTGCCCTGGTGACGCCTACATAGAACATCCTGCGTTCTTCCTCAAGGTCAGCGTCCAGGACGGCTTTCTTGTAGGGCATCAGCCCCTCGTTCACGTCCAGGATATGTACGATTGGATACTCAAGGCCTTTTGCGCTGTGGAGCGTTGCCAGGGAAATGCAGTCCGCCAGCTGTTCCTGCTGTTTTTTCTGCCGTTTCAATTCTTCCGTATAAGCCTCCATATGTGCAAACCAGTCCTCATACGTTTTATAAGCCCTGGCGCCATCCTGCAGTTCGTCCAGCACATCCAGCAGGGCGTCCGCATTGATCCTGCGGTACTGGGCATATTCCTTGAGGAATCCTTCATAGCCCATTCCCATGCGGATATAATTGACAGCAGCAAACGGGCTTGTCCTGCTTAATACGCGCAGATCCCCTTCCAGCTGCTCGATCCGCTCTGCGACCCAGGGCTGTTCCTTCTCATAGAAATATTCCGCCCATGCGTCAAAAGCAATCTCCCTGCCTTCTAAGCTCTCCCTGGATAGGTAGCGCTTCGGCCGGTTCATGACCTGGAGGATATCCCGGCGGGAACGGCTTCCCTGTGCAAGGCGCAGGTAAGCCAGGATATCCCTGGTAACCCAATGCTCATAAATATTGGGGATATTGTCCCTGGTGCGGAAAGGGATATTGTAAGCCATTAGCTGCGACATAAACAGGCGGGGCTGGGTATTGGTGCGGAACAATACGGCAAAATCATTGTAGCAATGCCCCTCCCGGCAGCCCTTTAGGATCTGCCCGATAATCGCCTCTCCCTCCTGCTGCTGGCTCTCCCAGAGATAATACTGCACCGTGGCGTCCCGCTTCTGCGAAGCCGCATAGGTACGGATTTTCTTCTCAAAACGCTGGGAATTATGGGAAATCAGTTTCAGGGAAGCCTCTACAATCGGCGCACGGGAACGATAGTTGATATCCAGCACTACCTTCCTGGCCTTGGGGTAGGCTTTTTCAAAGCCCAGCATCAGTTCTGGCTTCGCTCCACGGAAGCGGTAAATGGACTGGTCGTCGTCCCCCACCACAAAGAGGTTATCCTCTGGCTGGGCGAGCATACGCACAATGTCAAACTGTATTTTATTAATGTCCTGGAATTCGTCAATTAAGATGTACTGAAATTTCTGCTGCCAGGCGGCAAGGATATCCTTCCTCTCCTGGAACAGTTCCAGGCAATAGACCAGCATGTCGTCAAAATCAATCAGGCGCCTCTGCTTCATCTGCCTCTCATATGCTTGGTAAATCGTCTCAAAGATTTCTTTCGCGCAATTTTTCGGATAATAATGCGCGAAAGGGATGCCCGTGTTTTTTACCAGGCTGATCTCCCCCAGCAGATCCCCTATCAATTCATTTTCGTCTTCATACTCCAAATGCATCCTGCCGATTATTTCCCGCAGCAATGTGAATTTCTGCTCCTCACGGATGATATTGCCGCTGTGGAAGCCATAGGCGTGTTTTAAAATCTGGAAAAACACCGCATGGAACGTACCGAAGGTGACGGGGTATCTCCTGCCGCCCATAAGCGTTCGGAAACGCTCCTTCATTTCCGCCGCCGCAGCCTTGGTAAACGTAATGACCAGGATATGCGAAGGATCTACGCCCCGGCCCTGGATTAAGCGCCGCGTCCGTTCCGTAATGACCAGCGTCTTGCCGGAGCCGGGGCCTGCCAGCACCAGCATCGGGCCCCCGGCATGGGCAACTGCGGCTGTCTGTGATTCATTCAGTGACATTAATGCATTCGCCCTCCAGCTTCGCAATCCCTTCGCGGATCCTCCGCAGGGATTCTTCTTTTCCAAGCACTTCCATCAGTTCTGTCGCCCCTCCCGGCGTCATCTGCTTCCCGGAAACCGCCGTGCGGATTGGCCACATCACACGGCCATTCTTGCACTCTTTTTCCTCCACATACGCACAGAGCAGCCCATAAAGCGCATCATTGGAATAATCCTCCTGCGCCTCCAGCCTAGGCAGAAGCTCTTGCAGCACTTCCAGCGAAGACTCTGGCGTGCTCTTCATTTTCTTATGTGCATACATGGACACATCATATTCTGGCATTTGCTCAAAGAAATCCACATGCCCTGCGATATCCGGCAGTACCTCAATCCGTGTCTTCACCATTGCCGCTATCTTCCTCAAGTCATAATCCTTGGTGATGCACTGCTTCAAATATGGCTCCGCCATCGCATAGAAGGCCTCAAATTCCATGGCCTTTAGGTATTCCCCGTTCATCCACCTGAGCTTTACCATATCGAACACTGCCGGCGACTTGTTAATCCTGCGGTAATCAAAGCTCCGGATCAGTTCTTCCAGGCTGAAAATCTCCCTGTTTTCCTCTGGGCTCCATCCCAGCAGGGCAATAAAATTCACCACTGCTTCTGGCAGGAATCCCTGCTCCAGCAATTCCTCAAAAGACGCATGCCCGCTGCGCTTCGACAATTTCTTATGGTTCTCGTCCGTAATCAGGGGCAGGTGGATGTACACTGGGGACTCCCAGCCAAAGGCGTCATAGAGCCTCTGGTACTTTGGGGCAGAGGACAGGTATTCATTCCCCCGCACCACATGCGTGATATGCATCGTATGGTCATCGACTACATTGGCAAAATTATAGGTGGGGTAACCGTCGGATTTGATCAGGATCATGTCGTCCAGCTCCGCATTCTCCACCGTGATATCCCCATACAGCTCATCATGGAAGGTCGTTGTCCCCTCCCTGGGGATATTCTGGCGGATGACAAACGGCTTCCCAGCCGCCAGGTTCGCTTCCACTTCTTCCTTCGGCAGGGAAAGGCAATGCTTATCGTACATCATGATCTCTTTGCCTTCTACAATCTCCGTCTTCAGCGACTCCAGCCTCTCCTTGTCACAGAAGCAGTAATAAGCCTCCCCTTTCTCCACCAGCTGTCTGGCATATTCCATATAAATGCCTGTCTTCATACGCTCGCTCTGCACATAAGGCCCGTATCCCCCATCCTTGTCCGGCCCTTCGTCATGCGCAAGCCCTGCCTTCTCCATCGTACGGTAAATAATCTCCGTCGCCCCTTCGACAAACCGCTCCTGATCCGTATCTTCAATCCGCAGCATAAACTCCCCGCCTGCATGTTTGGCAATCAGAAATTCATACAGCGCAGAGCGCAAGTTCCCCACATGCATCTTCCCTGTAGGGCTGGGCGCGTATCTTGTCCTAACTTTCTCCATCTTATTTCCCTCCTATTTCCCTAACAGCTCTCCCTTTGATGATAAAGCTCCTGAGAAACCGTTATGAAATTATTGATACAAGTTTTGTATGCACAACAAAACCGTCAAAGGCAAGGATCATAACTGCCGCAAGCCCTTGACGATTCCATGTCTTCCTCCCCTTATCGCCACTCCAACCCTATTTCCTCGTATTCTTCAGAAATTCCGGAATCTTAATATCCCGCTCCCCGCTGTTCGACTCTGGCCTCCTGGGCTGCTGGATGCCAAATCCGGAAGGCACTGTCCCAAAATTCCCCTTGGAATTATTCGGAACCGCTGTATGTGTCGTACGTGCTGCGCCCCCTGTGGATGACCTCATATTCCCGATGGGCTTAGAGCCTCCGGGAGCAGTCCTTGCCACCTTGGAAACAGGCTGCTGCACATGCTGCTTCATCCCCGGCATCACCTGCGGCTGTGCCGACATATCCTCAAGGCCCGTGGCAATCACTGTGATAATGGCCTCGTCTGTCATTGTCTCATCATATTTCGCCCCAAAGATGACATTCGCAGTATCGCCTGCCAGATCCTGTACATAGCTGGCCGCATCGTTGCTGTCCATCAGGGAAATATCTCCTGAAATATTGATCAGCACATGGGTGGCTCCTGTAATCGTTGTCTCCAGCAACGGGCTTTCCACTGCGAGCCTTACCGCCTCTAAGGCCTTGTCGTCCCCTTTCGCCTGCCCGATACCGATATGCGCCATGCCCTTGTCCTTCATCACCGTCTGGATATCCGCAAAGTCCAGATTGATCAACGCAGACACATTGATCAAATCCGTAATCCCCTGCACAGCCTGCTGAAGCACCTCATCCGCCTTCTTCAGGGCTTCTGGCATCGTTGTGCGCCGGTCGACAATCTCCAGCAGCTTGTCATTGGGGATGACAATCAAGGTATCCACGTTCTGCTTCAGGTTCTCAATGCCGCTTAAGGCATTCACCATACGGGTCTTTGCCTCGAAACGGAAGGGCTTCGTCACAACGCCTACGGTAAGAATCCCCATTTCTTTCGCGATCCTTGCCACTACGGGCGCGGCGCCTGTCCCAGTGCCGCCGCCCATGCCACAGGTCACAAACACCATATCCGCGCCCTTTATCTCAGCCGCCAGCTCGTCTGCGCTTTCTTCCGCAGCCTTCTGCCCAATCTCAGGCTTAGCCCCCGCGCCAAGCCCCTTGGTCAGCTTTTCGCCAATCTGCAGCAGTGTCGGCGCCTTGCACAGCGCCAGATCCTGCTTGTCCGTATTGACCCCAACAAACTCAACACCGCCAATATTTTCCTCAATCATCCGATTTACCGCATTATTCCCGGCGCCGCCGATCCCAATTACAATAATTTTTGCACCAGACTCCGCTTCGGTTGTCACTATTTCAAGCAAGGCTCTTCCTCCTTTATTCCATCTATAATCTTTCTATACGATACGATTTTAATTCATTTCTGTAACGATAAAAACGCTGAATCATTCTCCTTTTCAAATGATACCATACCTAATTATAGTATAATTTTTTAAAAGATTAATCAACAGGTATTTTTATATTTCTGAAAAAATTTTCCTATCCAGACGTCTCAAACGTAATATCTGTTGTATTCTCTGTCCATCCCTCTAAATGCAAGGTCCCTTTTTTCCCCTCCAGCTTCGGCATGATATGGGAAAGCCGGGCAACCTTGCTGTTCAGGTCGTCTGCCGCCCCCATAATCACCGAAATAGCGCCATATTTTAAGGTAAACCCCTTTTCCTGGCTATACTTGACGCTATTGGGCACCATCTCGTATTTTTTCAGCGTCTGCGTTACAGACAGCAGGTTTTTCAGCACATGCTTTTCCTGGATGGGAAGCTTCTCATAGAGCACAATCTGATCCAGCTTAAGGCCGGTGATACGGGGGATTTTTTTGATCTTCTCCGAAGACATCTCCACCACAAACCCATCCTTGTCAAAATAGGCGCTCTGCCCCAATGCCTTAATGTACACCCGCCCTAACAGCAGTTTTTCATGTACCTGCACCTGCAGCACATGCGGGGATTTCATCGAAACATCCATGCTGTCTACAAATGGCATTTCCCTGGGTTCTACAAACTTATATTTAAAAAACACATACAAGCTGTTCCAAGAGTACTCATCATCCAGCAGCCACTCAGAAATGGCTTCATCCGAATAATACTCGCTTCCCACAATCTCCATTTTCTCTACCGTAAATACTTTTGTCACAACCAGCGTCCCTGCCCCGGCTAACAGAGCCACTGCCAGGACAAGGCGCAGAAAGGCTTTCCAGCGTTTTCTCTTTTTTCTTCTTTTTGCCATGTTTTATCCTCCGAATGGATTCTCCTGCCTCTCCCCACTATTTACATTCCATGCCCTCTTCCTGCCGCCCCGTGTCCCCTAAGCCTGCCCGTGCGCTACTCTTCCAGCGGAATTCCCCTGGAAACGCCTAAGGCCATGCCGATTTCAGCCATCAAAAACAGGACGGAAGTGCCTCCATAGCTGATAAAAGGAAGGGAGATCCCCGTATTCGGTATGGAATTGCTCACAACGGCAATATTCAGGATTACCTGGATGGAAATATGCGCCATCACCCCTGTCACAAGCAGCGCCCCATACAGATCCTGCGCATTGCTGGCTATGACCATGAAACGCCAGATTAAAATAGCAAACAGCAAAATCACGCAGATGGCTCCAAACAGCCCCAGTTCTTCGCAGATAATGGAAAAAATCATGTCGTTCTGCGCTTCTGGCACGAATCCCAGCTTCTGCATTCCTGCCCCCAGGCCTTTGCCAAACAGGCCGCCGGAACCGATCGCATACAACGCCTGGAGCGTCTGGTAGCCTTTTTCATATTTTTCCGGATGCTGCCAAATCAGAAATCGTTCCATACGATAGGACACCCCCAGGACAAACACAGCCCCTGCCGCAATAACCGCCCCTCCCATCACAAAGAACTGCATGTATTTCGGGCTGGCCACAAATACCAGGGAAATGGCAATCCCCATAATAATTATAGCCGTACTCAGATTCTCAATGGCCACAATCCCTGCCATTGGGGCTACCAGCACCATGACTTTGACCAATGCAGAAAACTTGCCAATTTCTTTTGGCATCTGGCTGATAATAGTCGCCAGGAAAATAATAATCGCCAGCTTCGCCGCCTCTGAGGGCTGAAAGCTTGTAAAGCCCAAATCCAGCCACCGCTTGGCTCCGTTTACCTCATCACCGATAAAAAGCACCAGCGTACAGAGGCCAATGCCAGCCAGATAAGCGACCAGCCAGAAGTAACGCCAGAACCGATAACTGAAACAGGCAACCAGCGCCATCACTGCAATCCCCAGCACATCTGCCAACAGCTGCTTTTTGAGGTAGTAGCCAGGATCACCGAATTTAACCTGCCCATTATAAGCACTCGTACTGTACAGCACCACCAGCCCAAAGCATAACAGAAAAAACACAATCAGCAGCAGACTATAATCTAAATAGTGTTTTTTCCTTTCTCTTTTGCCTGCTTTTCCTTCTCTGCCCATAAACAGCGCTCCTGACTCATTCGAATGGATAATTCATTTCTTGCTTATTTGATTGCCCGCACCATTTCCTTAAACTGCTCCCCACGCTCCTCATAATTTTGGAACATTCCCCAGCTTGCGCACGCTGGGGAAAGCAGCACGGCATCCCCATTTGCCGCATGAAGCACACATTGATCCACCGCCTCCTGCAGGCTCCCTGTCAGAAGGATATCCTCTGGCGGATAGCCCAGGCGGATGGCCGTATCACGGATTTTTTCCCGGGTGGCGCCCAAAAGAACCAGCTTCTTCACCTTCCCGCCAAAAGCCTGGATCCACGCATCATATTCTGAGCCTTTGTCATAACCACCGCCAATCAGCAGCGTGGGCCACTCCATCGCCCGGATAGCCTGGATGGCAGCATCTGGGTTAGTGCCCTTAGAATCATTGTAATAACGCACCCCATGCTTGCTGGCCACGTATTCAATCCGATGCTCGACTGCCGTAAATGACGCCAAAGCCTCCCGCACCTCATCCATTGGTACGCCAAAGGCCAGCGCCATTGCCGCAGCCGCCATAACATTCTCATAATTGTGCTTCCCAATCAGCTGCAGATCCCTGGTGCTGCAGACAACGGAAGCTTCCCCTCCGGCTGCCCAGACAATCCTGTCCCCCTCCAGGTAAATTCCCTCTTCCAGCTTCCTCGCGCTGCTGAAAAACAGCACGCTTGCCTTGACCTGTGAGGCAAATTCCCGCAGCACGCTGTCCTCATAATTCAGCACACATACTTGGCCGCTTCCCTGGTTCCTGGCAATTCTTTTCTTCGCCTCCTGGTAATTCTCCATGGTATGGTGGCGGTTCAGATGATCCGGCGTAATATTGAGGATGGCGGATACCTGCGGGCAGAACGTATGAACCGTTTCCAGCTGGAAGCTGCTGATCTCTGCCACAGTCACAGAGTCCGGCCTTGTATCCTTTACCATGGCCGTATAGGGAATTCCAATATTCCCTACCACATGCACATGGGAAAAGTGGCGGCCCATAATCTCCCCTAACAATGCGGTCGTGGTCGTCTTCCCATTGGTGCCTGTGATTGCCAGCACCCTGCCTTGTTCAAAGGCGTAGCCCAGCTCAATCTCTCCCCAGATTGCCAGCCCTGCCCTGCGCATACGTTCCACTTCTGGGATGTCCGTAGGGACGCCCGGGCTTAGCACGGCAATCTCGCAGCGCTTAAGCGCTTCCTCGGGAAGGCTGCCCAGATAGATTTCTGCATCTTGCAACCATACAGACTTCTTCCGCAGCTCCCCTTCCTCCAGATTCCCGTTCCCATCGTATAAGATGACAGGATATCCCTGCCCTTTCAGCAGTTCCATGGCGGCAATCCCGCTCTTCCCGGCTCCCACCACTAAAAACCTTTTTCCTTCTAACTTCACTGTAATCCCTCCCTGCATTCCCAAAGGCAAGCAGGATCTGCCAACGGCAGAAATCCTCTCTCCTGTAATTTACAAGGCCAGCAGCCCAATCAGGCATAAAATGGCGGTAATAATAGAAAATACTGCCCCCACCCTAGTCTCTGACCACCCGCCCAGCTCAAAATGATGATGGATGGGCGCCATACGGAAAATACGCTTCCCGCCCGTTTTTCTAAAATAAGTAACTTGTATCATCACTGACAGCAGTTCTACCCAGTACACCAATGCCACAATCAGAATAAATATCGGCATCTTCATCATATAGGCGGCAGAAGCCACAAAGCCACCCAATGCCAGCGAACCCGTATCTCCCATGAACACGCTGGCCGGATATACGTTGAACAGCAAAAAACCCAGAAGAGCCCCAACCACAGCACAGGTAATCGGCTCTATGCCGCTGTGCGTGCCAATGGCCACCACGGAAAAAAACGTGGCAATCAGCACCGTGACGCTGGAGGCCAGCCCATCAAGCCCATCCGTAAAATTAGCCCCATTGACCGTCCCGATGATGGCCAGGAACATGACTGGCACAGACAGCCACCCCAAATCCAGGTAAATGCCGTCCTCAAAGCCCCCAGTAAAGGGAATCAACATCTTAGACGCCCCTTCCGTATAGCGGTAAAGATACAGGGCAAATATGCCCGTCACCAAGAACTGGCCCGCCATTTTCTGGCCCGGCATCAGGCCATCCGTCCGATGCAGCACGACTTTCAGGAAATCATCCAGAAAGCCCACTACGCCAAAACCTACCGTCACAAACAAGACAGGCATAATCTTGGGGTAATCCTGGATATAAATTAAGGAAGTGGCAATAATGCCTGCCAGGATCATTAGGCCGCCCATGGTAGGAGTGCCCGTTTTCTTCAGATGGGATTTCAACTCTTCCCGTTCTGTCTGCCTTGCCTTCATCTTCCTAAGGAGCGGGATTACGACCGGCCCCAACAGGGAAGTAATGGCAAAAGCGATCAGAACGGGGATTATCACTTTTTGTGTCATTTTCTCTGCACCTCTTCGTTTCTACGATGTTTTCGCTCACCGTATTCTTGCGTTACTCAATGCCGACTTCATCGGCTGTGAATATAATAGCTTTTTCATTATAAAACCTTTTATTCTACTATGCAAGGGGGATTTACAGTAAATTGCCTACTTAGAAACCACCTCGTTACTATTCACGGCTCTTTTTCAATCCCCAAATAAGGCAGGATATTAGAAAATATCTCTTTTACGACTGGCGCGGCGATGGTGCCGCCATAATAAATCCCCTGCGGGTTATTGATAATGGCCAGTGCCAGTACCTGCGGATCTTCTGCCGGCGCAAAACCCAGGAAGGAGGAAATATATTTATTGGCGCTCCTGGGCAGAGTCTGGGAGGTAGCTGTCTTCCCACCAATGGAAAAACCTTCGATAAACGCCTTGTTTCCGCTCCCCTCGGAGACAACTTTTTCCAGGACAGAACGCATTGTCTTGGATGTCTCGCTGCTTACAATCCCTTCCTGAAGCGGATATTCCAGCGTTTTCACCAATTCGCCCTGCCCATCCTTGACGGAAACGCCAAAATGGGGCGTGATACGGTTTCCCCCATTGATCAAAGAAGACACCGTTGTGGCCAGCTGGATCGGCGTAATCTGGAAAGACTGGCCGAAGGATACGGTCGCCAGCTCTACCGGCCCTACGTTCTTCTTGGCATGCATAATCGTCGCCGCCTCCCCCGGCAAGTCAATCCCCGTCCTGGAGAGAAGCCCAAACTGCTGGAAGTACTTATAGAAATTGTCGACTCCCAGCCGCTGCCCCAGTTCAATAAAGACGGGGTTGCAGGAATTCATGATCCCATGCGTAAAATCCTCCGAGCCATGCCCTACCCTTTTGTGGCAATGGATCCTCCTGTCCTCGACCAATTTATAGCCTGGGCAGAAAAATTGGTCATTCAGGCTTACGACCCCCTCTTCTAAGGCAGATGAGGCCGTGATAATCTTAAAGACGGAACCTGGCTCGTAAGTGTCGCTGATGCAGGGGTTACGCCACATCTGGTTCAGTAAATCCTGTTTGTTTTCCTGGGATACGCTGCCCTCCGATACCAGCTCAAAGGGGTGGTTAAGGTCAAATTCCGGGACGTTTACCATGGCCATAATTTCGCCGTTCTGCGGGTTCATGACAATCACGGATACGCGGTCGGCGGATTTTGCCTCCATGACCTTTTTGGCTGCCTGTTCACAATACATCTGGATATTGTAATCCAGGCTGATGTGGAGGTCATTCCCATCCACCGGCTCCTGGCGCCTTTCACCGGCGTTCTTAATCTCCACGCCCCTGGCGTCTGTCAGCGTCAGGATCTTGCCATTGCTTCCCTTCAGGTAATCCTCATAGATCACTTCCAGGCCAATGATACCCTGGTTATCGCCGCCTGTAAAACCCAGGACCTTGGAAGCAAGGGCTCCAAAGGGGTAATAACGCTTATAGTCCTCATCTACTTTTACGCCATCCAGGGCATAGGCACGGATACGGTCGCCTGTCTCTTTATCTACATTGGATTTGATCCTTTCGATGGAGCTGACCTTTTCTACGCGCTTTCGGACGGCCTCTTCGTCCATGCCGAGTTCTTTGGAGAGCGCCGCAATTACTCTTTCTGGCTCCTTCAGCTGGCTGTGGATGACGGAAATCGTGCAGACGGTACGGTTTGTCGCCAGCACAGTGCCCGTGGCATCCACAATTTTACCCCGCGCCGCCTTGATATCACGCTCTCTCTCATGCAGATCCTCGGCTTTCTGTCCATAGTATTCGGAACAGAATACCATAAGGTATACCAGCCTTACGGCCAGGGACAGGAGGATGGCCATTACTACGGAGAAGATAATAATTAGCTTCCGGCGGTTATAGGTCTTGTTGCGAAGCATAGGGATAACCTCAATATGGATTTATCCTTATAGTTTATTAGGAAGGGGGGGAGGTTATGTGTGGTTTTTCGCATTTTGTGGGGGCAGCGCCTGGGGGGACGCTGCTTGGGAAGTTCCATCTGCCTTATGGCAGCATATTTGGCACTCCTTCCGCCGGGTATTCTGGCCCTCCGGTTACTGGTGAGGCTCCTTCTCCTTCAGGTTCAGAAGGATTTTCCCCATCTCCTGTTCCGGATTCCCCAGCCTCAGTTCCAGAAGAGTTCTCCGTTCCTTCTCCGGCTTCGGGTGTGTTTTCTTCTCCTTCGCTTCCCTCTGTGGGCTCGGAGTCTGGGGCAGTCTCATCGGGGAAGATGTTTAGGTACGGAAGGAGCTCTGTGAAGATTTCTTTGGCTATTGCCGTGGCTAAGGCGCTGCTTTGCTTTTCTTTGGCTACATTGGCTTCATCGATTACGATGTAGAGTAGAACCTGGGGGTTGTCTGCAGGGGCGAAGCCGATGAAGGAGACGATATATCTGTCTTCGGTGCGGTCGCCTTTTTCAGCCGTGCCGGTCTTGCCGCCCATGGAATAGCCTTCTACTTTGGCGCTTTTTCCGGTGCCTTCGGAAACGGTGCGGTAGAGATAGCCTCTCAGTTTGTCGCTGGTCTGCTTGGAGACGGTCTGCTTGAGCAGCAGGGGCTCTATGTTCTGTACGGTGTTGCCGTTGTCATCCAGGATTTTCTTTACTATGTGGGGCTGGTAGTAGTAGCCTCCGTTGATCAGGGAGGCAAATGCGGATGCCAGCTGCATCATGTTCACATTGAAGTTCTGGCCGAAGGAATTGGTGGCCAGGGATGCCGCGTCTGTTGTCTCCGCATTATACATGGGATAATAGGACGGCTCGCCGGGCAGGTCGATATGGGTCTGCAGGCCGAAGCTGAATATGTTCTGGTATTTGTAGAAATCCTCTTTGCCAATTTCAACGGCCATTTGCATCATGGCGTCATTGCAGGAATTCATCAACGTCTGCTCAACGGTCTGTGAATTATGGCCGGAGCGCTGTACACAGTGGATCTCATGGCCGCCAACCCTCTCTAGGCCGTCGCATTCGTACCATTCACGGAGCTTCCCGGTTTCCAGGCCGGTGGCTACGGTGAAGGGTTTGGCTGTGGAACCCGGCTCGAAGGTGTTGGTCACACAGTAATTCTTCCAGATCTGATCCAGCTTATTTAATTTTTCCTCGTCGCTCAAGGCATCCTGCTCTTCCTCTGAGCAATAGCGGGATAGATCCCTGGGGTTGTTGGGGTCATAGACGAAGGCGTCTGACATGGCCAGCACCTCCCCGTTCTGGGGATTTGTGACAAGGATCGCCATGTTCTCGCTTCCTGCGCCTTGCCGCACCTCATTGCGGTGCTCTTCCTGGAAGGCTGCGATTTTTTGCTCAATCAGCTTCTGGACATTGACGTCGATGGTCGTGACCAAGCTCTTGCCGTTGATGGGCTCCTTGACTGTCTTCTCTACATTGCTGTCTGCATTGAGGAAGCCGTATTCCCGTCCGTTAATGCCATTCAGCGTACTGTCATAATAGCCTTCCAGGCCGCCAATCCCCTCATCCCCGGTGACGGTATAGCCGAGGACTTTGCTGGCGAGGGTATGGTTGGGGTATTCCCTCTGGTAGCTTTTCTCAAACCAGACGCCAACGACATTCGGATGGAGCTTCTTGCCTTTGTCGTTCCGCGCGGCCTCATATTCTTTGAAAGGGACAATCGCCTCATAATAAAGTTTTTTGCGTAAAACAAAATAACGGCTGTCTGGCTGTTCTGCCAGGGCAGCCCTTACTTCCTCTTCCTTCACGTCGGGAAAGCATTCTACGATCGCCTTCACGGTGGGGTCTATGTATTTCCGCTCTTTTTTCTTTTTGTTGGTCACCTCATTAATCTGCTTGCAGTCCAGAACCAGGTTGTAAATATCCACGCTGTTGGCCAGGACTGTGCCTTTCGTATCAAGGATGGAGCCCCGCTGATAGGGAAGTGTCTGGCTGCTGTAGCCTTGCTGGCTCAATACCTGCTTCTCATATTCCTTGCCATTGACCAGCTGTATATAAGTAAGCCTTCCAATCAGAAAGCCCAGCAACAACATCACCATGCCAACCTCAATAAACAGCTTTTTCTTCATCCGTCTGAGGAACCTTATAGGCTTCTTATTTTTGGAATTCTTTTTCGCCCTGGAAGCCTCCATTTTCCGGGAAACAGCTTTCTTGTTCCTGGATCTCCTCTTGCCAGAATCGGCCTTTCTCTTAGGCGCTCCCCTCCTGGAAACTTCCTCGCTCCTGGGTATCTTTTTCTCTGCCAACGTTCCTGCCTTCCTTACCTCTTGGGTATCTCCCCGTACTGGTTCATATAGTCGCTGTCTTTCACCTCAAAGTATTCAATCTGTCCCTGGGAAGGATATACCATGCCAAGCTCCTCCATTGCCTTGCGGCGGATGCTCTCCAGATCCACAGAAGCTTCCAGCTTCTGCTCCCGGGAGTCATTGTTGGATTTCAGTTCCACCAGCTGGCTCTCCAGAGCCGCCACCTGTTTGGTATTCCTTGTAAGCTCCGCCCGCATCTGCAGGTAGCAGACGGTCACCACGGCCATCACGGCCAAGGCGCCCGCCACGAACAGCAAATAGCCTGGGCTCATCAGCATCCGTGCCTGGTTCCTCCTGGCAGTGGCCTGCCGCTTGCGCTTACGCTTCTGGTTTTCTTCTTCCTCCCTCCGCCTCCGTTCCCTCTCTTCCTGTTCCCGTCTCTTTTTCTCTTCTAGTTCCCGGTGTACCTCTTCCCCACGGCTTGGGGAGGATGCCTGCATCTCCTTTACCGTATTCCCATATACGAACTGCATTGTTCTTCTCTCGTCCGTCTGTTTGATGCCCTGCTGTCTCAATTCTCTCACTCCTGTTCTGTTTGAATGTCATGGCCCGAAAAGCCCTTCGCAAAACGGACATCTGCAATCCGCCTCATAGCATGCGCTCAAATACTCTGAGTTTTGCGCTTTTGGCGCGCGGGTTCACTAAAAGCTCCTCTCCTGTCGGGAGGATTGGTTTTCTGGTAATCACCCTTCCCAGGGATACCTTCCCACATACACATACGGGGAAGCTGCTGGGGCAGGTACATGGTTTTTCGCTTTTGCGGAATATCTCCTTCACAATCCTGTCCTCTAAGGAATGGAAAGTAATCACGCAGATCCTCCCGCCCGGGCGCAGCAAGCCTACCATGCCCTCCAGGGAGTCCTTAAGCACCTCCAATTCCTGGTTCAGCTCAATGCGGATGGCCTGGAAGGTGCGCTTTGCCGGATGCCCCCCGCCCTTCTGCGCCCTGGCCGGTACCGCCGCCCGGATAACCGCCACCAGCTCGCCAGTCGTCTGAATTTCTTTTTCTGCCCTTACTAAGACAATGCGCCTGGCAATATTTCTTGCAAACTTGTCCTCGCCATACTCACGGATGATACGGCACAGGTCTTCCTCGCTGTACGTATTGACTAAATCCCTGGCTGTAAACTTCTGGCGCTTGTCCATCCGCATATCCAGCGGGGCGTCCATGCGGTAAGCAAAGCCGCGCTGGGGATCGTCCAGCTGATAGGAAGATACTCCCAAATCCAGCAAGATTCCGTCGACCTTAAGGATGCCAAATCCTGACAGCACTTCCCCCATCCTACTAAAATTATTCCTGCTGATCTGTATCCTGTCCTGAAATTCTATCAGCCTGTCAGAAGCTGCCTGGACGGCATCCGCATCCTGGTCTATCCCGATCAGCCTGCCCTGGGGGGACAGCCTTTGGCAAATCTCATAGGCATGTCCGCCCCCACCCAAGGTCCCATCCACATAAACCCCATCGGCTTTGATCTTCAGGCCTTCCACGGCTTCCTGCAAAAGCACTGATTTATGCTGAAATTCCATAATCCCCCCTTTCTAAATGATAAGCCCCAGGCTTGCCATATGCTCGGCCACTTCGTCCATATCATCATAGCTGCTCTCTGCCTGCCAGCGTTCTTTGCTCCAGATTTCAATATGGCTCACAACACCTGCTAAGACAATCTCCTTCTCAATCCCGGCAAACTCCCGCAAGACCGCGGGAAGCAGGATGCGCCCCTGCTTGTCCGCCTCGCAGGCAGCCGCGCCGGCAAAGAAAAATCTGGCAAATTTACGGGCGTCCTTGGAGAACTGCGACACCTCCCGATACTTCACCTCAATTGCCTCCCATTCTTCCTTGGGATATACAAACAGGCATCCATCCAGCCCCCGTGTTATGACAAATTCATCTCCCAACAGCTCCCTGAATTTGGCCGGGACTATCAGTCTGCCCTTTGTGTCAATTGTGTGCCTATATTCTCCGATAAACATAGAAACCACCTTCTGGCCGCCACTTTTCACCCCTTTACACCACTTCTCCCCACTTTTTATATCCATTCTAGCCCACATTCCACAAAAAAGCAATAGAAAATTTCCGCATCTGGCTTCTTTCCTGCAAAAAACAACAAAAAGGCACTGGAAAATACAAATTTCATTTCCCAATGCCCTCCGAAACCAAACTTCTGTTTCCCTTATTCTTCTGCTATCTGCAGGATCTTCTCCATATCTGCAATCAGCCCCCGGGAATATTCCTTCGCTTCCTGGTAAAGCTGCTCTGCCTTCTGGTAATCTTCTTCAAACAGCGCCTTTATGACCTGGGAGCCATATCCGTGGAACTTCTCATGCTTCGGCCCTAACTGCTCCCAAATCTGCTGTACGCCCGGGATCTTGGGCATAACAGAATAATAAAAGTGCCCAAACCCACATTTCGATGAATCCAGCTGGAGCGGTATGACAGTCTTTGATAAAACCATCTTCCTTAAATTCTCCAGCCAATTATGGTGCGCGGTAATGGCGCTCCTCATGTACTTGCAGAACTCATAGTTCTCCAAATGGTAAAACACATCCTCTGACATACTGCCCATCTGCTTGAGGGCGTCATCCAGAGTCTTCTCGATCTCCGCGACCGGCTCTGCGGTCTTCTTCATTTCATTGCCGATCTCCTGCATAAAATCGGTGCTGTTGCGCAGCTGGTTCTCCATTTCCGTCATGGAGCTGGTAATTTCCTCGCTGACTGCCGCCAAGGAAGTGACAGATTCGCTGACATGCGACACCCTTTTCTGGTTCTCATCGTTCAGCGCCCACACATTTTCAATCCGCTCTGCCATAGAGCCTAAGGCGCCCATCGTATTCTTGGTGCTGGAAGAACTCTTCTGAGAAGCGCCCTTGATGTTCTCCACAAATTCCCCCATGCTGCTGGTCAGCTTCTGTGTCTCTTCTGCCAGCCCGCGGATTTCATCTGCCACAACCGCAAACCCCTTGCCCATGCTGCCCGCATGAGCCGCCTCTATCGATGCGTTCAGGGCCAGCAGCTTCGTCTGCAGAGATATGGCGTCAATTCCTGCAATCACCTCGTTCATACGGTTGATCACCTCAAACAGCTCTTCCATATCCTTCTGCATTTCCTGGGACACCCGCATAGTCTGCTCTGACAAGTCGCGGATGGCTGTAAGTTCCTTCTGCCCCTCTTCAATCTTCTGATAAACCTCTTCCGTGTCCTCCGAAACCTGGATAATTGTATTGGTAAGGGCTTCATGAGAGCTAGCCCCATTCCCGCCCGCCGCGGCAGTGCCCGTAGACGTCCCAAAAATCACCTCTGTGGCAGCCGCCACATTATTGGAAATCTTTAAAATCTCTTCCACTTCATGGTGCATCATCAAGTCCAGGGAGCTAATCTGCATCACGGCATTGATGTTCTTTTCCATAATCTCTGCAAACTGCCTGCGGCCATTTTCTAGGCGCTGATAGATATCCTGTAAATCTGGGCTTGCAGAATAATCGTCCTTCTGTAAATTTGCAACTGATTTGACAAGCTTTTTGTTTGTGCCAATCGCCATTTTTCCAACCTCTTTTTCTCATAAAATCAGGATGTGCTATACTATTACTCCGGCGGTTAAATATCGTACCATCTTACTTGTCCAAATCTCCCTCTGCTGCGTTGTCATCAATCGCTGTAGCACTCGCTACAGCTCAATCTTCCGCCTTGCATAGGAAGATTTGTTCTGCGCAATCTGGTGCGATATTTAACCGCCGGAGTAATATTATTTTCCAGTAACTGCCTCAAAATATCTGCCTATCTCGCGCCAGGCCATTTTCGACTCTGGCATCATCATCATGCCCATCTGGAATACATGGAACATCCCCTTATAAATATGAAGGCGCACCTTCACACCCTGGCGCTGAGCCTTGTAGGCTACGCCAATGGAATCGCTTAAGAGCATCTCTACGGAACCCGCCTGGATCAGCATGGGCGGGAAGCCCCAGTATTCCCCAAACATCGGTGAAAGGTACGGATGCCGGGGATCGTGGCGCCCCACATAGTCGCGATTATAAATCAGGCTGTCGCGGGTGCCTCCAAACAGCGGATCCCGCTCATAATTATCCTCATAGGAAGGCCCGCTGGCTGTCAGATCCGCCCAGGGGGACATCAGAACCAGGCCGCCCGGCAGCCTGCGGTTATGCTCCTTCAAATACATACATAAGGCCAGGGCAAGCCCGCCCCCCGCAGAATCGCCGGCCACGATAATCTGCCTGCTGTGCCAGCCCCTGGATCTGAGCCAGGCAAATGCCTCCGCGGCATCCTCCAGAGCCGCAGGGAAGGGATGCTCCGGCGCCACGCGGTAGTCAATCGTCAAAACGCCCATGCCTTTGCTGGCCCCACAGTACAGCCCGGCAAAAGAACGGTAGGCATTGCGCATGGCGCCAATGTAGCCGCCGCCATGAAGCTGCAGGATGACATAGTCCTGCCGGGGAGATTCCCGGCTCCTTAGGAACTCCATCGGGAAATTCGGCAGGGAAACGTTCTCCACCGAAAAGCAGCCTGGGCATCTCCACTTTGGCTCCACCAGCTTTTTGCGGAACTCACCGGATTTTATTTTCTGCCCGATTAAATTGTCATTCGAGAAATGGGCAATCATATCACGGATTACCCTTCCGCGGATACTGACCTCCTGCATAAGCTGGCCTCCTCTTCCTTCGTTGCCGATGTGTCATTTCCTCTTCCGTCCCTCCTTGGCAAAGCTTAAACATGGAACCTCCGCTTCAGCTCCGCCTTGGCCTTGCGGTCCCCCAGCATCAGCGTGCCTAAGAGCATACAGAGCGAGCAGCCCAGCGCCACAAAGGTAGGGACAGGTATGCGGATAAAGCCCAGCTTCCACAGCAGGATACAGGCCGCCGCTGTGACTACTGTTAGAATCTGCATGGGGATATAGCTCTGCCAGTTCTGCATATTCAACAGCATCAGCACGATTACCGTCACATCCAGCAGCAGCAGGATCGCCCCCGGCAGGATGTAATTGAGCGACCAGCCCTGGTAGCCCAGAATATGGTCAATGGCAATCACCAGCGCCACAGCGCCGATAATCTGAATTAGGATGCGCGTCTGATAGCCCGTATTCTTGCGGAGGGCATACCGCAGGGTAATATAAAAATACAGAAAGGCCGTGCCGCTGATGGCAGACCACCAGATCCCGCGGAATGTCAGGTAATTAATCGCAGCCAGCGCCGCCTCCAGCACGATTGCCAGGAAACTATAAAGGCGCAGCGCCAGTGCATATTTGCGGGAAGCCGCTTTCACATCGGGATAACCGGTACAGCCCCGGCCGCCTTCTGTGATTTCCAGGACACTGCTGCACAGGGGGCAGATCCTGGTATCATCTAAGACTTCTACTTTGCACCTTCTGCACTCTCTCATTCTTCGTAAACTCCATTCGTCTCAATTCTCACAGGGACGCCGTCCTCCGCCAGCCTGCGGAAAAAGCCGCGCTGTATGGATACGTCCGCCAGGACGCTGCTGATGCTGAATACCAGCGTATCCTGATAGGAGCAGATATTGCCCTTGATATTCTGTCCCTTTGACATGGATAAAAAGGAAGAAAAGCCGGCAATGTACTCCTGATACTCCTCCCTCACCTGAATATTGCCGATATTAGTCACCGTGGTCGTGTTGGCGAGGGCGCTGGTACGGTAAACATGGCGCATGGCAATGCTTTTAAGGAACAGCGGCACTGCGCGCAGGATAAAATTCTTCTCATTGGAGACATTGTAGGCAAACAGGTTTTCCAGATGCTCACGGTTGATCTGCCCGCGCAGGCTCTCTGCCACAATCTGCACCACTTCTTCAAAGCGGTAGCTCTCCTTCTTGGGCCAGAATACGGCGGAGACAATCACAAAAAAATTCTTCAGGGTGATGGAATCAAAATAAGGGCGCAGGTTGACCGGGACGCAGGAACTGATCGGGCGCGGGCTGGGTATGCCGTGGAGGCATTCCTGGTAAATGCTCCACAAAAAGGCCGCCACCAGATATTCATTAATCGAAACACCATACGCCCTGCATACCTCCTTCAGCTTGGGGATCGGCATATAGCCGTGCATCACCCCCAGCTGGAGGGGCTTGAGCCTTTCGCCCTTCACCAGATAGGCGCGCTGGGTCTTATAGCCCTTTTTGTGTCCTTTGCGGTAATTCTTGAGGTAACTGTCCTCGCGGCTTAAAGAAGTATCGCTGCACAGGCCGTCGCCGAGCTTCTCCTGCAGGACGGGATGCGCCAGCCTCAGGTATTGGTACACCAGCTCCCGCAGGAAGGTAATCCCGCCCATCCCATCTGTAAGGACATGGAAGACCTCCAGATTAATCCTGTTTCTGTAATAATTGACCCGGAACAGATAATTATTGTTACGGTTCGGGGAAATATACTGGCAGGGATAGCGGTATTCTTCCTTGACCCTGGGGGCGGGCTTTTGGTTTGTCTCAAAATAATACCAGAACATCCCATAACGGATGCGCACCTGGAATACATCAAACCAGGGCAGCACCATTTCCAAGGCCTTCTGCAGAAGCTCCTGCTGGATATCCTCTTTCAATGTAGCAGAAATCCGGTATACGTTGCTCATGCTCTCCCCGGCAATCACCGGGAACAGGTTGGCCGTGTTGTCCAGCTTATCCCATTTCAGCTCCCGGCTCCGCCGCCTGCCAGGGCTGCCATCCCCTGCTGGATACCGCGCAGGCCGCTCCTCCACAGACACCTTCCCAGCTCCCTCTGGATGCTGCGCAGAGCGCCCCTTCACAAGATTCTTACTCCCGCTGGAGTGCGCCTGTTTTGGCTTATTCTCTTTCTGCGCCATAACTTCCCTTCCCCTAAATCTGCGTCTTTACAAAAATATCATAAATTGCCCGAATGGCCGTCTCAAAATCACTGTTCTGTACGCCAATGATAATATTCAGCTCACTGGATCCCTGGTCAATCATCTTTACATTTACGTTCACATGGGCAAGGGCAGAAAAAATCCTTCCGGCAGTGCCCCTGGTAGACCGCATCCCACGCCCCACCACGGCAATCAGCGCCAGGTTCCCTTCGAGGTCAATGCTGTCTGGCTGGGCATAGCGGTGGATGGCTGAGAGCACCTGCTGTTCCTTGCCCTCAAATTCCTCCTGGTGGACAAATACGGTCAGTGTATCGATGCCAGAAGGGATATGTTCAAAGGAAATGCCATGGTCTTCAAACGCGGACAAGACCTTCCTCCCAAAGCCTACCTCTGAATTCATCATATCCTTCTCAATGTTGACGGCCACAAAGCCTTTCTTGCCGGCAATCCCTGTAATCGTGTAATCTGGCTGGCGGCAGGTACTTTCCACAATCAGCGTGCCTGGATCCTCCGGCTGGTTCGTATTACGGATATTGATCGGAATCCCTTCCTTACGCACCGGGAACACGGCGTCCTCATGGAGGACGGTGGCCCCCATATAAGAAAGCTCCCGCAGCTCCCGGTATGTAATGACTTTAATTACTTCCGGCTTGTCAATAATCCCAGGATCTGCAATCAGGAACCCGGAAACGTCTGTCCAATTCTCATAGATGTCCGCCCGCACGGCCTTAGCCACAATGGAACCGGTAATGTCAGAGCCGCCCCTGGAAAATGTCTTGACTGTGCCGTCCTCCTTCGCGCCGTAAAAACCAGGAATTACGGCACGTTCACAGTCCTTAAGGCGCTTGGAGAGGATTGCGTCGGTCGTATCGGCGTCAAACTCGCCATTCTCCCGGAAACGGATGACCTCTGCGGCATCGATAAATTCATAGCCCAGGTAATTGGCCATAATCCTTCCATTGAGGTATTCCCCCCGGGAGGCAGCATAGTCCGTGCCCGCCTTCTTCTTGAAATTCTCTGCGATTACGCCAAATTCATCGTTGAGGGAAAACGCCATGTTAAGGCCATTGATAATGGTGTCGAACCGCTCCTGGATTTTCTTGAGCAATGGCATAAAATCCTCCTCTGCCTCTGCCATCTCATAGCAGCGGTAGAGCATATCCGTCACCTTGGTATCCTTGGCGTTCCGCTTCCCTGGGGCGCTTGGCACCACGTACCGGCGGCTCTCCTCGGAACGGATGATTTTTCCAGCCTTGGAAAACTGGCTCGCGTTGGCCAGTGAGCTTCCTCCAAATTTCACTACTTTTGTCATATCTTCACTCCTTACTGTAGCAATCAGAACTTATTTTAACATAAAATAGGGCGTTTTGGAACTGGTTTTTGAAAAATAATTTAGGGTTTCTACAAAATCCTATCAAATGCTTCTTCATGATATCCTTGCCATTTTTTATAGAAAACCCGCTGTAATGCCCAACGTTCCGGGATCACAGCGGGTTTTCTGTCGGATTACAAGTTCAAACTCTCCGCTACTTGCGGATGCTTGCTCTCCTGGCAATTCCGCGTTTTACAAGGAGTGCCTGATAAGTTTTCCATTTGCTGGCCGGCACCTTGACGGCGGCCTTGGCGGGAGTCTTACGGAAGGCATTTGCGCCAATGGCCTTGGCAGACAGCTTCTTGGTCTGGATGGTGATGCTCTTTAAACTCCTGCAGCCGTCAAAAGCCTGCTTGCCAATCTTAGATACCTTGGCCGGAAGGGTGACTTTCTTAAGGGCCGTACACTTATAAAACGCTTTGACGCCCAGGGAGGTAACGTTTTTGCCAAGGGTTATGGAAGACAGCTCCTTTATTCCCTGCAATCAGACCTTCGGCAGCTGGGCAATAGACTTGGCCAAATCTTCATCTGCTGGGATATAGTCTGCCATTTCCCCATCATTATACTTCTGGTAGGCAACCATATCAAAATACCCCGTGCCTGTCAGACCGAACACGATATTCTTCGCTTCGCCTGTCTCCTTGCATTTCAGGGCTTCGTCAATCGCCACCTTGATTGCATGGCTGCTCTCTGGCGCCGGCAGGATCCCTTCTACCCTTGCAAAGGTCTCAGCTGCCTTAAATACCTCTGTCTGTTCCACGCTCCTGGCCTCTAACAGCTTCTGGTCATACAGTTCTGACACCGTAGAGCTCATGCCATGGTAGCGCAGGCCGCCGGCATGGTTTGCGGAAGGGATGAAGCCGCTTCCCAGGGTATACATTTTCGCCAGCGGGCATACCTTCCCCGTATCACAGAAGTCATAGGCATAGACGCCCCTTGTTAGGCTTGGGCAGGAGGCAGGCTCCACGGCAATGATCTTGTAATCTGCCTCGCCGCGCAATATCTCCCCGGCAAAGGGGGAAATCAGCCCGCCCAGATTGGATCCGCCGCCTGCACAGCCGATAACCATGTCCGCCTTGATGCCGTATTTATCCAAGGCAGCTTTCGTCTCCATGCCAATGATGGACTGGTGCAGTAATACCTGGGCAAGCACGGAACCCAATACATAGCGGTAGCCCTCCTGGCTGGTGGCTGCCTCCACGGCCTCCGAAATCGCACAGCCAAGGCTCCCTGTGGTGCCTGGGAATTCTTCGTTGATCTTGCGCCCAATCTCCGTATCCATAGATGGGGAAGGGGTCACCTTCGCGCCATACGTGCGCATCACCTCACGCCGGAACGGCTTCTGCTCATAAGAGCATTTCACCATATAGACCTGGCAGTCCAAATCAAAATAGGAGCAAGCCATGGAAAGCGCCGTCCCCCACTGCCCTGCGCCCGTCTCCGTCGTCACGCCCTTAAGCCCCTGCTTTTTGGCATAGTATGCCTGGGCAATTGCGGAATTGAGCTTGTGGCTGCCAGAGGTATTGTTGCCCTCGAATTTATAGTAAATATGGGCTGGCGTGCCCAGCTTCTCCTCCAGGCAGTATGCGCGGACCAATGGAGATGGGCGGTACATTTTATAGAAATCCTGGATCTCCTGCGGGATGTCAAAGTACGGCGTTGTATCGTCCAGTTCCTGCTTTGCCAGTTCCCGGCAGAAAATGCCGGACAGCTCATCCTCTGTTACCGGCTGCAAGGTGCCTGGGTTTAGGATAGGGGCGGGCTTTTTCTTCATATCCGCCCGTACATTGTACCATTGCTTCGGCATCTCCTGTTCTTCCAGATAAATTTTGTAAGGTATTTTCTTATCCATGTCTTTTCCTCTCTTTCTTTTTGCACTCCTAAATCAGTTCCTCACGGCCAGCACTGGAAATGCCTTCCCCCTGCTGGGGCAGGCCTGCCGGATCATTGCCCATCCGCAGCGAAAGGCCGGGCTCAGGCGGAAAAGCACGGTGCGCCAAACAGAGAATACGGCACAAAAAAACCTGCCCTATTGATTCATAGGACAGGAGTATCATCTACCTCTGCGGTGCCACCTAATTTCATTCCAAAGAATGCGCTCTGCCGTGTACTTCCATACACTCCTGCTGTAACGTGCAGACACGTCTCCCCTACTGCCGGATACCCATTTCTGGCATCCAGTTTCAGTTCGCCCTCACGGATCCATTCGCCTCCCTTCCCATTACCGCACTTCCACCGCCTGCGGCTCTCTGAAACGGTTACCATGCACAGACCAGCAGCCTTCCATCATAACCGGAAATGTTCCAAAAGGGTACTTCTTCCGCTCAAAGGTTTTAATCATCGTCTTAAGCATAGCTGATTTCCATTCCGCTGTCAAGTATTTTTTCATTTATCCTATCCCTGAATATCCTTCCTGCCATACTCCCAATCCGCTGCCAGCGCCCCCAGCAGGCCATACAGCATCCCTAGGGCTACAAGCCCCAAATCCAGGCTCCCATCTGCCACAATCTTCGTCCCATCTGCGTAGCCAAAAGGAGTGATATACTTTAGAAACCCTGCCTCTTGCGATAGGTTGGCGATAATCTGCAGGAAATACAGGACGGCTGCAATCCCCAGCCCAATCCCCATGCCGCCCCGCCGCAGGAATGCAGAAATTCCAAAACAGACCCCCACCAGCTCTGCCTGCAGCAGGAAATAAGCCAGATGCACCAGCAGGATGCCTTTCCAGGGAACCTCATTTCCTATGCCTGCCAGGGCAGCCAACGACACAGCCAGCACAGCCCCATTCAAAAGCGCCACCTGTGCCAAGGAAGCCGCCAGCTTTTCCAGCAGGATGCGCCGCCTGCTGATGGGATGAGCCAGCAGGAATTCTGCCGTATGCCCCCGTTCTTCCTTTTCCAGCATCGTCACTGCGCACAGGGCTGCATAAAACGCGCCGCCCAGGCCAAGGATATTCCCGCATTCTACCGCATAAAATCCCTCCAGCGTACCAAAATTCACCTGATCCATGCCAAATGCCTCCGAAAAGCTGCCCATCGAAGAAAACATATCCCCCAATTCTCCCATATCCCCTTCCATTTCCGGATAGAGCAGCACGCAGACTGCCATCAGAAAGGAAATGGCCGCCGCCCAGACCAGAAGCGCCGTCCTGCCTTGCCGCAATTCATGTCTAGCCAACCTCATTCCCCTGCGCCTCCTTCCAAATAGTAATGCATAAAAATCTCTTCCAAATCTGGCTCCGCAATCGACACGTCCGTAACCGGATGCCCCGCCAGAGTCCGCAGCAGGGCGTTGATATCCCCTGCATAAAGGAAGCGGAAGCCATCCCCTTCCTGCTGCAGATCGCGGACGCCCCTTAGTCCGGAGATATTGATATCCCCATGGACGGTAACCCGCTTCGCGCTTGCCTGCGCCAGCGCCTCCACACGGTCGCACGCAATCATCCTTCCCTGCCGGACGATGGCTGCCCTGGTGCAGTTCCTCTGAATTTCCGAAAGGATATGGGAGGACAGGAAAATGGTCGTCCCACGCTCGTTGCGTTCCTTTAAAATCTGGAAGAATTCCCTCTGCATCAGTGGGTCAAGGCCAGAGGTTGGTTCATCTAAGATCAGCAGCCTGGGGCTGTGCTGCAGGGCGCAGACAATCCCCACCTTCTTGCGGTTGCCAAAAGAGAGTTCCTCCACCTTCTTCGCCCCGTCTAGGCCGAGCCGCTGGCAGAGCCGTTCCGCTTCCTCCCGGCAGTCCATCTTGCGCAGCCCGGCAGAAAGCCTCAAGACATCCCGCACCCGCGTCCCCTGGTAAAAGACTGCTTCCGAGGGAAGGTATCCCACTTCCCTTAGGATTTCCTGGTTTTCTTTGCCGATCTCCTTCCCCATAACAGCCGCCTTGCCGCTGCTGGGCCGGATCAGCCCCAACAGGGTGCGGATGGTGGTACTCTTCCCTGCGCCGTTCGGCCCGATAAAACCAAAGAATTCTCCTTGCTCCACGCACAGATCCAGCCCCACGATCCCCCTGGCCTTGCCATAATATTTTGTCAGCCCTTCGGCCTTAATCGCCTCCATTGTTTTTCACTCCTTCCACAGGATTTCAGATCCTGCTTTCTTTTTCACTTCATCCACAGCAGGACAGGCTTCCAGGCTGTTTGCCCTGCTTTCTTTGTTCCTGCGGGAGCCAAAAACCTGTTGCTTACAGCGGAATTTTTGATTCAATCTCTCCGCAGATAAATAGACTTCCAGAAGTCCAGAAGCTTCTCAAAATCCCGTTCTATCGCATCCACGTCCAGGCCGCCGCGCTGCAGCATTTCCCATAGATAGCCTTCCGAAGCCCAACACATTTCCCGGTACATCATCCGCAGATCCAGGCCCGGCACAAACTGCTCCAGATCCACATCCTGGAGCGCCTTCTGTGCTTTCCATCCAAAAAATTTCTGGTAGCTTTTCTGGATATCCTCGCAGATTGCCTCGTCTTTTTCATAAAACGCCCGCACGGCAAAGCAAGCCATATCTGGGCTTTCCCTGAAAATCTGCAATTTTGCCCGCATCCCCCGGTGCATCATTTCAAATAAGTCCCTGGAATCATAGCAGCCATAACGCTTCAGACGATCTATCGTAACTTTTGCGCATTTCTCCCACAGGAACAGATACAGCTCATGTTTATTCCGGAAATAATGGAATAGCAGGGACTTGCTGATGCCTGCCATGCCTGCAATCTCATGCATGGGACTCTTTTTATATGTATTCCTCGCAAATACCCGATAAGCGGCCTGGATGATGCGTTCCTGTTTCTCTTCTGGCAGGCCGAAAAATTTATCATTCACAAACCGCCGCCCCCTTTCTTAACAGCTCCTAACTCCTATTATACCCAATTGACCGTTTTTGGGAAGGGAGTCAATGGATGTTTTCAGCAAATATCGCTGAACTTCTTCTGTGTATGACGTGCTGCCTCTGCTTATCCACTTAGGATATTGAAGCTATGGCTTTACTGCCAAAAGGTTTTTACCCCTAATTCTAAAATTTCCGCCGAATTCTGCAATGCCATAGAATCCGCTGGCGTAAAACTTGCCTATTCCAGCTGCCTTACAATCTCCAATGCCATTTTGGGGACAGGGGCAGTATCTGCCTGGCTGTCTGGCACATCTGCCGAAATGGCAAATTTATAATCTCCATGCTCCCAGCTGGCCAGCGCCTGCCCTTTGGCATGCTGTACCCTGACGGTGACCATCCGCCCGGACGCGTCTTCCGCTCCCCAGGTTTCCTCTTTGGAAGGGTCGTATTCTATGGCAGGCAGGCCCAATTCGCTGTCTTTTGCTGCCCATAAGGTACATTGTGCTTCCAGAACATTATCATGATACTGTATTTTCAGGTGGTTTTCTTCGGACGGCACTGCCTTGCGCTCCCGCGCCCAGCCTGTGCCTCCTGCAACCTGCACGGGAATGCCGATTTTAAGGATGGACAGGGGAATCTCTTCTTCTGCTGCAATCGGCCGCTCCTCCCAACCGTCTACCTGTGCCTTCAGGGCGTCATACCATTCCTGCCCCGTGGCTGCCGCAGAAGCTTCGATGGGCATTTTCCATCTCTCCTCCAGAATCCTTTCACAGGCGCGCGCCATAATATGGCCTTCCAGGCCCTCCTCCCCGCCCTGCGCGAAGCGCTTCAGGCAGTATTTCAAAGTTTCATCCCCCAAGTAGTGCAGCTTACGGTATTCTGCAATATGGGCTTCAATATAGTCCCCTGGGTTGGAGGAAGCAGGAAGGAGCGAGGAATCAGAAGCATCCAAGGCGCTGGAAGCATCACAGATATGTTCCAGCAGATGCGCTACCATCGGCTCCGCGTCCGCCTGGGTAGATGCAATCGCCTGCGCATAGCATTCCCGGATCTGCCTCTCCACAAATCTCTGGCTGTCCAGTCCGTCCTCGACAATGGATGGCGGAAATTTGCTGCGGATATCCGCCACAAAATCCGCGCCGTCTGACGGCTCCCAGTATTCTTTCAGGGAATGGCATCCATCCTCATCCACTGCGAAAGTCAGCGCAACGGGTACATGGGAGGCGCCCACTTCCTCTATCTCAACCTCAGAAATTTTATATTCCCCATAGTATGCCCATCCATAATAAGTCACCCATGGCTTTGCGCTTCCTGCTGCCCCGGCTGACTCTGCTGCGGCGGCAGGCTCCGTTTCCAGACCGACAAAGCTGCAGCAGGCTACATCATACCTATCTGTCCCTTCATAAACGCCTCCATTGTGTTCCAAAATGGCTTCCCAAATTGCGGAATATGCCTCCTGGCTAACACTCACACGGCCAAATGTACCATATACAGCGCTTTCCTCACTGCCAGACACGCCGCCAGACGATGAGGCTCTGCCATCCTTGACAGATTCGCCGCCAGACGATGAGACGCTGCCATCCTTGACAGATTCGCCGCCAGACGATGAGGCGTTGCCATCCTTGACAGATTCGCCGCCAGACGATGAGCTATTTTCTTTTTCAGATGCCCCGGACAGATCTTCCCCCTGCCCATAGAAATCCTCCGGCAGCCTTGCATTCCCTTCCCCATACTCCTTGCCCCAGGAAGAGAGCCAATCATAGCCTGCATCATAGTAGTCGCCGTCAATATAGAGATAAGCATTGCCCAGATTCCCTACCTCATGTTCTGTGCCGTCCTTCATCGTAAGGTAGAAGATAATGCTGCCGCCTTCCATATCCTCATGGCTGGTAAGATAACTTCCCCGGCACTGGCGGATCAGGCTTATCACGCCCTCCCATTCCTCTGGGGAAAACTGCCGGTACTGCTTCTCAGCCTCCTGGGGCATGGCCACCAGCGCAACCGATGCTACGTCATCCTGAGACAAATTTTTGGCCCATGCCAGCGTCTCGGGCACGGAGGCCGGGTTTGTGCCAAGGCAGGCCGCGCCAATCAGGCAGGTCAGCAAGGCCAGGATGATAACAGCGGCAGCAGGCTTTTGGCAGCCCATGATATTGCGGATACGCTCTTTGGCATTCCCTTCCCCAAACGCAAGCGGGATGCCAGAAATCCTCTGCCTTCCAACTGCAAAGCGCAGGAGGGATTCCGCATATTCTGCACGGACATCATCCCCCATTCTCTGCACCACTGCTTCATCACAGCTCATTTCCATGTCTTTCATGGCCAGGGCAAAGGCCAGCCATACCAGCGGATTCATCCAGTGCAGGCACACAGCAAGGAAAGCCAGCGGCTTTACCAGGCAGTCCCGCCTGCGGATATGGTATTGCTCATGAAGGATCAGGTAGCCGCATTCCTTTTCGCGGACGGATGAGGGCAGGTAAATCCTGGGGCGCAGAAGGCCAAAGGCAAAGGGGGACGGTATATGGTCTGCCAGATAAATATTGCCTTGTAAGGGGATAGCGCAGGCCACCTGGCGGCGCAGGCGCATAGAGGAACAGAGACTGTATATCCCCAGGGCTGCAATTCCCAGAAGCCAGACCATAGAGCATACCGCAAGGGGCTGGCTGTGCCGCATATCAGAACTCCTAGATAAATCTGCTTCTGGCACAGACAGGGGTTCGGGCAGAGCGTCTGCGGAGCCAAAAAAAGATGCCGTTGCTCCGCCCGCTTTCCTGCTGTTGGAAATGCCTACGGCAGAAGCCCCACCCGTTTTGCTGTGGTTGGCAATGCCGTCTGCAGAAGGCTCACCCGCTTTGCTGCGGTTGGTAATGCCATCCGCAGAACCGACAGACGGCAGCCCTTTCTGGCTCCCAGCTTCTACAGGCGTCTGCGTCTGTGCGCCTGCGATGCCAGATTGCGATGCATACTCCATTTCGCCGATACCATTTGCAGATATGCCTGTGAAGTTCAGCAGGGAAAACGGAGCCTGGAAGGATATGGGGCATAACAGGCGGAACAGCACAATGCCCCAGAGCAGGTAAGAATACTGTTTCGGGGCTTTGTGGATCAAAAAGCGCAAAAGCATAACAGCCAGGATGGCTATACTGGCCGTAAGGCTCATATTGAATACCTTCAAGAAAATTTCCTGTAAAAGAATCATAGGCGCTCACTCCTTCCCTGATGGATAATGTCGGTCAGTTCCTGAATTTCCTGTTCGGACAGCTTCTTATGGGCGGTAAAGGCGGCGACAAAAGCCGGCAGCGAACCATCGAAGGCTTCTTCCACCAAATGCTCGCCACGGATGGCATAGAATTCCTGGCGGCTGATGCAGGAAGATACGATGCCGTTATTGTTCTGAAAAATGCCTTTTTCACAGAGCTTGCGCAGCACATTGTAGGCCGTAGGGCGCTTCCAGTTTAGCTCTTCTGCGCAGAGTTTGGCCAGTTCTCGGGAATGGATGGGCTGGTTCTGCCAGATCAAGTCTGCAAAATGAGCCTCAATGGAGCCTAAATTTGTGTTAAGCATTGGGATACCTCCTTGTTTATTACTAATGAACTGGTTCTAGTTTATTGCAAATGAACTGAAATGTCAAGCATATGATTCAAATTTTGAATATGGCCAGGTTTTTGTTCCCATGCCTCCACAAAGATACATAACAAAATGCCAGACCTCTGCCAAAGCCTATGCATCAGCACTGGCTTTTGGTGAGATCTGGCATTTTATGAAATAATATATTTTTCTAATCCTTTGTAAGCACCATCCGCAGAAACTAATTCTGTGTAAACCAATCCTTAGAAAGCAAAATAGAATCTTTTTCGCCTTCGTCTCTTAAATTGGCAGTATGACGCCACACTAGCCCTAAGATTTACTCAAGGTCTTCGTCTCCGCCCTCTAAGTTGCTGGACGTAAGAATATCTTCTTCATCAAATAAAATAATTTCTACTTCTGGCGTTTTATATTCTTTCATGCTGGTTCACCTCCCTTCAGCTTGCGGAAAGCTCTGCCTGGCCCTGCTCTTTTAGGGGCTTTAGGATTACTACCTCCAGCAAGGCCATCGTCTCTCCCCCGATTTCCCCCTCATTGATTACGCCGGTTACTTGGATCCAGTCGCCTTCCTGGGGTTCTGAGGGCAAATATTTCAGGGGCATGCCCTGGACAGACTTCTCATCGCCGTCCACAATCGTCCTGGTGATATAGGGGATGCCATCTTCCATGTGGTATGCCCCTTCTATTTGGTAGATTTTGCCGGAATAATTCTCTGTATGTTTTTTAAAGTCTGAAATCAGCTCAATATAACTGCCATCGGTGACAAGGTTGACCTCATCCCCCAGCAGCTCCAACAGTTCTTCATCTGTGGCGTCCGCGCCTAACAGCGGTTCCTGGGCCTGTTTATCCCTCTTGCCCTGTTCCTCTTGACTTTCCTCGCTGCCAGATACGCCTTGCGTTTCTGAGGCGTTGGCATTTCCCTGGGAAGCAGGGGAGCCAGACAGGTTCTGCGAGCCGGCGCTGCTGCATGCGGTAAGGGAAATGCTTAAAAAAACGCCCAGGAAAAATACCCGTGATATTTTATACATGACTGCATCTTCACCTTCCATTTACGGTGCGCAGCCTCCCTGCCAGGATATGCCTCCGGCAGGGGCGGCTCTGCGCTTTCCAACATTACCTGTGAATCCTATGTTTCTTATTGCTGCGGTTACTCTTGCTTATGGCTGGGCTTACTTACCTTGTGCGTTCAGCTCTTGGAATGTGCCTTTGATTAATTCGCCATAGGCAATGGACTGCTTGCCGTTTTCATCCTCTGTGACAACATAGGCTCTGCCATAGAGTTCCCTGGTCACCAGGCTGCCAACGCCAATGTCCATGTATACACCGTCTTTCGTTGTGTCGCCAAGGATTTTCTTCTTCACGGCTCCACTGCTGGCCCCTGCATACCACACCATATCATTTTCGCTATGTGCGTTGCCATCTGTAGCATACAAAAGACCCATCTCCACGATTTTCAGCTGCTTGTCATTTACTTTTGTAAGCGCGGTGATCCGCACTTTATTTTTGGTATCCACAAAGGCTGACATGCTGGTGCTGGCCTCAACCTGGTGTTTCCCACAGCCATTGGCGCATACGCCGTTGACAAAATTATGGCCAAGGGGCGCGCCTATTTCTTCGGTTGGCCTCTCCGGATCTTCCTGTCCGCAATCCTTGCAGGTAAAGCTAAGCCGGAACGGATGCTCACAGTCGGGATCCTGAACCTCTGACTCGTAGGTATGGATGCCGGTTGCCGGGATTGCCCTTGCCTCACCGATATCGTTGTCGCAAACACTGCAGTGCTGGATTTCTGATCCCGCCTTGCCGCAGGTCGCTTCCAGCTTGGTCACCCAGGTAAGGGTATGCGGTATCATCGCAATCTCTTCACATCCCTCAAATACAGTCCCGCAATCCGGGCATGCCAGGCCTTTGGTTGCGCCCTGTTCCGTACAGGTGGGAGCTTTTCTTGGGATTTCATCGGCTTCCACAATCTTTCCGTAAGACTCGCAATCTTCATTCGTACACTCAACAAACCCGTACATCAGCTTGAGATTTTCTGTATGCCCGCATACTTCACCGTTACATACGTTCACACAGGTATGGATGATGTACATGCCATCATCGGAAATAGTTTCCGACCCATACTTATGCTCTGCGGTTACGGTTTTTTCATCTGTAAAAGTTTCATCTGTATCTTCGTGATAACATGTAAATGCAGCTTTACCGTCTATCCCATCTTTACAGTTTGGCGCCGTAGAATGTTCCAAATCCTCTTCCCACTCATGGTTATCTGGATCCAACGGAAGTTCTTCGATTCCGTTCAATACCTTCTGGCATCCTGCACGCTTACACCTTACGCCTGCTGTATGCCCCTTCGTCTTACAGGTGGACTTTACTTCTGCAACGTTCTCTTCGTCATGGCCAAGGGCGGGATCTAAAACATTGCCCTGGGCATCCGTCAGAACCTGGTCTTCGTCTGGGAACCTCTCCGTGGCATTATTCTTGCATACCATGATAATCTTGCCTGGGGCTTCACAAGTTGCTGCGATATACTTCTCTTCCTTGTCATGCCCTGTTGGCGGAACGTCTACGGTAACGCTGTTGTCTGCCTCTGGGTTTGCCGCACAGCGCTTGCAGGTATAGGTACGTTTACTGCCCTTGATACAGGTTGGCAATTCGCCTTCTGCCTGAACCAGCGGATTCGTATCCACATCATCTACAAGCACAATCTTTCCATTCGCATCCAGGACGGGCTGGCCGTTTTCCATCTTCTGGAAAGCGTGGCCAAGGGCAGGCGCTGCCCCATCCCCTTCCACTGTGTTCCGCTCTGCCTCGCCGCTGCATACATTACAGATCTTCACTTCGCGCTTTGGCAGGGTACAGGTTGCTTCCTCTACCGTTGCGATAACCCCACTGATATCATGGACCTCTGTTGCGGGAGCTGCCTCTTCCTTGGTATGGGTGCATCCCAGCTGCTGGCAGGTAAATATTTTTACATCATCCTGGCAGTCATAATGCGTACCGCCGTTTTCGCCTTCTTCGCTCTTCCATGTGAACTTTGTCTCATCATAGATGTGTGAAAGCTGCGGGATCTCTACTGTTTTTTCTTTGTTCGCTGTATTTTCTTCGCATACCAGGCAGGTATACACTGCCTCGCCTGCTGCGGTGCAGGACGCCTGCGTGTTTTCTTTTGTAGAAACCTTGTTTGCTGCCACCATTTCCTTAAGGGCGTCGCCTGTGAGTACCTCATGCTTTTCATCCTCATAGGCATGGTGCGCCGGGGTCACTTCGTTTTTCACATCCTTGCACATCGGGCACTGGTACTTCCCAAGGCCATTCTGGGTGCAGGTCGCTTCCCGGAACGCTTCCACAAACTGATAATCATGGTCTACCCGCTGGTACTCTGGGCCCATAGATCCCATGTCTGTCTTCGCTGTCTCTTTGCCGCATTCCGTACATACCTCATAAGACTGTGCATTTCCCTGGCAGCTTGCGTCTTCAAACATCGGCTTCCACTTATGCTCCGGAACAGCAAGCTCTACCTCAAGGGTATGGCCTTCTCCTTCGCATCCCACCTCTGCACAGGTATAGACAATCTTGCCCTTTGTGCCTTCGCCTTTGCAAGACGCCTCTGTCCGGCTGTAGTAATCCGGATAGGCATTCTTGTATTTTTCTTCATCTAATTCGCCGTCTGTGAGGACGTTTTCCCTTTGATAGGTATGTCCCAGGGCTGCCTGAGCGTCATCACCTGTTGCCTCCTTTACCTCTGCCGCCTGACCGCATGTTTTGCAAATCTTCACAAGACTCTTGGCCGTTGTGCAGGTTGCCGGCTGAACGGTTTCTGTTACGCCATCTATGTCATGCTCAAGCGTTGCCTCTTCCGGTGTCTCTATCGTATGGCCTTCAAATTCAGCCTTACAGTTCCCCACCGTACAGGTCTGGACTTTGATATCGTCCACACAGCCATAATGCTGGCCGCCCTCTATCTCGCTCTTCCAGCGCCCGGCGTCATAAATATGCGTAAGCTTTGCAAGAACTACTGTCTTTTCCTTACCTGTCGTTCCTTCTGGGCAATCCGAGCAAGTATATACTGCTTCCCCAGCCGCTGCGCAAGTTGCTTCTGCTGTTGTTGCTATGCTGACCCGTTTTGCATCCACCATTTCCTGGAGGGCGCTTCCTGTCAGAACCTTATGATCTTCGCCTTCATAAGCGTGATGCGCTGGAATCACCTGGTTTTTCACATTCTGGCACATGGAGCACTGATACTGCCCAATGCCGTTGGCTGTACAGGTTGCTGGCTTGAGTGCAGGGGTCTGCAGCACATAGTTGTGATCCTTTTGCGGGCCTAGCTCCGGATGATATTCTGGATCTGTCTCTTCTTGGCACACAGAACACTTTTCATATGTATAAAATGCATGCTCACAGGTTGCATCTTCAGACATTGGCGTCCATTGATGCTCTGGCACTTCGCCTGCCACTACCTTCGTATGCCCTTCGCCTGTGCATCCTTTCCGTGCGCAGGTATAAGTCTTTGTCTCTGCCCTGCCGCCATTTGCGCAGGTTGCCTCAACCTTACTAAAACACTCTGGATAATCTGCTGCATAGGCTTCATCATTGATTTCCCCATCTATTTGATATTTGGCATCTTCATAGGTATGCCCAAGGGCTGGCGCTACTGGATTGCCGTCTGCATCCTCATCCACAACCGGAGGATTGTCCGGATCTTCCGCATGGCACACGGAGCAGGCGCTGCCTGTCTTCTGCGGCTCCGTACAGGTTGCCGGAACGGTGCCTTCCACAAACGTATGCTCTCCCGTTGCATCTACATCTTCTGTATATGAGTGCCCCTTTGTCAGATCTGTGCATCCAGCCCTTTTACAGGTAAATGTCTTCACGCCTTTGTCCACACAGGTAGGCGGCGTTGTCACGGCGCCCTCGTCATAATCATGTCCCAGGGCATTGATGGTCAGGCTGTATGTCTTTCCTGGCGTGCCTGCTTCACATTTCCCGCAGGTAAACGTCTTATAGCCCTTTGTCAGACAGCCGGCATCCGTCCCTGTAACAGTCGAATTTGACTCCGCATCTCCTGCAAATTCCTCATTTACTACGACATTCCCATCTTTATCCAGCATTTGATATGCATGCATTGCCGGGATCGTGCCAAAGATAGAAGACTTTGCGCATACCGTGCAGACATATTTGCCGATGCCATTTTCCGTACAGGTTGCCGGCTTGTAGACAATCGGCGTCCCGTTATACACATGCTTCGTCGGGTCTGATGGTATCTCATCTGGCTGCACATCATCCTTATACTTTTCACATACCGGACACCAGGTATACGCTTCCAAGCCGTTCTCTCCACATGTGGCGTCCTTTTGCGGTACATCTGTCCACGTATGGCCGCTCTTACCTATTGGCTCTGTGGTGGTATGTGCAGGATCATTCCCGCAATGGATCGTCCGGATTCCTTCTTCCTTACAAGTCGGCTCTTTTGTTACTTCAGAAGTTGCATTTTCTGATGTATAATCATGCCCTAAACGCGGAGAGGTAAGCGTCTTTGTGTGATGCTGTGAATTCTCTTCCGTGCATCCAGCCCTCTGGCAAGTATAGATGACCTCTCCGTCTGCCTCACAGGTAGCAGGCTGATTTTTCGTTATGCTGGACTCCAAATCATAATCCCCGCCAGCTCCTTCCTCGTAGGTATGGTAGAGCTTCGTGCTGCCTTCTACCTCATGGGTGTTCCTGCGCACGCTGCACCCTTCCCTTGTACAGGGCGTATACTCCATGGCCGGATATTCACAAGTAGCTTCTTCACTGACTGACGCTCCATCCACATGCGCCTCATGGCGGATTTTTCCCGTTTCCGTATGGCCGCACTCTGTCCTCTGGCAGGTATAGGTCACATCGTGTTCCTGGGTACAGTCCCCGTCAATCTTCTCGTCAATGGAAGCTTCTGGATCATAAGCCGTTCCGGCTTCTTCCTCATAAGTATGGTAAAGCCTGGGGGCGTCTGGATCATCCCGCTTGTCTGTCTCGGCATCGCAATTCTGGCACTTCTTATAGAAGTATCCATTTTCCGTACAGGTGGCATTCACATGCCGCTCTGTCACTTCCCAGGTATGCGGCAGCGTCTCAATCGCCACAGGGGCGCTCTCATGCCCATCTACCCCTTCTGCGCAGGTTCCGCAGATATGCTTCTTTGCGCCTGCCTCAGAGCAGCTTGGCTCCTTTGTAATCACAGTGTTGACCACTGCCCCTTCTGGCGCTGTGCCTGCGTCAATATCCGCCTGCGTCACCTCGACAAAATCTTCCAGTTCATACGTATGCCCAATCCTAGGCGTGGATGAATAATCCTCCTTGCTGCAGATTTTGCACTTTACCTTATAAGCGCCTTTTTGGCTGCAGGTTGCAGGGCGTATTGTCTCTAAAATTTCCCAGTCATGCTTATCTTCCTCGCACTCTGGCGGCGTCTCTGCACCCTCGGCAGCGCCTGCCGCTTCTTCCGATGAAGTCCCTGCGCCTTCCGCAACAGGAGCCTCTTCGATCGGGCTTTCGGCATCCTCAGCAACCACGGCCGCTTCTTCTGCCGGCACATCCATCCCAGCGGCAAAGCCTGTCAGATTTGTAGACAGCACCATGCTTAAGGACAGCGCTACGCTTAAAATGCGTTTTATTTTTTTTGAGTTCATAAATTCGGTATACTCCTTCCTATCAATCATTTTGCGGCAGAAGCGGAATCGTTACTGCTCCTGTACCGGGCTGCAATTCGGTACATCTGCTGCATTTTTATGCAATGGATTCTGGAATGGGCTCCCACGACATCCTGGAATCATTTCCAACTGCCCCTGCTTTCCATGGCAGCACACGCTCATGGATTCTGCAACGACCCACGAACAGACCATGCCGCCGCATAGGCAATTTGGCTTTGTATACGGAATTCTCCTCTTCTATGGTTGCCAGGAACCGCCACAGAACGTTACAATCCCCCTTTCCCCGCACCATAATCTGCTGCCTCTTCTCTGCCATCTTCCCTCCCGCCAGCGGCGACAAACCCGCTTTTGCAAAGGCTCTCTGGCTTTCTGTCCAAGGCAGCCGCCTCCATTTGGATGCTTCAGGCACACAGATTGAAGGCTGATTTTCCCACTCCATGCTTCTGCCGCAATATTTTGCTGCTTCTACAGCAAATGCACAGAAACAGCTTTGGCTGATTCCCATGCATTTACTGTAGAAGCAGGATTTTCCTTTTCTCTTTTATGAACTCATTTTTGTGCATTTTGTATATGATTTTACCAATTTATTGTATTCCTATGTCCGTTTTTTGGCAAAGTTTTTTTACTTTTTTTATGCAAAATACACAAAACCATGCTTACGCAAAATGGGTAACCCAATTTTATGCATATTGTACAAAAAAAGGGAAGATTTTCATATAAAATGCCGGAATTACAAATAATACTTGATTTTTTTTCATCAGGTGCTATAATACAACTATAAATTGGGTGACCCAATAGTCGGAAAATGCATTTTAGAACCAAAAATATGACCTTTTTACACCAACAAACCATATTTTACTAATGATTGGATTACCCAATCAGAAAGGAGAAGCCTTGTTATTCTTACAATTTGCACTTGCAATGCTGCCCATCCTCTGGCTTATCGCAGCTTTAAGCGGATTGAAAATGGCCGGGCACAAAGCCTGCCTGATTGCGCTCCTTTTGACTGCCCTGCTGGCAGCCTTCCACTGGGAATTAAACGCGGCCTGTACGGCAACGGCAGCCTTGGAAGGGATCTTAAATGCATTATGGCCCATCTGCCTCGTCATTATCGCAGCCCTCTTTACTTATAACCTGACGCTGAAAACAGGCGCCATGGAATTAATCAAAAAAATGCTTGCCGGCGTCTCCCGCGACAGACGGGTGCTGGCCTTAATCATTGGCTGGGGATTTGGGAACTTTATGGAAGGCATGGCTGGATTTGGCACGGCAGTGGCCATCCCCGCCTCCATCCTGGTGGGGATTGGGCTTGACCCCATCAGCACCGTAATCGCCTGCCTGGTTGTGAACTCCACCCCGACAGCTTTCGGCTCCGTTGGCGTGCCTACCGTAACCCTGGCCTCGGTGACAGGCGCCGATATTTTGCCCCTGTCCGCAAGCGTAGCCGTTATCCAATGCCTACTGACTTTTGTCTCTCCGTTTTTGATGGTCTGCATCTGCGGCAAGGGGGTCAAAGCCCTTAAAGGAATGCTCCCCATTACCCTGACGGCTGCCGTTTCCTTCACAGTCCCCTGGTTCTTTACGGCGCACTGGCTCGGCCCGGAGCTTCCGAACATCATCGGCTCCATCTGTTCCATGGGATGCCTGATTGCAGCGGCCAAGATTTTCAGTCGCAAGCCAGAAGAGGCCTATGCCATCCAGCTGTCCAAAACAGCAGCGGCAGACAGGGGCATTTCCCTGGGCGAAGGCATGAAAGCATGGAGTTCCTTTCTCCTGATTTTCATCCTCCTGACATCCACTTCCACCCTATGCCCTCCCATCCACAATGCGATTGCGGGCATCCAGAGTACCTTTACGGTCTATGCGGGGGAAGGGGGGAACGCCTTATCCTTCAGCTGGATCAATACGCCCGGCATCATGATCTTCCTGGCAGCAATCCTCGGCGGCTTCATCCAAAAGGCCAGCGTCCGCGATATGTGCCAGGTATTTGCCGAAACGTTAAAAAAATACTGGAAAACCATACTTACCATCTGCTCTGTAATGGCAACCGCCAAAATTATGGGCTACAGCGGCATGATTTCCGATATTGCGCAGTTCCTGGTAGCTGCTGCAGGGCCTTTCTACCCGCTGATTGCCCCGCTGATTGGAGGGCTCGGCGCTTTCGTGACCGGCTCTGGCACTTCCACCTGCGTCCTCTTCGGCGGCCTCCAGAGCGAGACAGCCGCCGCGCTCGGCCTCAATCCCACCTGGATGGCGGCCGCAAATGTCATGGGCGCCGGCATCGGCAAGATGGTCTGCCCCCAGGGCATTGCCATTGGGGCTGGCGCAGTCAACCAAATCGGCTCCGAGAGCAAAATCTTAAGCGCCGTTTTCAAATATTTCCTGCTCTATGTGATTCTGGCCGGCATCCTCTGCTACATAGGCTCATCGCTAGGGCTATAGCCAGCGCAGTAAATGCACAGGCCTGCGGAATCATTACGAACTATAACCAAAACAAGGAGGTAACACAAATGTACAACCAATTAACACCAGAAATCATCCGCCAGCTGAAAGCCGTTTCAGACTATGTATTTTTAGGCGATGACATCAACCCCGACTATGCCAAGGACGAAATGCCGATTTATGGCACCCGCATGCCGGACGTGGCCATCCAGCCCCGCTCCACGGAGGAAGTGGCCGCAATCATGAAAATCTGTTATGACAACAATATCCCTGTCACGCCCAGGGGCGCAGGCACCGGGCTTGCCGGAGGGGCCGTGCCTGTCTGTGGCGGCGTGCTGATTGACATTTCCAAGATGAACAAGATTAAATCCTACGACATGGAGAACTTTGTCGTAGAAATTGAAGCCGGCGTGCTGCTGAACGACCTGGCCGAGGACTGCCAGCAAAAAGGCATGCTCTATCCGCCGGATCCCGGTGAGAAATTCGCCTGTGTCGGCGGGAATGTGGCCACCAACGCCGGGGGCATGCGCGCGGTGAAATACGGCGCAACCCGCGATTACGTTCGGGCGATGACCGTTGTCCTGCCCAACGGAGAAATTACCCGCTTAGGCGCAACAGTCTCCAAGACATCCTCCGGGTACTCCCTGCTGAACCTAATGATTGGCTCGGAGGGTACGCTGGGGATTATCACTGAGCTGACCTTAAAAATCATCCCCGCCCCCAAGGCGGCAGCTTCCCTGATTATCCCCTTCGAAGACCTGCACACAGCCCTTGCCACCGTCCCCAAATTTAAGATGGCGCATATGGACCCGCAGGCCATAGAATTTATGGAACGCGAAATCGTCCTGGCCTCTGAGCGCTACATCGGCAAATCTGTATTCCCGCAGGAACTGGAAGGAACGCAGATTGGGGCTTACCTGCTGGTAACGCTGGACGGAGCTTCCGAAGATGAAGTAGACGCCCTGGTAGAACAGGCTGCAGAACTCGTGCTGGAAGAAGGCGCCATCGACGTACTGGTTGCCGACACGCCTGGCAAAATCAAGGATGCCTGGGCCGCGCGCTCTTCTTTCCTAGAAGCAATCATGGAAGAGACTAAACTGCTGGATGAATGCGACGTCGTCGTCCCCGTAAATAAGATTGCCGACTACCTGGAGTTTGTCAACAAAACCGGCGGAGAATGCGGGCTGACCATCAAGTCCTTTGGCCATGCCGGGGACGGGAACCTGCACATTTACCAGTGTTCCAACGACCTAGAAGAAGAGGAATTCAAGAAAAGAGTAGACAAATTTTTTGACATTATCTATAAGGAAGCAACCGACTGCGGCGGCCTCGTATCCGGGGAACACGGCATCGGGTCAGGCAAGGTAAAATACCTGGTAGACTCCGTCGGCGAGACAAATATGGCACTGATGGAAGGCATCAAAAAAGTCTTTGACCCCAAAATGATCCTCAACCCCGGGAAAGTCTGCTACCGCCTGTAATGATAAATCAATAAAATGTTAGGAGGAATTCTTATGAATATCTGTGTTTGTATGAAACAGGTTCCAGATACCAATGAAATCAAAGTCGATCCTGTAACCCACACCTTAATCCGCAAAGGCGTCCCCAGCATTGTGAACCCCTTTGACACCTATGCCCAGGAGGTCGGCGTACGCCTAAAAGAAGCCTCCGGCGGGAAATTAATTGTAGTTTCCATGGGCCCGGAACAGGCAAAAGAAGCCATTAAATCCTGCCTCGCCGTAGGCGCTGACGGCGGATACCTGATTTCCAGCAGGAATTTCGGCGGCTCTGACACGCTGGCCACCAGCTATATCCTGTCTGAGGCCATCAAAGCAATCGAAGAAAAGGAAGGCCTAAAATTTGACTTAATCCTCTGTGGGAAGCAGGCCACAGACGGGGATACCGCCCAGGTCGGCCCGGAAATTGCCGAACACCTGGGGCTGCCGCAGATTACCTATGCCCTGGATATCCTGGAAAAAGATGGGGAAATCCAGGTAAAACGGGAATATGACGCCGGATACGACATGATTTCCACCAGCCTCCCAGCCGTGGTGACGGTCGTAAAGCTGCCCTATGAGCCGCGTTATCCTACCATCAAGAGCAAGATGGCTGCCAAGAAAAAAGAAATCCCCGTGCTGACGGAAGCAGACATCCCAGCCATTGACCTGGCGCTCTGCGGGTTAAACGGCTCCCCAACCAGGGTGAAGAAGACATATACGCCCGTACAGGAGAAAAACGGGGTCAAGCTGACAGGCATGGAAGCCGTTGACGCGGCCAAGGAAGTCGTAAAGCTGATGGAAGAAGCAAAACTTTTATAAGGAGGAAGCGATAATGGGCAATCTGAATGATTATAAGAATATATGGGTATTCATTGAGACAGAATGCGGAAAGGCCAAAAATGTCGGCTATGAGCTGCTGAACGTGGCAAAGCCATTGGCAGAACAAAAAGGGTGCGCCCTGGTGGCTGTCGTAATTGGCAAGGAGATTGAAGGGGTAGCCAAGGACGCCATCTGCTACGGCGCGGATTCCGCCATTATAGTAGATGGGCCAGAGTATGAATACTATACCACAGACGCATTCACCAAGGCGCTGGTCGCCCTGGTAGAAAAATATAAGCCTGAAACACTGATGATCGGAGCCACCAACAACGGGCGCGACATGGGCCCGCGCGTGTCCTGCCGCCTGAAGACCGGGCTTACGGCTGACTGCACAGCCATTGACATTGACGAAGAGACAGGCAATATCGCCTGGACCCGCCCCACCTTCGGCGGGAACCTGATGGCGACAATTATGTGCCCAGAACACCGCCCGCAGATGGGCACGGTAAGGCCTGCCGTATTTAAGAAAGGCGCTTATGAGGAAAGCCGCAGCGGCGAAATCATCAAAGAGGACATCCATGTTGCGCCAGAAGAAATCCGTACCAAATTAGTGGAGCGTGTAAAGGAAGTAGCGGAAGCCGTCAACCTGGAAGAAGCCGACATCATTGTATCCGGCGGCCGCGGCGTAGGCTCCGCCGAAAACTTCAAGCTCCTGGAAGACTTGGCTGCCGCGCTTGGCGCAACCGTAGGCTGCAGCCGCGCTGTCGTAGACGCAGGCTGGATGCCGCACGCCCACCAGGTCGGCCAGTCCGGAAAGACCGTTGCGCCCAAGCTCTACTTTGCCATCGGCATTTCCGGAGCCATCCAGCACTTAGCCGGCATTTCCGGCTCCGATACAGTTATCGCCGTCAATAAGGATGAAGACGCACCCATCTTTGACGTGGCAGACTATGGGATTGTAGGCAACCTCAATGAGGTAGTCCCTGCTTTAACGGCAGCATTCCAGGCACGCAAGGCCTAAAAGCATAACAAACAGCGTTCCAGGCTCAAACACAAGAATAAAATTATGGAGGAATTACATATGGATTTTAAACAAGACGAGATACATCAGGATATTTTAGATATGGTACATGAATTTGCCGTAAATGACGTAAAGCCCCTGGCCGCCACCATTGACCAGACGGAGGAATTTCCCATGGACAATGTAAAGCAGATGGCCGAAATGGGCCTTCTGGGCATCCCTTTCCCGGAGGAATATGGCGGTTCTGGCATGGACACCCTGGCTTATATCCAGACTGTGGAGGAGCTGAGCAAATATTGCGCAACGACAGGGGTTATCGTATCTGCGCATACCTCCCTCTGCTGCACGCCGATTTACCAGTTCGGTTCTGAAGAACAGAAGCAGAAATACCTGCCCAAGCTCTGCTCTGGAGAATGGCTCGGCGCCTTCGCCCTCACGGAGCCCAACGCAGGCACCGATGCTTCCGGGCAGCAGACCGTTGCCATAGACGCAGGCGACCACTGGGTACTCAATGGCTCAAAAATCTTTATCACAAACGCCGGCGCAGCGGATGTGTTCTTTGTGCTGGCCATGACGGACAAATCCCAGGGCACCAAAGGCATTTCTGCCTTTATTGTCGAAAAGGGCTACCAGGGCTTCTCCATCGGCAAGCACGAGGACAAGATGGGCATCCGCGCCTCATCTACCTGCGAGCTGGTATTTGAGGACTGCATCGTGCCGAAAGAAAACTTGGTGGGCGAGCTGGGCAAGGGCTTCAAATATGCAATGATGACCTTAGACGGCGGCCGCGTCGGCATTGCCGCACAGGCGCTGGGCATTGCCGAAGGCGCTATTGAAGAAACCGTGAAATACGTACAGGAACGCAAGCAGTTTGGCCGCAGGCTCTCCCAGTTCCAGAACACTCAGTTTGAGCTGGCACAGATGAAAGCCAACACAGAGGCCGCCAAACTCCTGGTATACCAGGCAGCCTGCGCCAAGGATGACCATGAGAATTTCTCCCATAAGGCCGCCATGGCCAAATTAGTGGCATCCCGAAATGCCTCTGACGTAACCCGCCGCTGCCTGCAGCTCTACGGCGGCTATGGATACACCAAGGATTACCCCATTGAGCGCATGATGCGCGACGCCAAAATCACAGAGATTTACGAAGGCACTTCCGAAGTGCAGATGATGGTAATCTCTGGCTGGATGGGCGTAAAATAACAAGGACGAAAAGGAACATGTGACAGTTATGGAAATGAAGTTACCTTTCTCCAGAGAAGGCATGGCGCTGCATCTGGACGATCGTTTCGATATAGAGATTCTGGAATCTTCCATTGAATCAATGCCCAAGACCGGGAAGACTGAGGATGAAATCGTACAGGAGGCCATGAAGCATCCCATCGGCTCCCCCACCCTCGCAGAGCTTTCCGCAGGCAAGCAGAATGTTGTAATTATCTGTTCCGACCACACCCGCCCCGTTCCCAGCAAGCATATTATCCCTTTCATGCTGCAGGAAATCCGCGCCGGGAACCCGCAGGCAGACGTCACGCTGCTGATCGCCACAGGCTTCCACCGCGCGACCACCCGCGAAGAACTGGTCGGCAAATTTGGGGAGGAGATCGTCGCGCATGAAAAAATTGTCATCCACGACAGCTGCGACATGGACGCCATGGCTAACCTTGGCGTCCTCCCCTCCGGCGCCCCGCTGCTGATTAACAAAATAGCCGCACAGGCAGACCTGTTAGTCAGCGAGGGCTTTATTGAGACACACTTTTTCGCCGGCTTTTCCGGCGGCCGCAAAAGCGTGCTGCCAGGGGTGTCCAGCAAAGTGACGGTTCTGGGGAACCATTGCTCCGCTTTTATCCACTCCCCCTACAGCCGCACCGGTATCTTGGAAAACAACCCCATCCATCGGGACATGGTAGCCGCAAGCCATATGGCAAAGCAGAAATACATTGTAAACGTGGTGATTGATTCCAACAAAAAAGTTGTCCATGCCGTGGCTGGCGACGCCATAGAGGCACATGAGGCTGGATGCAGATTCCTCCAGCAGTACTGCCAGGTCACGCCCAAACAGCTGGCCGATATCGCAATCTCTACCAACGGCGGCTACCCCCTGGACCAAAACATGTACCAGTCCGTCAAAGGCATGACGGCCGCAGAAGCCGCCGCGAAACAAGACGGGATACTCATCATGGTTTCCAACTGCGGCGACGGCCATGGGGGCGAAGGATTTTACAACGCCTTAAAGGACTGCGAAAGCCCTCAGGCGCTGATGGACGGCATCTTACGCATCCCCCAGGATCAGACCAGACCAGACCAATGGGAATACCAGATCCAAAGCCGCATCCTCATCCATCACAAGGTAATCTATGTGATGTGCGAAAAATACCGCAGCATGGCAAGGGAAATGGGCTTTGAGACAGCGGCAGACGTAGACGAGGCCTTGGCAATGGCCCTAAAGGAAAAAGGCAGGGACGCCCACATCGCCATCATCCCTGACGGCGTGTCCGTCATGGTAAAGCCGCCCATATTAAAATAGAATCCTGCAAGGAACCATATGCCCGTGGATCTGCAGGCAGATACCTATGGCTCCAATCTCTACTGCACACATTGCAGACTGGAGTAATACATACATATTTTCACCCAGGAAACAGCAGATCTGCCGCCCTGTAAGGCAATCTGCTGTTCCTTCATTTTGCAGCTGCCATACTCATATTATTTTTGGGAAAACCACCTATTCCATTGCTATTTTTCCGTGTAACCCGCCAAAAAACTTTTCTCCTTGCAAATTCCCCTACATTATATTACAATAATCTTCATGGTACAGAGCAACTGTAACTGACAACCCCAGCCAGAAAGAAGAGGGCAGCATGGACAACCCCAAGTTAAATGGGAAAAAAACATATGAATACGTATTCGACTATTTCTCCGACCAAATCCTTTCCGGAGAACTGAAACTAAATGATAAAATCCCAACTGAACGTGAAATTGCCGAAAAGCTGGGCGTCAGCCGCAATTCGATCCGTGAGGTCATGCATATGCTGGAGATTACAGGGTTGATCGAATGCCTGCAGGGAAGCGGCAATTATGTCCGCTGCGACCCCATGGAATACATGATGAAGTCCGTCAATATGGTAATGGCGCTGATGGAAATTGACTATTCGGAAATCTTCCATATCCGCACAGGCTATGAATATGCCGCAATCCGCCTGGCCATTGACGCCGCCACGGCAGAAGAATTAGAAGAGCTGCACCAGATTTTACTGCAGATGGATCAGCCCATGAGCTCCAAAGAAAGCGCCAAGCTGGACGTGAAGTTCCACCACACCCTGGTAAGCGCTTCCCACAACCGTATGCTGATCTTATACAATTCCATGCTGGACAAGCTGATGGGGGAATTTATCGAAAATTTCCGCACCAAAATCCTTATGAACCGCATGCGGGCAGAATTGCTCCGCCGCTCCCATTGGGGAATCTACAATGCCCTCATCAAAAAAGACCTGCCGGAAGCCATGAAGGCTTTTGACAAGCATTTCCGGATTGTCGAAGATCAGCTGCAAAAGCTGCTGCAGAAAGAACCAGAATAGTGTTCCTGGTTTCCTCTGCATCTGCTCCCCTCAATCTTGAGGGAAAAGCCCCTGCAGATCCTCCTCCCATCCTGGGACGAAAAACCTGCAGGGGCTTCTAATTAGTGTTATCTGGCCTTATCCTACTCTTCCCCATCCAGCTTGCTTGCCCTTGCGGCAATCTCTTTTTCTTGGATGTCAGAAGGCGTCTGCTCATAGCGGGCAAATTCATAGGAGAACAGGCCGCTGCCGCCCGTCATCGAACGCAAGTCTGTCATATACCCATAAATCTCCATATAAGGCACGTCTGCCGTAATCTCTGTCTTGCCTGGCTCTGCCGGGTTCATGCCCAGCACACGCCCGCGGCGTTTGTTGAGGTCGCCCATCACGTCGCCGGTGAACTTGTCAGGAACGACAACCTTCATATTGGCAATTGGCTCCAACAGCACAGGAGACGCCTCCATAACGCCCTTCTTGAAGGCCTGGATCGTGGCCATCTTAAATGCCATTTCCGAAGAATCCACTGGATGGTAAGATCCATCATACAGCACGGCCTTCACGCCCACCACCGGGTAGGCAGCCATCGGCCCCTTGAGGACAGAGTCCTGCAGCCCCTTCTCCACAGCTGGGAAATAGTTCTTTGGCACGGCGCCGCCCACCACTTGCTGCTCAAAAGTATAAGGAGTCTCCAAATCGCCGCTTGGCTCGAAGGTCATCTTGACATGCCCATACTGCCCATGGCCGCCAGACTGCTTCTTATATTTATATTCCACGTCAGATTTCTTGCGGATAGTCTCACGGAAGGCAATCTTCGGCCTGCTCAGCTCAATCTCAACCTTATACCGCTCTGCCAGCTTGCTGACCACGACTTCCAGATGCTGGTCGCCAATGCCGTAGATTAACGTCTGCCCATTGGCGCTGTCATTCTCTACCCGCAGCGTGAGGTCTTCCTGCATCAGCTTCTGCAGGCCCTGGGAGATCTTGTCCTCATCCCCTTTCTTCTTCGCCTTATAGCGCATATAAGTATAAGGAGTGGAAATCTGTGTCTTACCATAGCGGACCGGTACGGCCTTCGTCGAAAGGGTGTCCCTGGTAGACGCATTCGCCAGCTTGGCCAACGCCCCGATATCCCCGGCATGGAGTTCCGGCACTTCAGAAGGCTTATTGCCGCGCATTACGTAAATCTTGCCGATTTTGCCCTCAGTGTCCTTGTCCTCATTATACAGCACGTCGTCGGTCTTCAGCACACCGGAATTTACCTTAATCAGAGAATATTTGCCGATAAACGGGTCGACAATGGTCTTAAACACATAGGCGCTCTTGGACTTGGCAATATCATAATCTCCGTCAAAGGCCTCGTTTGTCTTCATATTGACGCCCTTGCAGGAACGATGTTCCGGGCTTGGCAGGTATTTGACAATGTCGTCCAACAAAGTATACACACCCTGCACCAGTGTGCTGGAACCCATGGATACTGGCACAATCGAGCCGTCCGTCACATTCGTGCGCAGCGCGGTACGGATTTCAAACTCAGAGAACTCATCCCCAGAGAAATAACGTTCCATAAATTCCTCGCTTGTCTCTGCCACAGCTTCCATCAGAGCCTCCCGGCACAGTTCCAGGTTCTCCTGGGAATAATCCGGAATGGGCATCTCCTCTACCTTGCCCTTCTCTGTCCAGCGGTTGCCGGTCTGGGCAACGACATTGACATATCCTACAAATTTCTCATTCTCACGGATTGGGAGATGGAAGGGGGCAATCCTCTTGCCGTACATCTCCTGTAAATCAGCCACTACCTGGCGGAAACTTGCATTGTCGTCATCCATCTCTGTCACAAATACCATCCTCGGTATCTTGTATTTCTCACAGATGTCCCATGCCTTCTGGGCTCCCACCTCAATGCCGCTCTTGCCGGATACAACGATAATCGCCGCGTCTGCCACGCTGACGGCTTCTTCCACTTCTCCTACGAAACCAAAATAGCCTGGCGTGTCCAGCAGATTAATCTTGGTGCCTTCCCATTCAATCGGAACCACAGTGGTATTAATGGAAAACTGGCGCTTAGTCTCTTCCTTGTCATAATCGCTGATGGTATTCTTGTCCGTAATCTTACCCATCCGCGTGGTAATCCCAGACAGGTATGCCATCGCCTCTGCCAGTGTCGTCTTCCCGCTTCCTCCATGGCCCAGAAGGGCTACGTTTCTAATTTTGTCAGTTGTATAAACATTCATATGACTTCCTCCAATACAAGTTTATTTTAAAGATGTCTATATTTTACTAAAAATTGAGGGAATTTACAACTGTTTTATTCATATTTTACAAATATTTTATTTTATTGCATGTTTTAGAAGGACATTCTGTACGAAAGGGATCGGGAATCGTTCTAATTGCTTTTTCACTTCGACGTGCGGAAGTGTTGACTTTTTAAAGTTTTTTTCGTATCATGGATGAGATAGGAAAATAACAACAGCTTTCACTGGCCATACATATAAAAATAGAACGTCTTTATGGAAAGGAACGCGTGATTTTATGATACCGGAAAAAATCGGATTTATCGGATTGGGGCTGATTGGCGGGTCGATTGCAAAGACCATCCACCGCATTTACCCTGACATCCAATTGATTGCATATGATACCGATGATGCGGCGCTGGCAATGGCGCTGGAAGAGCGAGTGATTGCATCTGCCTGCCAGGGACTTACAGAAGAGTTCTCATCCTGCCGCTACTTATTCCTCTGTACGCCTGTGCAGAAAAACCTGGATTTTCTGCGGAAGCTTGAAGGGCTTGTGGGGAAAGAAAGCATCCTCACGGATGTTGGGAGCGTCAAAACCTCCATCCACCAGGCGGTTGTGGGCACCTCCCTGGCGCCCCATTTTATTGGCGGGCATCCAATGGCTGGGTCGGAAAAAAGCGGATACCAGAACGCTACCCCTTACCTGCTGGAAAATGCTTACTATATCCTTACGCCCACCCAGGAGGCAAGCCCCGGATGTGCGGAAGAATTCCGGGCATTTATCGCCTCCCTGGGCGCCATCCCCATTGTGCTGGACTATACGGAGCATGATTTTGTGACGGCCTCGATCAGCCATCTGCCCCATATCCTTGCCTCCAGCCTGGTAAACCTGGTCAAGGGACTGGATAATAGCAGCCAGATTATGAAACGGGTCGCCGCCGGGGGATTCCGCGACATTACAAGGATTGCCTCCTCCTCCCCGGTTATGTGGCAGCAGATCTGCCTCACCAACCAGGCGCAGATCCTAAGGCTGCTGGAATCCTTCATTGCCTCCTTAGAGCAGACCAAGGCAGAAATCGCCTCCCTGGATGAAGCCTATCTGTTTGACTTCTTCCAGTCAGCCAAGGATTACCGGGATTCCCTCCCGCTGACCGGCTCCGGCCCCATCCCCAAGGTCTACGAACTCTACTGCGACATGGTGGACGAGGCCGGTGGGATTGCCGCTTTGGCCACCATTCTGGGCACGAACCAAATCAGCATCAAGAATATCGGCATTATCCACAACCGGGAATTTGAGGACGGAGTACTCCACATTGAATTTTATCAGGAATCCGCCTTGAAGGATGCCATTGCGTTGCTGAGAAAATACCACTATACCGTTTATGAGAGGTGAACCTTATGGAAACGACAAGAAAACATATTTTCCGGGGAGAGCTTTCTGTCCCTGGCGATAAATCCATTTCCCACAGGGGAATCATGTTGGGCGCCATTGCCAACGGCACGACCGAAATCACCAATTTCCTCCAGGGGGCGGACTGCCTGTCCACCATCTCCTGCTTCCAGAAGCTGGGCATAGCCATTGAGAACAAAGGCTCTCAGGCGCTGGTGCATGGCAGGGGACTCCACGGCCTGGCTGCTCCCAGCCAGGTGCTGGATGTGGGCAACAGCGGCACTACCACCCGCCTGATTTCCGGCATCCTCGCCGGACAGCCCTTCCCCAGCACATTAGACGGCGACGCCTCCATCCGCAGGCGTCCCATGAAGCGCATCTTCACCCCCCTCTCTGCGATGGGCGCCCATTTCCAGTGCCAGGATTCCGGCTGCGCCCCCTTTACCATCCAGGGCGGGAACCTGCGCCATATCCACTACCGCTCCCCCATTGCTTCCGCACAGGTGAAGTCTGCCGTCCTCCTGGCGGGCCTCTATGGGGATGGCATTACCAGGGTCACCGAGCCTGTCCTTTCCAGGAACCACACAGAGCGGATGCTGGCCGGTTTCGGCGCAGACATTACTTCCGAAGGGACGACCGCCTCCATCCGCCCGGAACCAAAGCTGGAGGCACAGTCCATCCACGTCCCTGGGGACATTTCCTCCGCCGCCTATTTCATCGCCCTTGGCCTGATTACCCCCGGCTCAGAAATCCTCATCCAAAACGTAGGCATAAACCCTACCCGCAGCGGCATCCTCACGGCAGCGGTAGCCATGGGCGCAGAGCTTACGCTGCTCAACGAACGTAACGTATCTGGCGAGCCTGTAGCAGATATCCTGGTAACCTCCAGTTCCCTCCACGGAACCGTAATTGAAGGGGCGCAGATTCCTACCCTTATTGACGAAATCCCCATCATCGCCATAATGGCTGCCTTCGCCGAAGGCGCCACCACCATCAAAGACGCCCAGGAACTAAAAGTAAAAGAATCCGACCGCATCGCCGTTGTCAGCGAAAACCTAAACGCCATGGGCGGCAAAGTCACACCAATGGAAGACGGCATGATAATTGAAGGCGGCTACCCGCTCCACGGCGCCCACATCCGCACCTTCCAAGACCACCGCATTGCTATGTCCTTCTATATAGCCGCCCTGAACGCCGACGGCGAGAGTACTTTTGACGACAGGTCATGCGTGGCCGTTTCCTACCCCTCTTTTTATCAGGACATTGAAGTGCTTATGCAATAGCCCCTACATTTTCTTACAATACCAGCCAGTGTCAGCAGGTTTCGGCAAGCCATTCCCGCGGAGCGTTGCCCCGTCTGCATAGGGATGGCTTGCCCGAACCTGCGCCGTTTTGTCAATTGCCTTCTTTCCCCTTTTCCGCTTCCTCTTCCACCGGCTTCCATGCCTTCCCAAACTTCACGTCTCGGAACAGCGCCGCCAATCCCGTAATCTGCTTCAGGCGCAGGATTTCATCCTTGCTCATCCCCATATGCTTGGCAATCCACGCATCCGACCTCCCAATCTCATGAAGCTCCTTGACAATATTGCTCATCAAATCTACATCATGCTCCCCCCTCGCCCGGTTATGGCGGATCGTGCTGGCCATCCGGTTAGACAATGGCTTGTCAATCACCGCCACAGGAAGCATCCCCTTCTCCCTGTCATAAATATCCTTATGCTGCTTCATAACCTGGTATCGGTGGAAGCCGTCCACGATAATATAGAGATCCTGGTTTGCCGCGTAATAGCACACAATCGGCATTGTATAGCCATCCTCCTTTATGCTGTCATAAAGAAGCCTCATCTCTGGCGGCGCCACTGCATTCGGGTTATAAGTATTCGGCACAATCTTCTCAATCGGCACCGGCACTACCTGATAAGCCGGGCTTTTATATGTACTATTTTTCATTTGCAAATCCTCCGTATTTTCTCCGTATCGCCTCAATCTGCTCCTGCTCCTTCCTCGACAGGCCAAATCCCATAAACCTGCAGATATGGTCATTTTTCAGGATGCAGTAACACATGCGCTTCCAGCTCGGAATATCCTTTGTAGACTTGATATCATCCGTGTCGTCCGGAATCTTCCCGGTGAAGATAATCCTTGAGTTCTTATTAATCGTATAATTCGACACCCCGTTCCGCTGGATCTGGTAGCCATGGTCAATCAGCTCCTGGATGGTTTCCTCCGGCAGTCCCCCGCCTGTCTCGTGCCAGAACCTCATGGATGTGCGGAATTTCCTGACATAATTATTGCGAAGCTTTACTGGCAGCGTGTCCAGCAGGAACTTGGTATAAGACTCCCAGGTATGGCCTTCTGGCAGCTTGATGCTCCGGTAGCCCATTGCCTTAGTACGGGAATAGACAGCGGCAAAATTGGCGCCCTGCACCCTGCCCACCAGCTTTGTCCAGATTTCCGGGTCAATCACCCGGTATAGGTTGAGGCTGTCCTTGGCATAGTCGTTGAAGGGCGAAGCCACCCGCATCTGGCTTGGCTTCAGGCCTGCCATATAGTATAAATCGTACAGTTTATTATAATCGTAGCCAAATTTATAATTGGCCGCCCATACGTCGCTGTTCTGCCAGTCATAAAGCGGGGAGGCGCACCACACATCCTTGAACTGCTTCGATATCCAGCATTCGCCTTGATAGCCATATTTCTTGTTGACAAAGCCGCTGTAGCGCTGCAGGGATTCTTCTGCCCGCATCCCCAGCAGGCAGACCGTGCTTTTCTTCCCATGCGTCTCGCGGTAAAAACGGCTGAACTGCTTTGCCAGGTCTTCCTGCGGCATGCGGTAACGGTAATGGGTGAAGGGATTATCCATATTGATCACATAAGGGTATTCGGGCATGGGACGCACCCAGATTTCCTTTTTCGTATCGTCCCAGGGATACCAATACATCTCGTAACTGCTCAGCGCCGTACGGGTGGCCATAGGCAGGCAGACCCAGTAAGGTTCTACCTTACCCTGCAGGCGCTGGAAGGTACGCTCCACATATTCTGTTGTCACGGTATACTGCGCCTCAAAATCCTGGTGGAAAAGGCCGATGGAACGGCTAGGGTAATACTCGTCACGGAAATCTAACAGCAGATTCAAAAGCAGGCCGCTGTCCTTGCCGCCACTGAAGGATATGTAAATATTCTCAAATTCCTGGAACAGAAAATGGAACCTCTCCTGCAGGGCCTCATAGACGTCCTGGCTTTGGTACTCTTTGACCATATTGGCTGATTTTTTGTTTGTACTTTCCAATTCATCACTCCTCTGTAAATGCGGACAATGCCCATTATAAATTAATGGAAAAATTTTCCAATTTTATGGAACAACTATTACCATATCATATAATTGGCAAAAATAAAACACCTTTTCTTGTTCTGCGAATGGCAAACACGCTACGGTTGACGATCCAGGAATGCCCATAATAATAAAAGTAGGGCGCCAGAAAGCCCTAAGCCCTCTGGCGCCCTACTTTTTTGTTAAGAGAAATAGCTGCAACGATTCAAGCAGCAAATGGAAAGGTACGGAAGCGTTACCAACAGCTTCCCTTTAGAAACTCTGCATGCACTGCCCAAATTTCTGCTTTGCCTCATCTACTTTCTGCATTTCGGCAGAAGGCGTGGGATAGTACCCCCTGTCGTGCATCATGTTGAATACCTCATTCTGGATATTATGCTCTTTTTCCAGACAGTCGAGGATGGCATTCCTTACGTTTGCATGGACGCATTCATTGGAAAAAGTATTGTACAAGGTTGTGGCTGATTTTTCTGCGGTCAGCGCATCCGCAAACATCTCTTTTTCTGAGTAAAATGACTGCTGCATATTGCCCTCCATTCTGTGTGCTTCGTTCTTATTTTTGGCCTGCGAATTAGCTGAGCTGGGAATATAGGGAACGGAAATGCTCCTTGTGCTCATTGGAAATCTCTGTAAACTTTGCCTTTACTTCGGAATCTGTGCAATTGTCTGCTAATACCTGGAACTTCTTGATCAAAAGCTCCTCGCCAGACAGCAGGTCGTTTAAAGCGGACAGTTCTTTTTCTGAAATCTGGTTCATGGGGGAACTCCTTTCCTTCATCGAAATCAGGCAATGCCATGCCTGTCGGGAATAGCATGCCTATTTTTCTGGAAACTATACATCCTGCGAGATATATAATTGATGTTTCAACGGCCATGCGAACCGCTAAAAATCATGCCAAAATCATTCCGGCTGTGACAGCTGCAGACAATACCGTACAGGCCAGAAGGCATTTTCCAGGCCTGTAGCTGCCCTTCCGTTCCACTTCTTTTTTCGCGCGCCACTGCTCATAGAAAAGGCCGATCAGCGTAATGGCTAGGAATAGCGCCAGCCAGCCTATATAGCCAAAAGCCTGCGGGGTATTATTTACAATCTGCCTCAGTTCAAAGCGAAGGAAGCTCAGCAGCAAAAACAGGGTCATCCAGGCCACAAACCAAAACAACGAAACATAGCCTGCCTTTGCGACCTTCTGATCCTGCTCCTTCACCAACGTCTTTTCCAGGCTGCGGTAATTAATCAGCAGCAGCATCACCATCAGATCCACACAATAGAAAAAAATCAGCCCTATGGCCACCATTTCACTGACCGGCTCCTCCAACAGCAAGCAGGAGCCCATTAGAAATACTGTCCCAAAAGAGACACAGCCTACATGGCAGTCTATCTGCACCAATACCTTCTTCACCTCTTCCACACGGTATTCCACCCTGCTGTCATACCCGGCAATCATCGAAAAATTATTCGATTTGATGGCATTGGAAAAATAAAGGTGCAGAAAAAGCTGGATAAAAATGCCAACTATGATATCCATAACGATTAATTCCGCCATCATTTCCATCGACAGGCTCTGTGCCATCCCTCCAGCAGCCAGCTGGAACAGGATGGCCGCACAAGTACCTGCCAAAAGATAGGATGGCGTTTTGGGCATCGTAACCGATGGTTTTTTTGCCCCCTCCATAAATTCATCCAAAGTCAGCCCAAATATTTCCGCTATTTCCCGTATCATATAGATATCCGGCAACGTCTTATCACGTTCCCAATTTGATACTGCCTGGCGAGTAACCGAAAGCTTCTGTGCCAGTTCTGCCTGTGTCAGGTGTTCCCTTTCCCGCCCAATCCTGATTTTCCCTCCTATGCTCTGAAACTCTGGATTCACAAAAACGCCCCCTGCCTTCTCTGCCTTATTTTCCTTCTGAAAATCATCTTCCACCATCTTACGGTTCGGCTCCTTCTCCAGCATCCGCCCCACTCCTTCCTCTTTCCCAATGCTTACTTTTCTCATTACTCGCGGAAATAAATTGTGCATATTCCTGGCCCTCCTACTTTTCTTATCCTTCCTCTATCATTTCTAAGGACAGCTACAGCAGCGACCAGGTTGCATTGCTTCCTTAGCTGCTGCTGTTTTTCTGCTTAAAATCTATCATTTTCTCCCGAAATATGCAAGCAACAATCCGTTGCATCTGCTTTCACGCTTCATTAATGCATCATAAGCTATCTCTTCATCGTAAGCTGTATCCTCTTCTTCTGCAAATCCACACTCAGGACTTTCACTTCCACGATATCCCCCACGCTCACCGCTTCCAGCGGATGCTTGATATACCGTTCTGATATCTGGGAAATATGCACTAGCCCATCCTGATGCACCCCGATATCCACAAATGCGCCAAAATCAATGACATTGCGCACCGTCCCCTTCAAAATCATTCCTGGCGTCAGATCCTTCATTTCCAGTACATCCGTCCGCAGGATAGGCTTGGGCATCTCGTCCCTCGGATCCCTGGCCGGCTTCTCCAGCTCCTTTACAATATCCTGCAGGGTCATCTCCCCCACGCCAAGCTCTTCCGCCAGCTTCCTATAATCAGAAATCTTCTTTGATATCCCCGCCAGCCTCCCGCCGCGGATATCCGCAGGGCTGCAGCCAAGCCGCTCCAACAGCTTCAGCGCCGCCCCATAGCTTTCCGGATGGACGCTGGTGCCGTCTAAGGGATTCTCACCATCCAAAATGCGCATAAACCCTGCGCACTGCTCATAAGCCTTTGGCCCTAGCTTGGCCACCTGGAGCAGCTGGGCGCGGGTCAGGAAGCGCCCGTTTGCTTCCCGGTAAGCGACAATATTCTTAGCAATTGTCTTTGTAATCCCGGAAATATAGCCCAACAGGGAGGCGGAGGCCGTGTTCAGATCCACGCCTACTTTATTTACGCAGTCTTCCACAACGCCCCCCAGGGCATTGCTAAGCTTCTTCTGGTTCATATCATGCTGGTACTGCCCCACGCCGATAGACTTGGGGTCAATCTTCACCAGCTCCGCCAGCGGATCCTGCAGCCGCCGGGCTATGGAGGCCGCGCTTCTCTGCCCAACGTCAAACTCTGGGAATTCCTCTGTGGCCAACTTGCTGGCAGAATAGACCGAAGCCCCGGCTTCATTTACAATCACATACTGTATCGGTTCTGGAATTTCCCGGAGCAAATCCACCAGAATCTGCTCCGACTCCCGCGAAGCCGTCCCATTGCCAACAGAAATCAGAGAAATGCCATATTTGTGGATGAGTTTTTTCAAAGTGGCTTTGGAAGCCTCTACCTTGTTCTGCGGGGCAGTCGGGTAGATGACGGTCGTGTCCAGCACCTTCCCTGTCGGGTCTACGACAGCCAGCTTGCAGCCCGTGCGGAAAGCCGGATCCCAGCCCAAGACTACCCGCCCGGCAATCGGGGGCTGCATCAGCAGCTGTTCCAGGTTCTTGCCAAATACGCGGATCGCACCATCCTCTGCCTTCTCTGTCAGTTCATTGCGGATTTCACGCTCGATAGCCGGGGCAATCAGCCGCTTGTAACTGTCTTCGGCAACCTCTTTCAAGACGGGCGTGGTATATGGGTTATTCCGGGTAATAACCTTTTTCTCCAGATATTGCAAGATCTGCTCCGTCGGAGCCTCTACTTTAATGGTAAGGATTTTCTCCGCTTCCCCCCGGTTCAGCGCCAGGACGCGGTATCCAGCCAGCTTGGCCAGCTTATCTTCAAAATCATAGTACATCTCATAGACGGATTCTGCCTCCGGATCCTTGGCGGTGGAAACAATGGCGCCTGTGCGCAGAGTCTGTTCGCGGATATATGTACGGTAATTGGCTTCATCCGAAATCATTTCAGCCAGAATATCCTTCGCCCCTGCAATCGCGTCTTCTGCCGTGTCCACACCCTTCTCACTGTCAAGGAAGGCCTGCGCCTCTGTTTCCAGGCTCCTGTCTGTCATCTGCAGCAGGATAAGATTCGCCAGTGGCTCCAAGCCCTTTTCCTTGGCAATCGTGGCGCGGGTACGCCGCTTGGGGCGGTAGGGGCGGTATAAATCCTCAACCGCCACCAGCGTCTCTGCCGCCAGGATCTGCTGGCGCAGTTCCTCGGTCAGCTTGTCCTGTTCTTCAATACTGGCCAGCACCTGTTCCTTTTTCTCCTCTAAATTCCGCAAATACGTCAGGCGCTCCGATAAATTCCGCAGTACCTCATCATTGAGGGCGCCTGTAGCCTCCTTACGGTATCTAGCGATAAAGGGAATCGTATTCCCTTCATCAATTAGCGTTACGGCAGCTTCTGCCTGCTGTACACGTATCTGCAGCTCCTTTGCTAATTTTGCGATTATATCCATACAAATCTCTAATTCCCTTCTATCTCTGCAATCCTATCCATACGGATTTCTAGTTCCCTTCTATCACCTTCCGCACTTCTTCCATTTCCGGCATAGAACGGATTGCCCCCTTCTTGGTGGTTACCAGGTAAGCTGCTGCATTGGCAAATGTCAGCATCTGCTCCAGATCCTGTTCCGTCAGGCTGTCAATGTCCCGCTCCAGCAGCCCATGGAGGATACTGCCGCAGAACGTATCCCCTGCCCCGGTCGTCTCAATCGTCCCGCCAAGCTTGAAGCTGGGCTTATAGACCATCAGCTCCTTATAAAACGCATAGCTCCCCTCTGCCCCTGCCGTTACCTGGAACAGCTTGACTGGGAACTTCTCCCGCAGGATGGCCGCGCCTTTTTCAATATCCTTCTCCCCGGTCAGGAACTCCACTTCCTCTTCTGATATCTTGCACACATCGCACACGCTCAAGCCATATTCCATCTTCTCCTTGGCTCTCTTAAGATCCTTCCACAGGGGAACCCGCAGGTTTGGGTCAAAAGAAATCAGCACCCCATGCTCCTTGGCCGCCTGGATTGCCTTCTCCGTGGCTTTGCACACGCCTTCATGGGTCATGGAAAGCGTGCCAAAATGGAAGATGCGGCTATCCTTAATCTGCGCTACGTCCACTTCCTCCTCCGTCAGCATCATATCTGCCCCTGGGTTGCGGTAAAATGCAAAATCACGGTCCCCATTCTCAAAGGTCTTTACAAAGGCCAGCGTTGTCTTCACCTCCGGGTCAAAACACAGCCCTTCCGTGCCAATCTTTAAGTCCTCTAACGTATCGCGCAGCAGATAGCCAAACTGGTCTTCCCCCACCTTGCCAATGAAATTCGTCTTCCTGCCGCACTTGTTCAAAAGGGCAAGCACATTGCAGGGCGCCCCCCCAGGATTTGCCTCCAGAAGGGAATTTCCCTGCTCGGATTCTCCCGTATAAGTAAAGTCAATCAATAATTCCCCCAATGCTGTGACATCATATTTTGCCATGTTCTTATCCTCCTGATTCATAATATTCTTGCAATATCATTTATAAGTATGGTAAGTTTTCTCGCTTGAAACCGTCAAGCATTCCTGTATCTTTTGCGATTACATCCGCTCCGGCGCTTCAAACCCCAAGATGTCAATGCAGATTTCCAGGGCTTTTTTCGTCAGCCCTAACAGCTTGATGTAACCTGCCTGCTGCATGGGATCCGGCTCGGCCATGATCTTCGTCTCATGATAAAAATGGTTAAAGGCATTCGCCAGGTCATAAATATATGCGCATACCTTGTGCGGAGCCATTTCTTCATAGGCGCTCTCCATTACGCCGTTAAACTTACTGATTTCCAACATCAGCGCTTTTTCACTGTCCGAGCGGGCGGGAAGGATCCCTGCGCCCTCCGGCAGGGTTTTTTCTGCCTGGTATTTTTTGAGGATGGACTTAATCCTTACTATGGTATAGAGGATATAAGGCCCCGTATTCCCTTCAAAGGAAGTAAAACGGTCAATGTCGAAAATATAGTCTTTTGACGCCTGGTTGGACAAATCCCCATATTTAATGGCGGAGAGGGCTACCGTTTTGGCTGTTTCCCTGGCCTCCGCCTCATCTACGGTATGGTTGTCTGTAATCTTCTTGTACATTTCCTCATTGATGCCGGACACCAGATACTCCAAGCGCATCACGCCGCCCTCGCGGGTCTTGAAAGGCTTGCCGTCCTTGCCGTTCATGGTGCCGAAACCCAAAAATTTCAGCTCTGTTTCCGGCCCTACAAGGCCGGTTCTCCTGGCACAGCGGAATACCTGGGTAAAATAGAGCTCCTGCCGCTTGTCTACCACATAGATAATGGCATCTGGGTGGTAATCCTCCATCCGCCATACAATCGTGGCCAAATCCGTGGTATTGTAGAGGGACGCGCCATCGGACTTTAAGATCATGCAGGGCGGAACCTCCTTGGTATCCGTATCCTCCTTCACATCTACGACCAATGCGCCATCACTGAGATAGGCAAAGCCATCGTCCTTCATCTTCTGCACCATAGCCGGGATATAAGGCTGGGCGTCTGACTCCCCCTTCCATAGCTCGAAGGAGACATTGAGGTTCTTGTAGTTGCGCTTTAAGTCATTGACCGAGACATTCAGGATATGGCCAAGCAGCGCCTGATAGCCTGCCCTCCCATGCTGCAGCTCATATGTGGCCTGCATGGCGTCTTCCTTGAAGGCAGCGTCCTCCTTGGACTTCGCGCTGGCGGAGGGATAGATCTCTTCCAGCTCGCCAATCGTAAACGGCGGCTCCACAGGGTATGCTCCCTGGTAATGCGCATCAAAGTACACCAGATCTGGCTTGCGCTCCTTCAATTCTGAAATAATCAGCCCCATCTGCAGGCCCCAGTCCCCCAGATGCACGTCGCCAATCATATGGTGGCCCATAAACTTGCCCAGCCGTTTTATGCTCTCGCCGATAATCGCGGAGCGCAGATGCCCGACATGAAGGGGCTTGGCCACGTTTGGGCCGCCGTAATCAATCATGACTGTCCGGGGATTCTCGCTTTTCTCACAGCCTAAGCGTTCCCTGTCCCTGTCCATTTCCTGCAGATATCCCGCCAGGTAATGCGGGCTTAACGTCAGGTTCAAGAAGCCCGGCTTCACGGACTCTACTGATACGAACATGTGATTGCCTTGTAAGCTCTCCGCTATTTTGTCTGAAATCATAAACGGCGCGCAGCGGTACTCCTTTGCCGCCGCTAAGGCGCCATTGCACTGATACTCGCAGAGATCTGGGCGGTTCGAAAGGGTTACCTTGCCATATTTCCCATCATAGCCGTTGGCCTCGAAAGCTTCCCTCACTTCCTGGCTGATGATATCAATTATTTTCTGCATTGTCTCTGTCTCCTTTCGCTCGTTGCTTAGTACTGACGTATCCTTCCGGGTTTCCTTAATCCCCTGCTCCCTTTCTTAACCGATTTCCTGAAGCACGGCATCCATATTCGGCAGATCCAGGCCATCTTCTTGGGGGCTTCCTTCCCCATCTGCCATGCCGCATGCTTCAGCCATGCCTTCTGCCCCGCCTCCATCTGGCAAAAGCTCCTGCGGCACTGCCTGATCCACCGCCTTATCTTCTTTATTCGCCTCCACGCTGTGGGTAGCGATAAGATCCTGCAGTAGCCTGTTCTTCTCATTTAAAATCGCCTCTATTCTATCATGGTTTTCCTGGCTCATAGGAACCGTTCCTGTCGCGTCCATCCCTGTATCCAGCTGCACCTGCAACATCTGCTGCTCTGCCAGAAGCTGCTTGATTAATGCCGCCGATTTCTTGTCATTTTCATTTAAGAGCTGCTCAATCACTACCTGCGCTTCTTCATGATTCTTATGCATCTGCGCTTGTTCCCTCGTCATATACATGATATTCCTGCGTTTTACAATACTCCTGGCATAGCGCTCTTTCTCATTCCTTACGTCAATCGCATCTTTCACCGTCCGCTCTCCTAACTTTTATGAAGATTTTGCGTAACTATTCAGCAGGCCTGCGCATTTACTGCACTGACCATCAGAAAATGATTCAAGGGTGCAAGGTACAGAATAGTTACGATTTTTCATTACTGATTACTGCCCCTATGAATTATACCATGAATTTTTCATGAATAAAAGAGGGGAATTTCGAGCATTCTGTTAATACATAAAAATGATGATTTCCCATACGCAAAAACATTCTGGAGGTAACACGCCATGGCTGCATATAAAGTAGAAATCTGTGGGGTAAACACCGCAAAGCTACCCATTCTGAAGGAAGGGGAGAAAAGCGACCTGTTTTCCCGCATCAAAGCGGGAGACAAAGAAGCACGTGAGACTTACATCAAAGGAAACCTCCGCTTGGTACTCAGCGTCATCAAGCGTTTTTCCAACAGCAATGAAAATGTAGACGATTTATTCCAGATCGGCTGTATTGGCCTTATAAAATCCATTGACAATTTCAACCCGGACATCGGCGTAAAATTCTCCACCTATGCCGTACCGATGATTATAGGCGAAATCCGACGCTACCTGCGGGACAACAACTCCATCCGGGTCAGCCGCTCTCTGCGCGATACGGCTTACAAGGCCATCCATGCCAAAGAACTCCTCTCCCGGGAAATGTCCAGGGAGCCCAGCATTGATGAAATTTCTGAGGAAATCGGCATCCCCAAAGAAGATATCGTGTTCGCCCTTGATGCCATCCAATGCCCCGTAAGCCTCTATGATCCTGTCTATACCGATGGCGGCGATACCCTCTATGTCATGGATCAAATCAGCGACAAAAAAAACAAAGAAGACACCTGGGTAGAAGAACTCTCCCTCAGCGATGCCATGAAGCGCCTGAACGAACGGGAGAATTACATTATCAACCTCCGCTTTTTTGAAGGGAAAACACAGATGGAGGTTGCAGAAGAAATCCATATTTCTCAGGCTCAGGTTAGCCGCCTGGAAAAGTCTGCCCTCAAGAGCATGCGCAATTACCTGTCCCTGGGTACGGCTTAGCGTGGGTATCCTGCAATACCGCAAGGCCTTTCCCATCAGATAAAAAAATGCATATCCAGCCGCTTCTATGCTGGCTGGATATGCAAGCTTTTTACCCTTAATTCTGTCCACTTCCATCGATTCCGGCTTTCGCCCTGCCGTCTAGACTGCCTGAATGATTTTCTTCGGGCATTTCTCTACACAGGTGCCGCAGCCGGTACATTTGCCATAGTCAATATGTGCAATATTGTCCGTAACCGTAACCGCCTTCTCCGGGCAGTTCTTCTCGCACAGGTGGCAGCCGATGCAGCCTACCGAGCAGGACGCCATCACGTCCTTGCCCTTGTCCTTGGAATTGCACTGTACCTTCTGCTTGGCATCATAAGGAACCAGCTCAATCAAGTTCTTCGGGCAGGCGGCCACACATTTGCCGCAGGCCTTGCAGGCGTCTTTGTCCACCACGGCAATGCCGTTTACGATATGCACCGCATCAAACGGACAGGCCTTCACGCAGCTCCCATAACCCAGGCAGCCGTAATTGCAGGACTTCGGTCCCCCGCCTGGGATAAAGGCCATGGCAGCACAGTCCTCTACGCCTGTATATGCATAATCCTGCTTCGCCTTCTCGCAGTCCCCGGCGCATTTGACAAAGGCCACCATCTTGGTGCCGCTGCCTGCGGCCACGCCCATGATATCGCCAATTTTGGCCGCTACCGGGTCGCCGCCTACCGGGCACTGCCCCACCGGCGCCTCGCCTTTGGCAATGGCAGCCGCCAGGCCGGAACAGCCGGCATAGCCGCACCCGCCGCAGTTATTCCCTGGGAGGACGCCCAAAATGGCCTCTTCCCTCTCATCTACCTCCACCTTGAACTTCTCCCCGAAAATCCCCAGGAAGAACCCAAGCAGGATACCAGTCCCGCCCACTACCAGGGCGGCAACGATAATTGCTGTTGCATTCATCTTTCTTCCCTCCTATATCATGCCTGAGAATCCCATAAAAGCGATTGACATCAGGCTGGCTGTAATCAGCACGATCGCAGTGCCCTGGAAACGCTTCGGAACATCATTGTACTCAATTTTCTCACGGATGCCTGCCATAATCACAATGGCGATGAAAAAGCCTACGGAGGTTGCGATTCCGTTTACCACGCCTTCTAAAATACTGTAATCCTTGGTCACATTGTTGAGGGCAACGCCCAGCACGGCACAGTTGGTCGTTATCAGGGGCAGGAATACGCCCAGCGACTCATACAGGGGGGGCATGTTCTTCTTCAGGAACATCTCCACGAACTGCACCAGGGATGCAATCACGAGGATGAAGACGATGGTGCGCAGATAGCGCAGATCAATCCCCATGTCCAGCAGAGCCTGGTTGGCCAGGATAAATTTGTAAATCACGCCAGCCACCAGCGAGGCAAGGGTAATGACGAAAATAACCGCGCCGCCCATGCCGGCTGCCGTCTCTGTTTTCTTGGACACGCCAAGGAAGGGGCAGATGCCCAAAAACTGGCTTAACACTACATTATTTACAATGGCAGAGCCGATTGCAATCATCAATAATTCTCTCATGTCTTCTCCTTTCTCTATGCCTTATCCGAAGATTTGCCCGTACACATGGCAGATTGGGAGCAGCTTGCGCAGTCCCCGGTCAGGCATCCGGACGGAGCCGCCAAAGGCTTGCCTTTCTTCTCCATCTTGTCCCTTACCACATTCATGCCCGCCACCAGAAAGGCCAGCACGAGGAAGGCGCCAGGCGCCATGATAAACACCGTAATCCCCAGGTTTGCGCCTAAAATCTGGCGGATTAAGCCGATAAAGGTCAAGCCGACCGTAAACCCAAGCCCCATGCCAAGCCCATCAAATACAGACTCCATGACAGGGTTCTTGGAAGCATAGCTTTCTGCCCTTCCGAGAATAATGCAGTTTACCACGATTAAGGGAATATATACGCCCAAGGAAGCAGAAAGCTCCGGCGTATAAGCCTTCATAATAAATTCCACTACCGTCACCAACGAAGCCACCACCACGATAAAGGCCGGCACACGCACCCCGTTGGGGATAATCTTACGGAACATAGAAATCAAAAGGTTGGACATCACCAGTACTACCGTTGTGGAAAGCCCCATGCCAATGCCGTTGATGGCAGAAGAAGTAACCGCCAGGGTGGGACACATGCCCAACATCAGCACAAAAGTCGGATTCTCTTTGATGATACCATTATATAAACGTTCTGCATACTTATTCATATTTAGTTACCTCCCTGTAAAGCATCCCGGAAATACACCAGGCAGGCATTGACGCCGTTGGTGATGGCCCTTGAGGAAATTGTGGCGCCGGTCACCGCCTGGATCTCATTGTCGGCTGCAGGCGCAGATTTCACTACGCTGTAACTCTCTTCCGCTTTCCCCTGGAACTGGGAATAGAACGGCTCTTCCTGCACCAGCACGCCTAAGCCTGGCGTCTCGCTGATGGCGGTAATGGAATACCCATTTAAAGTCCCGTCATTCTGGATGCCGACAGAAAAAGAAATGTCCGCCTGGCTCCCCTCATGGGAAGTCACATTGATGACATAGCCCAACACATTGCCGGAGCCGTCCAAAGCCTTGTTGACGGCCGTAATCTCATCATTGGGATATTCGCTGGCCGCAATCACCGTTGCCGCAGCCTCTGCATCGAAGGAAGCCTCTTCCTCAAAAGAAGCCGCATCCGCAAACACTACTTTGTAAGCCTCGTCCAGGGCGGCCTTCTCCGCCGCCGCAATCGGCTCCTTGGTAATCTCATAGACAACCCCCAGCATCAAACCCAGCACCAGGGTAAAGGCGGTCAAAATCAACGCGTCATGCACAATCTTCTTATTCATTGTTTTACCTCCTTCTTCTGCCCGAATGCCCTTGGAATCGTAAATTTCTCAATAATCGGCACCAGCAGGTTGCTTAAAATAATCGCAAAGGAAACACCCTCTGCATTCGCCCCGAAAATACGGAACAGCCCAGTAAGGATCCCTAAACAGATCCCATAGACCACCTTCCCCATCGGCGTAATCGGGGAAGTCACATAATCCGTTGCCATGAAGAACGCTCCCAGCATCAGTCCGCCGCCGCACAGATGCGCGGTCAGGTAATTCACGTCAAAGCCATGGCCGCCAAACAGCAGGATAAACACCACAAAGGACAGGATATAGCTTGCGGGGATGGTCAGGTCAATCACATCCAGCAAAATAAGGATCACAGCGCCAATCAAAATCGCGATCACGCTGGTCTCACCGATTGTCCCGGCGGTGGTGCCAATCAGCATCTTCATCGTATCCACGCTCTCGCCATTTTTCAGAAGAGCCAGCGGCGTAGCCCCGGTCACCCCGTCATAGGTAAAGCTGGTCATGGTCCCTGCAAAGGACACCAGCAGGAAGCACCTTGCCCCCAGCGCCGGGTTCATAAAATTCTGCCCCAGACCGCCGAACATCATTTTCACAATCACAATCGCAAACACGCTGCCCAATACCGCCTGCCAGATTGGCAGCGTATGCGGCAGGTTCAGCGCCAGCAAAAGCCCCGTCACCACCGCGCTGAAATCATTTATCGTACTCTTTTTATGTATCAGTTTCTCAAACACCCATTCCGACGCCACGCAGGTCGCAATGCAGGCCAGAATCAGGATCAATGCATTCAGCCCAAAGTTCCAAACCCCAAATGCCGTGGCCGGCAATAATGCAATTACCACATAAAGCATGATTTTGGAGGATGTATCCTTAGAACGGATATGTGATGAGGACGACACATTATACAAATCACTCACAATCAGACACCTCTTTCTGTTTTTCTATTTTATTTTCTGCCGCCTGTGCTTCCCCGCCCCAAAACAGCATGGGCGCAAACGCTCACGGCAGATTACGTTCCTAATATACAGGCCGGGCAGGCATTCCACTTGTCTGCCCCGTTACTTTTCCCTGCCAGGATAATATGTCAGGATTTCTTCCTCCGCTCTGCAAGGATCTGCTTCTTCATCGTACGGATGGACTGAGCCAGCGGAATCTTCGCTGGGCAGATATAGCTGCAGCTGCCGCACTCAATACACTCCATGCCATTCCATTTCTCAAACCCGGCCATATCCCCATGGTTCGCCATTTTCATCAGGCGCGTGGGGATAATCTGCTCCGGACAGGCAGACACACAGCGCCCACAGTTGATGCAGGCCGTTGTCTCGCTGGCCGCCACATCATCCTTCGCCAAACAGAGCAGGGAGGAAGAGGTCTTCGTGGTTGGGATATCCAGCCCAAACATGGAAAATCCCATCATTGGCCCGCCGGAAATAATCTTCTCCGGCTGCACCTTAAATCCCCCCGCCGCCTCTAACACTTCCCCATAGCTCATCCCCAGGCAGATATCAAAATTGCCCGGCTCTGCTACGGCGTCCCCGGTCACGGTAAAGATGCGGTTCATCACAGGCTGCCCCAGCTTGACCGCCTTGTAAATGGAAATCAGAGTCTCCACGTTGTCCACAATACATCCCGCATCGGCAGGCAGCATCTTTGAATTGATTTCCCGTTTGGTGGTGGCATAAATCAGCTGGCGCTCGCCTCCCTGCGGGTACTTGGTCTTCAACGGGCAGACCGTCATCCGCGGCTCATCCTTCACAAGCTCCTGCAGCTTGGCAATGCAGTCTGGCTTATTGTCCTCAATCCCAAACAGGCCCTTCGCATTGTCAAACAGCCGCAGCACAATGCGCATGCCCTCAATCAATTCTTTGGGATTCTCCAGCATCCGCCGGTAGTCTGCCGTCAGAAACGGCTCGCACTCTGCGCAGTTCGCAATTATGTAATCAATCTTCCCTGGTTCCTTGGGAGACAGCTTCACATGCGTCGGGAAGCCTGCGCCTCCCATCCCCACTACGCCAGCCTCTTTCACCTTGCCAATGATCTCTTCCTTGGAAAGGGACGCAATGTTATCCACAGGCGCATATTCCACTTCCCGCATTTCGCCGTCATTGGCAATAATAATGGAGTTGACCATATCCCCTACCGCGCCCCGGCGCGGCTGTATAGCCTTTACTGTGCCAGATACGGAAGAATAGATCGGCGCAGATACAAACCCGCCGGCTTCCGCAATCTTCTGCCCACGCAGCACCGTATCGCCTACGGCTACCACTGGGCTTGCCGGTGCCCCGATATGCTGGGAAACTGGAAATACCAGCTCATCCTTCGGCAACAGTTCCCGGATTGGCTTATCCTTGGAAAATTCCTTGCCGTCATGCGGATGGACACCACCCTTAAATGTCATAAAACCCATTTTTCGTGCCCCACTTTCTTTAATTGTATTTTTTATGTGAAAGCTTATGCCAATGCCAAAGGCCGGCCTGGCAGCCATACACAAAATTGCATAAAAATAGTTGTTTTATCTCATTATGCGCAGTATAAAGCAACTTATATGATTATATCACATTTTAGTGATTGTATACATAGTTTTTCGATATTTTTTGCACTTTTTTGGATACGTTCTTGATTTCCCCGCCTCCAGAAAAGCAACGGCTATCTCGTTACTATTACAAACAGCCTTGCAAAAATAGGCAGTTATGATAAAATAGGCATAACTTCCATCCATATGCCTGCACGATCCATAATTTCACATTTGTCTTTCCAGAATCAGAACATAGAAAATAACATCTCAGATCACTTGAAAGGAGACCCTATTTTGAAAACCTGGCAGAACGAAGCGCCGTTACCAGAGCATCACACGCTGATTGACCGCATTTTTACAGAATCCACACTTTTCATTGACATTGAGACTACGGGGTTCTCCCCTGCCCATGCGCAGGTATGCCTGATTGGATGCGCCGCCCGCAGAGAGGATAAGCTCTGGATTACCCAATTCTTTTGTGAAAAGCCACAGGAAGAGGGCGATATCCTCTCTGCATTCCTAACATATAGTTCCAACTATGATCAGATCGTCACTTATAATGGCGTACGGTTTGACCTTCCATTTCTGGAAGAAAGATGCAGAACCTATCATCTGGACGGGAAGCTTTCTGAGCTCCAACAGATCGACTTGTTCCAGATGCTCTCCAAATATAAGGACATACTCAAGCTATCTGATATGAAACTGAAAACCGTAGAAGCTTTTCTGGGGATACACCGAAAGGACGCCTGTACCGGGAAGGATTTTGTCCGCCTTTATCAGGAATACAGCGCCGCATGCAATCATTCCCCACGCAGCGAGGAAATTGCCGCTTTGCTGAAACTGCACAATTACGAAGACCTTCTGGGTATGGCGGATCTGCTTCCTGCCCTGGCATACTGCAGATTATTTGAAGGGGATTTCCGGGCTGCCGCCCCTATGCAGAATACCTATACCGATTACCACGGAGCGCAGTGCCTGGAATGCATCCTGCCGCTGCAGCTGGATTACCCGCTCCCCGTCCGCCTTTCCTTTGGCAAGGATGCTGTCTATCTGACTGGGCAGGGCGACACAGCCAAGATTTCTGTCAAAGCCCGCCAGGGAGAATTGAAATACTACTACCCAAACTACAGAGATTACTACTATCTCCCTGCCGAAGACATGGCAATGCACAAAAGCGTGGCTTCCTATGTTGGCAAAAAATACCGCAGGCAGGCAACTGCCGCCACCTGCTATACCCGCAAAACGGGCTGTTTCCTGCCCCAGTACCAGGAATTGTTCCAGCCCTGCTTCCGGGCAGGCCGCCATGCCAGGCCTGCCTATTTTGAATTGGACAGCCCATTTACAGAAACGCCGAAAGCCTGGGACAGCTATGCACGGCACCTGCTGCAATGGCTATTAAAATAAATGCTTTAGCGGTTCGTACGGCCATCCCCTTAGAAAAGGCCACAAAAAATAGACGTGCTTTTATAGGCTTTATCCCATCCACACATCTATTCCTCCTAAGGCTCCCACAGCCCTCCCTATTCCTAACATCCTTCCCTTCTTATATCTCTGGAGAAAGGCGCATTCCTCACTCCCTCTGAAAGAAAAAAGACTTCTTCCTCTGGAAGCCAAGCTGCTTATAATTAATAATCTGTTCGGCGCTTCCAATAAACAGAATCCCGCCCCGTACCAAAGAGGCGCTGAACTTCTGATTAATCGCGTCCCTCGTTTCTTCCGTAAAATAAATCATCACATTCCTGCAGACAATCAAATGGCATCCCGTTGGATACATATCACGCAGCAGGTTATGTTCCCGAAATTCCACCTGGCGTTTGATCTCCTCCGAAATCTGAAATCCGTTCCCTGCCTTCCGGAAGTACCTATTCTTAAATTCCTGCGGCACGGAAACAATGCTCTTCTCGCTGTACAGGCCCATCCGGGCCTTATTTAATACTTGGTGGTCAATATCTGTGGCAATGACCCGGATATTAACCAATGGCAGATACTTCGACAGAGCCATAACCAAGGAATAGGGCTCGTCCCCCGTAGAACACGCTGCGCTCCAAATCCGCAGGGATCTCCCAAACCTATGGATTAACGCCGGAAAGACCTCCTTCTCCAGAACGTCCCACTGCGCTGGGTTTCGGTAGAACTCAGATACGTTGATGGTCAGAAAATTTACAAACTGCTCAAATTTCTCCTTGTCCCTCTTGAGCAAGGCCACATACGCAGTATAACTATTAATCCCATTGCGGGCAATCAGGGTGTCAATCCGCCGCTTCATCTGCTCTTCCCGATAGGCGCTTAAGTCTATGCCCGTCAGCTTCAAAACATCCTTCTTGAACTCTTCATACCCATTCAGCATACCTACCCCTATCTTTCCCCAAGGCTGGCCCCTTTGCACAGGAGCCAGCCCGGAATATAATATCACCCACACGAATTGCCGTACCCTTTCGCACAGGATAAATTTTCAGCCTCTTCCATTTGGAAGCTCTGGCTTAGCCGTTTTCAGATTAGGCTTCTTCTGCGGATGCCTCAGAAGTTACAGCCTCATCGGAGGCTTCTGCTTCTTCTGCAGGCGCTACAGCTTCTGCCTCTTCTGCTTCAGCCGCCGCACGGGCTGCTGCTTCCCTTGCAGACAGCAATGCCTTGATGCTCAGGCTGATTTTCTTCTCTTCTTCATTGAAATCAACAATTTTTGCTTCTATTTCCTGCCCAATCTTCAATACGTCTGCCGGCTTGTCCACATGTTCCCTGGAAATCTGGGAAACATGGAGCAATGCGTCCACGCCTGGAGCCAGCTCAACGAACGCGCCAAAGTCGGTCATCCTTGCCACGACGCCGTTTACGATATTTCCTGCCGCATATTTCGTGGATGCGTCATTCCATGGATTCTCATCCTCAAACTTCATGCTCAGGGCAATCTTCTTCTCTTTGATATCTTTAATAAATACCTTTACAACCTGGCCAACCTTAAATACTTTCTTGGGGTTCTCTACCCTGCCCCAAGACATCTCAGAAATATGGAGCAGGCCGTCTGCGCCGCCCAAATCAATAAATGCGCCGAAATCCGTCACGTTCTTGACCGTGCCTTCTAACACGTCGCCCACATTAATCCGCTCAAAGAGGGCTCTCTGCAGTTCTTCCTTGCGTGCCACCAGAAGCTGCTTGCGGTCGCCGATAATCCGCCTCCTGCGGGGATTGAACTCTGTAATCACAAACTCAATTTCCTGATCCTTGTACTTGCCCAGATCCTTCTCGTATGTATCGGATACCAGGCTGGCAGGGATGAAAATCCTCGTCTCATCAACAACAACACCAAGGCCGCCGTCCAATACCTGGGTTACCTTGGCCTTCATCACTTCCTGGGCATTGAATGCTTCTTCTAACTTCTTGCTTCCCTTCTCAGCTGCGAGGCGCTTGTAAGTCAGGATCACCTGTCCCTCTCCGTCATTTACTTTGAGGACTTTGGCCTCCATGGTATCGCCCATGGATACTACAGTAGTCAGGTCGACATTTGGCTCGTTGGTGTACTCGGTACGGGTAATTATTCCATCTGATTTGTAGCCAATATTCAAGATGATCTCGTCTGGTTTCACATCAATAACGGTACCTTCGACTACCTCTCCATTCCTTATTGTTTTAAATGACTCATCTAACATTTGTTCAAAACTCATTTCCGACATCTTTTTTTGAACCTCCTCAATAATTTCATTAGGGGTAGAAGCCCCTGCGGTAATACCTACGCTATTAATGGACTCCAATTTAGACATATCCAAATCATCTTGTGTCTGTAGATAGCAAGTATTTTTACACTCTTTGTTACATATTTCAAATAGCTTTTGCGTGTTGGAACTGTTCTTCCCGCCAATCACCAACATCGCGTCCACCTTGCGGGCAATTCTCCTCGCCTCTTCCTGCCGCTCGTGGGTCGCGCTGCAAATCGTATTTAAAACAATTATATCATACCTCTTTTTTCGGATAATTTCAACTAATTCTTTAAATTTCTTGTTGTGAAATGTCGTTTGGGATACAATACATACTTTTTTGCCCTCATCAAGGGCAAAATCCTCGGCTTCCTCCCGTTTGGAAATCACCGTAGCCGCCTGCACACCGGCGCACCAGCCCTGGATCCCCTCCACTTCTGGGTGGTCGCTGTTGCCAATAATTACCACATGGAAGCCCTGCCTGCTGTACCGCTCCACCAGACGGTGGATTTTGAGCACAAAGGGACAGGTGGCGTCCACATAGGGAATCTGCTCTTCTTCCAGCAGATCATAAATTGCCTTGCCCACGCCATGGGAACGGATAATCACCGTCCCATCCTTACAGCCCTTCAGTTCTTCCAGGGTATTTACCATATCCACGCCCTTGGCCTTTAAGTCATCCACTACTTTTTCATTGTGGATAATCGGCCCATAGGTGTAAATCTTACCTTTCTGCCGCGCTGCCTGCTGACAGGCTGTCTCCACTGCCCGCCGGACGCCAAAACAGAACCCGGCTGTCCTAGCGAGGATCATTTTCTTCTTTGGCGGCTGCTTCCTCTTTTCCTCTACCAGCCCCAAGATAGCATCCACAACTTCCTCAATGGACATATGGGAACTGTCCACCAACACGGCGTCTTGCGCCTGCCGCAGGGGCGAAATCTCCCTGCCCATGTCCTGTGCGTCCCGCTGGCGGATGCCTTCCTCAATTTCCTGCAGATCGCAGGCTGTGCCCCGTTCCTGAAGCTCGAGGAACCTTCGCTTTGCCCTTGTCTCCACGCTGGCTGTCAGGTAGACCTTGACCTGTGCCTCTGGCAGCACGCAGGTGCCGATATCCCGTCCATCCATAATCAGATCCGTGGTGCGGGCCAGTTCCCTCTGGAGCTGCGTCAGCTTTTCCCTTACCTTGCGGTAAACGCTGGTGGCAGAGGTCATTCTGCCTACTTCCTCTGTGCGGATATAGCCATTTACATTCTCTCCATTAAGAAATACCTGCTGCTCCCCGCCTTCGTTGGACAGGGTGACGGTAATCCTGTCACAGGCCGCGCTGATAGCCGCCTCATCCTCAGCAGCAATCCCTTCCCGCAGGAAAAACAGCGCCATCGCCCGGTACATGGCTCCTGTATCTACATAGAGATAAGACAGCCTCGCTGCCGCCATACGGGCAATCGTACTCTTCCCTGCGCCCGCCGGCCCGTCAATTGCTATATTAAACGCCATAAATCTCCTCCATCTGAATGATAGCCTTATACGCTGTCGCCGGCCAAATACCCGGTAGACCAGGCAATCTGCAGGTTGAACCCGCCGGTCAAGGCATCCAGGTCAAGGACTTCCCCTGCAAAATACAGGCCCCCTACCAGCTTGGACTCCATCGTAGAAGGGTTCACCTCCTTCACCTGCACGCCGCCGCGGGTGATAATCGCCTCGTCAAATCCGCGGAACCGTGACAGCGTAATAGGGAAGGCCTTGATCAGGCTTACAAACCTCCCCCTCTCCTCTTTGGTAATCTCATTTACCTTTTTGTCCGCATGGATCCCGCTTAAAGCTACCATCACTGGAATCAGCTTTGCGGGAAACAGCTTCTGCAGCGCATTTTTGAACTGGCGGTTCTTGTTTTCTTCAAAGTCCCGCAATACCCGCTTGTCCAGCTGTTCCTTTGACAATGCAGGTTTTAAGTCAATTTCCGCAGACAGCGGCATCTGGTGCATATAATCATTCACCACGCTGCTGGCGCTCAGGAATAAGGGGCCGCTCACGCCATAATGGGTGAACAGCATTTCCCCAAATTCCTCGAACAGCGCCTTCTTCTCTTTTCGTATACAGACTGTGACATTCCGAAGAGACAAGCCCTGCAGTTCCTTTACCCAGCCCTCCGCCGCCTCAAACGGCACCAGGGACGGGCAGCGCTCCGTCACCGTATGGCCCAGGCGCTCCGCAAAACGGTAACCGTCGCCAGTCGAGCCCGTGGATGCATAAGAGCATCCCCCGGTCGCAATCATCACAGCATCTGCCTCTATCACCCTCCCATCCTTAAGCACCACGCCCCGAACGCGCCTTGCACCGCCCGGCTGTCCCGGGGCTTCCAGGACTTCCTGCACTGGGGTATGGAGCCTTACCTCCACCCCCAGTTCCTGCAATGTGCGCTGCAGGGTGCGTATCACGTCGGATGAATGATCCGACTGTGGGAATACGCGGTCTCCCCGCTCAATCTTCGTGGCCAGCCCATGGCTTTCAAAAAAATCTATGGCCTGGTAGTTGCTATATCCATAGAACGCGGCATACAAGAACTTCCTGTTCCGCATGACATGCTTAAACAAGGCTTCCGTGTCGCAGGCATTGGTCAGGTTGCACCTGCCCTTTCCAGTGATATAGAGCTTCTTGCCCAATTTTTCATTTTTTTCCAGCAGGATTACCCTGTGCCCTTTGGCGGCAGCCTGGCAGGCCGCCATCATCCCAGCTGCGCCGCCGCCGATTATCACCACTCTGACCATATGCTCTTCCTCACCTTGTGTTGTCATGTCTTTTCCCCGCCACTTGCTGATGTGCAAAGAATCTTTTCGAAAAATATTCTGCATCCCCTGCAGCTCCTTGCCAGCTCTTGTAGCATGTATAAGGTAGGCAGAAATGCTGAATCGTTCCGAATATTGCACTATTATATCAAAAAGTAAATCATATTACAACTATTTTTGTAATTAACAAGGCATATTTCCTTATACCTTGTTGCTGTTCACTCCGTTCACAGTATCTATGCCTTCGCCGCCTTCTCAAACCCATGCACCCAGTCAGAACGCAGGTAATAGATGAAGTACAGCACGGAGCTGATGCCCCAGGTCAGCGGGTAGGCCCAGTAAATATAGCCAATCTCGCCGCTCAGGCACATCACGGCTGCAATGTAACTGATCCGCAGCACGCACCAGATGGAGAGCATAATGAACATCGGCGCAAATGCTTTGCCCGCGCCACGGCAGATGGCGGCGATAGAATGGGAATAAGCCAGCAGGAAATAAAACAGCGCCACCGTCCTTGCCTGCCGCACGCCAAGGGCAATTACGCCCGGATTGCTGTCAAAAAAGCCGATGCACTGCGGGGCAAACACATAATAGCACGCCCCGATTGCCTCTGCCAGGAGTACTGCGGAGAGGATGGCAAAGCGCGCGCCTTTCTTGGCCCGCCCATATTCCTTGGCTCCCAGGTTCTGGCTGACAAAGGTGGTACTGGCCATGTTGAAACTGGTAATCGGCAGGAAGGCGAAGCCTTCAATCTTGGCATGGACGCCATAGGAAGCCATCGCCAGCTTGCCGAAGGAATTGATCTGGGACTGCACAATAACATTGGCAAAGGCAATCACGGAATTCTGTACGCCAGAGGGCAGGCCATAACGCAGGATTTCTATTAATAAGTCCCTCTGAAAACGGATTTTGCGCAGCTCTATGGTATAGATATTGCCTTTGCGCAGCAGGTGCGCCATGCAGAGGACGACGCTGGCTGCCTGGGAGATTACCGTGGCCGCCGCGGCAGACCAAACGCCCCACTGGAAGATCCCAATAAACAGGATATCCAGCACGATATTGACAACCGACGAAAAAATAAGGTAATACAGAGGACGCCTGCTGTCACCGAGCGCATTCATAATGCTGCGGCAGACGTTATACATCACCATGGCAAGCGCGCCCAGGAAATAATAGCGGAAATACTCTACGGCTTCTGGCATTACCTCCGGGTCTGTCTGCATCCACTGCAGCAACGTGGGGGTAAAGGCAACGCCGACCACCATCAGAATCACCCCGCTGGCAAGGCCGAAGGCCATCATTGTGTGGATTGCCGCCGAGACCCGCGGGGCGTCCCCGGCGCCAAAATATCGGGAAATGACAATGCCGCCGCCCATGGCAATCCCCATAAAAAGGCTTACCAGCAGGAAAATCAGCGTGCCGGACGAGGTGACGGCGGCCAGGGCATTGGTGCCCAGATAACGTCCTACGATAAAGGCGTCCGCCGTATTATAAAGCTGCTGGAATACCTGGCTTAAGAAAGTAGGCAGGGCGAAGCCGACCATAAGGGCATAAGGGCTTCCCACAGTCATGTCCTTGGTCGCGGAAGACGCATGCCTGATAGAAGGCTGTTTGGTATGTAACATGGCTTTTCTCCATTTCTAATACAATATTCTTCCTTTAAGCAAATTTACTCACAACGGATGGAATTTGCCATAAGCATCGCACCAGCTACAGCCGCAAAGCGGTATAATCCTTCATGCAGCTGTATACTGGCACACCGATGAAACAACGGCATTCCATAGAACACTAAAACAATTTTTATTCCAATTCACTCATATCTGTAAAATCTTCCTCATCAAATGCTATAAATTTAATTTTATCTCCTTCATCCTGTGCCTTGTATATTTTTTCTAATTCCTTTAAATTTCTTTTTATTGATACATCCCCTTCCACACAGATTTTATATATTATTTCCAGACGAATCACTCGATTGCCAATTTTATTAATTCCTTCAGAGGAAGCCAATTTATATTTATTTATATCCTCATTCAATTTTTGCAGCGCACCATCCCGAAACTCAATGTTAAACTCATTCCTGAAGCAATTATATGCTGAGACAAACAACTTAAACCTTTCAAACAATTCATCGGTATAAGCAATCTGATTATCATATAATTTAAACATAAGACTAAAAAGAGTATACATCTGCGCCTTTTTGGATATAAATGTCTGTGTCGTTTTATCCCGCAATCTGCTGATTGTATCTATGGCCTTATCAATTTTCTTAAACAATGTTTTATCGCTATCAAACTCTACTTCATAATCATCATAATAAGTATTGATTATTTTACTGTTTGTCTGATCCACAACCCCTTCATTCGCCAAAATATATATGGAACAGCAGTATTCGATATCTCTCATTCTTTTTGCATCTACAGAACTAAATACCTTACATTCCTTCCAAAAATCTAACGTTGAAAGAGCCTCTGCCGCATCACCAAAAGCACTCTCTTGGCTATTTCTTTTCTCTTGTGCGTTTAAGCTGTAATTTGTCAGATTTAGACGGTAAAACATTTGTGTAATATCTGCTTTTTTAAAAGATGCGTCTATTTCAACAACCGATATCTGATATCTCCATATTCTTTTTTTATCTTCTTCCCCTAATTCTGCAAAAGATTTATTTCCACATCTTTCCTTAATATCGTCATTTAATAAATATTTATTTGCTAAAATAAATACATCATCTTTATCATCTCGTCCGCTGATAAATTCAATAATGGCATTCAAACGCTGCTGCCCATCCACAATATGCTCATACGTCTTACCTGATTCAGCATCAATTGCCGCTGGCCAAAAAAACACTTCTGGAATAATCAAATCTAATAAAATTGTTTCTATCAGCCTTACTTTATCTTGAATATTCCAGACACTTCTTCTCTGATAAGAAGAATCCACTACTAACCTTCCCCTTGTAAAATCTTCATAAATAACTGAAATTGTTTTTGTGTTCCTGTTAAATGGTAGCGCCATCTGCAATCCTCCTTTTTATTTTTCTAATTGATTGGATATTATATTGTTCGAAATCCTCCCAACTCCGATACAAACGGAATGTAACTTCATGCTTAATATACAACTCATTAAATAATTCCTTTTTTACTTTCATTGCATTTTGTTTCCATTTCTTTCTACAGCCACCTATTTCCAACAAATTTTTTTCATTAATGTACCCCCTATAAATTTCACCAGGTATATAATCGTAGTAAGCACTATAGGCCGTTCTATAGGAGTTTCTTAATATATCCCAATATGTATGAAATAGCTTGTCTGAAATAACTGCAACATCAATATCCGAAATATTTCTTATTTTTTCATCATTATTAAATCTTTTTAAGCATTTATCAGGAGCGGGAGAAAGGCTATACCCCAATTTCCCGCTTCCCACCATTGCAATATTATGAAAACTAATTCCCAACCCTTTACTAATTATAAACTTGAAATCATCCGCTATTTCTAAAATATTATGATCCTTGCCCAACTAAACTGTACCCTTTGTCAAGGACAAATTTTTTGACCCCATGGACAGGGAGTCATATCTCCTGTCCATAGGTGTGTTATTCAGTTGTCTTCTGGTTCTTCGAATTCCGGAATGGATGGGATGTTATCCACCGGCAGTGGGTATACGCCTGTCTGTATGTATTGGTAATACTCATTTGGTGACAGGCGGGCGAGCTGCCACTGGTAAC
>CAJTNT010000003.1:0-417 GCA_910577785.1 uncultured Lachnospiraceae bacterium | reverse complement strand
TAACGTTCGTTATTATAGTAATCCATCCAGTCATCTATTACTGCCTTTACTTCATCAAATGCCTGGCATCCCGAAATATCAATCTCGTCCTTCATATGGCCGAAGAAACTTTCCTGCGGGGCATTGTCCCAGCAGTTCCCTTTCCTTGACATGGACTGCCGCAGGCTGCTGTCTTTCAATATATCTATATAGCTATAGCTTGTATAATGGCATCCCTGGTCGCTGTGGAGCAGCGTTCTGGTCCTAAGCTCCGCCCCATGGTCCCGGATAAGGATATCCACGGTTTCCAGGACAAAATCAACTTCCAGAGAAGGGCTGGTGACATACGCCAGAACCTGCTTTGTGAATGCATCCAATACCGTTGACAGATACGCAAAGATCCCATTGTATGGAAGGTATGTAATATCTGTCAGCAGG
>CAJTNT010000002.1:52093-142631 GCA_910577785.1 uncultured Lachnospiraceae bacterium | reverse complement strand
ACATGATTCAGGAGTGAGGGGCGATTTTTGCGTAGCAAAACTCTAAATATCGCCCCAAATCGTTACTATGAGCGGCCCCCAGGCCGTGAATAGTAACAAAAGTGTTACATTCTCTGTTCCTAAGTAAAAGATTGGCATTGAAAACCACCAGCATATCCGATATACTATCTTATATAACGTTATTTAGGAATAGCAACCCAAATGGGGCAGCTTACCCAAACTGATATTTGGAAGAAAAGATTGGAGGATTTTCTATGGCAGATTATAAGGAAGTGATTGCTTTCTGGCAAAGCAAAGGCATTACCACAGATGCAGAGCTGGCACAGGCCTTGGAAGGACACCGCATTATGTTTGCATATCATTCTGGGAAGCTAGAAAATGACAGGATTACTTACCACGACACACGGGAGATTTTCGAGCATGACGGCGTAACTTCTTACACCGGAGATCTGCGCACCCTGTTTGAAATTAGAAATGAAAAAAATGCCTATGAACTATTTCTAGACAGTTTTGGCAAAAAACGCTCCTTAGACGAGGGCTTTGTCAAAGCACTGCAGCAAACGCTGACCCAGAACACGTATGACACTAGACGATACCAGTTAGGGGAACGACCCGGGAAGTATAAACAGCATGATTACGCAACAGGACGGGAAGAGGTTGGGGCGCCGTCCGAAAATGTGGCAGAGGAAATGGCCGAACTGTTAGCGGAATTCGAAGATTTCCCTAAAGAACAGGCCTTAACAGCCGCCGCATACTTTCATGCTAAATTTGAAAATATTCACCCCTTCGCTGATGGGAATGGCCGTACCGGGCGGCTGGCTATGAATTATTTCCTCGTCCTCCATAACCATCCCCCCATTACCATCTTTGAAGAAGACCGAAAGGAATATTACGAGGCATTGGAGGCCTGGGATATCCGGCAAGATTTGAAACCGCTGCGTACTTTCCTGCAAGCACAGCTGGCCAAAACCTGGGAAAAACAGCTACAAAGAAATCCACCTTCCTGTAAGTACTGCGGGCCGTAAAAAAGTACCGGTCATTCGTGCAGGATTCCGCCTTCCATCCGCAGCGGAGTGGGAGTGCATTTCTGCCCAAGCTTCCCCACTTCCGCAGCGGTTCGTATGGCCATTCCCTCACTGCTTATAGCCGAAATCCGGGATATCCTGCCAGCGCCCACGGAAATAATGGGCGGCAAGCTTGGGCTTCCTGTCACGGGTAAAGATACCCTTTTTGTTGCCCTGCACCCGCAGCAGGCTTTGGCTGGTAGCGAAATCGGCAAAGTTCCAGGCCTGTTCCCCCACCACAATACCATAATCGTCAAATACCCGATGGTTCATCTTGTAATAATCCACCTGATATTCTTCCGTATACATGACAGGGGTCGTATCGTGCAGGCCCTGCACTGTATCCGCTCCATATTCCGTAAAAATCACCGGCTTCCCAACCTCATTCCAGAAATCCAGCTCTTTGCGCAGCGCCATTTCCGGGCCTTCCAGATCCGGCCCGCCAAAATACCATCCATAATAGCGGTTCAGGCAGATGACATCGCTCAGCTTCACAGAACAGTCCTTCTTAGGATCCGGCATCTGCACGCTTACCAGAGTGCAGGGGCGCTTCTGTGGATCCTGATCCCTGGCCAGGCCGAAAAGCGGCTTAAAGTACTCATATGCGCCCTCTGCCGCTGAATCTGGCTCATTGGCAATGCTCCACATCACGACGCAGGCATAGTTCTTATCCCTGGCAATCAGGTCGCGGATCACCTCCTGATGGTGTTCCTGTGTCTTGACGCCATGCTGTGGGTCGAACGTCCCTACCTTCTCCCCTCCAAAGTTGGCGCCGCCGCCGAACTGCAGGTTCACGCCCACCGCTGTCGTCTCATCAATCACTACAATCCCTTCCCGGTCGCAGAGACGCATCATCTCTTCGCTGTATGGATAATGGCTGGTACGGAAGCTGTTGGCGCCCTGCCATTTCATCAGCGAAATGTCCTTGGTGTTCATCGGCAGGTTGATGCCGCGGCCATTGGGGAAGGTGTCCTCATGCTTCCCGTAGCCCTTAAAATAGAAGGGACGGCCATTAATCAGGAACTGGCTGCCTTCCACCTGGACGGTGCGCACCCCATAGGGCAGGGTATACTCATCCTCGCCAAAAGTTACCCGGATATCATAGAGGTAGGGCTTCAGCGGCTGCCAGAGGATGACATCCTGAATCAGCAGCTTCCCTTTTAAGCCTGGCTGCTCCGCTACCTTGCGGCCACAGCAGTCATAAGCCTCTACCTTGCATTCCCCGTTTCCTTTGGCCTGCACTTCATAATGCAGGAAAGCATGCCCGTCCTGTACTTCCGGCACCAGGGAAATATCAGCGATATAATCCTGGGGCGTAGTATAGATTCTCACTGGCCGGGTAATCCCGCAATAGTTAAAAAAGTCAAAATTCGGATGGTTCTGGGGCTTCCGCCCTTCTGCCCCCGCGCCCATATTGCCGACCATGCCGCTGAGCATATCTGCCTTGCCGCCCACGGGCAGGGTCGTATAATCAATCACATTATTGACTGCAATCGTCAGCAGCTGCTCCCCTTCTGTAATCCTCCCGTCCAATTCCACCTCAAAGGGCAGGAAGCCCCCCTTATGCTCGCAAATCATTTCCTTCCCCAAATACACCCGCGCATGGTGGGTCACAGCGTCACAGCGCAGCACAATCCGCTGCCCTTTCAGAGAGGAGGGCAGGGAAACTTTGCGCTGGTAAAACACCCATCCATAATGGTCACGGAAGTCTATCCCTTCTTTGAGGTCGTTGTAAGAAGCCGGCACCGGCATTGCCATCGGCTCCTCCAACGGCCTTGCGTACCATTCCTCAGAAAAGCCCCTGCCATTGTCTAATTTAAAATCCCATACACCGCTGAGGTCACTAAAAAAGCGGGCTGGCGTCAAGATTGGATATAACATGCTCTCTCCTCCTTCATAGAATCATGCGTTTTTGCAATTTTCTATTACCATGCCCACTTTATGAAATAATATACATAACGGTTCCACGGTTTCGCTGTTCCCGTACCAAGGATCTTGGAACTGTCTGCGTGCCGCTTCTGCCAGCACATACCCGATACTAGCTTACTTTTAAATGAAATTTCTGGATTTCCTTCTCTGACGTTATACGCTCAATCTGCGCCCCCAGGCTTTCCAGCTTCTGTTCAAAAGCCTCGTATCCCCTCTGTATAAAATGGATATCGTCTATCACCGTAATCCCCTCTGCGGAAAGGCCTGCGATCACCAGAGCCGCCCCAGCGCGCAGATCTGGCGCACTAACCCTGGCTCCCGTATACCCTTTCACGCCATTGATAATGGCAATATTGCTCTCCACCTTGATATCAGCCCCCATACGGGTCAGTTCATCCACATATTTGAAGCGGTTCTCAAATATGCTCTCCGTCACCGTACTCGTGCCCTGGGCTATTCCCAGGACAACTGCCATCTGGGGCTGCATATCCGTCGGAAATCCCGGATAGGGCAATGTCGTCACCTGCATATGGCGCAGGGGCTTTGAGGCCACGACCCGTACGGCATCATCTAATTCTTCTACTTCACAGCCTGCCTCCAGCAGCTTCGCCGTAGTAGCCTCCAGATGCTTGGGGATTACATTCTTCACAGTGACGTCCCCCTTGGTAGCCGCCGCCGCAAACATAAAGGTGCCTGCCTCAATCTGATCAGGAATTACAGAATACTCTGTCTTATGGAGGCGTTCCACGCCCACAATGCGGATGACGTCTGTCCCGGCGCCCCTGATATTCGCTCCCATGCTGTTAAGGAAATTGGCCACGTCCACCACATGCGGTTCCCTTGCCGCATTTTCAATGGTCGTCTTGCCTTCTGCCATGGCGGCGGCCATCATAATATTAATCGTAGCCCCTACGGAAACCTTATCCAGAAAGATATGGTTCCCTCTTAAATGCTCCGCCTCTGCGGCCACTGCGCCGTTGCGTATCTCCACATGCGCACCCAGCGCCCGGAACCCCTTCAAATGGAGATCCATTGGACGGCTGCCGATATTACAGCCGCCGGGGAGCGTTACTTCCGCCCTTTTATATTTCCCTAACAGGGAGCCCAGGAGGTAATAGGACGCCCTAATTTTTTTCATAGAATCGTAGTCTACCGGGATATCCTTTACAAATGAGCCATTTATTTTTACAGTGTGTGCGTCTATCCTATCAATCTTGGCTCCAATATCGCCCATGGCTTGGAGCAAAGCATTAATATCCCGTACATCGGGTAAGTTATCTATGGTTACCGTCTCATCCGTCATAATCGCTGCTGCCAGGATAGCCAGCGCCGCATTCTTTGCACCGCTGATCTCTACTTCTCCAACTAACGGACTGCCGCCTTTAATCACATACTGTTCCATATTGCACCTCTATGCCTTTATTCGTATGAGAAGCCATTGTATACCCGCAAGTCAAATCATCTGCCCTATCACCCATCAGAAACGTATGTCCTTGCGTATCACTGCCAATTTCCTCTCTTGTCAATTAATTGTTCAAAGATTGTACACCAAAAATCTTATGTATTATTATATCACACTTTGTCAATTTGTAAATCAAAGGTTTTTCTTTAGCTTATCTTATGCCATATGAACGAAACTGTGCCAGTCCCTGTTAAAATATCAGTGCAAGATTGCCAAATGACATGTCATTTATTATAAGCTTTTCTGCAAAAACCATTCATTTTTCTCAAAAATAAAAAGGCATTTTTTCCATGCCTTTTTTACTATAACATATTTATTTGGAATTTCCTACTAATTTTTTATTAAATTACACGGTTTTGTTCCACGCCAATCCGCAGAATGATTGGCGCGGGTGTGAAAAGTAATCTCCCAGGTTACTCAAATACCACATTTTTTTCCCAATTTTTTGTCTGCACAACGATATAGGGATAGGATTTCACCTGGTTAATTTTTTCTCCTTTCATTGGGCCAATCAGGGTAGTGCCGAAGTATAGGGCGTTTTTCGTCAGATAGCAATCGTTCACAGCGATGCTGTATCCCCCCGTCTCCTGCGTCCCATAGCCAATAGCAATATAGAGAGATTCTTCATCCGTGTAGGTCAGTTTAAAACCAGTCTGCTTTTTTTCTTCTATTATCCCCAAAAATTCCTGCGGGATATCCTTCTCTCCTAAAATCTGGTATTCCACATCTTTGACTTTTTTCGTATCTGTCTCTGTAAGTCCGCATCCGCAAAGCAAATTTGCAGACAGGACGCAGCAGAGCAAGTATGCCAGAAGCCAGTTTCCCTTCCCTGTTCCAGCATCTTTATATTTTTTCCGGGGGCTTATTTTCTTCTCCATATCAGCGTCCTTACATTAGTTCCATTACTTCGTAAATTCTATGTATTTTTTCTAACATTTATGATTGAATTTCTGCAATCTCCTTTGTATAATGTTACTAATGGCGTCTCCAGCATTCTTTAAATTAGGAAGGGTAAATATTATGATACGATTGATTCTTGTTTCGGTTTTCTTAATTTTATTTCTGATTCTTTCTGTTCCGATTATGGGGCTGGAATGGATTTTACGGAAATACAACCCCCATGCTGCCGACCTCAGCAGCCTGCGGGTGGTGCAATGGGCGTTTAAAGTCATCCTATTCCTGGCCGGTACAGACATCACCGTTCTTGGGGAAGAACGTGTGCCAAAAGACCAGGCCGTACTCTATGTGCCGAACCACCAAAGCTATTTTGACATTGTCATTACTTATTCCAGATGTCCGAACCTGACAGGATATATCTCTAAGGATTCCATGGAAAAGGTACCGTTGCTTTCTATCTGGATGAAACGGCTGCATTGCCTTTTCCTCAACCGTTCCGATATGAAGGAGGGGCTGAAAATGATCCTAACTGGGATTGAAAAGATTAAAAATGGCATTTCCATCTGTATTTTCCCGGAAGGCACCCGCAACCCGCACCCAGATGACGGCATGATGCCCTTCAAGGAAGGAAGCCTGAAAATGGCAGAAAAAAGCGGATGCCCCATTATTCCCATTGCCATCAGCAACAGCCATAATATCTGGGAGAGCCACATGCCGTTTATCCGCAGATGCCATGTCATTGTGGAATATGGGGAGCCTATCTATCTGAAGGATCTGGACAAAGCCCAGCGGAAATTCTCTGGAGCCTACACCCAGTCTGTTATTAGCAAAATGCTAGAGAACCATAAGGATCTGCTCTAAGGAGTTGCCGGAGTAATATATAGGGAGCGTGCCATCCATTCTGGCACGCTCCCTGTAATATATTATCTGATCTCTGTGTACAGCCTGCGGAAACCAAATCTCGCCTTACGGCACTTCAAACCCAATATCAGCGAATGTCACCGGCTCTTCATCCTTTGATACCGCCTGGAAGGACAAATCTTTCTGGCCATCGTACAGCACCATAATCTTCCAAGTAGACGTGCCGTCCTCATGGAGGTCTGCCTGCTGCCCCATCCACTGGAGCGGCTTGCCCTCAGCGTCACAGATTGCAATATCCGGGTCATTATAAGGATCGTTGTATGGCGCCTGGCGGAAATCTGGCAGATCCACTTCCACAACCAGCCCAGCCTTGGTCTTGGTTCCGCTCTTGACCGTGATGCCATTCTCTTCCTTCTGGATATCAAATACCTTATTGCCAGCCCTGTCAATCGTTACAGGGAACCTTAAGCGCCATTCGCCATCCACCTTGCCAGTGGACAGATATTCTCCCTGCTCATCCCACTGATCCCACTGATAGCCGCTGAGGTTCCACATACTCCAGTCCACGACAATGGTTTCTTTTCCTTCCAGTTCAAAGACCCCGCTTTGCATTTCTGTATCGGTCGGATTCATCAGGTCAAGCCGCTGGACTGCCACGAACGTGCCATCCTCTGCCTTCTCAAATGCACGGGTACTATAGCCTTCCGTATCTGTCCCATCCAGGGCAATCGTGGAACATTTCCCATCCTTGGCATCGATGACAATGCCGTCTGCCTGGCTCAGGCCCTCGTCTGACGTCTCCAGTACGGCGGTGTAATACAGTACATAGCCATCGCAGTAGACATCGGATACGGAAAGCGTAACGCCGTTGTTTTCCACTGTCGTACAATAGCCTTCCCTGCCCTGGCGGCTTTCTACCTCTGCCTGGACTGCCGTTGCATTCTCGCCAAGCTTGGTAAACATTTCTGTATCTTCCTTCTCGTATTTCTCACCCTGGGCATTCTGGATTAACTTACCAAATACATCACTGAAAAGTTCCTTGGCCAAAACCGGGTTTGCTGCGGCCACTCCGCCGATTGCGATCACACAGGCTGCGGCCACGCCTGCCGCCTTCGTCCATACTTTGCTCTTTCTTCTGCCCTCTGCCTGCTCAAAATTGTCTTTCCTGCCAAATCTATGTTCCATATTTTTTACCTCCATTATAATCCGTTGTTTGTGCTGTTCCAATTCCTGGGAGGATAATTCCGCTGCTTCATATTCTGTAAGGTCCGTTTTCACCTCATTCAGTAACCCATAAATATTTTTTTCCATACCTGCCTCCGTTCCATGCCCCTCTGGCTAAATCCCTTTTGCCTGGCTTTGCTCTATCCGAAACTGTCTGCGGATCCTGTGTTTCCCACGCGATACGCGGTTGTAAATTACCGCTTTCTTAAGGCCCGTCTCCTTGCTGACCTGATCCATGTCCTTTTCCTCCACATACAGTTTGAGGAACAGCTCCCGGTCAGCGGGCTTTAGGCATGCCAGCATTCTTTCCACTTCTTCTGATATCTCTTGTTCTATCATTTGGGCAAGCTGCGCATCCTCCTGGGGAATTATCGTATCGTCGATATTGACGGTCTGTAACTCCCTCTGGTACTGGCGCAGGTAATCAATTGCGCGATACCTTGCAATGGCAGCGGCCCAATTTTTAAAGGTATTTTTGCTTTCATCAAAGTCGGAAATATTTTGCCAGATCTTTAACAGTACATCGTCAAAGCATTCTTCCTGGCGCTCTGGCAGGCAGAACAGATGCTTGCGGATAACTGCCATCAGCAGGCCGCCATATTTGTCGATTACATATAGGAGCGCATTTTCGTTATGCAATTGTAATTGCTGAATGTAATTCTTTTCTCCAATCTTCATCCTTATCCTCTTTTTCAGTCCTGTGCACGGGCCTGTTTCGCAGCTATACGGTAACGATTCAGCAAGGCGCTGAATTGTTCTGCAATTGTTTTGCTACACTTATTATTACGGCTGGCGGCAGGGGAGTCTATCAAAAAGGCCAAACAAATTCTTAAAATTTTTTTAACCACTTGTCCTTGGCGTCCCTTTTCGTTATACTGCTTAGTGGATATATGCAGCCAATGCAGTAACTGCACAGGCCTGCGGAATCCTTAGGAACTTACAAGACCAATACGATACAGAAGGAGAGTTACGATGAAGAAAAAAACGGTTTTTATCTATGCCGCCGGAGCGACCGTCCTTCTGGCTGCCTTTGCTGCCCTGGGATACCAATACACGGTTCTTGACAGCCGCTTCCAGACACTGGAAACACAGGCCGCCCAACTGCAGGAAAGCAATTCCAGCCTCAACAGCCAATTAGAAGCCGCCTCCGTGCAGCTGAAGGAAAATATGTCGCAGTTAGAGGACAATGCCTCCAAATTAAAAGAACAGGAAGAATATATGGAAGGGCAGAAAGATTATATCTCCCAGCTGTCGGAACAGATTGACTCCTTTACGGAAGGAGATACCGACGGGGAAGACGGCGGCGAAGCCTGGGAATATGACCCCAGCCAGGATGCTTATCCAGATCTGTATGCCGCCACCAAAGAAGACGCCCCGAAAGTCGGCACGAAATACGTTTACCTAACCTTTGACGACGGCCCCTCCCCCCTGACGCCCAAAGTACTGGATCTTTTAGATGAATACAATGCCAAGGCTACGTTCTTCGTTGTGCAGAAAAACAATGAAGAATATGAGGAATATTTATCAGAAATCGTAAAACGCGGGCATGTCCTGGCGCTTCATTCCTATAGCCACAATTACAATGAGATTTACCGCTCCGTAGACGCCTTTCTGGCAGATTATGAAAAAGTATATGACTGGGTAAAGGAAAAGACCGGATATACCCCTTCCCTATTCCGTTTTCCGGGCGGGAGCAATAACGGCTCTTCTTATGTAGGGCATCAAATTATCAAAGAGATGACGCGCCGCGGGTTTACCTATTTCGATTGGAGCGTCAGTTCTGGGGACGGGAGCAACCTGACAACGACACAGAATATCATTGACAATATCTGCACCCATGTGGGAACCGTAGAACTGCCGATCGTCCTCATGCATGACGGCTCCGGCAAGGAGGCTACGCTGGCCGCCCTTCCCTCCGTGCTGAAATACCTCTCCGAGGAAGGATACGAATTCCGTTCCTTAGATCAATATGTCGAGCCTGTGCAGTTCCGCAAGGCTTCCAGCATTGAATAGTTTCCCAATTACATACATATGATATAATTGCAAAGGGCAGGCCAATTGGCCTGCCTTTATTTATTGTTCCATCTGTTTCCCCAAAAAACCGGCTGCTACTTTCGCCAGCTTGCTCTCAGTCTCTCCCATACTGGCTCCCTCTTCCCGATTGTACATAACAACCGATCCGATTGCATCCCCTTCGCAGATAATCGTGGAAACCACCTGGGATTGGAAGTCGCCGGCATCATCCAGGGTGATTTTTACAAATCCTTTTTCGTCTTTTTGCGCACAGAAGGTTTCCCGGTCGGTAATCACATGCTCCAGCTGTTTGCTGATGGGCTTGCCGTCAAATTCTTTTTTGCCGGTGCCCGCGGCGGCAATCACATGGTCTTTATCCGTAATGCAGACCAAGCAGCCGCTGGTCTGGGCAAGGCTCTCCGCATACAGCCCGGCAAACTGCCCCAACTCCCCAATGGGGGAGTACTTCTTAAGGATGATTTCCCCCTCCCGGTCGGTAAAAATTTCCAGCGGGTCGCCTTCCCGTATCCGCAAGGTACGGCGGATTTCCTTTGGCACTACTACCCTCCCCAGATCATCTATCCTTCTCACAATACCTGTTGCTTTCATATAAATATTTCCTCCATTTACTGTACTTTCCGTTGCTGGAAATAGTATTTGTAAACGGAAGAATTTTATACTCCACTTTCAGAAATCCAATCTGATTCCAAAGAGCTCCTCCAATACAATCGAAAACTCCGCATTCTCCACTCATTCTCATAATACAATCAAAACAAATTTAAGAATTTTTGCCGTACCGTGTTTTTCTTCAATTCTCATCACATTCCGCCTCTGGCTTTACGAAAACTTCCCCTGCCTTTATGGTTCTAACTCCCAGCATGAAGTAAAGGACATGGAATACCCATACACAGGCAAGGACAGTCCTCCCCACCGGAACCTGATCCATCATGAGAAAGCCCACTGACATTAAAAGCGTTACTGTCACCATAATCTTGACTTTCGTTTTCCGCGTCATGCCCTTTCCTTTTACATAGCTTTCCAGATTATTCTTATATAATTTTGTCCCGGTAAACCAGCGGTTCAGCTTTTCTGAACTCCTGGCAAAGCAAAACGCTGCAAACAGGAGGAACGGGAAAGCGGGCAGAAGCGGGAGAACCGCCCCCAATGCCCCCAAGGCAACACCAGCGCATCCTAAAACCACATATAGTATTTTTTTAAGTCTCATCACACATCTCCAATTGTTTTTGTTTCCATAAACGGGCATTTGTCGCTTCTCTAATATCCTTATGCATCAGCTCATCCTCCCTCCTGTCCGCGAAAGGCTCTCTACCGAATATACGGTGTCAGCAATCCGCATCGTGGACTGCCTGTGGGACACCAGCAGCGCTGTTTTTCCTTCCTGCCCTTCCCACAGGGATTTTAAGATGACCGCCTCATTTAAGCTGTCCAGGTTGCTGGTAGGCTCGTCAAGGAGCAAGAGGGGCGCATCATGCAGGAATGCCCTTGCCAGCCCCAGCCGCTGCCTCTCCCCGCCAGAAAGCGTATCCCCAAGCTCTCCCACAGGCGTATCATACCCCTGTGGCAGCCCCATGATAAAATCATGGATGGAGGCTTTGCGGCAGGCAGCTTCTATTTCAGCGTCCGTTGCATCCAGCCTCGCAATCCGCAGGTTGCTCCTTATGCTGTCATGAAACAGATGCGTTTCCTGCGTCATGAAGCTTTCCATATCCCTCAAATCCGCCGTGTTGATCCCGGCAATATCCCTGCCAGAAATCTCCACTCTCCCGTTTCCCACATCCCAAAAATGCATGAACAGCTTTAACAGCGTGGATTTTCCGCTTCCGCTTTTTCCCACGATTCCGACAATCTTTCCTTTAGGAATTTCCAAAGACACACCGTCAAGAATGCTTTCCGCCCCATAGGAAAAGCTGACCTTTTTTGCAGCGGCGCCTTCAAAAACCGTTTTTTCCCGGCCCGCCACCTCCTCCACTGCGGGTGTTTCGTCTAAAATGTCCAGCACACGGTTACCTGCTGCAAAGGTATTCTGCAGTGTGCTTCCCAGATTCGCCAGCGCCACGGCGGGGCCAAAAGAAGAAAACAGGGCAAAGACCGGAACGAGTACCCCGGCAAAATCCACCTCTGCCTTTTGATACAGCATGGCAGATACAGACAGCATACATAAATCAGATATAAGGATGATGGTATTCGTGACCGCCATATTCCTCCCTGCGGTACGCTTCAAACGCCTCTCCGTTTCCGAAAGCGCATCCGTCCTTTCCTTCATCTGCATCAGGCGTTCCCTGCCCCGCCCATACTGAATGGTTTCGGAAAGCCCCCGCAGGCTGTCAAGCACGAATCCGCTTAAATCCCCTGAGCCGGCACGGAACTCCATCCCGTCCCTTCCGCTTAATTTTGATATAATGATGGGTACTGCTACTCCCACTGCCAGATATGCCAGAAGCGCCAGAATTCCCAGCGCAGGGTGGAAGGATCCGATAAACAGGCACATAACGGCAGTGTAAAAAAATGCGATTGCCGCCGGGGAAATGGTGTGTGCATAAAAAACCTCCAGCAGCTCGATATCTGACGTAATGACCGAGATCAGATTCCCTTTGTCCCTGCCCTCCAGCTTTGCCGGGCAGAGTTTCCGTAATGCAAGGAACACCTTATCCCGGATCAGCGCAAGCAGCTTAAACGCAATATAATGGTTGCAGGACTGCTCCGCATACCGGAGAACCGCCCGCAGCACAGCAAACACAAGCACGCAGGCAAAAATGCATTTCAAGCTCAACGGCGTATCAATACCAAGCAGCCCAAGCACGGCATATCCGCCGAAAACCGTGATAAACGATGCGCACAAATGGCCTGCAAGCCCCATGATCACCGCCAGGAGCATAAAGCCCGCAAGGGGCTTCACAAGGCATACTAACCTTGCCATGACTGCAAATCCGCTCCTCCTTTTCATAGATCCATACCATCCTTTCCTTTAACCTGGCTCTTTGCAGCATCAGAATGGCCATCCAGGTATGCCCTTTGGGCGTTTCCATAATTTTCAAGGCTCTGCTGCGTATTCCACAGCTTTGCATAAATACCACCCCACGCCAGCAGTTCCTCATGGCTGCCGCTTTCTGCCACGTTTCCCGCAGCCATCACATAGATGTTGCCTGAAGCCGCCACATTGGCAAGGCGGTGGGAAATGAGAATCACCGTTTTATGCCCCGCCAGCGCATGGATTTCCCGCATAATGTCGTTCTCACTCTCCACATCAATATTGGAAGTGGCTTCGTCAAAAATATACACAGGGCTGTCATGGAGCAGCGCCCTTGCCAGAGCAAGCCTCTGACACTGCCCTCCTGACAGGTTCGAGGCTTTCTCTGTAAGGAATGTATCAAGCCCGTCCCCAGATTTCAGAAAGCCTGCCAGGTTCACCCGCCCTAAAACCTCCCACAGCTCCCTGTCCGATGCATCCGGCTTCCCCATCCAAAGGTTCTCCCTCACGGTGCCTTTGAACAGGTAGCTTTGATGGCTGACATAGGTGATGTTTTTCATGAGCTCCGCTTCCCTTATATCTGAAAGTTCTTTACCGCCGATTTTCACGGATCCGCCATATCCCCGGTTCCTCCCCATGAGGACCGCCGCCACGGTGGACTTTCCGCATCCGCTCTCCCCCACAATGGAAACAAATCCCCCTTTCGGGAACTCCATGTCTATTCCATGCAGGATTTTCCTTCCTTCATTAGAGGAAGTGTCTCCATCGGAGGAATTGCCGTCATAAGAAAACCTCAGTCCGGTACAGACAATATCGCAGTCCATTGGAAAGCATCCTGTTTTCTCTTCTGTTTCAGGCAGGTCTAACAGACGGAAAATTTTGTCGCTTGCCGCCATGCCGTTCATTGCAACATGAAAGAAACTGCCAAGCTGCCGCATGGGGATAAAGAAATCCGCCGAAAGGAGGATAATCAAAAGGCACCCCGAAAGCGTCACATTCCCTGCCCGGAACTGCGCTGCCGCCATGATCACCCCCAATGCTGCGCCCCCATAGGCAATCAGATCCATGACCGTGATCGAATTCAGCTGCATTGTCAGGACTTTCATGGTGATTCTACGGAAGTTTTCCGCCTCACGGTTCATCTCCTCATTCTTAAAACCGTCCGCCTGGTAGATTTTAAGGGTGGTGAGCCCCTGCAGGTTTTCCAGAAAGGTATCTCCCAAAGCCGTGTACTGTCCCCAGTATTTTGACAGCAGTTTTTTCGCCCATGTCTGCACCGCCGCAATTGATACAGGTATCATCGGCACACATACAAGCAGTACAACAGCGGACGGCACATTGATAAAGCACAAATAAATAAACAATGTGAGCGGGGCAAGCATTGCATAAAAAAACTGCGGAAGATATGCCCCGAAATAGGTTTCAAGCTGCTCCACTCCCTCCACCGCCACCTGCACCACTTCCGATGTTTTCACCTGCCCATTGTAAGAAGCGCCCAGCCGCAGAAGTTTTTCATATATTTTTTCACGCAGTATTTTTTTTACCGATTTTGATGAGAGATACCCCATACGGCTTGAAAGAAGCGTGCAGGTAAAACGGATCATAACTGCCGCCGCTGCTATAGCCGCCGTAAGGAACCCGCTGTTTTTATCTGCCGTTTTATAAAAAAGAGAAGCAAGCAGGCCTGTCACTGCCGTCATCATGGCAATATTCGCCGCAAGGGAACACCATTGGGCCGCCACGTTGCCCGCTATGTATTTTTTGCTTTCGCTGACCGTCCCGATCAGCCTTTTATGGATCATCATAAATTTACCTCCGCAATCGTCATTTTTTCCCTTATGTCCTCCGATTTATCGCAGCGTGCCGTTAGACGCTCCCATACCAGAGGAAGGGTATATCCTCCTGAAAACTGACTTTTGCAACCACATTTTTCAGTTCCTGTTCTGGGATCTCTTTTTCCGCAATTATGACTGTCTGCTTCTTTGTATGTGAACTTGTCACTTTCTTTACCTGAAAGGCATCCCTTACAGCCTCGTTGACAACGCCCTCCTTGCTTTCCTAATTGCAGTTAGCAAAAACTAACTCATATCCTTAAAAAATGCGGCTCTTTATGTTAGTAGCCGCTAACTTTTTTATATTATACGCCTTTCTTGACGATTTTGTCAATAGGATAAAAGCTGTTGGCCAATTTTTTCAGCCGCGCTAATAAACGCAGCCATCTCTGGCGTCTTTGGGATCGGGCATATTGTGCAACGCTCCCGCCCTTAGTAAAAACTCTGCTTTCCTGTTTACAATTTATCGTCACAAGTCTTCGTTATAGAAAAAACTGCTGCAAGATAGCCAGGCCAGCTATCTTACAGCAGTTTTCCCACCCATATTTTCTTTTTCCATGCCAGTACACAGCCGCTTGCCGACTCCAACACCAGGGCGTCCATCCCCCCACTTCCCAGGCGCAGCGGTGCTATAACGAGACTTGGAGAGCAATACTATCAAGAAAAATAGGATTCCCTGGCTGACGCAGCCTCCAGATCCTTTTCCGTCTGGGTTCCCATGCAGGGATCCTTCTCTCTTTTCTTCTCTGCCAGATCCTGTTTTTCCGCCCCGCATGGATGCGAAAACGGCTGGAAACATTTTTCACTGGTTACGGTATTATAAAACCCGTATCCCCCGGAAAGATGGCGGCAGCCATAACCTTTCTGGCTCAGTATCCGGCTGGCAAGATAACTTCTCAGCCCGGACTGGCACATGAGATATACCTGCTTCTGGATATCTATCTCCCCGAGCCGTTCCCTGAGCTGGTCAAGCGGAATATTGATGAAACCGTCCACATGGCCTCTTTTGTATTCCTCTTCGGTCCTAACATCAAGCAGGAACACACTGCCGTCCCTTGGGAGCCCTGGCACCTCATGCCAATGGAACTGCTTTATTTTTCCAGATACTAGATTCTCAACCAGAAACCCTGCCATATTCACTGGATCTTTGGCGGATGAGTATGGCGGCGCATAAGCAAGATCCAAGTCTTTCAAGAGATCCGCCCTCATGCCCGCATGGATAGCCGCAGCCAAAACATCCAGGCGCTTATCCGCCCCATCGTAACCTATAATCTGCGCCCCCAGAAGGCGGAGGGTGTCTTTTTCAAAAATCACCTTCATCGCCATTGCCCTGGCGCCAGGATAATATTCTGCATGGGACAGCGGAAACAGAACAATCTTATCATAAGATATCCCAGCCGCCTCTGCCGTTTTCTCCGTCAGCCCCGTGCTGGCTGCAGTCATGTCAAATATTTTGATTACGGAAGACCCCATGGAGCCTTGGTAGCGGCTGTCGCCGCCGCAAATATTATCCGCCGCGATACGCCCCTGTTTATTGGCCGGCCCGGCAAGGGAAATAAGCGCGTCCCTACCAGATACGCTATGGCGGACCTGGACGGCGTCCCCCACCGCATAAATGTCCGGCACAGATGTCTCCATCTTGTCGTTGACCACAATGCTGCCTTTGATTCCAAGACGGATCCCGGCCTGCGCCGCAATAGCCGTATCCGGGCTTACGCCAATGGCAAGGACTGCCATATCCGCACGGAGCGGTTCTTCGTTTTGCAGATAAACCTCTACAAATCCATCCTGTGCCCCAAACCCGGTCACATTGCTCCCAAATTTAAGCACGGCTCCTTGTTCGCGCATTTTTGCATGGATAAAGGCGGCCATATCGTAATCCAGCGTATTCATAAGCTGATGCGGGCGCTGCACAATCGTAACCTGAACACCCATTTCCATTAGATTTTCCGCCATTTCCAGCCCGATATAGCCGCCGCCGACCAAAACTGCTGTTTTGGGAGCCTGCCGCTCCATAAATTCACGGATATGCAGCGTGTCTTCCACTGTCCGCAAGGTAAACAGCCTGTCGCTGTCCATTCCGGGAAAATCTGGCTTTACTGGTTTTGCCCCAGGGGAGAGCAGAAGCTTATCATAACTTTCTTCATATACTTCCCCGGTATCCAGCCCACAGACCGTAACTTTTTTCCCCAGCGGATCGATTGCCGTCACTTCATGCCTTGTCCTAACCTCAACGCAAAACCGTTTCCGGAACTTCTCTGGCGTCTGCAGCGTCAATTCTTCTTTGTCGCGGATTACACCGCCAACATAATACGGAAGGCCGCAGTTTGCATATGATACATATCCAGAACGCTCCAAAACAATCACCTGCGCATCCTCATCCAGCCTCCGTATACGCGCCGCGGCTGTCGCTCCGCCCGCAACGCCTCCCACTATCACTACTTTCATTCTCTGCCACCTCCATTATCGACATATGACGATAATATAATAGCATAAAAAACACAGAATTTCAAGCTACTATAGCTGAAGCTTTTTCTCAATTTCTTGGATGACAATCTTCAAGGCTTTAATCCGCGCATATTTTTTGTCGTTGGATTCCAGCACATGCCAGGGGGCAAATGTAGTGCTCGTCTTCTTCATCATTTCATTGACAGCTGTCTCGTAATAGTCCCATTTTTCGCGGTTGCGCCAGTCCTCTTCGGTAATCTTCCACTGCTTTTCCGGCGTGTTCTGGCGATCGGTAAAACGCTGCAGCTGCACCTCCTTGTCAATCTGCACCCAGAACTTGATAAGGATGGCTCCCCAGTCTGACAGCTCCTTTTCAAATTCATTGATTTCATTGTAAGCCCTCTGCCAGTCGTTCTCACTGCAGAAGCCTTCCAGGCGCTCCACCATCACCCGTCCATACCAGGTGCGGTCAAAAATCGTAATATGCCCCGTCTTGGGCAGGCGGTTCCAGAAGCGCCAGAGGTAATGGCGGGCTTTCTCATGCGGCTCTGGGCTTGCAATCGGCTGCACTTCGTACCCCCTGGGATCCAGCGCCCCGGTAATGCGCTTGATATTGCCGCCCTTACCGGCTGCATCCCAGCCTTCATAGGCAATGACAACGGGAATCTTCCTGCGGTACAATTCGTTGTGCAGCACGCCCAGCCTGGCCTGCAGCTCGTTTAATTCCTTCTTGTACTCCTCAGGCGTCAGGGATTTATCCAGGGAAATCTCGGATAATTTCGGCATCTTCTCCATCGGGAAGACATTCTGCAGCAGCGGCACGGCAATGGAGCGGTTCTGCAAAGCAGTGTCAATGCCGCTGACCAAGGTTTCCAGCACCTGCAGCTGCGCCCATTTCTTGCTCTTGGCATCCACGATGTACCAGGGGGAAGTGGAGACATTGGTGTCATTCAGGTATCGGTCATAGGCTTTCAGGCATTTTTCATAATGCATATTCTGCCACATATCGTTTTCGCTTACGCGCCAGCTGGTGTTCTCATCCTCTTCCAGACCCTTTAAACGCTTCTGCTGCTCCTTTTGGCTGATATGGAAGAAAAATTTCATCACCAGATAGCCATTGTCCGTCAGCTGGCGTTCGAAACGCTTTACGCTGTCAATGCGCTTTTTGTATTCCTTATCGCTTAAGTCCTCATGCAGGCAGTCACGGGTAATCTCGTCCATCCAGCCGGAATCCAAGAAGCAGAACTTCCCGGCTTCTGGGATTTTGACGAAATAACGGTAAAGAAAAGGCTTGCGCTTCTCCTCCTCCGTGGGGATGTCCATAGTAAATACTTTGAAGAAGCGGGGGTCTATGTTGAGGATTACTTTCCCCAGCACGCTGCCTTTGCCAGCGGCGCCCCATCCTTCGAAGAGGACAAATACAGGGAGCTTGTGTTCCTTGATCTGCATCTGCTGCACGGCCAGCTTGGCCCTCGCTGCTTTCAGGCGTTCGTCCAATTCTTGTGCCTCTGGTTTTTCAAGGCCGTTCCAATCTTTTAGCATTCGCTTTTCCTCCTTTTTATTGAAAATGATGTAAGAAATCTGCGGTTTATTCCTGTAAAAAACTTTTGGTGCAAACTATTATTTTATCGCTGTAAATCAATCTCATTAATTTGTAAATATTATAGCAAAGGATGGGTGGATTTTCAATTTATATATGCAAATGATACAAAAAAATACTTGAGGTGGCGTTACTTTTCATGGGGTGGGGGAAAAGTGGCCCTACCCCCATAAAAAGCAGCCACTTTCTCACGGAATCTTTACTTTATGGGAATGACGCCGGCTGCATTTTCTGGTAAAATAAAACACATCAGATTTTACGTTTTCCCTTACATCTCAAACATATGGAAAACAGAAAGGAGGACACATAACATGTTGCACAAAACGTTCCTAAAATGGGTTTCCATTACTCTATCCCTGGCGCTGACATTCACTATCGCCCCATGGGATGCCCAGGCCGCGCCTATAAATAAGGAAGCTTTGGCTAATACTTCAACAGTCGCAGAAACTCTGGCCGCTCCTTCGGCAGGCACAGAAGCTCTGGCAAAATCCATGGCAGAGCCTTTCATAAGCCCAGAAGCTATGGCGGACCCTTCGGCGTCCTGGGTCCCAGTCAGCCAATATGTCGAGGACACGGATTATAACGTCCCAGCTGATTATATGGTAAGGAAAGACGGCGTGGACTATGGGCAGGTGGAGGACATCCAGTATGTTTCCACTGCCACCAACTCCACCCGCAAGGCCAAGGTAATCCTTCCCGCCGGGTATCATTCCGGCCAGAAATACCCTGTGCTGTACCTGCTGCATGGAATTTTTGGCAATGAGGAGACTTTGTACAATGACCAAGTGCAGACAGTGATTGGCAATGCCATTGCCTCTGGCGACAGTGAGAAAATGATTGTCGTGCTGCCAAATGCCTGCGCCAATGAAACGGGCACGCCCCCAGACCAAGGGTTTTCCCTGGAGCATTATGCCGCCTATGACAATTTCATTAATGATTTCAAGGACTGCCTGATGCCTTACATCAACAGCCATTTCTCTGTGGCTACCGGCCGGGAGAATACGGCAATTTCCGGCTTTTCGATGGGAGGAAGGGTATCCTTGCATATCGGGTTTACCCTCCAGGATACCGTCCGTTATATCGGCGCCCTAAACCCAGCCTTTGGCATCCTGGAATATGAAAATTACGGCGTCCATGAGGACGGACTGTTCACAGAAGAAAGCTTTACCCTGCAGCCGGAGTATTGGGATGATACGCTGGTGCTGATTGCAGCGGGTACCAATGACAGCATTGTAAGGGACGAGCCGGAACGGTACCATAACACGCTGGCCAAAAACGGGGTTCCGCACATCTATTATGCCACGGATGGCGTCAATGCCAATGGGCAGACTGGGGATGGCGGGCATAACGGGGATGTGTACAAGCACGGCCTCTATAACTTTATGCGCAGGATTTTCCATCAGCAGCCCACGCCTGCCCCAGCCACAGAACCCATTTTCCGCCTGAGCTTTGACAATGCGCAGGAGGGGCTGGAAAGCGCAGGAGCCAGGGTGACGGTACATGGGACGCCTGGCTTTGCCAACGATGGGACAAAGGGCAAGGCGATTACCATGGACGGGGACAGCTTCCTGGAAATCGCCAAAAGCGATGGCTCCAGTTTTCTGACAGGCTGCGAGGCGCTGACGATTTCCTACTGGAGCAAGACTGCCAGCAAGACCAACTGGGCCACTTATCTGTCCCCAGACAGCAGCTCCCAGAATTATGGCCAGGAAAAATACCTGGGGATTATGGACAACAATGAAACGGTAACCGTTGAGCGTTACCGCAACAGTGGCAGCCGTCCGCCAAGTGTGTCAGGAAAAGGAAAGGCCGATGCCTGGAAGCATGTAGCGGTGGTAATTACAGAAAATGAGACACGCCTATTCCTGGATGGCAAACGCGCAGGCGTCAAGGAAAGCAGCCATAAGCTAAGCGATATCCTCGGCAGCAACAGCATTTTCTATATTGGCAAGGCCAATTGGGGCGCGGGCGAATATTACAACGGGCAGATGGATGAATATTCTATCTATGGCTTTGCTATGACCGATACCCAGGTCAATAACTTGTGCCACGGCAGGGATTTGGACGATGATTCCTTTATCTCCACCGAAACCATGCAGCGTTATTACGACCGGCTTTCCCTGGGAAATGCCGTCCCGGACGGCGCTGTTATGTCAGAGGCCAAGCTTAACCTCCCTGCAGAGCTTGACGGGGCAAGCATTGCCTGGACGTCCAGCCAGCCAGAAATCCTTGGGGCAGACGGAACGGTACACCTTCCACAGACGGAGACAGAAGTTACCTTGACAGCGAGGATTTCGCTGGATGGTGCGACGGCCACCAAGAAATTTATTGTGCCGGTAATCCCTGTATCCGGACAAAAGGCCTATTTTGAACAAAATTTCCTCATCCCTTCCACCATTGCCAGGGAACTGGCGCTGCCTACTTCTTTTGGACAGGGACATATCACATGGTCTGGCAGCGCCGTATCTGCAGATGGGAAAATTACCGCTGACGGGCAGGCGCAGGATGCCAGCCTTACCGCCGCCTGGCAATGCGATGGCGCAAGCGCCTCCAAAACGTTCTCTGTCAAGATCCTGGCGCAGGATGCCATTGCATTGGAGGCCTATACCCGTACACCGCTGGCCAAAGACGTCTACAGCGGGAAGCTTTCCTACAGCCTCCACCTGGCACACCGGACAGCAAGCGGCGCTTATGAAAGCCTCTACTCCAACCATGGCATCCTCTACGCGAAGGCAGATATCTCCGAGCGCGGCACGCTAATGCCCAAGAACCTGAAAAACCCCTATGTCTTTGCAATGGCAGGGGGCGGGTATGGCATCGTGGCCGTGCGGACGGATTCCGCCAATGAGGAGATGGCCAACGCCGCGGACGAGGCCAGCAAGGGCAAGGCGCTCCTGTTTACCACCGAAGACTTCATCCACTATCAGGAAGCAGGGCTGATTGACCTGCAGAAAAATGTCATAGTTGCGGACATTTCCTGTGAATACGACAGCAGCGCTGGGCAATATGTGCTCCGCTGGTGCGACGTGGATGGAAATTATTATAAAAGTACCGCCACGGATATCCGCAGCCTGTCCGCCGAGACACAAAAGGGAGGCATCTTCGGCTTCCCCTCCCAGCAGCTGCCTGCTGAGGGAGCCTGCGGGCGCAACCAGTTCTATGTGCCTGGGGAGATCGCAAAAGCTGCCATCCAGAAATTCAGCACCCTGCAGAACACCGCCGTCCAGGTGCCAGACAGCATAACCGCTTCCAGCCAAGAGGACGTAGACCAGGTTTTTGCCACCCTCCGCTACAGCGATGGCTCTACCGCCACCAAAAAGGTAGACTGGAATACAAGCAGAGTGGATTTTGCCAAGCCTGGGACATACCGCATAAGCGGAACGGTACAGCGCGCGCCGTCCATGAAGGCCTCTAACAGCACCTCCCTTGGCGTAAACCGCGCAGATCCCTGCGCCTATTACAACCCGGACGATGGATATTATTACTTTATTGCCACCAATGACCAGAATCAGAACCGCACCTTTTCCATTAAAAAAGCACAGACCCTGGAAGCCCTTAAGGACGCCCCGGAAACAGAGATCCTAAACCTGGATATGTACCCGGATATCAACGGTATGCTGTGGGCGCCGGAAATCCATAAAGTGGAAGGCGAACTCTATATTTTCTTTAGCGCCAACCCAGGGGACGGCTGGAACGTCCAGTCCCACGTAATGCATTTCAAAGGCGGAGAACTGACGGACAAGAACAATTGGGAAAAGCCCATCCTCTTCCAGAACCAGAAAGGCGGCCCCTTGAACGAGGCAATGGCTGATTTTGGCGGAATTACCTTAGATATGACCACCTTCCAGGTAAATGGAACCCAATACGTGGCCTGGGCGCAACGGGATTACGGGCGGTCAACGGGATCCGTCCTCTGTATCGGAACTGTTGATCCCAAAGAGCCCTGGAAACTGACCAGCAGCCCCGTCATTATTTCCCGCCCAGACTACGGCTGGGACAACAATGACAACACGCCGGTCGACGAAGGGCCATACGCGATTATCCGTGAAGGCAAGGTGTTCCTGACGTTCTCTGGCTCATCGGTAGGGGCGACTTACTGTGTTGGGCTCCTAAGCGCAGATTCAGATGCAGACTTGCTGGATGCAGGCAGCTGGCACAAGAGCAATTTCCCCATTCTCTATGCCCGCGCGGTAGAAGGCGAAGCTGGCCCTGGCCACAATTCCTACACCACGGACGCCGCAGGCAACCTGGTATTTGTCTACCATGCAAGGCCTGTAAATGCTGATGGAAGCGTTGGCAGCCGGAACAGCGGGCTGCGCACTGTCCACTTTGGCGCTGACGGAGAGCCTGTGCTGTACATGTCGGGCGAGCTGGAACTGGCCAAGGCAAATGAAACAGTGGAAATGGACGTAATTGTCAAAGATGCCGGCGATCCAGATAAGCCCGAGCCTGATAAGCCAGGCCCTGATAAGCCTGAGCCTGACAAACCGGATTCGGAAAGGCCTGGCCAGGTGGTAAATGCCAAGGCAACGGCAACCGCCTCTTCCATAAAGCTTAGCTGGAAATCAGCCGCAGGCGCAGACGGCTATCAGGTTTACCGAAAGAAAGGCGACACAGGCAGCTATACCCTGATTGCGGACACCCGCACGGCAGCTACATCATACCAGGACGAGAGCCTCCCCTCCGCCACTGCCTATTGTTACCGTATTTACGCTTACAAGAACCATAACGGCGAAAAAAGGATTGGCAAGGCTTCTGCCACCGTAAAGGCGCTCACCCTTCCCGGCAAGGTACAAAAAGCCGCCCTTAAGCAGCAGGGAAAAGTGAGTACAAAGTCCAAGGCTGTCCTCCGCTTCCAGCAGGCAGCACGGGCAAATGTTTACTATATCTACAAGTACAACACCAGCCAAAAGAAGTACCTGCCCGCCTTCCAGATCAAAGACAAGAAGATCTATGCCTACCAGGGGAAAAAGTATGTCAAGACAGGCACTGCAGCATTGAAAAACGGCATCTATACCGCCACGCTGACCGGCCTCAACCTCAAGAAAGAAAAGACACAGACTTATATCATCAAGGCCGCAAGAAGCCTGAAAGGCTATCCCACCGCCATTGGCGCTGCCAGCAAAAGCATCAAACTCACCGCCGTCCCTGAGGCAACACTAAAAACCAAAAGCCTCACGGTGAAACGGGGCAAGAAGAAACCGATTACGATTGCCAACAAAAAGAAAGGCGCATCCTACACCTTCCGCGCAGATAAAAAGGCCATTATTTCCGTGAGCAAAAAAGGCATCGTCACCGGCAGGAAAACCGGCACAGCCAAGATTACTGTCTGGGAGAAATACAACGGCAAGACACGGACGCTGGGAACCGTGAAGGTGAAAGTGAAGAAATGATAAAAAAATGTATTTCAAAAGCGAAAAATCTCATCCAGGTTATGGGATGAAAGATTTTGCATCTATCGGGCGCTTAGCATTATAACGCTAAGCGCCCGATTTTCTCCAAATGGGCTGCTTCCCCTATCAGGACGTTATGAAAGCGTTAAAAAGCGGCGCTTGGATAAGAACGTTGCTTTTTCATGTTATCAAAAAGTGGATTTACAATAATAAGGGTATTTGAAGAGTCTGAACATCTATCGTAAACGGTTAATACATCTCCGTTTAATAAATATTTAGTATATGCAACCAGTTTATCACCAGTATCAATTGACAAAAGTTTTCGGATGCTAACGGGCAAAGAAATCTGACCTTTGGAAGAAACCGTTAATATTTGTGTACTCATTTGCAGATGCTTCCTTCTTGTAAGAATTTCTTACTTTATATTATGCCACAAAATAAAAATATATACTAGGAAAACGGACTGTTAATGCATAAATTTAATTTGGCTTCATAAAACCAGCCCGCCTTCCATACATGGCAATCTTTGTTTCCTCCAACTAAATAGCAGAATAAGTTTATAAATGCTCTTTTAAAGCATTGCGTATCACGGATTCGTGTTAAAGTTTCTACTTTTCACAAGCCCTGCCAGCAGCAGAATTTCTGCCAGCAGCCCGCAGCCTGCCGCTTTTAGGAAACCATAGGCCCATCTATTGTCCAACTCTGTTTTTTCCATCCCCACCAGGAACTTTACCGCATCTGCTTTTTCCTGCCACAGGCTTGACCAGAAGGAAAAATCTGACCAACGGGAGGGAATATAATCCTCTGAAATCCGTATCTGGCCTTTAAGGAAAAGAAAAGTAACGGCTGCCAGCAGTATCAACGCGCCTGCCATCCATGCTTTGCCTGGCCGGGTTTTCTGTTTCTTATACTGCCGACAAATAAGCGCGGCGAAAAAAACACATATCGTAACAGGAGCAAACAGCATACAGGCTCCGCTGATTCCTCCCAGCAATTCAATATCCAAAAGCTGCACGGAAAGACCATACTGCATACCAAGCGTTCCTTCAAGGGTGCGTTTTGAAATCCCTTCCTCGCTTTTTAGCGTAATCCTGTCCAGCTGTTCCTCCGCCCATACCTGGCTCCCTTGCCCGGATGAGCCGCCGGAATATACCTGGTTTCCTTGCCCGAATGAACTGCCGGATTGCCTGGATGGGCTGCCGGACGGATCGCCTTGCCGCTCTCCAGCTGCTGCGCTACGCTGCCCCAATTGAAACGCTATCATATTTCCCTGGATTGGAAGTACCTGACGAACTACATAGGAGGTTCCCCTACAGGAAACCTCCTTTCCTACCACCTGGCTGCTGCCAAATAATTCCCAGGCGGTATCTTCGCTTATAATACATCCTTGCCCGTCCCCCCATATGGGAAGCTGGCAGCCCTCAAACACCAGACCCGGCTCGCCGCACAGGAGGATGGCATCTGCTGTAGACGTGCGGGACAGATTTTTATTTTCTACAGCAATCCCTTCCTTCTGCCCCCAGATACAGAAGGCGGGCAGGAGCTGTCTGCCTTCTTCTGCATCTTCGCTATCCTCCTCTGCCCGATCCATCACTTCCACCCCCTCTGAAATTGAGATAGGGCTTTCCAAATGGAACATCACTTTCCCCAACGCCAGGCTTCCCCAGGCTGCCGCCGACAGATAAAGCAGTACCATAGCAAGAACCAAGAACCCAACTGCCGCCAAATGTTTCGCATATTTTCCCATTACTTATTGCACCCTCCTTACCTTGCCACACAAGATGCCACACATATTTCCGATGCTTATTCTGCCCTCCTTACCCTGCTCCCATCGCCAATGGAACGGCTGGATGCACGGATAATCTCCTGCTCCGCGGTTAGAAGCCCCTCCTGAATCGCAGCATTTGTGCTGTTTTTATCCAATACCTGCACTTCTATGCGCTCTGCCACCAGTTCCTTCCCCATTACCCCTTGCTGCTCCCGCAAAAGCAGCACATAATAGCCTGACTGCTCCTCATAGAGCGCCTGCACGGGAATCACAGCAGAATATTGGCTGGATTTCTGGACAATCTCAATCTGCGCCGATGTGCCCGGCTCTAAAACGCCTTTGGGCAAATCAACGGAAATATCAATTAGGGTATTATCTTCTTTATTTACAGATACATTGGAAATGGTAAAATCCTGTATTTTTTCCTTGCTTCCTGCAGGGGAAATCGTCACCTGGCCGCCTTTCTGGACATAGGTTTCGTTGCTTTTATCCACGGTAGCCACCAGCCGGTTTCCCTGAGAAGTATCCGCCAGGCGGACGGCTGTCCCTTCTGTGGTAAAATCCCCTGTGGTAACTGCAATCTGCGTAACCATGCCGCCAACTGGAGCCATTACCTTGCCTCCTGCCTTCTGTAAGTCCTGCAGCTTGCTCAAAGCCAGTTGCTGCTGTTTCTGGGAAATCTTATTCTGCGCCGTGGTACTGTCCGCAGGGGCAGCCGCCGCCGCGTCCTCAATCGCGCGGGCAGCTGTCCTTATGCTTTCTGTACGTGCAGAAACAGCCGCCTCATAAGCGGATTTTGCCTCTGCCACGGCTGACTCCAGCTGGGATTTTTGGGCATCCCATTCCGCCGCGCTGTCCCCCTGGCCTTCCTGACCTGCGCCGCCTGGATTGCCCTGGCTCTGATCCTCTTGGTTATCCTGACCTGCGCCGCCTGGATTGTCCTGATTTATTATGCCCGGATCGTCCTGGCCTTTGCCATTCTGACTTCCCTGCTCTGATCCGCTCTGATTATCTTGGTCTGCTTCGCTTGGATTTTCCTGATTTGCGTTGCCTAAATCTTCTAGTTTTTGGCTCTCCTGCCCTTGGCCATTCTGGCTTTCCGGATTCCCTTGGCTCTGGCTTTTCTGGCTCGCAGCTTTGAAATCCTGACTTTGTGCTCCCCGAATTTGATTTTCAAACTTCTGGGCATTCCCTTCTGGGTACGCCGCCCCCACTTGTTCCGCAGGACGTGGATGATCGCGCAGGAATTCCTGCAGCGCCCTTTCCGCCGCATCCCAATCTGCCTTAGCCTTAGCTACGTCTGCGTCTCCTTTGGAAATTGCCTGGCTATAATCCTCCTGTGCGCGTCTTTGGGCAAGGGCGCGCGCTTCCTGCTGTGTCTGCTGGCTGCTTCTGGCATCCTCATTCTGAAGCTTGATTTTTTCCAATTCCTGCTGCGCCGCCAGCACCTGTTCTTCCAGCTCCTCCAGATCCAGCAAGAACAGCGTGTCCCCCTCTTCCACCGACTGGCCCTCCTGCACACAGATTTCCTTCACACGCTGCCCGCCTTCCGTAAATACTGCAACCTCTTTTCCTGCCTCCACCTTGCCGCTGCCGCTTACCTTATGGTCAATTGTCCCCGTGGAGATTTTTACAGTTTCCACCCTGGCCATGGACGCCCCGCTCACTGCCCTGGATATCATTGTAAATACCAGCATGACTGCCAGAAATCCTCCCAATATCCCAAATGCCTTTTTTCGAACCATCGCTCCATTCCCTTTCCTTGCTATTTTCCATTGGCTTTCCTGCCAGCCACAAAGCGCCATACTTCGTTACACAGCTGCGTACACCCGCTTTTTTTAGCTCCGCTCCTTAAGGATTGTTCCTTCGCCTCTCATTCCTTCACCGCTCCAGCCATAATCCCCTGCTCCAGATATTCCTGCCCGCCGAGAAATACCAGCAGCGCCGGGAAAAATGTAATGACGGACGCCACAAAGGCAATGCCGGATTTGCTGATAGCTGTAATGTCTGGCAGGAAAATCGACAGCGGAAACAAACTTTTATCCTTTAAAAATGTCAGCGGCTGCTCAATCAGGCTCCAGTATTCCAAAAACCCCAGCACCATCGCCGAAATAATCCCTGAAGATCCCATGGGCAGCGCAATATGGCAAAACAGCTGCCAGTCCCTGGCTCCGTCCAGCTTGGCGGACTCGATCAGGCTATCCGAAATTTCCGTAAAAAAACGGTACATAATAAACACCGGAAACGTAGAAAATACCCCTGGCAAAATGATCCCCCACAAATGATCCGTCAGCTTCATCCAGTCCAGCACCAGGTAATCCGATAGCATCAGCACCTGAAAAGGCATCAGCATCAAAATCATATAAATCAGAAAAAAACCCTTTTTCCCAGGAAATTTATACTTCGCGAATCCCCACGCCGCCATCGTCCCTACCAAAAACTGCCCCAACAGCACGCCAAACGTAATCTTGACAGAATTCCAGAACATCACAAAAAATTCCGGCGTATCCAGAAAAATTTCCACATAATGGCGCAACGTAGGGAACAACGGCAGCAAAGGAAAATCTGCATGCCCCCCTGTGCCGGAAATGACAGGCCCCAGATAGAGCTTCAGCTCATCATCCCCCATCAAAGAACCTGCCAGCAGAAAAAACACTGGATATAAAGCAATGACCGCAAACGCCCCCAGAAGCAGCCAGCAAGCAATCCGCCCGGGATGGAACTTTCTCTTTGCCTTTCTCGTTGCATTAATCCTCATCCGATCACCCCTCCTTGTTGTCCCATGCCTTCTGCAGCAGCAGGATCAGCAGCAGCAATACGGCGCTTTCCACCACCGCCGCCGCTGCCATTTTGTCAAAGGAAAATCCCCGGAACCAATTGTTGAACAAATGCTGCATCATATAAATACTCTCATGCGGATAGTCCCCCGCCACCAGATAAGCCTCCCGGAACACCTTAAAAGAATTTAGGAAAGACAGGACTGTAATCGTATAAAGCGATGACTTTAAATTGGGCAAAGTAATTTTAAAAAAACACTGCCATTCCCCCGCGCCGTCTACCCTTGCCGCCTCATAGATATTTTCTGAAATCCCCGCCAACCCAGCCATCCACAGCACAATGTCGTATCCAAGGTTTTTCCAGATATAGCTAAATACCAGCACCCAGAACGCCTGCCCGCCATTCATCCAGTCGCTGCCCGCAATGCCCAGTTGGGCCAGCCATTGGTTCAGAATCCCCTGCGCGTGGAACAGCAGCCGCCACATCAAGGCCACGGATACTGCGGGCAGCGCCATTGGCATTAGGAACGCGCTCTTAATCACGCCGCCATACTTGCTGCGGAACAAGATTACCGCGCACACCAATGCCAGCAAGATCAGCGCCGGAATACACACCACGGTAAAACACAGGGTATTTTTCACTGCCAGTTGGAAGGCCGTATTGCTAAATATGCTCTTGTAATTCTCAAGTCCCACAAAGCGCCCATCCACTGCCCCCAGGAAAGAGCGCCGCAGCACATCCCCATAGGGCAGCAGATAGAATACCATAACTCCCAGGAAACTCGGCAGAATCCACAAAAACCCGCGCAACTGCTTCCTCCGCTTCCCGTTTTTTTTCTGCGTCTGTCCCACCCTCCCTCTTGCTGTGCGCACTTCCCTCTTTCTATGATAAAATTTCCGAAAGCCTTTCGCCCTTCTCTCCATTTTTCCCTTTTTCCTTGCCCTCTTACTCTGCCAGATAAATATTCACCTTCTGCATAATCGCATCCGCTGCCGCCTGCGGCTCCAGTTCCCCTTTCAGCACTTTCTCTCCCTGCTCTACCACAGCTTCCTTAATCACATCATCCATAAGCGCCGGCGTTTCCAGGGATTCCGCCAAATCCGTCAGCTTCTTAATTTCCTCTTCCGTAGACGGAACCATCTCATAACTGATGGCCTCACTGACATCTTCACTGTCCCCTGCCACGCTCATCATCACTCCGGCCGTTTCTTGGCCCTCCTTCGGCTCATATTCATGCCCGTCAATCACACCGCGGAAAGCATCCCGGTCAACTGGGAACCCACTGTTCATCGACAGCTTCTGCGCATCCGCAGAAAGCAGATAACCCACAAACGCCTCCGCCACCTCTGGCTGCATACTCTTGCTGCTGACACCCAGCACCATAGAAGGCACAAAAACATTCTGGGCCTGCCCTGGCATCATCCCAAAATCTCCCCCTTCCAGCTTCTTGGATACGGCGCGGATTAATCCATAGTCGCCGCCGCCATAGAGGCCGATATTGGCGTTGATTTTTTTGCCTGCCAAATCAAACTCCCCATAATCCAGGCTTATCTTATGCAACGGGCTAACCCCGCCCTCCATGGCCAGCACTATTTCCGCACTCTCATCCTCGCCGCCGTCAAACTCCCCATAGGCATTTTTCAGCCTCGCCAGGAAATCCGCCACCTTCTGTCCATCCAAAGTGCCGTCCTCTTTTTTCCAGGCAGCCCCGCAGCTGTACCAGAACTTCTCCACCACGCTGTCCGGCTCCATATGCGCCAGCACGTCTTTACGCTCTGTAAAGGATTCAAATCCTTCCCCAGGCGTGTAATATTCACTCCCCGCATGAGCCATCGGCATCATAAACCTGGCCGGTATGGCGCACATCTGCCCCTGCCCATCTTGATAGGCATGTAAAATATTTTCAAAATAATTCCCATCGGCATTCGCAGCAATTGCCGCCAGATCCCGCAAAATCCCTTTCTCGGCATACGTCTCTACCGGCATTCCATCTAAAATCAGCACATCCGGCCCTTTTCCTGCCATCACCTCCGTAGTCAGCGTCTTTAACGCATCGGATACTGTCATGCCATTTTCCTCCGCCAGAGCCACTTCATAATTGATATATATATCCGTATGTTCCTTCTGGTAATGGCTGATAGCCTGACGCATCTCCCGGCTATCGTTGAGGGAATATACCTTCAGCTCCTTCTCCGGCCTGGCAGGCGTATCCGCCGAATACGTAAACTTCACCAGCACAACCCCCGTCGGGGAAGACGAACTGGAATCATTTGCCGCCACCAGCAGATTCTGCTCATCCAGCATCAGCAGCCGATTCACATAAAAAGAAGGGTTTGCCAGCGAATTTAAGCTCCCATCCATCAGCTGCTCCATCACGCTGCCGCCAAACATATAATGAAATAGCCCCTTACTGCTCAGCCAATACATCCCCTTCCCGCCATCCAAGGAATCCACCGCCAGGAAATACCCGCTCTCCGTAATACTTTTCTGCAGCGTATCCTCTTTGGACTGCTGCTCCCCGGTCGCCGTATCATACACCAACACCTCTGCGTCCGTCTGGCACACCAGCTTATCCCCTACCAGGAAACTCTCACGCAATTCTGAGTTTTCGCCAAATTCATACGTCTGTTTGATGCTGCCATCGGAAATGCTTATCTGATAAACCCTTCCGCTGACATCCTTTACCAACACCTGATCCTCCCCCAGGCAGGAGAGCCCCATAATCAGGTTATTGCTGCCATACGATTCAGAGGAGCCGTCTGCATTCTCTTCGCCCTCGGAACCCTCTCCCTCAGGGTTTTCTCCCTCAGAGCCTTCTTCTGGGCTTCCTCCCTCAGGGTTTTCTCCCTCAGAGCCTTCTTCTGGGCTTCCTCCTCCAGGATTCTCTTCCTTGGAGTTTTCTCCTTCTGTGGGCTGATTTTCTGCATTCTCACCACCAGCCGAATCATATACCGTGCTGCTGCTATAGACAGATGCATCAAACGTCCCGTCTGCCGGCATATCCTTCTTGTCCGGCATCTCAAAGGGAATCTTGCTGGCATTTCCTTCCTTATCCGTAAGATATAGGATGGGCATAACTCCTTTGCCCTCCATAATCTGATTATAGGCCACAATTGACTGTCCTCCATTGGATAAGGCGGCATAGTCAACATAACCATCTCCGTTTTCCTGCAGCTCATCCGACAGGGCAAATGCCTTTTCCCAGCTCTGCCCTGCATCTTTGGAATCCCATACACACAGCTTCCCTTGATCCGCATCGTTGCCAATCAGGCGGATCGTCCCATCATCCATTCTCTTCATATCAAAAATATTGGCAAACAGTATGGCGCTCTCTATTTCCTCCTCCAGGAAACGCCCCATCGCCGCCTCTGTGCCGTTGGCACTCCCATCGGAAGCGCCGCTGGCAGAATCCCCGCCGCTCCCCTCCGTGCCTCCCGCACTGCTGCCCACGCTATCACTGCTCCCTCCATTGCCTTTCCCGCTGCACCCAACCAGGCCGGAGCAAAGCAATGCAATACTCACCAAAATCCCTACCATCCGTTTCCATTTCTTATTCTTCATCCTTTTTCCTCCTACTGCTTTCTGCATTTCCACAATTCGAAATCCCCCTCACCTGCAACTAAGATACCACAGGAACCTCTAATTTTTCTCTAAAACGCCTGCAAATTTTTAGAGATTATTTAGAGATTTCTGTGGTATACTGAATAAAATAGTTAAAAAATGCGCGCAATAGAAACTGCCGCGTCCAAGGCCTGCCCAAATCAGCGGCCATATTGCCAACATAATTAAGCCTCCCGAATCACAAAGAAAGGTACACACCTATGCGTATTTTAATTATAGAAGACGACAAATCACTTGCAGAAACCCTTCGCTTCCAATTAGAGCGGAACCACTTCGAAACAGACGTCTGCCACGATGGCGAAGAAGGGCTGCACTTTATCGAACAGCAGTCACACGACCTGATCCTCCTTGACCGTATGCTCCCTACCCTAGACGGCATTTCCGTCCTCAAAATTACGCGGGAGAAAAATATCCCCACGCCGATTATTTTCGTCACTGCGCTCGGCGCCCTGAACGACAAAATCACCGGCCTAGACTGCGGCGCAGACGACTATCTGGTCAAGCCCTTTGATTTTGAAGAGCTGATGGCCCGCATCCGCTGCATCCTGCGCCGCCCCGCCAAATGGGAAGGCACCAAGCCCTTGGAGCTTGGCGATATCTCCTTCGACACGCAGCAGAAAAAACTCTGCTGCAACAACGCCTCCTGCTCCCTTTCCGCACGGGAAGGGGACTTACTGGAATTTTTCCTGCGCAACCCCGGGCAGACCATCCCACGGACCTCCATCCTGGCCAAAGTCTGGGGGCCTGACGCCGAAGTAGAAGACGGCAACCTGGACAACTATATTTATTTTCTGCGCCGCAGGCTGAAAAGCGTTGGCAGCGCCCTGCTCTTAAAAACCGTGCGCGGCATTGGCTACCAATTGGAGGTACCGCTATGAACCATAAATCCAGGCATTCCCATCCAGCGGATTTGCCCTACGGCCCCAAAAACAGACAGCCTCATTTCAAAGGCCTGCCCTACCGCCGGCGCATCTTCCAGAGGCTCCACATACGCCTGACGGCGTTCTGCACCCTGGTCTGCGGGGCAATTTTAGCGCTGATGTCCCTGGCTTGCCTGGCCTTTTCTGAGACAGAAGCCCACGAAAGCCATTTTGCTGATTTCCAGATTAATGTCAATATGCTGATCAGCCATCTGGAAAACCAGTCTGTCATTTCCCATAACTGGCTCTCCCAATTCCAGGCCGATACCCAGTTCCAGATGGATATCCTTGACAATGGCAATAAGCTTGCCTATGAGCGCTTAAACCCCCTGCACCTCAAGGAAAGCGTCTTTGCATCTGCCCGCCAGGCCGCCCGCGAGGACTACCTCATCCTGGAAGAATCCATTTCCAGGAATTCCGTGCTTTCCATGCATGCAGAATTTGAATTTCCCCTTCAGGAGGAACGCTATTACGCATCTGTCATCCTAATCCCCAAAAAAAGCGGCGTGCTTAACATCGCCATCCTCCATCCCCAGGCGCGCCTGTACGAAAGCCTCCGCCTTCAGCGCCTCCAATTTGCCATAGCCAATCTGATCGGTATCCTGCTGTTAGGGATTTTCTTCTGGATATTTACCTGGCGGATGATCCGTCCCCTGATTGCCAGCCAGCAGAAACAGGCGGAATTTATTGCCTCTGCCTCCCATGAGCTGCGCTCCCCCTTAACTGTCATGCTGTCCTGCCTTTCAGCCATGAAGCATGCTTCTTCTGAGGAAGCCGAGCAATTTTCCCAGACCATTGCGCGCGAAGGCAAACGTATGAGCCGCCTGATTGAGGACATGCTCACCTTATCCAGCACAGACAGCCTACGTATGACGCTCCGCAGGCAGCCCGTAGAGCTGGACACGCTTCTGCTGTCCGCCTATGAGAAATTCCTTCCCCTGACAAGGGAGAAAGGCATTTCCCTGGAAATCGTCCTGCCAGACCAGTGGGTGCAGCCCTGCCCCTGCGACAAAGAAAGGATGGAACAAGTGCTGTCCATCCTCTTAGATAACGCCTTAAGCTATACGCCTCCTGGCGGCAGTATCCGCTTATCCCTGCAGGCTGCTTCCGACAAAGTTACCCTCCGGATAGCAGACAATGGCCCCGGCATCCCCGATTCCGAAAAAAAAGCCATCTTCGGCCGCTTCTACCGCTGTGATAAAGCCCACGAGGACAAGTCCCATTTTGGCCTCGGCCTATGCATCGCGTGGGAGATCATCCAGCTGCATAAAGGAAAGCTATGGGCAGAAGACACGCCGGGGGGCGGAGCTACGTTTGTGGTGGTAATAGGGGTATAAAATCATCCCTCCGGCGGCATATCTGCAAATCCCTTATCTATTGCCGTGCTAGTATCGGCCTATGTTAGCCACGCAATTTATACGTTTAGCAGTTTTTCCCACTCCTCTGGCCGAAAGCCTGCCGCAATTCCCTGTTCTGTCACCAGGATGGGACGTTTCACCAGCATGCCATCCGTAGACAGCAGGCTGTATTTTTCCTCCAGGGACATGGCAGGGAGCCTGTCCTTGAGCTTCATTTCCCTGTAAATCATCCCGCTGGTGTTAAAGAAACGCTTGATGTCCAGGCCGCTTTTCTGATGCCATTCTTTCAGTTCCTCTTTGGTGGGGTTCTGCTCTTTTATATGCCTGGATGTAAAGGATACTCCCTGTTCCTGCAGCCACTTTTTGGCCTTCTGGCAAGTGCTGCACTTTGGGTATTCCACAAATAATATTTCCATATGTTATTATCCTCGCTTTCTGTCCCTATCCTGACCTTCGCCCTGTGCCGCTTCTAGCGCGGGCGGCTCTGCCTTATGTGCCTGCAAGCAGCCTCAGCATATCTTCTTTGGTAATTTTTACCGCTTCAAACCCATCATTCCCCAGCAGCTGTTCCGCCAGTTCCTTTTTCTTCTCCTGAAGCCTGAGGATGTTCTCCTCAATGCTTCCCTTCGCAATCAGCTTATATACCGTCACTGCATTTCTCTGGCCAATGCGGTGCGCACGGTCCGTTGCCTGGTTCTGCACGGCCACATTCCACCAGGGATCATAGTGGATAACAATATCCGCCGCCGTCAGGTTCAGCCCCGTGCCCCCTGCTTTTAGTGAAATGCAAAAGACTGGGGTGTCCCCCTCCTGGAACCTCTGTACCAGTTCTGCCCGCCGTTCCTTGCTGGTAGCGCCCGTCAGGCAGAAATATGAAATCCCTTCTCTGTGCAGCCTGTCCTCAATCCGCTCCAGCATCGTGGTAAACTGGGAAAACAGCAATACCTTGTGGCCGCCGTCAATGGCGTTTTTGATGAGATCCACGCACATCAGAAGCTTTGCCGACTCCCCGTTAAAGTCCTCATAGATTAACCCTGGGTCACAGCACAGCTGGCGCAGCTTAGTCAGCTCCGCCAGAATCTGTAGCTTCTGGGTCGCAAACTCCGCCTCCGTCTGCCCCTCCAGCATCAATTTTATACGCTGCACATGCGCCGCATACAGTTTCTCCTGTTCCCCTTCCATCTGCGCCACGACTGGCTCTTCCATCTTGGCCGGCAGCTCCTTGAGGACGTCCTTTTTTAAGCGCCGCAGCACAAAGGGACGGATCATGTTCCGCAGGCGCTCGGAGGCTTCTTCCTCCTGGTTGGAGACAATCGGTATTTCCAATTCTTCCCGGAAACGGCTGTAGGGATACAAAAAACCCTGCATCAGGTAATCAAAAATGCTCCACAGTTCACTCAAACGATTTTCTATCGGTGTCCCCGTCAGCGCCATCCGGAAGCCTGCACGGATCCTCTTTACGGCTTTGGATACCTTTGTATTGTGGTTCTTGATATACTGCGCCTCATCAATCACTTCATACTGATAATTCATTTCCTCATACGCTTCTTCATCCCGCTTCAGCAGGTCATAGGAAGTAATCAGGATGTCCCACCTTCCTGCTTCCTGCAGGGCTTTCTTCCGGTCAGCCGCATTCCCCGCCACAGCTACTGCCTGCATGGACGGCGCAAAACGCTCAATTTCGCTCTTCCAGTTATAGACCAGGGAGGCTGGGCAGACAATTAATGCAAAATGGGAAAACTTAACGTCCTCTTCCCTTTTCAGCGCTGCCTTCCGCACCTTTTCCAGCAATCCGGCGCTTTGGCTCTTCTCCAGCATTTCCAATTCCTCGGCACATATTTGAGGCTGCCCTTCCTGCGGCCTGCCGCCCTGGATTGCCCCTGCCGGGCTGCTTTCTGCCAATTCTTCCTGCGGCTGGCTGGCTTGCCCTGTCTCATCCTGTTCCGTATTCTGTGCCGTTTCCCTATGCTCCCATTCGGATAAGAGGAAGGCAATCACCTGCAGGGTCTTTCCCAGCCCCATGTCATCTGCCAATATCCCGCCAAATCCATTGGCATTTAAGGTCTTCAGCCACAGGAAGCCCTGCTTCTGGTATTCGCGCAGCACCTTTTCTAGAGACGCCGGAATCTCAAAATCATTGTCCTCTACCGTCTTCATATTCCGCACCAAGGCACGGAAGCTTCTGTTTTTCGATGTGTGAAAACCATTTTTCTCCTTCAGCTCATTGTCTAGGTACAGCGCCCGATACTTGGGGAGCTGGATGCTGCCTTGCGCCCATTGCTGGGGGGAGATGTCCATACTGTCCTGGAGCTTGGAGAGGACGCCTAGGCCATCCTCGTCCATGTTTAAAAATTCCCCGCTTTTCAATCGGAAAAATTTACGTTTCCGCTGATAGGAAGATAGGATTTCCGCCAACTCTGCAAGGGACATATCCTCACATTCCAGGGAGAGCTCCAGCATATCCCCTTTTAGGGATACCCCGACAGAAACCGAGGGCGACGGCCTGACCTGGATGGCCTTTAGGGCATCGCTGACAAATATCGTCCCCATGGCGGCCAGTTCCTCCATTCCTTCTGCGAGGAATTCATACATCTTCTCCTCATCCGCGAGCAAAAGCATCCGCTTTTTGACCATGTCTTTCTGCGGGAACCAGCGCCCCACCAGTTCCTTCTTCTTTAGCTCTTCCAGCTCATTCCGGTTCTCCATGGCGCGGGGCCTACTGAGGATACTGTATTTTTTCCTGCCATATAGCACATACACCTCGCAGGAGATGGAATGCGGATCCGGCGCGTCCAGGTAAATTTCATATTCCGGCTCCGGCGGCAGGTACGCCTGCTCCTGGAACTGTCGCTTCTTGACCCCATAGTGCCGCTCCAGAACCGGCAGCAGCTCCTGACAGAAAGCAGGCAGCTCCGCCTTGGCGACAAAGAGCGTATCCTTTTTGGTCTTGCTGATATATTCCCATACCGGACGGATTTCATAGGCCTCCTCCATGGGAATCCTATAAATAATCCCCCCATCCCACACATAGGCATAATCGCGCCCATAGTCGCAGGAAATTTCTTTTGTCTCCAGCAAAATGCCGTCCCCCTGCCCGTCAATCGTTAACAAGGGACGGTAAGTCTCATTAGAAATCTGCCAGGATTCCATGCCCCAGTCCCTTTTCACAATTAGGGGCCGCTGCCCAAGCGCCTTGTAAAATGCGTCCATATTCCCGCTCGTAATATTCAGGTAACGGTTCCCCCTGTCGTAATACCAATAACGCCCCTGGCGGGTAGGGTTATTGATCTCCGTAATCAGAAATTCTACCATCGGCCTGCTCTCTGGAGAAAATGCCTCCAGGGTATGGTAAAACTCCAACTCCTTGCCATAGTACTCATACCGTTCCTGCTCCATTGCCTCCACAAACGTGCGGATATTTTTCAGTATATACTTTTTTTTCTCAAAGCCAATTTTAAATTCCACATACTTCTCTGCATAAGAAAAGTTCATTTGGGGGTACAGATTTATGGTTCCGTTTAACCCTGCCTGCTGGTAGGTACGGCGCTCTTTGGCCTTATAATGGTCAATCAGCTCCTCTATCCCCTGGCTGCTGAGCCGGACAACAGCCGGGCGCCTGGCAACGGCGCGGCCCTTCGGTGTCTTGTCCCTGCGGTTAGCCATATACTGCAGCAGCGTCCCCACGCAATGCTTACAGATGCCGTCAAAGCTGTAAAAGGCTGGGCAGGTGCAGGTGATCTGATCCACCGCGGAACGGTCTTCTACAATTTCCGCAACCACCTGGTACATATGGATCCCGCTGCCCTGTACCTTAGCCGTAAGTTTAATGCGTTCCAGGCCTTCCTGATCCGTCCGCTCATAACGGATGTTTTTAACCATCCCATCTAAATATACGCTCCTGCCGCGGTTAAATACAGAACTGTCAACGCACAACGCCTGTATGTCTCTTTCCTCTATCATTCGATCCACCTCAAATTTTCAATAACCTAATGTTTGTAATAAAATAATATTTTTATCATATAGCAAATCTTGCCATATGTCAAAAGCTATTGGCCTTTTTTGTCAAAAAATTTATGGCAGTCGAAAGAAAGCGCACGGTATACGGCAATCTTTCTGGAAAGAGTCAAAAATGCAGATCCTCCATGTAGGCAAGCGTCTCTTCCTCACAGTACAGATAGCCGACCTGCTGCAGACAGTTACAAAATCGAAAAAATCAGCTGTGTTTATATAGAACAAATCCGGCAAGGTTTAAAATATACTTGCAAAACTACACGTATAATGTTATAATACGCAAAAGAAGAATATAAGATGTCAGAAGGGATTGGAACGTTCTTTTGTGCATACGGACGGAAGCTTCCGAAAATCAAGGCTGTCCTGCCCATCAGCCTGCCAATGGTCTCCGCGAATGAACTGCAGATGTATAACCAGTGACAAATTCATCAACAAAACGGATGCATTACTCCCTGCTGAAAAATTGGTAGTTCCTCCCCAATATATTGACTATGTTTTGAGCAATAATAGAAACCAATATATTCCTTTATCTAGCCAAAACACGCATTTCGTCTTGTGAATATTGACACTTCAATTTTAATGGAGCATGCATCTGTTACAGATGGAGATTCCTTAGACGATCTATTTATGGTAGCAAAGGCGGAACGAATCCATAAATCTTTCCTCACCGTACGCATCCCCCCAAGCATGCCTGCCCCTGCGGGGCGATCCAAATCCGCTCCTGCCTCTGGCTGCAGCACTTTCAAATAACTGCCCCTCCTTCTCTCCCCTAAACCGCTCTCACCTTCTCCTCCCCAATCGCGGTGCCGCAAAAAATCCGATGGGCCTTCTAAAAATTTCCTCAAACGATGAATCAGAAACCCCACAGGAATAAATGTTCGGATTACTCTGGATATCTGCAGCAGCTTATGCTATAATCAAAAGAAAGGCAAAATATTGATAGTTCCTTACAGCCAATCTACCATCAAATGTGGAAAAGCACACAAAAAGGAGATCTAGGAAAATGGCAATTGAACGGTATACAGAAAGCTTGACGCTCAATGAAATGAAATGCACCATTGGCAAAAATTCATTTGGTTATGTCTTTCCGCAGGGCGATGTTTCGGACGTGGACAAAATTGAAAAAATATTAAAACAAGCTGGCGGAAAACCAAAAGAATGTGAATTGGATGACTATGCCCAGGGCGGAAAAGGAAAGGCAAAACCAGAATATATCATAACTTTTCATGATGATATTCACACATTAGTCGTTATAGAGTGTAAGAACAGCGCCAAAAAACATTGCAGTGAAAAATTAAATCGGCCATATTCCTTTGCGGTAGATGGCGTTTTATATTATGCCAAGTTTTTGAAAAATGAATATAATGTCATTGCCATCGCCGTTAGCGGGACAACAACTCAGAATATGAAGGCAGATGCTTTTTACTGGATGCGGGGACAGGATACCTATACTACATTGGAAAAAGCAAAAGACATTATTCTAGAGCCGCAAAACTATGTAGAATTAATAAAGGGCAATAAACTAAAAAAAGCTTACTCTTTAGATGAGATCAGAAACACGGCCATTGATATGCACAATGCTTTGAGGGAAATTAAAGTGACGGAATCACATAAGCCGATTTTTATTGCAGGAATATTGATTGCATTAAATGATAAAGACTTCTCAAAAAGTTATTCCTCACTGACATCCTACCAATTAATCATGCAAAACATCCAACATGCAATAGAAAATGTTCTGAAAGATAGTGATATTAAGAGCAGCCGAATCCGTTATATTAAACAGGTTTTTCATACTCTTCAGGATAACACAAAATTTGCGGAAATCCAATTAGGACATTCCAAGTCCATTACCTGGTATATCGAACAATTGGAACTGAAAATCAAGCCTATGATGGATTATGCAGACTGCACCATTGACGCTTTGGGCGTATTTTATCATGAATTTATTAAATACTCAGGCGGCGACGGCAGCGGGTTAGGCATTGTTCTGACGCCCCAGCATTTAACGGAATTCATGTGTGATCTGGCTGGCACAAATAAGAATAGCCGGGTGGTTGATATATGCTGTGGTTCTGGCTCTTTTTTGGTAACTGCTATGAGCAAAATGTTCCAGAATGCAAATCCTGCTGAAATCGACAGCATCCGCAAAAAAGGATTATATGGCGTTGAATTTGATGATGGGCTTTACACATTGGCCATTGCAAATATGATCATCCGCAAAGATGGCAAATCGAATATCTATAAAGGCGATTGTTTCAATCAGGATATCACGGATGAATTGAAAAGCAAAAATATAAACATTGGATTAATTAACCCGCCTTATTCACAGAAAGATGTTACAGAATTGGAATTTGTGGAACATTTGTTAGATATCCTTACGCCAGGAGGGACAGGAGTTGTCGTCGTTCCCATGAGCTGTGCAATCGGGACAAAGTTCAAAGATATTAGAGAACGATTAATGAAGAAAAACACCTTGAACGCTGTTTTTTCGATGCCAGACGATATTTTCTATCCAACCGGGACAAATGTGTGCGTCATGGTCTGGACGGCGCATACGCCGCATGACTGTATGCAGGAAACCTTTTTCGGTTACTGCAAAGATGACGGATTTGTAAAACGCAAAAAATTAGGAAGAATTGACGCTTTCGGAAAATGGGAAAGCATTGAACAAGAATGGCTGAAGCTGTATCGTAACAGAGATGTTGTGGATGGTTTGTCTGCAAGGCACTGCGTCAAATATGATGATGAATGGCTCTGTGAAGCATATATGCAGACAGACTACACCAAATTGACAGAGGATGATTTCCAATCTACACTAAATGATTATCTTGCTTATTTAATCCGGGAGGGAGAAGTCTATGAGCCTTAACACGGAACATTGGAAAAAGTTCAGAATTTCTGATATCTTTTGTCCATTCATAAATGGGAGAGGGATAACGGAACAGGAAATAGAAGATAACCCAGGCAAGCTTGCCGCAATCCAAAGCAGTTCTGAAAATAATGGCTGTATGGGATTTATAGATGAGAATTACTGCCGGGAAATGGGTTATAAAATTATCTCGCAGCCTTGCCTTACAGTTGCACGTTCTGGCAGCGCAGGCTATGTGTCATTCCAGCCCAAAGGATGTGTAATTGGGGATTCCGCAAAAGCTTTCATGATTCAGGAAAAAGATGTAACTACCTACCATTATTTGTTTTTAAGGACAATCCTCATGGCAAATATGTATAAATTTAATTATGGGCGAAAAGTAAAAGCAGCTCAATACATGAATATGAAGATTTCCCTTCCAGCAGATCATAAGGGACGCCCAGATTGGAAATTTATGGATAGATTTATGAGATCCCTGCACCATAAAGCCATTAAGACTTCTGTACGCAAAAAAGACATTCCTGAATTCCATATGCCTGAATGGAAAGAATATAAGATGGATGCTTTATTTCACATTGAAAAAGGCAAACGCCTGACAAAAGCAGATATGATAGATGGCCAAGATAATTATCTTGGCGCAATCTCTCATAATAATGGAGTCCGGCAGAAAATTTCAGCCAGCAAATTATGGGAAGCAAACTGCATCACCGTCAATTATAACGGAAGCGTAGGAGAGGCTTTTTATCAGCCAAAGCCTTTTTGGGCATCGGATGACGTGAATGTTTTATATGCAAAAGATTTCTGGAAAATGAACAAGTATATTGCCATGTTTCTCATAACTGTGATAAAAGCAAATAAATACCGTTTTGGATACGGAAGAAAATGGACTCTGGAAAAAATGAAGGAAACCGTACTCAAGCTGCCCAGCCAGGAAAATGGGACGCCAGATTTTCTATACATGGAGAACTATATCAAATCCTTACCTTATAGCGACAGGATTTAAACAGCCCCATTTGATATAAACCAAATAACAATCTTATGATAACAATGATCCTGCCGTTATCGGGAATACTATACAAATCGTGCGGAGATTTGTAAAACCGGCGTTTCAACCGACACATAAAATGAGGTTTAAAGACGCCAAGAGACGATTGCGATATAAAGGAGAAAACCATGCCTGGATTTACCACACATTATCTATTTGGCTTACATGCTTACAAGCAGCTACACAGCCCAGCGCTGAAGAAAATTATCAAGGACAACCCTGCCGCCTACAGCTTAGGCCTGCAGGGGCCGGATCTATTCTTCTATTTCCTGCCCTCCTATACGATCCGCAGGCGCAACATCGGTTCAATTGCCCATACGGAAAGCACCAATAAGTTCCTGCGCCATCTTCTGGACAGCCGGGGCTTATTCCGCGGAAAATACCCACCGGATTGCCCGCAGGATCCCAAGGCTAAGGATCTGCAGATTGCAGAAGCCTATATCGCAGGCTTCCTGGGGCATTATATCTTAGATACCCAATGCCATCCCTATGTTTACTGGAAGACTGGATTCCGTATGAAGAAGAGCAACCGCTATTACAGCAGCCATATGAGCCTGGAGACGGATATTGACCAGGAACTTCTGATGCGGGAGCGGCATTGCCTGCCCTCTGATTTCCGCCAGGACGCCACCATCGCCCTGACGAAGCGGCAGGCGCATGTCATTGCCGAGATCTTATCTTATATCTATGGTAAGGCGTATCCCCGGCTTGGAGTTTTGCATATTACGATGCATGCCGCCATCCGCTCCATCCAGCTGGGGACAAGGTTCTTTCACGATCCTTCCGGCCGCAAAAAACGCATTGCCGCTGGCCTGGAAAAAGCCCTCCTGGGGCATCCGATGCTGTCTACGATGATTCCCAGCGACACCGCAACCGTCCATGAAGATCCCTTAAACCTCAAGAGGCGGGAGTGGAAAAACCCCTGGGATATGTCTTTCGTCTCCCATGCCTCCTTCCCTGAACTGATGGCGCAGGCGCAGGAACGGTACCAGGAAGCCCTGACGGAGCTGGAGAAGCTCTACTGTGCCGCCGGCCAGCAGATTCCACCTGCAATTGCGGAAGGCGCGCGCAACTGCATGACCCGGGAACTGACAGGAGGGCAAGAGAATGCCTCCACAGAACGGCGCTGCCAGAAACAGCTGCTGAAGCTGCTGGGGAATAAGTCTTACCATAGCGGCCTGGACGCCGGGATCCCTAGTTAAGAACCCATAGGTAAATAACGGATGCTTCTTGGCTTGCCTATCTCTCCGATTGCACAGGCCCAAGAAATATCCTGCGCAAGTTGCATTACGATAGTTTGCCAGCACACCAGGGGGACGGCATATCTGGGAAATGCGAGTCCGCCAGGTTTAAGAGAAGAATTCTTCTATCTGCCCCAGAATAATCCCCATCATCCGCTTCCTAGCTTCCAGGCTTGCCCAGGCGATATGCGGGGTAATCAGCAGCCTGTCGGGATCCTGCACCTGGCGGAGGGGATTATCAGCAGACATTGGCTCCGCGCATAGGACGTCCAGGCCTGCAGCCAGTATTTCCCCCTGGTTTAGGGCGTCCGCCAAGTCTTGCTCCACTACAATCGGCCCTCTCCCGAGGTTTAAGAAAATAGCAGATTGTTTCATACGGGCAAAAGCGGCGCGATCCATCAGGCCTTTCGTGGCCGGGGTCAGCGGGGCATGGACGGACACAATGTCTGATTCTTCCAGAAGCCGCCCAAAGCTTACCCGCTGATAGGCGGGCTGGTTATTCTGTCCAGTGGTAGAATAATAGATAACTTTACAGCCGAACAGGGCGGCAATTTCCGCAACCCGCCTGCCAATGGCGCCCATGCCGATAATCCCCCATGTTTTACCATGGATTTCCGAGAACTTACGGTCAAAGTGGGTAAAAAGGCGATCCTTTACATATCTTCCAGACTTCACATAATCATCATAATAGGGAAGATGCTCTGCCAGGTAAAATAGCAGGGAAAAGGTATGCTGCGCTACAGATTCCGTGGAATAGCCCGCCACATTGCGCCATGCAATGCCCCGCTTTTCCAGGTAATCCTTGTCTAAATTATCGGTACCGGTAGCGGTCACGCATACCAGCTTCAACTTCTTAGCCGTACCGATACTCTGAGCATTGACGGGAACCTTGTTGAGGATTACCACGTCTGCATCTGCCACACGCTGGCTGGCTTCTTCTGGAGTGGAAAAATCATATCTCACCACTTCCCCCAGGGCTTCATAGCCAGATAAATCAATATCATCGCCAATGGATTTGGCATCTAAAAATACTATCTTTAATGATTCTTTCGCTTTTTCTGAGTCCTTCCGCCAACTGTGCTGTGCTTTTTCTTCCTTGATTGCCTGCCCTTCCCCTCTCTCCGAAGGCTGCCCCGTTTTCCCGGCCAAAGGCTGCGGACTGTCTTCTGCAAGGTATTTTTTCAGTGCCTCCATCTGCTTTTTCGCCTGCTGGTAGCCTTCCTCATAGAGTTTTGTGAGCATTTCCGGGTCAGACTCCGTACGTGTCACGCCGTGGATATTCTCCGGGGCAATAACAAAAATTTCGCCCGCTTCTTCCCGTTCCATCAGCTCCTGGATGCAGGCATTGTATTTCTCCGGCCTGGTCTTGATGGCCTCTACAATGTTGGGATATTTACGGTAAAGCCTCATGGAAATCCTGCCTGCATGCTCCGTCTTCTTGATATAGCCACGCTCGCGGGTGAGGATGACAATATTCTTGTCACAGCCCTCCGCAATAGCATGCTGGTAAGGAACAGAATCAGAAAGCCCGCCGTCCAGATAATAGTGTTTCCCCAGCTTTACCGGCTGGAAGAGGACGGGCAGGGCACAGCTTGCCACCAGCACGTTAAAACTGTCGTCATGCCGGGGAACTTCAAGATACTCCGGCTTGCCGGTGTGGATATTGGTCACACAAGCCTCCACCTTGCCCGGAAATGCTGCGAAGGCTTCGTAGTCAAAGGCTTCCAGTTTATTAGGAATCTCGCCAAATACAAAAGGAATATTGTAAAAATTCCTCTCCTTTAAAAGATGGCGGACCCCCATATAGCGTTTATCCTTCATGTATTTCTGTACAATTGCCAGGTTCCTGCCCTTCTGCCGGGACAGATAGGATACCCCATAGGCGATGCCGGCAGATACCCCAATAAAATAATCTGGCATAATATTTTCTTCTAAAAGTGCGTCGGCAACCCCACAGCTAAAGACCGTACGGCTCGCGCCGCCTTCCATTGTGATTCCTAATTTCATTCCAATCCTTCCTTTCTCTGTGTCCTTTACAAATGCCAATCACATTATATCGCTCTAATAGAATTTTGTCCATCCTTTATACTGACGTGCAGGAAAAATTTTGTTACTTTTCACACCCACGCCAAACACTCCGCTACTTGGCGTGGAGCCGATGCCGTATTGAAGCCAGAGGGACCGCCCCCTCGCCAAAGGCGACTTTAAATGGGCAGTCCCGGTTACCATCCAAGCCCAGATACAGCAAAATTATTATGAAATCTGGCGTGAGTGTAAATGGCAACTTACTCTTCCGTATGGCCATTCCCCTCATAAACCCCCGCGCCCATACATAAAATAAAGAAAAGAAGCAGCAGACGAAATGGTATTTTCTATGAAAAGCAAACGGTTCCACACAAATGGCAGGCAATACAAACGGCAGTGTTCCATGCTCCTTTCCTTCCTTCTCTTAAGCTTATGGCTGTTCGCGGGCTGTGGCAGCTGGCAGGACAGCAGGAAGACGCAGCAGGATTTCTCTGATTTTACGCAGCAGATTTTCCAGTCAGAACTCCCCTCCAGTACCCTAAACATGCATTACAGCCTCGCACACCCGGAAAATTATGGAATAACAGAATACCCCATTACATTTGGGAAGATTTCCGCAGGCTCTGGCGCCAAAGCCTCGGTGGCTCTGGAAAACTGGAAAAAGGCTCTGGAACAGTTTCAGAAAAAGGATCTGCCCATTCCCCAGCAGATGACCTATGATATTCTGATGGATTACATAAAAAAAGAACTCCCGGCTGCAAAATTCTATCTCTATGACGAAATGCTGCGGGCAAACAACGGCTTCCAGGCACAGCTGCCCGTGCTTCTGGCGGAGTATACCTTTTATGATGAGCAGGATATCCGCGACTATCTGGAACTGATCGCCTGCACACCGGACTTTTTTGAACAGATTATGCAATTTGAGCAGCTAAAATCCCAAAAAGGGCTGTTTATGGCAGACTTCGCGGCAGACGACGTGATTGCGCAATGCAATAACTTTACACAGGATGCGGAAAATAATTATCTTTTATCCACATTTGACGACCGGGTGGAGGAAGTGGCGGGGATAACTCCCGAGCAGGCACAACGCTATCAAGAGGAAAACCGGCAGCTGATCCTGGGGCAGCTGATCCCCGCTTACCAGAAGCTGGCGCAGGACATTTCCGCCCTTAAGGGAACGGGAAAGAACAGCGGAGGGCTCTGCGGGCTTCCGGGCGGGAAGGCATACTATCAATACCTAGTGGCGCATACCACAGGCTCCGACCTTACCATCGAAGAGATGATCCGGCAGACGGAAGCACAGCGCCAGGCAGATATGGACGAATTAACGGCAATTATGACAAAAAACCCATCCATCCGCCAGCAATGCGCCAGCTATCAGCTGCCTACCGAGAACCCGACATTGATTTTGGAAGATCTGCAGGAAAAAATGAAGGACGATTTCCCTACGCCGCCAGACGTTTCTTTTACGTTGAAGGAAGTCCATCCCTCCCTGGAGGAATATACCGCCCCAGCCTTTTACCTGACGCCGCCGATTGACGACATTTCCCAGAACTGCATCTATATCAACCAGTCCAAAGGGGCTTCGAAGCTGCAGCTTTACACCACCCTGGCGCACGAAGGTTTCCCTGGCCACCTTTACCAGAACGTGATGGAACGGAGCTGTGGTCTGGAGCCCATACGCAGCCTGTTCGGCAGCAGCGGGTACGCGGAAGGGTGGGCGACATATGTGGAAATGCAGTCTTATTATTATGCAGATGTGGAGCCGGATGTGGCCGCCTTCCTGCAGAAGAACCAGGCGGCAACACTGAGCCTCTATGCCACGGCAGACCTGGGCATCCATTCCCAAGGCTGGACTCTGCGGGATACGGTAGACTTTTTTGCTGGCTACCAGATCCACAACAAAAAGGCTGTCCAGGCTATTTACCAGATGATTGTAGAGGAGCCTGCGCATTACCTGAAATATTATATTGGATATCTGGAGTTCCTGAACCTGAAAAAATATGCCATGAAACGATATGGCGCAGATTACAGCGATTACCGATTCCACCAGGCGCTGATGCAGATGGGCGGGGCGCCGTTCTGGATCCTACAGGAGTACCTGCCGGCTTATTGGGAGGGATAGGCAGCGCAGAAACAGCAGGAGAATCATTGAGACATTAACTAGTTATATTATGCAGAATATTTTACCGCCCGATACACTAAATATTCAGCACATAATTCATCTCATGCCACTGTTCCCCGCCCCAGGAAGAGTTGGCAATGCCACGATCCTGGAACCCCATGCGCCGATACATCTTCACCTTTTGTTTCAGGCACGTCAGAAACACCATTTTCCTGCCCCGTTCCCATTCCCTGCGCAGGTACTGGAACACAATCTCTTTTGCCAGCCCCTGGCCGCGGTAGTTTGGCAGGACATCCAGGCCAAGCAGCATCACATTGATCCCCTCAGGGTCATGCAGGCTGGCATCGGAGAAAAATTCATCCCGGAAGGAATACTCGTTTGTGGCAATGCCATTCAGAAAGCCTGCAATCTGCCCAGACTCCCTATCCACAGCAACCAGAAAAAGCTCTGGAACCTGGATCGCCCGTTCCCGCATCATTGCCTCTGTACATGCCTCATTCGGCGGGAAGCATATCTGCTCAATCTCTGCCGCCTGCCCTGCCTCTGCCGGCAGAATATCCCGAAACTCATAACGTTCGTTGAGCGCCTTGTCACAGAGCCCATATTCCCGCAGCAATTTCTGTGCCTCCTGTATCCCAGATCTGCTTAGGTAAAGGTACTTCTCATACCCTCTTCTGTTTCTGGGCTGGTAAATCATCTCCTCTTGGGAAAGCCGATCCAACAGTTCAAAATTATATCCCTTCCAGCTCAATTCCCGATATCGGCAAAACTCATTGTTATCCCCCACCCTGGTGAGGTACATCAACATCAGGGAAAGTTCCCTGACAGCCTCTTCATACGTCTTTCTCTTCTGATCCATAACTTTATTTTCCATCCTTTGCCTAATATTTGTTTTGGCCCTCGCAGCCCATATGCCCACGCCCTTCCTAAAATCCCAGGCATAACAATACTTACAGCAGCATCCCATAAATCTCCCGCTTTGAGACGCCCCTGTCCTTGGCTACCAGCTTCATTGCCTCCTTCCGGGCAATCCCCTGTGCCTCATAATGCGCCATATGCTCTTCCACAGGCATCTCCGTCCAGCTTTGCCGCCGTTCCTCTTGGATCTCTGCCAGGCTCTTCCCCTCAATGACCAGCACAAATTCCCCCCTTGGCTCATGTTCCTGGTAATATGCGCAGGCGCCGGATAGGGTCGAGCAGAAAACCGTCTCGTATTTTTTGGTAAGCTCCCTGCAGATGGAAACCCTCCGCTCCCCCAATGCTTCCCGCAATTCCTCTAAAGTCTTTTTCAGATGATGGGGAGCCTCATATAGAATAACCGTGCGTGTCTCCTGTTCCAGAGCCGAGAGGATGGAAGCCCGCTCTTTTTTCTCCCGCGGCAGGAAAGCCTCAAAGGCAAAGCGCCTGCTGGGAAGCCCAGACATGGACAATGCCGTAACGCAGGCCGCCGCCCCTGGCAGAGAGGTAACCTCAATGCCTTCCTCCTGGCAAATCCGCACCAATTCCTCTCCCGGATCGGAAATCCCCGGCGTACCCGCATCCGTAATCAGGGCAATATTTTGCCCGGCCTTCAGCTTCTCTGCCAGCTGGTATGCCTTCTCTATCTTATTGTATTCGTGGTAACTAGTCATCGGCGTCTTAATCTCAAAGTGGTTAAGCAGTTTGATCGAGTTACGGGTGTCCTCCGCCGCAATCAAATCCACTTCCTTTAGTGTACGCAGAACCCGTAGCGTTATATCTTCCAGATTTCCAATTGGCGTCGCGCATAAATAAAGTTTGCCCTGCATGATAACACCCTTTCCTGCTAAACTTATACAATTCTAATACCCATAAATCTCATAAATTTCATCCGTATACACTCCCGGCTCCCGATATACAATCAAAGGCTTTTCTATGGTAATCCTCGGCCTGCCCCCGCGCAGGCCTTCCAGCAGCACCATATTCGGCTCCCGATCCGCAAAAGGATGCACCAGCTTCATCCGCTTTGGCTCAATGCCATACCGATGCATCAGGACGAAGATTTCTGCCAGCCGGAAGGGGCGGTGTACCATGTAGAACCTTCCCTGTGGCTTTAGGAGCCTTGCGCTCTCGCGGATCACATCCTCCAGGCTGCACAGAAGCTCATGCCGCGCAATGGCCTTAGCGTCATTTGGATTGGCCAGCCCATGATGTTCCGTCATATACGGCGGGTTTGTAGTCACTACATGAAAAGAAGATGCCCCGAACCGCACGGAGGCATCCTTGATATCGCCTATTTCTATCTTAATCTTATCTTCCAGATGGTTATACCGCACGCTGCGCCTGGCCATGTCCACGCTTTCTGCCTGGATTTCCAGGCCAGTGAAATGCCTCCCCTCTGTCTTGGCCTCCAAAAGGATGGGGATAATGCCTGTCCCTGTCCCCAGGTCAATGACCTGCTCCCCCTCCTTCACCCTGGCAAATCCTGACAGCAGCACTGCATCCATGCCAAAGCAGAACCTATCCCTGTCCTGGATAATAAAATACCCATTACGGTGCAGCTCATCCAGACGTTCTGTTTCCTTCAGCAAAACCTCCATGCCTTCCCCTCCCGCAGATCAATCAATCTTAGATTTCCCCTTATCCTCCAATACAGACAGTTCCTTCATTTCCTCTGCCGATACTTTGGGCTGCTCCCGCCTGCGCCGCGGCCGGAAACGCACTTCATCCGCCTTATATTCCCGGATTTCCTTCTCGTCATCCACTTCCACGATTACCTTCACCATCTGCCGCAACACGCTTACACTGTGTACTTCCCCCTTGAGCTTGTCCACAGTCGTCACATAGTCGCCCACATTCGGCAGGCGGCTGTTGAGGTACTCATAAGTCTCTTCTTCATTCTTGAGGCAGCACATCAGCCTCCCGCAGACTCCTGAAATCTTTGCCGGGTTCAAGGAGAGATTCTGCTCCTTGGCCATCTTAATCGACACCGGCGCAAATTCCGCCAAAAAGGTATGGCAGCAGAGGGGTCTTCCGCAAATACCAATCCCACCGAGGATTTTCGTTTCGTCCCGCACCCCAATCTGGCGCAGCTCAATCCTCGTGCGGAACACGGAAGCCAGATCCTTTACCAATTCTCGGAAATCAATCCTCCCATCCGCCGTAAAATAAAACAGCAGCTTATTATTGTCAAATGTATATTCTGCATCCACCAGTTTCATTTCCATCTGGTGCTTCTTAATTTTCTCCTTGCAGATTTTAAAGGCTTCCTTCTCCCGGATGCGGTTGAAGGCTTCCGTCTTCTCATCCTCCTGTGTCGCCATGCGGATGACCGGCTTTAAAGGCTGCACCACCTTATCCTCCGCAAGTTCCTTTACTCCCATCATAACCGTGCCATATTCTACGCCCCGGGCAGTCTCCACAATCACATGGCTGCCTGCGGAGACCTCAAAATCCTTCGGATCAAAGTAATATATCTTCCCCGCCGTGCGGAACCTGACACCAATCACTTTTACCATACTTTTCTCCATTCTATTTTTATTCGCTTAATTCTCCTTAATTTTATCTAATAGCAGTTCCATTGTCAAATCAAAATTCACATTGGCGTCCAGGCGGTGTTTGGCTGTCTCCAGGGATTGGATAATAATGCCAATTCCCTCATAAGAGCTCTGGCTTGCCTGGCGCTTAATGTCATGGACTTCTTCACGGAAAATCAGCAGATTGGCGTCGGATGTGGCTTTATAGAGCAGAACGTCCCGATACCAGACCATCATCAGGTCAAAACAGTCATTAATTACAAGCTTATAGACGCCCAATTCCTTAATTGCGTCTATCATTTCATGAAGCTCCATGCGCCTGACCTCTTTCAGCAGCTGGAGGACGGCCTTTTTCATCTCGTTAAAATCTTCCGATTCTGCCAGCTGGATGGCCTTGCCAACATTTCCCTGTGCAAACGCCGTGCAGATGTCCGCCTTGTAATCCGGCGCCTGGTATTCCCGCATCAGGAATTCCCGGATCTGGCTGTTAGGCACGGCCTTTAGGCTCAGCGTCACGCACCGGGAGCGGATGGTTGGAAGAAACACATCCACATTGGCAGTCAAAAGCAGGATGACCGCATAGGCCGGCGGCTCCTCTATCGTCTTAAGGAGGGCGTTCTGCGCCTGCTGGTTCATCTTCTCTGCCTCATCAATAATATATATTTTATAGGGGGATGCATATGGCTTAATGGCAATATCCTGGTTAACCTGGCGGCGGATATCGTCCACAGAAATCGTATTCGGCTTTTCATGGCGCAGGTAAATGATGTCTGGCTGGTTCCCAGACAGCGCCTGCTTGCAGGAATGGCATTCCATACACCCCTCCGTCTCATTCCGTTCGCACTGCAGCGCCATGGCAAAGCTTTTGGCCAATGCCATCTTCCCTGATTTGTCTGGCCCGCTGAAAATATAGGCATGGGAAACTTTATGCATGGAAATGGCATTCTGCAGATGCCCTATAATCTGTTCATGTCCTATGATGCTTGAAAAACCTGCCATAATATCCCCCCTCTCAGGTAGAAATATCCAGAAGCAGCCCCCGGATTTCCCCTACTTTGCTCAAAATTGCAAGATGGTCTTTCTCGTCCTTAACCAGTTCGCTGGCAAGCTCATCCAGATTCTTATCCACCAGCTTCACAATGCCATACACCCTATGACGGCCTCGGCGGTCAAGGAAATTCTCCCTGGAGAACTTGTGGGAACGGTTGATGACCTCGTTCATAAAATCTTTGACCAGTTCCCGATATTTCTTCATGTCCCGGATGTCCATATGCTCAGCCAGCTTCTCGCCCTGGGCAGTTATATCGGTCATCAGGCCGTTGAGCTTTTCCTGGAGCTCCGTCTCTTCGATGTGGCTCGTCAGGGTAAATTTGAAGCTTCCATCGCCTTTTTCTGCGGGCTGCGTAGCCTCCGTGGGCTGGACAGCAGTAATTGGATCTACTTTCAGTGCCATGGAATCACCTGCCTTTCGTAATGTATTTTGGTGCAACTATTCCATACCTTTATTATCGTCCTTTTCGGGGGAAATGTAAAGAAAAACTTTGACAGCGGATCGTGTTACTTTGGCTGGGGATTTTGTTGGGAAATATTTCATGGGGCAGCGTTTTGGCGTACTTATCGGAGGCTGGTTTGGGCAAGCAAACCCCCACACAGACGGGGTTACGTTCCAGCAAACTTATCGGAGGCTGGTTTAGGCAAGCAAACCCCCACACAGACGGGGCAATGTTCTGGCATACTTATCGGACGCTGGTTTAGGCAAGCAAACCCCCACACAGACGGGGCAACGTTCCGGCAAACTAATCGCTAAGGGAGGCCTTTCCCCGATAGATAACGTAGAACTGTACAATGCACGCTCAGGAAAGCCTTCGCGCGCAGCCTCCCTAAGCGCTGGATTTTGCCTCCACTAAAACCGCCCCTAAATTGTCTGCTTAGGGGGTTGGCTTCCCCAAACCAGCTGTCAACGGCCACGGAACATCATATTGTAAAAAGCAAACCGCACATTACATAAAAGTTCTCTTAACTTTTTACAGAACAGGAACGTTGTTCTCTCGCAAGAAAATACAATATCTTTCCATTCCTAGCGGCAAATGCTGCAGAGAAGGAACATTGTTCTCTTGCAAGAAAATACAATATTTCTCCATTCATAGCAGCGAATGTTACGGCTCAGGTATGTCGTTCTAATGTAAGAAAATACAATATTTCTCTATTCATAGTGACAAATGCTGCAGAGAAGGAACGTTATTCTCACACAACAAAATACAATACTTCTCCATTCCTAGCGAAGTATGCTACGGCGCAGGAACGTTGTTCCCATGCAAGGAAGTGTAACCGTTCTCAACCTACAGCGGAGGAAGCGGGGAGGCCGCATAAAGAAACCCTAAAGGGATGTCAGTACTTAGCGAGGTGTTTTCGAGCTTAGTACTGCTACATCCCGATCGGAGCGAGAGCGCGTTTCTGTTGCGGCCTCCCCGCTTCCGCAGCGCCCCGTATGGCCAAAAAGTATGCTCAACTACTTATTTTTTCCTAGCAGCTTCTTCTATTAATTGAACGACAGTTTCTACAGAATTAAACTGTTTGCTGCGGGACATGGCGTCTATATACTTATCACGGCTCTGGAATAATTCCTGAATGGCTTTAAGCAGAACCACATCGCTTAAATTTTCCTCCTCGATCACCATGCTAAAGCCCTGCTTTTCGAAAGAGTGGGCATTTAGGATTTGGTCGCCGCGGCTGGCTGCGGCAGAAAGGGGGATAAGTATATTGGGCTTGCGCAGCGCCAACAGCTCACAGATAGCATTTGCGCCGGCTCTGGAAATCACAATATCTGCCATAGCGAAGATATCGCGCAGTTCCTGGTTGATGTACTCAAACTGGGCGTAGCCCTGGGTGGCTTTCAGGGAATCGTCCAGCTTGCCTTTGCCGCAGAGGTGGACAACCTGGTAGGTTTTCAGCAAATCGGGCAGGATATGGCGCACCAATTCATTGATAAACTGGGAGCCTGCGCTGCCGCCGATAATCAAGATGACGGGCTTGCCTGGCGTAAAGCCACAGTATGCAAGGCCGCGGGACTTGTCGCCAGACAGCAGTTCCTGGCGGATAGGGGAGCCTGTCAGCACAGCCTTTTCTTTGGGTAGGTAATTCATGGTTTCCGGGAAATTGCAGCAGACCTTGCTGGCATTGGGGATGGCAAGTTTGTTGGCCAGGCCTGGCGTGATATCGGATTCATGGATAATAGCCGGAATTTTACGGCGCTTGGCCGCCAAGACGACCGGAACGGAAACAAAACCGCCTTTGGAAAATACTACGTCCGGCTTTAGCTTTTTCAGCAGGCGGCGCGCCTGGCCATAGCCTTTGATTACCTTAAAAGGATCTGAAAAATTCTTCCAGTCAAAATAGCGGCGCAGCTTGCCGGAAGAAATCCCATAATAGGGGATCTTGCACTGCTCAATCAGCTTCCGCTCCATTCCGTCATAGGAGCCGATATAATGGATCTCATAGCCCAATTCCTTCAGACGCGGAAGGAGAGCAATATTGGGGGTAACGTGGCCAGCGGTTCCGCCGCCTGTCAAAACGATTTTTTTCATGGGAATCCTCCACTTTGATATTTTAGGGATGGCATTACAGGCCATCCATTGCCTGATCTTATTATTATACCCTTATGGGAAATTGTCAAGAGTGGCAAAAGGGCAAATGTTGGCGAAACATGCGATGAAAAAAGCCCGCAAAGCACTTCACAGAATGGGGTGCAGACTTTATAATAGGACTGGAACTTTTATTTTGGCAACGGTAACCATTCCGCAGCTTTTCATCTCATGCGGCAATTCTGTAAACCTGACGGAGAAATGCGGAGCGGTTACTTCATTTTAGGCAGAAGGAGGACAAGCCAATGGAAGAATTTTTACAGTTTGCACAGACTTACCGATGGGCTTTAGGAACCGCAGGCGCAGTTTTAGCAGGGCTAATCCTGCTATTTTACCTTGCAAGGATTTTAAGGCAGATAAAAAGGCTGAATAAGAGCCTTGGGAGTATTGCGGAGAATATACAAGCTTATGTGGATGTGGTGATGAGCGAAGAAGAGGAAGCGGAAGAGGCGGCTGAGAAAAACAGCGCGGAGAGGGAGCAGGCACGGGGGCAGCGCCAAGAGGCAGAGCCCTACCAGCAAATCGCGCAGGAACAGAAACGCATGGAGGATGAGCAGCTGTTTAACTCCGTGCTGCAGGAATATTTTTCCTGAATCATGCTTTTACTACATAATAAAAACAAGGATGCTAAAAACATCCTCGTTTCCTCAACCAAACAAGGTTTATGAGTTGCGCAGGCTATCTCCTATGGTCGTAGGAGGTAGCCATTTTATGAGGACGAAACTTGATGGTTCCGAAAACAATAATGTCCCCATACGCCAAAAACTACCATGAAAAACAAGTACGCCACGGGGACTGCCTGGAAGAAATACAAGTAATGGCCGCCAATGGAGAACAGCCGACAGGAGATAAGCCCGCCCGGATACATCATACTGGCAGGCATGCTGTTCATAAACATAAACCATGGGCGTTTCTCATAGACAGTGTAAATCAGCAGTTCCGGAAGAAGAATAAAGATCATGCTTACGATGATTACCCGGAAGCTGCTTTTTATTTTTGCAGAGCAGAACATCACCACCGCGGCAACCATGCAGGATGCACTGACTGCGCATCCTACAGATATCCCCAGCATCTGCAGCATATGGATGGGAATGCTTGAGGGAAAGCCTGTCCGGCAGGCCTGCACAGGGAGATCCCAGCCATGGAATCCATAGCTGGCAGACAATTCCAGCAGGACAGCGCCCAGGCACAGAACCGTAATTCCCACAGCAAGGGTAAAGCCCGTCAGCAGCTTTGCAAGTATGGCTTTATTCTTGCCATAGCGCGAGGTGAGGATCAGGGCGTCCATATGGGAGGCATATTCATTGGAAAATATTGGCGCCAGGCAGATGGCAACCACGAAGGCAATTGCCAGGCCAAGGGCGCCCTGCATACTGAAATATTTCTCAAATCCCAATATCCCGCCACGGAAAAAAGGTTTCTCCACCTGTGAAAGTTCCTGCCTGTGGCAGGCAATTTCCCCTGACGAAAGCTTCTCACTCTGATAAAGACCCTCCAGCATCTGCGCATGGGCGTGATAGAAATCCGCATCGTCCATGCCCTGGTAATCCACTTTGCCAAGCATACCTTCCAAGAGCATATAGCATTGGCTTGCCACCCCTCTCTCTTCTATTTCCGCATCGCCCCTGGGCAAACCCCATACCAACGCCCCTGCAAGCACGGTTGCCAGCGCTGCCCATACGAAACGGCGCTTACCTATTTTCTTATATTCATAACCGATTAAACTTAACAATTCCTTCATTCGATTTCGCCTCCCATCCCTAAATCCTACTCGTACAAACCAAAGACTCCGCTGCAGGCAACGGAATCTTTGCTTCTCGCGGCCTTCCTCAAATATCCATGTAAATATGGCTATTTTCCTCATTGCTCGCGGAAATAATATAGGTACAAATCTTCTAATGTAGCCTCCGCGTTCCATGCAGATTGAAGCGGCTTCTGCGGGCATACCATCCGCAGGCAGGCGCCCCCGTCTTCCTTACGGATATTCAGTACCGGATATTTCTCTGCCAGGGCTTTTGCCAACGGCTCATCCGCCCTGCATTCCCATACTTTCCCCTCCACCGCCTGGATAATCTGCCCCAGGCTGCCCTGATGCTTGATCGCCCCATCCTTCATCACCAGGATAACGTCCGCAATATGTTCCACATCCGATACAATATGGGTGGACAGCAGCACAATCCGCTCCTTCCCCAGTTCAGAAATTAAGTTGCGGAATTTTACGCGCTCCTTGGGATCCAGCCCGGCGGTCGGCTCATCCAGGATAAGGATGCGCGGATTGTTCAGAAGGGCTTGGGCGATGCCCAGGCGCTGCCGCATGCCCCCGGAAAAGGCCTTCACCTTCTTGCTGGCCACAGACCCCAGCCCTACGCTTTCCAACAGCCCCGCCGCCTTCTCCTTTGCCCGCCTGCGGGGAATCCCTTTGAGCGCGGCCAGATACAGCAGGAAATCTGCCGCCGTAAATTCCGGGTAATAGCCAAACTCCTGGGGCAGATAGCCCAGCATATTGCGATATCCTTCTTCCCCCACGTGCATGCCGTCATAAAAAATCTCCCCACTGTCCGGCCTTAAAATGCCGCAGATCATACGCATAAGCGTCGTCTTGCCTGCACCATTTGCCCCCAAAAGACCATAAATCCCCTTTTGCATTGTCAGGGAAATGCGGTCGACAGCGATTTTGTTTTTGTATTGTTTTGTGATGCGGTCTAAGATAAGTTCCATGTGCCTGCCCCTTTCCACACCTCTGCCTTGCGCCAAATACCCTGCATCTGCCGGATCCATACAAGCAAAAACACCACAAATGCCGCAAGCCAAAGGAAAAAACCCTGTTTTCCATAAATAATTTCTCTGTACCCCATGCCATACGTGCCTGCAAAGCTTACCGCAGCCGCACAGATCATACCATACCACGCTGCCTCCCGCCCCCGTCGGTATTTCTGTGCCTGCAGGGACAGGACACAGGTACACAGCCAGGGGACAAACAGATACACCAGCGCCCTCGGCCAGCCTAGCCCTGTCCCTTGGACGGCCAATGAGGCGCCCAGCAGGGACAGGCCAAAATCTACGGCTCCAATCGCGAGCATACGGACCAACAGTACCTGTGGAAGGCTGTGCTTCGCCGCCATTTCCATTTCTGCCATGCCGTATGCACTGGAGCGGAAAGTTTCCATTACCGCCAGGAGAGCCAGCGCTGGCATAACTGCCGAAATGCTCCAAAGCCACCGGTAGCCTTCCCCACCTGCCACCAGGCCATTTTCAGGAACGGCTGCCTGCCCTATGCCATTTCCAAGAGCCCTTGCCTCCTCGGCTCCATCCCCCAGAACAGCTGGCCCTGCCAACAGAGCTGCTATCACCAACAGCGCGGAAAACACCCAAACAGATTTATGGATATAGGCTACCTGCACCCATACCGTCTCCCAAGGAGACGCCTGCGGATAAGGCAAATGGCTTAAAAACTCTTTTTTCCCCTTCGGCGGCTCAACGGGATAAAAACCCTGCCGCTTTCTTTTCAGTTCCCTTTTTAATTCCCTTTTTGATAATTCCATATTTTTCTGCTCCTTCATATCTGATTTATGATACAGCATTTTCCTCGCCCCAACGCTTGCACTCTTGCCTTTTTTAAACAGACAGCATTTTCCTCAAACGTTCCAGTGCCTCTTGTTCCATCCGATAGATACTGCTTCTTGACATTCCCATAATCCTACAGATCTCTTTTATGGAAACTTCGTTCACGTACCGCAGCAAAATCAGCTCCTGCATCCTTTCCGGCAGTTTTTCCACCGCCATCCGCAATTGCAGGGAGTTTTCCACACCTTCCATCGGATTCTCCGCAATTTCTTCCTTCAGCCCCTCCTCCTGATGCCTGCGGTAATAATCAATGCATAAATTCCGTGCAATTGTATATAAGTACGCCAGCTGCTTACCTCTGTGGATATAAGAATGCTGCATAAAATAACGAAGAAATGTCTCCTGTGTCAAATCCTCCGCCAGGCGCTTATCATGCACTTTAAAATAGCAATAACGGTAAACCTTATCATACTGCTCTCCGATATCCGCTGACATGCCGCTCCCCCTTTCACTATGTTTAACGTTCCACCCCCCTAAAATGTGCCAAGAATTTTTAAATTATCCTAGCAAAATCCCCTACACATAAATTAAGGCAAAGAAACCCCTCCCGATTTCTTTGCCTTATCTTTTTCCAATTAATACCTTTTACTTTTCCCCAAAAGCATACCCCTTCATTTCGATACATTTCCCCTCCCGGGAAAGCATCCCCCTCTTAGAGATGCAGCACCCGATCCTGAATTTCCTGTGTCCTCCCCTGGTTCCAGAACTGTGTCCCGATATACCCACAAGTACGCCTAGCCACAAAAAGCTCCTCCTGATCACGGTTCTTGCAGTTTGGGCATTCCCAGACTAACTTGCCATCTCCGTCTGGCACAATGCGGATTTCCCCTTCATACCCGCATTTCCCACAGTAATCGCTCTTCGTGTTCAGTTCCGCATAGACAATATTATCATAAATAAACTTCATCACCGTCAGCACAGCCTCGGTATTATTCTGCAGATCCGGAACCTCCACATAACTGATGGCACCGCCCGGCGAAAGCCTCTGGAAATCTGCCTCAAACTTCAGCTTGCTGAATGCGTCAATCGGTTCCGCCACATGCACATGGTAGCTGTTCGTAATATAGTTCTTATCCGTTACCCCCGGAATAATCCCAAACCGTTTCTGCAGGCATTTTGCAAATTTGTACGTTGTAGATTCCATCGGCGTCCCATACACAGAATAGCTGATATGCTCCGCCTCTTTCCATTCCTGGCACTTGTCATTCAGTTTCTGCATCACCTGAAGGGCGAAATCCCTGCCCTCCGGGGAGGTATGGGTCTTGCCGACCATCCGCATACACATCTCATACAGCCCCGCGTAGCCCAAGGAAATCGTAGAGTAGCCGTCATACAGCAGCCGGTCGATCTTCTCCCCCTTGCCTAGCCTCGCCAGCGCCCCATGCTGCCACAGGATGGGCGCAACATCAGAAGTTGTTCCCAACAGCCGTTCATGGCGGCAGCGCAGCGCACGGTGGCAAAGTTCCAGGCGTTCCTCCAGGATTTCCCAGAACCGTTCCCTATCCCCCTGGGAAGAACAGGCCACATCTACCAAGTTGATGGTCACCACCCCCTGGTTAAACCGCCCATAATACTTGCGGGAACCGTCCGCATTACGCTGGCTATCCTCCACTGTGGGGAAGGAGCGGCAGCCCATACAAGGGTAGACATCTCCTTTTTTCAGCGTACGCATCACCTTGGCCGAAATATAGTCCGGCACCATGCGCTTGGCCGTGCATTTGGCCGCCAGTTCCGTCAGATACCAATACGCCGAGCCTTCCGCGACATTATCCTCATCCAGCACATAGACCAGCTTGGGAAATGCCGGCGTAATCCAGATGCCTTTCTCATTCTTGACCCCCTGCATCCGCTGATGGAGGACTTCCTCAATCAGCAGCGCCAGGTCGTCCCGCACCCGCCCTTTGGGCACTTCGTCCAGATACATAAACATGGTCACAAAAGGCGCCTGGCCATTGCAGGTCATCAGCGTAATCAGCTGGTACTGGATCGTCTGGATGCCGCTTTTAATCTCGGCCTTCAAGCGGCTCTCCACCACCTTCTCCACAATGGCCGGTTCCAGGGAATCCCCACAGGCCTCCCGTTCCTCCATCACCGCGCTGCGGATTTTCTGCCTGCTGACATCCACAAAGGGCGCCAGATGGGAAAGGGTAAATGTCTGCCCGCCGTACTGGTTGCTGGCCACCTGCGCCACTATCTGCGTTGTCACATTACAGGCCGTAAAAAAGCTGTGGGGCTTCTCAATCATCGTCTCACTGATTACCGTGCCATTCTGAAGCATGTCCTCTAGATTAATCAAATCACAGTTATGCTCCTTCTGGGCAAAATAATCCGAATCATGGAAATGGATGATTCCATCCTCATGAGCCTTTACAATTTCCTCTGGCAGCAGTACGCGCATCGTCAGATCCTTGCTCACTTCCCCCGCCATATAATCCCGCTGCGTTGAATTGATTACTGGGTTTTTATTGGAATTTTCCTGGTTAACCGTTTCGTTCAAGTGGTCAATCAGGGCAAGAATCCCATTATCCGTCGTATTGGACTTCCGCGTCAGCTCCCGTTTAAAACGATAGCGCACATATTTCTGCGCAACCTCATAGCCGCGCATTTCCATAATGCCCGTCTCCACCATGTCCTGGATGTCTTCCACATGGGCGATATGCGGCATCTCCTCTAATTTGCCCGCAACATTATCAGCCACCGCCTGAACCTGGTACTTATTCAGCCTGTGGATAGGCTCAATCTCCTTATTTGCCGCATTTACGGCATTTATAATCTTACTTAAGTCAAATGGGACTTCTTCACCGTTCCGTTTGATAACTTTCATAATCCTCTTCTCCTTTACCGCCACAAAATAGGGAACGTACCTATTGGAAAACCGTTTCCCAGCCATTATAACGCGGCTTCCTTAAAATGTCAATATATAGTATTCTTTTTATATAAGTTACACAATATATAGGTTATTATTTCCCATTCTGCCTTTTTCAAAAAAAGCATAGCTATTTTTTCTCATTTCAAGTATACTTATGGAGAAGCACGGCATCATAATTGAAAGGAGGGCCTACCCATGCCTAACCAGATTTTTTATACGTTGCAAAAATCCAGCTCCCCTTTCCTGGACAAGCGCCTTTTGGATTATTCCAGCGAGGACTGGTATCCGTTCCATATGCCTGGGCATAAGCGGGCCCCCCTGGCATTCCCCAATCCTTATTCCATAGATATTACGGAAATCGAAGGTTTTGACAACCTCCACCACCCACAGGGAATCCTCAAAGAAGCACAGGAACGGGCGGCAATGCTTTATGGCTCCAGGGAAACCTTTTTCCTGGTCAACGGCAGCACCAGCGGCATATTGGCTGCCATCAGCGCCGCGATTCCCCGCCAAGGCACCCTGCTCATGTCCCGCAACAGCCATAAGGCCGCCTACCATGCGGCCTACTTAAGAGAACTGGAAACGGTCTACCTGCTGCCCGCAGGAACGGGATTCGGCATTGCCGGATCCATCCAGCCAGCCCATGTGGCGCAGGCCTTAGAAGATCTGCCGCAGATTGACGGGGTATTCCTTACCTCCCCTACCTATGACGGCATCCTCTCTGATATCAGGAAGATTGCAGATCTCGCCCATTCCCGCGGCCTTCCGCTGATTGTGGATGAAGCACATGGCGCACACCTTGCATTTTCGGAGGAATTTCCTGCCCCTGCCCTGCAGTGCGGCGCAGACCTTGTTATCCAAAGCCTGCACAAGACCCTCCCCTGCCTGACGCAGACGGCGCTGCTGCATGTCAATTCCAGCCGTATCGACTTAGACGTCCTGCGCCGGTTTTTGGGTATTTACCAGACCAGTTCCCCCTCCTATCTGCTGATGGCCTCCATGGAGCAGTGCATCCGCTATATGAAAACGGAGGGCAGGGAACGCATGGCTCAATATCTGCAGCTGCTGGCACAGTTTTATACAAGGGCAAAGAACCTGCGCCGCCTGCAGGTTTTTGAAGGCGTTTCCTGCACAGAAGGGGAATGCTTTGCCCAGGATATTTCCAAAATACTGATCTCTGCAGGCAGCAGCGGGCTGTCTGGCAAGGAATTGTACGATACCCTGCTCAATCGCTATCACTTACAGATGGAAATGGCTTCCGGCCATTATGTGACTGCCCTTTCCTCCCTGATGGATACCGAGGAAGGCTTCCAGCGCCTGATTTCGGCCCTGGAGGAAATTGACAAGAACAGCTACAGCCATGCTCCCCTTCCAAAGAGCAGCCTTTTGGACGCCCAGGCCATTTACCGGCTTCCCAAGCCAAGCATGTCCATTTCCAAAGCTTTGGACTGCCCTTCGGAGAGCCTGCCCCTTAGAAGCTCCATCGGCCATATCAGCCAGGAATACATTTACCTATATCCGCCTGGCATCCCCCTGGCTGCCCCTGGAGAGATTTTAACCGGCAGCCTTCTGAGCGTCATTGGCCAATGCCAGGCCGAAGGGCTGCCCATAGAAGGGCCTAGTGACATTACAAATAACCGCATCCGCGTGGTGAAGGGATAAAGGAGGGATTTCCATGCTAAATACAGATAACCTGAATATCGAAGAGCTGAACATGGAAGACCTGGAATTGGCAGACATGGAACTGGAAGAAATCCAGCGCCTGGCCGAACATCTTCTCAGTAAACGCAAATATTCTCTGATACGCCAGATTTTTAACCATTTAAATGCCGCGGATATCGCTCTCCTGTTTGATGAAATTGACAAGAAGGACATCCCACTGCTTTACCGCCTGCTGCCCAAGGAAGAGGCTGCCGAATGCTTCTCCTACATGAGCCGCGATATGCAAAAGACCTTGATCAACACCTTGACAGACCGCGAACTGCGCGCCGTCATGGACGACATTTTCCTCGACGACACGGTTGACATGATTGAGGAAATGCCAGCCAACGTCGTAGCCAGGATCCTGCGCAACACAGATGAGGAAACCCGCAAAATCATCAACCAGCTCCTCAACTACCCCAAGGACAGCGCCGGAAGCCTGATGACGGTGGAATATGTCAATATCAAAAAAGAAATGACCGTAGGCGCCGCCATCTCCCGCATCCGCAGGACGGCCGTGGATAAGGAAACGATCTACACCTGCTATGTGACGGAAAACCGCAAGCTCATTGGCATGGTATCCGTCAAAGACCTGCTGATGGCAGAGGATTCCATGCAGATTGAGGACATTATGGAGACAAATGTCATCCATGTAGATACCCACGAAGACCGGGAGGAAGTGGCCAAAGTCTTCAACAAATACGATTTCCTGGCCATCCCGGTCGTTGACCGAGAGGAACGCCTGGTGGGGATTGTCACCTTTGACGATGCCATGGACGTCATGCAGGAAGAACATACGGAGGATATGGCCAAAATGGCCGCCATCATGCCCACCGATGACAGCTATTTCAATACCTCCGCTTTCTCCCATGCCAAAAGCCGGATTTCCTGGCTGCTGTTCCTGATGCTGTCCGCCACCGTCAGCGGCTCCATCATTACCCATTACCAGGAAACCTTCAAGCTCTACCCGCTCCTGGTATCCTTTATCCCCATGCTGACCGGGACAGGGGGAAACTGCGGCTCCCAGAGCTCCACGCTGATGATCCGGGGGCTGGCATTGGATGAAATCAAGTTTAAGGATATCTTTAAAGTTATTTTCAAGGAATTCCGCATTGCGCTGCTGGTCAGCGTAGTGCTGGCGCTGGTCAATGGGCTGCGGATTTACATCCAGTACGGGGACCTGCAGATCGCCATTGTCATTGGGCTGGCGCTGGTGATTATTGTCATCCTCTCCAAGTTCATTGGCTGCACGCTGCCGCTGGCAGCCGAGCATATCGGGCTGGACCCGGCGCTGATGGCAGCGCCCCTAATCTCCACGATTGTGGATATCTGCTCTATTTTGATTTATTTCCAGATTGCCACGGTATTGCTGCATATTTCTGCGTAGTGGGGGTGTGTAGGACGAAAGGGATGCTATATCAGCCCAAACGATAGATAATTCTCAAATTCAGTATTGACTCTCTCGTAGCGTAACGGTTTACAATGGAAGTGAAAGGAAGAGACCATGAAAACCGTAAAGGACATGTCAGAGAAAACCGGAGTAAGTATATGGAAACAAAGAAAAAGTAATAGAAGCCGTCATGCAGGCAACTGGGAGCAGCGAAGAGATAAAGCAGGAGCAAGCAGAAACTGTAAAAATCTATGCGCAGTTTATGACGGCAAAAGAAGCTGACTATTTGGATATGGCACATTCATTCTGCTGTCAAGATGAATGTGCCTTAAATGCTTTGGCAATAGACAATCCCCTTGAATATACAACGCTGTATCTTGAGGGTAGTATGCAGACATGGGTAGATGCGGAAGATTCATTAGAACCTTGGTAAAATATTTCTTTATGCAAAGAGGTTACCGATAATGTTACGGCTCCATGTTTTCTAAAATAATCTGTCGGATCTGTTCCTTTGCTACTGGCATAAAAATACTCCTTTTCGATAAGAATTTACATATCCTAATTCTTACCAAAAAGGAGCCATTTATTTTCAAAAACACAAACTTATTTACACTCCCCTCTTAAAATACCTGATTATCTGTTCATATGCGAAATATCTGCTTCAAACAACTCTTGAATAGTAGCAACCCATCCAGAACCAACAATCCTGCCACCCTCACGGTATTTGATTTGCATGATCCCGGCACCGTTTTGGCATCAAAATAATTTTCTCCTTATCTACTCTTATTTCATTCAATGACACCATAAGCCTTTTCACAATACAATCAATGTTGAAATTGAGAAATCAAAAACGTGCTTAACGCAGAAAGAGAAGATATTTGTCCTAAATTACTATATTCAAAATTCTGAGTTATAGTATTCCATTGCATAAACCCTAATAAATGTTCAATTTCACTTCCATTTTCCTTTTTACGAACTATTTTAGATGAATCTACATCAAAAGATAATATATGGCTTAATCTATCACTTGCTCCCGCATCTATATTTATAAGTAGCCCATATTTAGCATTAGAGACCAAGTTATATCCAACTAATTGAGACCATTGGTTTAATCCTACTGATTCTCTGAGTTTAATCTCTAAAATTACTATTTCAAATTTTTCGCCATTAGTTACAACACAAAATATATCCAAATTTAACGGTGGTATTTTTTTACTATACTCATCCATACATAAACATTCATTAGGATATTCATAAATCAACTCCTTTATTTTAGCTGTCAATTCACCGCTTTTCCAAAAAATACTAACATCACCAATACCCTCTGCCAAAAAATTACTCTGAAGTTGTGACTTAATAAACTTCATTATCTCTGGATAATGTGCAACTTCATTCTTTTTCATTTAAATCTTCCTCTGAAATCTCTCGTATTTTAATTTTATATTCATTCTCTGGGCATTTTTGAATTAACTTTTTATATACTTTTGGATTATTAGGTCCAACAAGTGCCGCATAAGCGTTCATTCGAACAACTAAAGGCGTCATTATTTCTGGTATTGATATTGAAACAACACCATCTGGATACTCAACCAAATATTCTTTTATTATTTTATCTTTTCTCCCTTTAGGACGCAATCCATTTAGTTGGTTTGTTTGTGCTGCAATTAAATATGCTATTGCAAGGATAATTTTATTTATTGGATAACCATTTCCATTTTCTTTTCCATATAATAGGTCTTGGTCTGACTGATTGTATATTTCAGAAATTTTTACATTTAAATCTGTATATACTCTATTCTTGGTAAGTGCATTGGTATTCAAAATATCCTCAATTTCATTCAATTTTCCCTTAATTAATATTGGAAAAGGATTAATGCAATATTCTGCATTTGCAAGCAATTTTTTAATTTCTCCGTAAGGCGCATGTTCACAACCTAACACTGCACAAACATGCCTGTTATGCAAATAATGTCCCCCACGGATTTCGTCAGGAAGTAACTCGCTATTTTCATCACAATGAACACACGCAATAGATGGCATTTTGATTTCTCTATCCGCACAAGGCATTCCAACATTTCTGACTGACTCTAAAGCTTGATTTTCTTTGGCAGATATTGCCTTAGACACAAAAGCAAACGCACCAAATTTTTCATACTGATCTAAGTAAACTCTAAGTTTAAACCCCTTTTTCCACTTTTTGTCATACGGATTATTTCCACAATGGAAATTAGGATGATTCCAAAGAATCTGATCTGGATAGCACCCTATACTATGTAACAATTTGCACAGCGAACAAACAAAATGGTATTCAAAACCTGAAATTTCAAAAGAAACCATTTGTTTATCATCACTAAATCTTCTATGCGTACTTCTTGTACTGCCAATAGTATCTGCCAGTCCTGCAATGAATCTCCTTTTCAGATTATCATCAACTAATTCCGAAACAATTTTATCAATATTTGCAGTTTTCCTTACCTCACCTTCGCAGCTGAGTCCGTAACTTTCCATTTCTCTCTTTAATATGTCTAAATCTCCTTCACACAGAATATTCCATACCCCACTTGCTGATGTATCATATGAAACAGAGATATTATAAATTGCTTTAAACAAAGGACTAACCATTTTCATTACATCCCTTGATATCTCTCCTGCTCTTTTGGGATTTATTTCATATGATCCCCATTGTTTAAATGGTAATCTAATTCTAAAAATATCTTCAGCATTACCCCAAATTCCTCCGCCAATAACTAAGCCCAATATGTATGCTTTATCTGTATTCATTGATTCGGCTCCCCCTCAAAAATCTGCTCTTTAATCGCTGTTGCAATCGCATTTGCCATTTTGACCGGAACCGCATTACCAATAACTTTATACATTGCCGTAATATTTTTCATATTATCATCAATAAATATAAAATCATCTGGAAATGTCTGAATACGAGCAACCTCCCGAATTGTAAAACGCCTATTTTCTACTGGATGAACAATACCACAATTTTCCGGCTGTGCAGACGCGGTCATAGTACCACAAATTTCATTCCTTGCAAATCTCCTATAAAAATTAGGAGAATGATATTTTTTCATATTATCTCTTATTTTTCTGAATCTCGGTGCCAAATGTTCATACGGAACGTCTTTCCATGATCCCCCCTCTGGTATATATTCTATCATTTCCATAGCCTGTGGCGACAGTGGCCAATCCACTTGATTGGGTACATCATCGGGTATGTTCAGAATATCTCCAACTGTGAGACCCTTTTTATCCATTTTCTTAGGAAACACAAAATCAATATTTAAATCTTTTCTTATACCTATAAATAATACTCTCTGTCTGTTTTGTGGAACACCATAATCAGAAGCATTAATCAATTTATAATCAACATTGTATCCCATTCCGTTCATATTAGATAAATCTTCAACAATAACATCAACTAATTTTCTTCCATCTATGTATTTTGTAGAAAGCAATCCTTTTACATTTTCAAATACAATAACTTTAGGCATCTTCTTTTCTATAATACGCAAACACTCTTTATAGAGCATACCTCGCGAATCATGAACACCTTTTCGATTACCTGCATTTGAAAATGGTTGACAAGGAAAGCCTGCTGTCAAAATGTCGCAATCAGGAATATCCTCTTCTCCAACAGACAAAATATCCCTACCATCAATTTCTCCTATATTTAACCTATAAACTGCTTGTGCATCACTATCAAAGTCATTTGCCCACACAATATCAAATCCAGCAGTTTCAAAGCCTAAATCAAGTCCTCCACAGCCTGAAAATAATGAAACCATTTTAGGTTTTTCTTTTCCTTTTTTCATCTGCCCAGCCTCTTCCTTTCATATTCGCTGCCACAATACATGTATTATCCATATTGTACTTTACTGAGAGCAATGTTACTTATATCGTATACCCATTTTATCCTATATACTCGGCTAAGTCAAGCACTTTTAGAACGAATGTTCTGCTTTTTTGCCATACACTATTGCACTATCAACTATCCTCTAATAGTATCCTCTGTTTTCAATTATACCATTTCTCTTCTTAATTTTCTACCGCAATTCAAACATAAGATAATCTAACTTTACCTGGGGATTCTGATGAAAGGATTTCCTAATTAAAAACGGCCATACGGAACGCTGCAGAAGGGAAAGGCTGCAACAGAAACACGCTCCGTTCGAAACGCAGCAGTACTAAGTTCGAAAACACCTCGCTAAGTACTGGCGTTCCTTTAGGGTTTCTTTATGCAGCCTTTCCCTCCGCTACAAGTAGAGATCTGTATCTGTTCTGACAAACATACCCAGTCTATCAGATTTTGCACTTCCTTGTCCGTTTCGTAAAGGTCTGTATCTGGCACGAATAGCAACCATCAACCTTTCTTCTCTCTTAAAGGTTCAAATCCACGACAATCCCCTTAATCTCCTCTGGCATCAGCGCCTGCTCATCCAATATCTGCTGCAGGCTATCCATGAACTGCCTCTGCATCGTTTCCATCTGGCTGGTATCCAGGGAAGGCATGGAATTTACTGCCGTTCTGGCCTCGCGGTTCTTGCGGCGCTTTTCCATCTCTTCTTCCAGCTCCTTCATCCGCTTTTCCTGCTCTACCTGGGCTTCCTTGAGCGCTTCCTCCTGCTCCGCCTTCTCTTCCTTGGACTCCTCCGCCTTCTCCACGACCTCTTCCAGATCTTTGTCCGTCTTTTCCTTGGCCTCATCCATCATTATGCCAACGATTTCCTTGCCAGCAGCCTTTAGGGATTCCTCTGCAAGCTTATTGGCGTCTATCATATCATGTCGCTTGAGCATCTCCTGGTTAATGCCCTTAATGACCTGGGTGGCGGAAGAAACCATATCCTGCCCATTCTGCATCTCTTTTTGCCAGTGCTCTTCCTTCTTATCCAGTTCCTTCATGTCAGCCTTATACTCCTCGCTGTCCATATCTGGATATTCTTCCTTTAGCTTCTCCTTCTCTTCCCGGATGGCCTTTAATTCCTTGGAAGCCGCCAAAGCCCGCTCCTTGCCTTCGGCGCTCTGCTTGCGGAACTCTTCCTTAGTCTCGTCCACAATCCCATCAGACTCAAACTGTTCCTTAATCAGATCCATCGCATCCTGCATGGCCTTCTTTTTCTTGTCGGCAATGCTGTCCTGGAACAGGTTCAGATCAGATGCCTGGATACTGTTCCCCAGTTCCTTCTTCTGTTCCTTGGCAGCCTCCTGACCCTCTGTCCGCTCTTTGCCATAATTGCTCTTTACTATTGTATCCTGCTGTGCTACACTATTAATCTTCATGCGCGTCTCCTTTCCTGCCGCTCCATACCTCGGAATCTTTTACTGATTATATCGGCTTTGTGGATATTTATTTTAAGCAGGACAACCCTTTCTTGGTGTAAATGGCATTTTTTTTGTTGTAAACGCCCCTTCCCTCCACTTTCCATGTCACCCGTAGGCCATAATCACTCATCCATCACACAGCTGCCATAGGTAGGAAACCTAGCCACAGCAACCCACAAACTGCCGCCACGCATTTTCCCTGGCGCCTTAAATTACATAGTCCATATTCCCCTGGATCTCCTTTTGCCATTCCAGCATATCCGCAAGAGTCACCTGATCCACAACCTCATTGATGGCATCATAGAGCTTACGCCAGAAAATCAGCGTCACGCATTCCAGATTGCGGGTGCAGGTGTTCTCCTCATGCTCCAGGCATGCCACCGGAGCCAGGTTCCCCTCGATCTGGCGCAGGATCATGCCCACCGTATAATCCTCCGGCCTTTTCGCAAGCCTATAGCCCCCGCCGGGTCCCCGCAGGCTCTTCACATAACCGCATTTCTGAAATACAGAAATAATCTGCTCCAGGTACTTCATGGAAATTCCCTGCCGCTCCGCCACATCCTTCAGGCGCACAACCTGCTCTCCTTCCATTGCCAAATCCAGCATCAGCCGCAATGCATAACGCCCCTTTGTCGAGATCTTCATAATACCATTCCTTCCTAGAGTACCCAGGCTCACCTGCCAGCCTCTTCCGTTTCCTCTTCTATAGGTTTTTTCTGGTAATTCATATGCGCCATTACCATCAAGGCAATCCGAAACAGCATGGCGTCCTCGAACGTGCGGATATCCAGCCCCAGTATTTTCTCAATCCTCTCCAGGCGGTATACCAGCGTATTCCTGTGGATATACAGCTGCCTTGCTGTCTCAGAGATATTCAGGTTGTTGCCAAAGAAGCGGTTGATGGTGACGGTAGTCTCCTCATCAAAGATATCCGGCACCTTCTCGCCAAACACTTCCTTGAGGAACATCTCGCACAGGCTCACCGGAAGCTGGTAAATCAGCCGCCCAATACCCAGCTTGCTATAGGAAACTGTGTTGTCTTCGACATAGAAAATGCTGCCTACCTCAAGCGCCATTTTCGCTTCCTGATATGAGCGTGCAATATCCTGCAGCAGTTCCACGCGTCCCCCATACCCTACGCGCACTTTTACCATTGCTTCCATCTGGATGTTGTCGACAATCATCTTCGCAAGGCTGGCCAGTTCTTCCTCCGACGCAATGTCGCGCACATCCTTGAATAAGATGATAGATTTCTCATCTACCTCCGTTACAAAATCCCGCACAGAAGATGCAAAGAAATTCTTCACCAGCTCCATAACCATCCCATCCTTTTTCCTGGAAACCTCAATAATAAATACCACTCGCTGGGAGGTATCAATATGGAGCTTCTTGGCCTTATTGTACATATCCACTACCAGCATATTGCCCAACACCACATTCTGCATAAAGCTATTGCGGTCAAACTGCTCCTGGTATGCGCTTACCATATTCCGTATCTGGCAGACGGCAAGCCTCCCAATCATATAAGCTTCCTCGCTGCTGGAACGTGCCAGCAGGATATACTCAAGCTCATGCTCAATAAGGACTTTGAAAAAATGGCACCCAGACAGCATCTGGCTCTCCGCCATAGAGTCGGCAAACAGGCGGATCGCCTCCTCCATATCCACATCCAGGTCATAGGTGGCCGCCAGCAGTTTCCCTTTGTCCGTAAAAAGCGCCAGGTCAATTCTGGAAATTTCCTTGATTTCACCCAAAGTAATTTGCAATTTGTGATTTGATAACATTCTGACTCCTCGCTTGCTGTCTCAAAAAGAATAACGGAAGCAACACATTTCTGCGTCGCTTCCGTAGATTTGTGATACGGCGCAAGGCCTGCGCCTTTTATAAGTTATATTACCCAATTAATGCGTAATTGTCAATTCTGTTTCTTTGTCAAATACATGAATCTTTTCCACATCCATTGCCAGGCGGATAGAATCTCCCAAGCGCGCCGGTGTCCTGGAATCTACCTTAGCCGTCATTGTGGTGCCATTTACAACATAGTATAACAGCACTTCGGAGCCAAGCAGCTCGTAACCTGTAACCTTTGTCTTGAAAACGCTTTCCTTATGCGCCTCAAGAGCCATCTGGGAATCATCAATATCCTCTGGGCGGATACCAAGTATCACGGTCTTGCCATTATACCTGCCGTCAATCAGCTTCTTGCCCTTGGACGGCGGCAATAAAATGCTGTTTTCAGCAAATTTCAAAGAAACTTTATCTCCTTCCACAACACATTTTGCATCCAGGAAGTTCATCTGCGGAGATCCGATAAAGCCTGCCACGAACAAGTTGTTCGGCTCATTGTACAGTTTCTGCGGGGAGTCAATCTGCATGGTAACGCCGTCCTTCATAACAACGATCCTGCTTCCCAGCGTCATAGCCTCTGTCTGGTCATGCGTTACATAGATAATCGTAGCGCCAAGCCTCTGATGCAGGGCAGCGATCTCTGCACGCATCTGCACACGCAGTTTCGCGTCCAAGTTAGAAAGCGGCTCATCCATCAGGAATACCTTTGGTTCACGCACGATAGCACGTCCCATGGCTACACGCTGTCTCTGCCCACCAGACAGCGCCTTCGGCTTACGGTCTAATAACTTATCCAGGTCGAGGATCTTCGCTGCGTTTTCTACTTTCTTGCGGATCTCATCCTTCGGGACTTTTCTTAACTTCAGGCCAAATGCCATATTGTCAAATACAGTCATATGCGGATACAACGCGTAGTTCTGGAATACCATTGCAATATCCCTGTCCTTGGGCTCTACATCATTTACGACCCTGCCATCAATGGAGAGTTCCCCAGAGGAGATCTCTTCCAGGCCGGCCACCATACGGAGGGTTGTGGATTTTCCACATCCTGACGGGCCTACAAAAATAATAAACTCTTTATCTGCGATTTCTAAGTTGAAATTTTTAACTGCCTCAAATCCATTCGGATAAACTTTACAGATGTTCTTTAATGATAAACTTGCCATTGCTTTGTGTTCCTCCTTGTTTGGTTTGTATTTGCCTTTACTTTAGATATTGTAACAGATTTCCCGGGTGGATACCATCTGTTAAGTGTACAAAAAGACAGTAGGAATCTTGTTAAATATTACAAGGATAACACAAGGGATAAGGGCATTCCGTCAAATTAACGAAAAGAGGCGAAAGAATTTGTACAAGTTGACGGGAATCCGCTAAGAAATACCGGTTGTGCCAAAGCCGCCACGGTTTTTATTCTGCAAAGATACCGTTTCTGCAAATACAATTGCAGGCTGGTTTTCCATAATACGGAACTGGCAAATCCTGTCATTTTTGTGGACGACCGTGTCGCGTGTCGCGTATACGGGCATTTTCCACATATCGTCATCCCCACAGTAACTGCCATCAATGACGCCGCAGCTGTTTACCTGCAGTAAGCCATAATTCTTAAATGTAGAGCTGCGCGGCACTACATGAGCCTCATAGCCTTTGGGAAGCTCCATCGCAACGCCTAAGGGAATCAGGCGGAAATCCCCGGCCTTCAATTCTACCGTCTCGCTTGCACGTAAATCAATCCAATCGGACTTTCCGTCAATATAAGCTAGTTTTTCTATGTCTTGGGAGAAATATTTTATTTTGATTGTCTGGGTATTTTGCATGTTTAAACTCCTCTTGTTTCTTTTTTCTTCCTGAGCGGCGCTCAAAAACCAGGCGCCTGCACTATCACGGCATCCCCTGCACACAGCGGGCAACGCTCCGTCAAAAGGCTCCGGCAGTCAAATATTAATGCTTCACTTACACGGAAACGCTTAATATTATATGCCGGAGCCATTGATTGCCCCTATCTGCTTTCGTGACAATATTGTCAAATCAGTCCTTACCAGGCTTTACGAAAGGCCTGTCAAATTAATCGAGATTGGGCTGTACTTGAATCCCTGATAGGCTAAATAAGAATCCGACTTCTGCTCTTTCTCGTCATTTTTCTTGTCTTCCTCAGCTTCCTGCATCTTGGTATACAGATCAATAAAACGCAGGTAATCTTCATATGAAAACAATTGCTCTAAAATATCGTGGAAGTAGTTGTCTTCCGCTTCTTCCACAGATGCAGCCATCGTATTCTGGCCTGTGCTTCCTGCGGCCTGTGCCTGGGATGCGCCGCTGGCATTCACAGCATAGGATGCATCCGGGGCATTCACGCCTTCATTCATATACTGGGTAACCTTTACCACATAATTCTGGGTCTCCTTAAAAGGAGGGACGCCGCCGTATTTTGCCACATTATTGCTTCCGGCATTGTAGGCGGCAAGGGCAAGGGTGACATTTCCATCATATTTAGCCAGCATCTGGCTTATGTACTTCGTGCCGCCCATGATATTCTGATAGGGATCATACGCATCGGTAACGCCCAGTTCCCTGGCGGTTGCGGGCATAAGCTGCATAATGCCCTGCGCCCCGGCGCCTGAGGTGGCATTGGGGTTAAAATCAGACTCTGCCTTGGCTATGGCCTTAATTAAGTCTTTGGGCACATGATACGTCCGGGATGCCTCTTCAAAAATCTGATCCAGGGAAGCCGTCGCCGGCAGGTAAGAGGAAAAATCCTCCCCTGTGTCCACTGCCTGCGCATTGCCCTGGGCGCCCGTGCCATCTATGCCCTGTATCGCATTTACTCTCATGTGCTGTGGCTCCTTCCATTTCCTGTCATCTTTTCATGCTCCCCCGCTATTTATCAGCATTCCAAAATTGCTTGTTACAGTTTAATTTTTGAAAGCAGATCCCCTAGATTGGTAGAAGCCTTTTCATGGGAGATATACTCTTCCGCTTCCCTGGGCCTGTCCGTATCTACCATTTCCTCTTCCAGAGCCTTCATGCTGAGGCTCACCTTATTATCATTCGTATTCAGGATCTTAACCTTTACCTTCTGTCCCTGGCTCAGCACCTCGGAAGGCTTCCCAATCCTGCGGTGGGAAATCTGTGAAATATGCACCAGGCCGCTGATGCCGTCGCCCAGATCCACAAATGCGCCATATGGCATCAGTGATTCTACCGTACCCTCCATCACGGTTCCCGGAGCCATCATTGCAATCCGGCGGTTGTACTCTTCCTGCTGGCGTTCCTTTAAGATTACCTTTGCAGACATCACCAGCTTCTTCCTGGACTCATCTACCGTAATCACCCGAACTGCCACTTCCCTGCCCAGCCATTCGTCTGTCACATCTACATAAGAAAGCGACAGCTGGGATGCCGGGATAAAGCCGCGGATCCCTTCCAGGTAAGCAACTACGCCACTTGGCACAAGGCCTGCTATCTTCACGGTAAGCTCTGTCTTCTCATCTAAATATTCATTCAGCTTTTCCCAGACAAGCACATCATTGGCTTCCTTCTTGGATAAGAGAATGTTGCCATTCCCATCATCCGTCTTCTTGACGGTGGCCTTTACAACATCCCCGGGATGCACGTCTTCCATAATACGGAAGTTCGGGTCATTGCTCCAATCCTCTGCCTTAACAATTCCCTGGGTATAGTATTTTAAATCCAGCGCCACTTCCTCTTCACTCACACCTATCACGGTTCCTGCAATAATATCGCCCTCTTTCACTTCGCGGAAAGAATGCTCCAGTTCATCCTTGTAATCTTCCATTGTCTCTGCCATAATCAACACTCCTTTTCCATCACATACGATTGTATGCTGCATAGTTATTCCTATTCTAACAGAAAAGCAGTAAAAATACCAGCGAATTATATTAAATTTTCCACAAATTTTTGTAATGTTACCTTTGCAATTTCTGGAAAGCTATCTTATAATATACTCATGGCGGATGAAATATGCCTTGTGTATCGCGCCAGCCGCAGCTGCGAAGCGGCATAATTCCTCATGCGGCTGTACGCATCACATTAATATTATTACGATTGTAGAAAGGAACGTGCATATGAGATATCGAGTTTTAGGGGACACCATGCCGGCTGTGGAAGTTGTATTTGATGCGCCTGGCGAAACGATGTACACCCAGTCTGGCGGTATGGCCTGGATGTCAGAAGGAATTTCCATGAATTCCAATATGAAAGGCGGCCTTGGCAAGAGCATCGGCAGGATGTTTTCCGGTGAATCCCTGTTTATGGCAACTTACAAGGCGGAGCGCCCTGGGGCAATGATTGCATTTGCCTCCACCGTTGCAGGCGAGGTTCTTCCCGTCAATATCGGCGCTATTGACGGCATCGGGGCATCCGGGGGGCTGATTTGCCAGAAAGGAGCCTTTCTCTGTGCAGAGGAAAGCATAACCCTAAGCGTTGCCCTGACCAAAAAAATATCCGCCGGCCTGTTCGGCGGGGAAGGCTTTATCCTCCAGGATATATCTGGCAAGGGCATGGTATTTCTGGAAATCGATGGAAATAAAGTAGAGAAGGATCTGGCTCCTGGGGAAGTCCTCAAAGTCGACACAGGAAATGTAGTCGCATTTGAAAAATCTGTCAAATACGAGATTGAGACAGTAAAGGGGCTGAAAAATATCTTCTTTGGCGGGGAAGGCCTGTTCCTGACCAAGCTCACCGGGCCTGGGAGGGTTATTCTGCAGACCCAGAATTTCAATGAATTTGCCGGCAGGATCATCCGCATGATACCTGGCAAATAAAAGCTGTGAACAGTAACTAAAATACCGCGGCGTGGCAACTACGTACTGGCAGGAGGTGTTCTTCGTGGATAGTTATGCTACTCTCAACGAAATACTGGTAAAACTCTTTAACGATATTATGCAGATCGAAGAAAAAGCCATTATCACAGAAGAATTTAAGGATATTTCCAATAACGACATGCATATTATCGAGGCAATCGGTAAAAGCGGGGCAAAAAGCATGTCCACAGTAGCTAAATCATTATCTGTCACCGTCGGCACCCTGACGATTGCCATTAACAGCCTGGTAAAAAAAGGATATGTGAACCGGGCGCGCAGCGAAAAAGACCGTCGGGTCGTCCTGATTTCCTTATCCAGAAAAGGGAAAAAAGCGTACAGCCACCATGAGCAGTTCCATGAGCAGATGATCCAAGCCACATTGGCCGGGATGGATGAAGCGCAGACAGAGGTTTTAGTCCATGCTTTGCAGAATCTGAAGGATTTTTTTATGGAGTATGGAAAGAAGTAGCAACCTTGTGGCAAACACCGCATATTTACAAATTTACATCATAAATGAGGAGGTATTTTATTATGGATTACACACAAGAATATCAACAGAAGCTAGTCTCGGCGGATGAGGCCGTGAAGGCCGTGAAATCTGGCGACTGGGTAGATTTTGGCTGGTGCTGCGGTACCCCGGACGCTTTGGACAGGGCGCTGGCAAAACGTACCGATGAATTGACGGATATTAATCTTCGTGGGGGGATTCTACTGAAGCCGCTGGCCATATTTGAACGGGAAGACGCGGGAGAACATTTCACCTGGAACTCCTGGCATATGTCTGGGATTGAACGAAAAATGATCAGCCGCGGCTGTTCCTTCTATGCACCCATCCGCTACTCTGAGCTGCCACGCTATTACAGGGAATCCGCCAACCCGGATGATGTGGCAATGTTCCAGGTTTCCCCTATGGATGCGCATGGGTACTTCAATTTTGGGCCGAACGCATCCCATTTAACAGCAGTCTGCGAGACATCCAAAAAGATTATTGTAGAAGTAAATGAAAATATGCCCCGCTGCCTGGGCGGATTTGAAAATGGCGTGCATATCTCCAATGTGGACTTTATCGTAGAAGGGGACAATCCACCAATTGGGGAATTGGGCGCCGGCGGCCCGGCAACAGAGGTGGACAAGGCCGTAGCCAAGCTGATTGTAGAGGAAATCCCCAATGGCGCCTGCCTGCAGCTCGGCATTGGCGGGATGCCCAACGCTGTCGGATCGCTGATCGCAGAGTCTGACCTCAAGGATTTGGGCGTACATACAGAAATGTATGTAGATGCTTTTGTGGACATTGCCAAGGCTGGCAAGATTAACGGCTCCAAAAAAGCCATTGACCGCTACCGCCAGGCCTATGCCTTCGGCGCGGGCACGAAAAAGCTGTATGATTACATTGACGACAACCCAGAGCTTTTAAGCGCGCCAGTAAGCTATACCAACGACATCCGCTCCATCTCTGCGCTGGATAATTTCATGTCCATCAACAATGCCGTAGACATTGACCTGTTTGGGCAGGTCAGCTCTGAGTCCTCCGGCGTCAAGCATATCAGCGGCGCAGGCGGGCAGCTGGATTTCGTATTGGGCGCTTACCTTTCCAATGGCGGCAAGAGCTTTATCTGCTGCTCTTCCACTTTCAAGACCAGGGATGGCGAAGTCAAATCCAGGATCCTGCCCACCTTGCATCCCGGCTCCATTGTTACGGATACGCGGGCAAATATCCACTATCTGGTGACAGAGTATGGCAAGGTAAACCTCAAGGGACTGTCCGCCTGGGAAAAATGCGAAAAGATTATCTCCGTGGCACATCCGGATTTCCGGGATGAGCTGATCCAGGAAGCAGAGAAAATGCATATCTGGCGGAGGAGCAATAAGTAACACGCTCTTGATGATGAAAGATTATAGAAGCATTCTCATTTATCCTGCAGAGGCATGTCCCTGCAGGATAACAATTGGGTAACGATGGATGCGGTGTTTGGGGGCACCTGTAAACATTCGAGGGGAGACATCTTATGAATCTTATAACATTATATAAGAAATACCGGGAAGTGATCAGCTACCTGTTTTTTGGGGTGGCGACGACCCTTGTGAATTGGGTTATTTATGCTGTTACGATAAAAATCTGGCCGGGACGGCTGACACTCTGCAATACCCTGGCCTGGCTGGGTGCAGTGATTTTTGCCTATGTGGTAAATAAAGTGATCGTATTCCAAAGCAAGGAATCCAGTTTCAAGGCAGTCCTGAGGGAACTGGCCTTATTTTTTGGGACACGAGGAATCACAGGGCTGGTGGAAATTTTCCTGCCCGTGCTGCTCTATCGGCTGGGGATGGATCAGCAAATCCTGGGAATTGAAGGGTTTCTATCCAAGGTAATTGTAAGCATCCTTATTATTGTCTCTAATTTCTTCTTCGGCAAATTTCTAGTATTTAAAAAATAGCCTGGCTGCTACTTTAAAATCCTATGGCTATTGTAACAAACTTCAATCTGCAGCGGAGGAGGGGGAGGCGCGTTTCTGTTGCGGCCTCCCCCTTCTTCCGCGGCCCGTTTGGCCACTCCCCTGCCCCCTAAAATACAGCAGTAACTTTCCCTATTTCGTGTAGAAACGGTAAATGGTCTTAGTTGTAAATACCTTGCCCGCCTCTACGATAGGAGATGGGAAATTCGGCTGGTTTACCGCATCTGGATAGAACTGGGACTCCAGGCAGAAGCCGCAGCGTTTGCCATAAGTCGCCCCGTCCTTTCCGATTGGATCTTCAATGAAGTTCCCAGCATAAAACTGTACGGCGCAGCAGTCTGTGGAAGCTTCCATGGCAATGCCTGTCTCATCGCAGTAAGCATTGGCCATTACCTTCATTTCCCCGGCCTTGTCACTGAGTACATAATTGTGGTCATATCCGCCTGTAAACTTCAGCTGTTCAAAATCTGCCTCAATGTCCTGGCCAATCGGTTTCATTTCCCTGAAATCCATCGGCGTCCCTGCCACAGGCGCAATCTCGCCGGTGGGGATGGACTTGGAATCCCTGACAGGGTTGTAGCTTTCCGCCAGGATCTGCAGCTTCTGGTTCTCCACCGAGCCGCTTTCCTGGCCGCCCAGATTGAAGTAGGAATGGTTGGTGAAATTCATCACGGTCGTCTTATCCGCCTCGCCGCGGTAGCTAATCTCTACGGCATTCTCATCGGTTAAGGTATAGGTAACCTCCACCTTCAGGTTGCCTGGGAAGCCCTGCTCTTCTTCTGTACTTAAATGGAAGAAAGTAATGCTATTGTCTGTATGTCCCTTTACCTCCCACATCACACGGTCGAAGCCATTCGGGCCGCTGTGGAGGTTGTTCTCATTCTCATTTGCCGGAATCTTACACAGCTTCCCGTCAATCATCATCTGGCTCTTGTCAATGCGGTTTCCGTTGCGGCCGATGGTCGCGCCAAAATAATATGTATGCTTCTCATATTCCCCTGCGTCATCATAGCCCAATACCACGTCCTTCTGGTTGCCGTCTCTATCCGGAACCAGTACGGATACTAAAGTTGCGCCATGGTCTGTCACCTTGATGGCTGCATGGTTCTTGTTCTCAATAACATAAAGAGACGCCTTGTCCCCCTTTTGTGTTGTGCCAAATGCCAATGTCTCCATAAAATACCTCCTGCCTTTCTCTTTTCTATTTGATGTTGTGATTCACAGCCCGAACGGCTGCTTACCGTAACTATTTGGTAACGGTTCCTTACTTTATATAGTTACTGGCTCCATGCATCTTGGAAAATTTTGCACTTAATGATATTTTATACTGATATGAAGGGAAATACAAGATTTTCATTGCAGAAATTTTGGAATCATTATACAATACATAAGAAAGAACAGGCATACCGCAACCATATTACAAATTAGGGTATGATAGGTATGACAGAAAGGATGAACCACTATGGCAGAGATGAATCCAACACAGATTTTCCAGATTATGAGGGCGTGGCAGAAATTTACAGAGAACCACCCCAAATTCCCCAAATTTATAAGGGCTGTCGCCGCGGAAGGCGTACGGGAAGGGACAGTAATGGAGCTTACCATTACTACGCCGGAAGGCAAGGAATACTGCACCAACCTCAAGGTTCAGCAGGAAGATTTGGAACTGCTGGCGCAGCTTCGGGCGATGATGCCTTAGGGCAGCTGCCGCTTAAGGCGCACTGTAAAGTCACTTGGGCAAATCTGCATGACGGGAATAGATTTGCCCAAGCGGCTATATATTACTCGGCGGTTAAATCTTAACTCTTCCTAACGGTTTTGATCCCTTCACAATTTTAAGTCCGGCATAGGAATCACTCACCCGAAAAGCCTGCCCCACTTCCATCCCCTTTCCTATCTGCAATCGCTCGGTACGGCTCCTATATGTCCAGATAAAATAAAGCACCTTTTATTTCTTGGCTTTTACCGCAACTGTTTTGGAATAAGGGCCGAAAATTTTTTTACCATTCTGCTTGTAAAAAGCACGTACTTTGATATAGATCGTCTTTCTGTTTTTCTTCGCCGTTATGCTTGCTTTTACGGCGCTTCCCTTCGTCAATGTCTTTGCAGCCTTGAATCCTTTTGTTTTTTGGGCGGATGTATAAATCACATACCCACTGGCATTGGACACTTTTTTCCAGGTGACGGATACTTTTCCGGATTTGGCTGCCTTGCACTTGGCTGCCGGGCTGGCAAGCACTTTAACGGAAGCGTATTTGCTGCTGCACAGGCTGTTTGACTCCGATTTTGCAGCCCTGGCAGTGATTTTATAGAAATATGTTTTCCCTTTTTGGGCTTTTTGATCGACAAAGGACGTTGTCTTTGTCGATCCTATTTTTTTGTAAGCGCCGTTCTTCTTGGAAGCACGGTAAACATCATATCCCTTTGCACCACTTATCTTGTTAAAGGTTACCGCCACTTGCTGGCCGCTGCTCCTCTGTACCGCCTTGATTTTTGTTACAGCTTTCAGGCGTATGGTTACCCGCACTTCAGCGGTAACGCCAGAGCCGTCAGACGCCGCCGCTATAATCCTGGCGGTTCCTGCTTTTTTAGCAGTTACTTTCGTCCCGGAAACCGATGCTATGGCCGGGCTGCTGCTGGTAAGCGCATAGGACGGGTTATCCGCATCCGCAGGGGAAACGGCCACGGCAAGGGACATGCTCTGCCCTACGGTAAGAACCGCTGCTTGAGGATTTATTTTTATGGCTTGCACTAACTTTTTATCCGGGGTTGGTTCTTGTGGTTCTTGTGGTTTTTCTGGTTCTTGTGGTTTTTCCGGTTCTTTTTCTTCCAATGCATCCATTGAGGCCTGCAAGGCATGCACGGCGGCAGTGACCTCGGCTTCTGTCTTTACGGTTTCCATAGCCGCTTCGGCTGTATGGATGGCCGTCTGAAGGGCAGCATAGCTTTCCTCTGTATAATTCCCCTGCTCTATCGCTCTGGCCTCCGCCAGTTTTGTTTCCAGACTGCTCTTATCCAGGCTTGGCTGCGGCTTTTCCGGTTCTTTTTCTTCCAATGCATCTATCGCTGTTTGCAGCGCCTGTATGGCAGTTTCCACATCCTGAGGGGTTTCCGCTGTGCCAATGGCTCTTTCTGCCGCCTGAATTGCCGCTTGCAAAGCCTTGTAGCTTTCCTCTGTATAGACTTCTTCCGCCAGGGCGCGGGCTTCTGCTATCTCAGCCTCCAATGCTTGGGCGTCAGGAATTTCTGCTGTTTCCAGGGCTGTGATTTCTTCTTCGCACAGCGCATAATTGTATATCATAAAATCATCCAGCAGCCCCTGATAAAATTCACCGCTTCCCCAATTGGCCTTGCCAATCTGCAGGATACTGCCGCCGCCAAGGATTTCCCTGAGTTTCCCGCTGTTTTCTGCCATTGCCTTTAAGCTTCCATTTATATAAATCTTGGTGCATTCCGCTTCATATACCACCACAATATGGTTCCAGCCAGATGCATACTCTGCTACGGCGCTGGGCTGCCTTCCATTGAGGAAACGCTCGGCGGTTGCTTTGCCGCCATTTTCCAGGATCCCTATGTAGCATTCCGGCTTCCCGTTTTGGGCATCGCCGTGGGGCGCGGCATAAAATGGCCAGTTCGTCTCTTTCCTGCCTGCCTTGCTGTAATAGGAAACCGTCAATTCATCTTCCTCTCCCAGAAGCGGCGTACCGTCTTCCTTGGTTACGGACAGCCAGGCCTTCCCTGCGCCATCCAGCGACAGGACGCTGCCCCGCTCTTCATCTTCTGCAAAAACAGCCTCGCCCTGTATGGCAGCAACCGCGCCATAGCCCTTTAGGCCAAATTCAGCATTGTGCAGGCTGAATCTTGCCAGAAGCCGGTTATGTTCAGCCGCCAGTTGCCGATATGCGGCTTCTGCTGCTGTCAGCAAAGCCTCATTTTCCACAAATGCTTTTGCCGCGTCGCCCAATGCGTCATACGCTGCCCGTGCCTCCTGGATCCGCTTACGGCAGCCTTCCAGTACGGATACCTCGCCAATGGCATTGATTTTCTCCATGACGGCTTCTGCCTGCCTTTCCATGGAAATTTTATCTTGGAAGGCCGCCGCTTGCATACGGATTGCTTCCGCATCCAAGGCAACGCCTAAAATTTTGAAATCATCCAGCCAGCCTCTATAATACTCGCCGCTTCCCCAGTTGGCCTTGCCAATCTGTAAGATTCCCTCTGCCCCAAAAATATCCAGCAGGGCTATCTGGCTCTCTGTCCGGCTGGCTTCTTCGCCATTGATATAGAGGATTGTCTCTGCTTCAGTATATACCAAGGCAATATGGCTCCAATCCGAAGTATCTATCTTGCCTTCTGCAGCTAACGGACGGGCTCCCTGGTTCTTATAGCGTTCTGCGGTTATGTTCCCATTGTTCTCAAATGCGCCCAGATAAGTCTCAAAATTTACATTCTGGGCATTTCCATTCGGAGCGGCAAAGAAAAACCAATTGGCCAGGTCAGACTCTGGCTTTGCCGCAAAAGAAACCGTCAATTGACTGCGCCCTGCCAGCAGGCTGCCGCCATCTGCCTTTTTCACATGCAGCCAATTGTCTGCGCTGCCGTCAAGGAATAAAGCTTTCTTCTGGACGGAACAGGAACCTCCCGCCACTGCCTGGCCGCCCATAAGCCCCTCTTCCTGGTCGTCAAACGTAAAATCCGCCAGATAATCCCTCATAACCTCCTCCGCTGCTTCCAGAAGCGCAAGGTTTGTCACTCCTTTCCATTCCCCTTCCCTTAACAGCGCACAGGCCTGCCTGGCCGCAATCACCCTGCGGCTGCATTCTATGGTCAGTTCTACCTGACCAATAGCGTCTATCTTGGCTATAGCATCGGCAATGGCTGCCGATTTCTCCAGCAGCGCGGCCTGTGCGGCACGCAGATCCCGTGCCGCCTGGGATACCTCCTCACGCCCGGCTTTTCCCTCCTGCTGAAGCTTTCTGCCATTCACTAAGAACCCTGCATAAGCTTCCCAGCTCTTCTGCGTATAGGCCGCCTCCTGAGACTCTGGGACAGCGTCATATAAAGCTTCCTCCAGGCGCATCCAGGCCTGTAAATCCTTCAGGGCATCTGCCGCTTCATCCACGGCTGGCTGCAATGCGCCGCTGCCTGCCAGGAGTCCCTGTGCATGGCTGACAGCAGCCGTATAGGCATCCCAGCATTCCTGGCTATAAATACCCTTTTCCCCTGCCTGTAAGCCATCGACTACCGACTGCAGTTCACTTTTATCTACATATTTTAATGCCTCTGTGCGGATTTCCGCTTCCGTCCATGCCCGGGAATAGATTTTATAATTGTCAATCAGGCCCTGAAAATATTCCCCTGTCCCCCAATTGGCCTTGCCAATCTGCAGGATGCTGTCGCCGCCCAGAATCTCCGCCAGCGGCACATCATTTTCTGCCCGGGCCGTCTCTTCCCCGTTGTCATAGAGAATAATCTCGTCTTCTGTCATTACTACTGTCAGGTAATGCCACTGGTGCGCCCGGCTGGCAGCCTCCGCAGAAGGCAGCCGTTCTCCCTGGTTGGCAAAACGCTGCGCAGTAATGACGCCATTATTCTCCAAAACCCCCAGATAACGTTCATAGGAAACATTCTGGAAACCGCCGTCCGGCGCGGCATAAAACACCCATCCGGTTCCTCCGTCCTGGCGGGCTTGGAGGGAAATGGTCAGCTCTTTCACCAGCCCTCCTGGAATCAGTGCCTTTCCATCTTTTCCCGTCACTTTCAGGAAATCACGGAAGCCGTTCAGATACAGCGCCTTGCCGCCGTCATGCTCCTGGAGGCTGTACACCCCCCTGGCCACGGCTGCCCCGCCCCTTAGCCCAGCTTCCACATCGTCAAAGGTAAAATCCGCCAATACTTCCGGAAGGCTTGTCTTGGCATAGCCTGCCGCTGCCAAAAGCGCCTCGCCTGCCGTCATGGCATGGCCCGCTATTTTAAAATTGTCAATCAGGCCTTTATAATAATATCCGCCATTTCCCAGATTTGCCTTTCCAATCTGGAACACGCCTCCCTCCCCAAGGATATCCGTAAGGGAAAAAGCGCTTGCCCCTCTAGCCATCTCTTCGCCATTTATGTATAAGACAGTCTCTGTTTCCGCAAAGACTACGGATACCTGATACCATCCAGCCGCCCCGCGATCCGCAGCCCCTGGAACCGGCAAATACGGCAGCGCTGCACGGACAGCCTCTGTTTCTATGCCATCTTTACGTCGTTCCACTATCATTGTACCATTTTTCTCGCAAACCCCCAAATAAGATGCCCCTTCCTCCGCCTGGCTTTCCCCGTTGGGCGCGGCATAGAACACCCAGTTTCCGCCCAGGGCAGATTGCTCCGGTTTGACCTCAAAAGAAATAGTCACACGCTTTTCTCCCGCCAAGATGCCTCTCTGCGCCTTGGCCTTTACGGCCAGGAAATCCGTACTTCCGTTCAGCGACAATGCCTTCCCTTTCCCGTGCGCCGCCAGCGTATGGCTTCCGGCTGCCTTGGCGTAAGCGGCCTCAAAGCCCGTATCCTCGTTATCAAAGTTAAATCCAAACTCTGCTTCGGTGGCCTTTTCCAGCACCCAGCGCTGCCCTGGATTATTTTCATTCCAATAAGCGCCCCAGGCATCGTTCCTCCATTGGACAATCCTGGCATTATCCTCTATACTGTTATTTTCCAGCGCCAGCACCAGGTAATTCAGGGATGGGACAATCCGAAATGCGCCGTAATTCTCTTTTAAAAATGCAAAACTCTGGGACAGCGACCCATTTGGCTCTCCTGTGCCAATCTGGGTTCCATAGGCATAATATTTACGATATACATTCCCCCCCATTTCAGCAGTCCCCTCGTCATTAATCTGCATCGCCTTTCCTGTGGCTATATTGGTAACTGTGTACTCGCCATCTCCCCTATTTTTCAGCATCCACCATTCCTCCGTGCGGGCGCCCTTATCCGCCGACGCCAAGCCGTCTCCCGCATCAGGCACCAGAGACTTCCCGCTGGATGAAGACAGAATCCGGTAAACGCCGTCAGACAGTTCACCTTCCACAGGCATATCCTCCATCGGCTCGCTGAGATTAGCATAGGTCAGGGTATACCAGCCCAATTCATCCAAACTGTTGCCTGCAACACCCTCTATATATACACCGTCTGCACTGTCCATCATCTTCTTGACATTTGGCATTTCCAGGCCCATGCGGTTGACGTAATGATTGTACATCTGCATGTAGACGGGACGCCAGCTCCCACGGGAAGCGCCGCTGATTGCCGGATGCCATTCCCCTTTGCCCTCCCTTCCCTTCCGCCACTCATAAGGAGCTGACAATACCTCTTCCCCCAGGCTGTTGTACTTTACAATATACTCCACAGCCTTTCGGAAACGGTTATCCGACAGCCGATATAGATCATCGCCCTGGTTCCAGGCCGTCTCGCAGATTACGCCGCAAAGCGCCACGCCCAGCGTTGTGTGCCCCTGATCGCGGGTAGTCTCCTGCCACTGCGCCAGGCCTTCTTCCTCAAATACATAAGGCATCATATGGTAAATTGAGCCATTGCCCTTGCCTGCCCTCACATAATCCAAGGCCTGCTTATAAATGTCCTCCCGGTCACAGTATACGCCAATGGAAATCATCGAAGCCAGGCTGGCCAACTCCCAGTTTGCCCAATAGTTACCAATATAAGCGCCATTATGGTGTAACAGGAAGTCATCATTCATGGGATAAAAAATATTCAGCAGGAGATTCTGTAAGCCCTCTGTATCAAAATCAGGATGCCCGCGCATAATCTCCCCAATATTTGCCAGCTCGTAACCCTGCAGCCCTGCAGCCAGGAAACGGTCTGCATTTCCTCCCAGGCCTTTCATAACCGAAGACCAGGCATTGATAATCCTACAAGCCGCCGCTCCGTGCTCAGCGCTCCCGCTGATTTTCCAAACCAAAGCATTCTGGTAAGCCCTGCGGACATCAATGCGCAGTTGGTTAATGCTGTCACGGCCGCCCCGTGTCACATATTCCAAGGGACGCGGGTTCCAATTGGGATTAGAATAGGTGCTCCCATACAGCTGATCCCATGTCTCCTTGTTCGGAGAAACATAATTGTCAATATTCTCTTTCATTTTTGCAAAGCCTTCCTCCGTATGGAGCAGCCCGGGATGCTGAAACGGACTGTCCTGGAAAGCCCTTACCTGTGATGCATTTTCTTTTACCTGCAACGCATTTTCTTCTGTCTGCACGGCATTTTCTTCTGTCTGCACGGCATTTTCTTCTGTCTGCACGGCATTTTCTTCTCTCTGCATGGCATTTTCTTTTGACTGTAAGGCATTCTCTTTTGTCTGTATTGTGATACCTGCCGCCTCGGCCGTCCCTGGAACAAACGCCAGCCCCCCTGCCGCCGCAGCCATGGACAGAATCACTGCCAGCAACGCCTTTGCCTTCCGCCTGCAAAATAAGTTTCTTTTCGCCAGCATAATTTCCTTCTCCTTCCCTTCTTTTCCATGTTTGTAGGCCTGCCACAAACCACTGAAATTTATATATAGTTATTTTTATTATACTATTTTAATAGGTTTGAAAAACGGCAAAAACAATAAAAAAATAGGCAATTCCAATACACTCTGCGATTCCTATACCTTTTATTCCTGTCCCGTAAACAGCATCCCTGTCAGTTACTACTCACGCCCAGATTTAGCAAAAGCATTATGGCAACTGGCAGGGGTGCGAATTGTAACCCTGCCAGCATCAATTGTAAACTAATTATATTTTTTAGTTGACAATTGCGTCAAAACTTTCTATAATAGTCTACAGGACAGAGTGCAGCACTTTTTCGTAATATTATGATTTAGGAGGACGTATGATTATGAATGAACCAACAATGCAGCCCAACAAAACCGTATCCCCCAGGCACGGCTTCTCTGTACATCAGATTGCGGCCATCGGCATAATGTCTGCCGTCACCTGTATCCTGGCGCCATTTTCCATCCCCATTGGCCCCGTGCCAATTTCACTGACAAACCTCGCCATTTATTTTGCCCTTTACATCCTGGGCATGAAGGAAGGAACCATCAGCTATTTGATTTACCTGCTCATTGGCCTTATTGGGATTCCAGTCTTCTCCGGCTTTACAAGCGGCCCCGAAAAACTGTTTGGCCCTACAGGAGGATATCTGATTGGCTTTATCCCCATGGCGGTTATCGCTGGGATAATCATTGACAGGTTCACCTCCAAGCGCTTTCTCTGCCTGGCTGGCATGGTCGCTGGGACAATCTTCTGTTATGCAATGGGAACAGCTTGGCTAGCATATCAGGCTGGCATGGATTGGAAAGCCGCGCTTTGGGCAGGGGTAATTCCCTTTATTCCGGGCGATTTGATCAAAATGCTTCTTGCGATCATGATCGGTCCCAAAATCCAAGCGCAGCTTATCCGTGCAAACCTGAGATAGGCATATTTCAAATTTTAGATTGACTTTTCTGCCAGGATATGCTAGAATATCATTCGTCCATAAGTAACAGCCATGGGCAGATAAAGTGGGATATTAGCTCAGTTGGTAGAGCACTTGACTTTTAATCAAGTTGTCCGGGGTTCGAATCCCCGATGTCTCATGAACCTAGAATAGCGGGAACCCCAGTAAAATCAGGGATTCCCGCTATTTTTGCGTGTAAGCGGCAGTAGGCAGAAGTAGGCGCTTTTAGATGTCCGCACCGTGTCCGCAGGGGCGCTTTTTCGGCCTAATGTCCGCACCGTGTCTGCAAAATCAGATGGCCAGGATACTGTTCACAACGGCGGCAGGGTTCTCTTTTTCTTCCATTGCATCACCAAGAATCGCTTGGGTGCTGATAGATGTACCAGGATGTATGTCCGAGAAGAAGATATTTTAAAAGCGATCTGCCTTCAGTTGAAAGACTATGTGAATAAACACTACATAACAAATTCAGCATATAAACAGAAGATTCAAAAGTACGCGAGGCAAATTGCTGATATTACACAGTGCAAGACAATGGCTTGGATCAACACAATGGAACAGTACGAACAGGGAGAAATCAGTAAAGATGAATTTCGTGCGATACAGGATATTGCAAATCAGTCAAAAGAGACTCTCATTTGAAAGGAATAAAGAAAAAAGCAATTGAGCCTGTCCTTGTAAGCGAAACAGTTGAAGCACCCGACTATTTATTTTGCTGACTGGAAAAGAGCGTAAAAAAAAGACAGCATATGCTGTCTTTTTTTTCGCTGATACACGAAGCAAAACATATTTCTGTATATAATGATTTCATTTGCAGAGTTCAACTTAATGCGTTTAAATGGCGCTTTCAGCAGGAGAATTTATTTATTCTGTCCTTAATCGCTCAACAATGCTCTGCTTTTCCAAATTCCTGAAACAGAGAAACGGGATAAGCACCGCAAAAGCCAGAAGGATAGGGGTACAAATCATCAGCGGCATCAGCGTAAAATGAAACGTGCTGAACTCATTGGCTGTCATGGCGCGGACACCGATCCCAACAGCCAGAGCGCTGACAATATAAGAAACGATCAGCGTAATCGCTGCGTAATCCAGCCCCTCACAAATCAGCATCTTCCGCAACTGGCCCTTAGTCATGCCCACGGACTGAATCATGGCAAACTCCTTTTTGCGGGAAACAATGGCCGTGACCATGGAATTGATAAAGTTAAGCACACCCACCAGAGCAATGATCACGCTGATGGTATTTCCCATGACTGCCGACGCCCGTGTTTCTGCCTCATACTGCTCCGTCATGGTTTTGCGGGATGTCACGGGCAGACTGGTGTCAATGGTCTTGGTATACGCGTCGAGCATCTCTTGTGCTGCGGGAATATGTTCATCATCCACATGGAAAAACAGTCTCCGCAGCGTATTCTCTGGCCACTGCTGCCGGAATACCGAAGTAGGAATAATAAAGCTCATGCAATACCGATTCTGTACACCGCCTTCATAAGCTCCTTCCTCCACAGCCTGCAGCGGATATACAATAGCCATTACCGTATAGGTACGATTTTCAAGCGCAATACTGCTTCCAACGGCAGGAACAGGCAAGGCAGCTTTTCTCTCTGGGTCTGCGGAATCTATGGCAGGCCCGATGGCCAACACATAGTCGCCGCTGGCAAATTCTTCCGCATCATAGCTGCCGGAGAGCAAGTACCTATCCTGCGTAATCGCATCCAGAGGGACACCGTCCATCCCGTACAGTACACCGATCGCTTCACGGGTTTCCATGGCGTTTTTTATCTGAGCAGGGCCAGACGGATCGTAAGTTGCCCAATCATCCAGCATTTCCTGTGTATAGAAGGCGTCGATATTTTGCACCGTCTCGTCATCCAGTGTCAGTTCAAATTGATGAGAATATTGATGACCAATGGCTTCCAAACCAGCCAATCCCTCCACGGATGCCACCAGCTCAGCATTCAGGGTGGAACCATGCGGGTCATATCCGCCAATATAGTCTGTACTGCTGCTATCATCCAGCTGGAAGTCACTGATCGTCAGCTCAGACAGGTATTTCTCCATGTCAAAAGCAGCATCCTTAGCGTAGAAACAGCTGAGCAAAACCAACCCCAGGGTCAGAGAACAGATCACTGTCACTGTCCGTTTTTTGTTCCGCCCCAGATTCGCCCAGGCCATACCGGTAACGGAAGCTCCATTCCGGGTACGTTTGCTTTTCTTCTTGCTTGTGATGGCGGCATCACTCATCCGCAGAGCTTCCATAGGAGAAACCTTACCAGCCAGCCTTGCCGGACGCAGGCAGGAAATCGTAACCGTCAACCATGCAAAAAGGGCAGAGCCAAGGAAGATCACAGGATGGGAAGAAACCACAGCATTGCCCTCCAGCCGTCCCATCAGCACAGGAACCAGCACCATGCCCAGCAGCC
>CAJTNT010000002.1:0-52085 GCA_910577785.1 uncultured Lachnospiraceae bacterium | reverse complement strand
CGGCATTGCCCTCCAGCCGTCCCATCAGCACAGGAACCAGCACCATGCCCAGCAGCCAACCCAGGAGAAGACCCATGGGGATACCGATCGCGCACAGTCGGTTTGCCTGACCGTAAATGAGCTTCTTGATCTGCTTTGTGGTGGTTCCCAGTGTTTTCAGCTTTCCATAGAACTGGATGTCTGCAGTAACGCTGATCTGAAAAATATTATAAATAATCAGATAGCCGGCGAGGAACACCAGTACCATCCCCAAATACATGGGAATGTTTTCCTGGGCTGCGGTAGCATTCATCTCTGGTGAATATGCCAGATTCACGCCAAATTTCAAATCTGTCAATCCGGTGTCTGCCAAAATATTCTCCATGGTGGCCTCAATATTATGGTCACTATGCAGGATCACTTGTGCGGTATGCAGGCCTAAAATGCTCGTTTTTCCGTCAGCAACATGGTCGCCGATCATCTTATCCGCAAATTCCCGGCTTACCCAAGCCATGCTGGCATAGACAGATTCGTTGCCCTCCCAGAAACCACAGAGGGTAAAGGTGGAGGCGGTCACCTCATCCTTTGCAAGATCCTTGCGCCATTCCAGCGTTATAGTCTCCCCCAGCCGATGGGGAATGCCCAGGCGATCGAGGATCAGCGTATCCACAGCGATCTCATCTGCTGCCGTTGGCATTGTTCCGGTGGTAGGCATAGCAAAGGAATGCTTGGCATTGATGTCACTGCTCCAACGGATCTCAACCTGTTTGCCACCCAGCTTTTTGTTTTGTGCAAGGCCAAGAACAAGGCTTTCTCCGGCTTCTGCAACATCAGAGTGATTCGCGATCAACGAAAACTGCTCTGCGGTGATGGCCTTGGATGCCTGGCCATCATAACCCGTTTGCCGGAAAGCCATTTCCACCATGTTTTTGCTCATGCTCTGTGCCAGGGTAAAGAGGGTGGTGAACATGATCGTAGTCATTAAGATGGCGATGACTGCCACCAGGTTCCGGCCTTTATTTTTCTTAAAAGTACGCTGATTCAGGGTTTGAATTGGTTTGAATACTGTTTTCATCATGCATCCCTCCCTTATTGAGACACCATGCGGCCGTCCTCAATACGGACAATACGATCTGCCATCTGTGCAATTTCCGGGTTATGGGTAATCATCACGATCGTCTGGTTAAATTCTTTGCTGGTCATTTTCAGCAAACCGATTACATCGTCACTGGTTTTGGAATCCAGGTTGCCCGTGGGTTCATCCGCCAGGATAATAGCAGGCTTAGAGGCCAGCGCACGGGCAATTGCCACTCTCTGCTGCTGCCCACCGGAAAGATTGTTGGGCAGGCTATCCAGCTTCTTCTCCAGACCAAGCAGACGAACAATCTCCATGATAAACGTTTCATCTGGCTTGCGGCCATCCAGAGAGATGGGGAAAACAATATTTTCCCAAACACTGAGTACCGGCACCAGATTGTAATTCTGAAAAATGAAGCCGATATGATTGCGCCGGAAAATGGTAGCCTGTTCACTGTTCAGCTTTGCCAGTTCCGTATCTCCAATTTGAATACTGCCCTCGCTGGGGGTATCCAGTCCACCTAGCATATTCAGCAGCGTAGATTTTCCAGATCCGGAGGTGCCGATAATGGCGGTAAACTTACCGCGCTCAATCTCCAAATCTACACCGTCCAAAGCCTTGACTAAGGCTTCGCCCTTACCATAATATTTTTTAAGGCCGACAGCCTTTAAAATTGCTTCCATAAGCATTTCCTCCTTGTAACCGGGAATCCGTTTCCCTTTTCTGGCTATATTTTACCAGTTCAATGTCACAGGGAAGGTACAACAAAGGTACAGTTTTGTACCTTTTAAAAAGGCAGCTCCGCCTTTGCAAGCGAAGCCGCCTTAATATTTTGTCCTATCACTCACGCTACGATCCGCAAACGCTCTGTAATGCTTCCTTTCTCAATAAACTGACAGCACATTATAGGTACTGCCACTGCCAAAAACAGCATGAGAGGCAAGGCTGCCCATAGGGGCGCCAACGTATAATGATAAGTCATACACCAAGAGTTAAGCTGTGAAAAAACTGTCGGCATCCCAAACCAGGTCACAAAGAAGGTCACTGGCAGCAAAATCACTGTCAAAAGCGCCGCATGAAGCAAGCCCTCTGTCAGCAAAAGCCATTGCAGCTGCCTGCTTGTCATACCAAGGCTCTGATAGACTGCAAATTCTTTTTTTCGTACCATCGTCTTTGTAACCAGCATATTGGCAAAGTTCAAAAGGCCAATGGCCATCAACACGATTCCGACAATCAGTTCCGGCAGGCATTTATTCAACCTGGCGTTCTGGAAAGCTTCTTGATAATCGCTGCGCATCCAAACACCAATCCCGCGGTTCAACCCCTGCTTATACGAGCTAAGATAGCGTTCAAATTCCTTCTGCCCGCTATGGTCAATGTTGACTGCCAGCTGACGGATCCCCTCGTCAGGGAACAGCTGATCAAATAAGGACAGTGGTACAAAATAAGCCAGATGAAAACTGGACTCCGAACTGTTACGTCCGCTTAAAAATGAGGTATCCTCCATAACAGAAGCCAGCACGGTAAGCTGCTCTCCCCCCAGCTCCACAGTTTCTCCGGCGGCAGGCGAGGAGACGCCCTCCGCATAAGCGCCTGCGGCCACAACATACCGCCCGCCTGCAAACTGTTCTGCATCAAAATCACCGCTGGTGACCGGACAGTTATCCAGTACATACCGCAGGTAGGCGTCCTCCAACGCAATCACTATGCCGCAATAGCCGCCCGTCTGCTCCAAGCACTCCAATCCGGCACACCAATCGGGGTAGGCAGCCTGACTTTCTCTGCGGGTCATGGTTTCATCATAAGGTTCATTGTAAAAGTCCACGATTCGCTGGCGCAGCTCGTCAGAAGCCGTCAGCTCCACTTCCTTCGATTTCAGGACGCTTACTTCCAAAACTTCACTGCGTCCACGCAGATCGCTGACAATCTGTTCCGTGATAGCCCGGTTTTTGGGGTTATACCGCTGTACGGTGGAAGCCGCAGAGCCATCCTCGATGGTGTAGTCCCATGGAGACATCCCGTTTAAGTACAATCCTTCGTCATAGCTAGTGTAACAAATCCAGGTAGAGCAGAGCAGCAGAAGGGAGAACAGTAAAGACAGCAATGAAAGAAGTGTACGCCTTTTATTTCTCCACAGGGAGCGAAGAGCCAGCCGAAGAATACCGACTTTCCCTATACTGCTGCGCCCCCGTCCTTTCGGCACTCGTTCATCTAAATTCCGCAATATCTGTGTTGGCATCATTCCGCCTGTCCGAACAGCAGGCAGAAAGTACGCCAGTAAAACGGTTCCTAAGGTACTGAGTGTTGCCAGAGCGAACGGCTCCCAGGATAGGAAGTAGATTGCCGGGTTTTGCTCCATGCCGGTCACGATCCGCGGTGTAACCAAATAGTGGATACCAAATCCCGTCAGCCAGCCGGGGAGCAGCCCCAAAAGAGAAAGCAGCGCGGCCTTTTCCAACAGAAACCATCGGATCTGCCGCGGTGTCATCCCCAGTGTTTTCAGGCCTGCAAAAAAACGGGTATCCTGATCCATGGCCACATGAATGATACTGTAAATCATCAAAAAACCACAGAAAAGCACCACCAATGCAGGAATGTAAAATGGTGCTGCCTGCTCACTTGCCATTTCCATCCTGGTTTCGTTATAGGCCAGATTGGTAGTGTAAGTAACCTGATTTACGCCCTGATCTGTCATAATCTGCTGCGCCTGCTGTTCCAATTCCTTTGGCTGATGGAGATCGACCCCCATCGTGACGGATGCCGTATCTGGGTATTCGGGCAGAAGTCCGGCAGCACACTCCGCTGTCACCCAGGCACAGGCTTCTGTGAAGTTTGTGGGGCTTGCCCACCATCCGCAGAGGATAAAATCTGTACTGTGCTGTCCTCCCTTGCTATCTGTCCACTGAACAGACACCGGAGCGCCCAATTCATGAAGAACCCCCAGTGAGTCCATGGTAAATTCATCCAGAGCAATTTCTCCCGCTTTCTCTGGCAAACGCCCCGTTGTAGGAACAGAGAGGATGCTCTCGGCATAGCCCTGATCGGTTACCGCCAGCTTAACGCTGCGAACACCCATCATCTCATCAGAAAGCTGACCCAAAGCGCTGATTTGAACCGCGCTTTTTACATTGGGATGCTGCGCTAATTTATCTGCCTGATGCGGGGTCAATCCATGGAAGAGGATGTGGCTGGTGGAGCCGTATTGATACTCATAATTGAGCAGAAACGCATTTTCTACTGAGCTGCCCAGAAGAAAAGTGAAGGTATACAGTCCTGTAATCAAAACCATCGCAAAAGCCAGCAGTAAATTTTTTGCTTTGTGAAATCTGAAATCCCGCCACGCGAGTGTGTGACATATTTTTAGGTTGTTATTTGCAAGCATAACAACCTCCTTACGCCTTCAGGCGGCCGTCTTCCATGCGAAGCACACGGTCAGCCATCTGTGCAATCTCAAGGTTGTGGGTGATCATAATAAGTGTCTGGTGATAGATCTCCACAGACATTTTCAAAAGCCCTAACACATTTTGTCCACTTTTTACATCCAAGTTTCCAGTAGGTTCATCGGCAAGAAGAATAGCTGGCTTAGCAATTAGCGCCCTGGCGATAGCTACCCGCTGCTGCCCGCCACCAGAAAGCTCATGGGGATAGGCATTCAGCCGATCCTCCAGCCGGAGCTGCTGCATGGCATCCGCAAAGAAACGCTGATCCGGCGTACTGCCAGCCAGACTAAGGGGGAACAGAATGTTTTCTTTTACAGTCAGTGTTGGGACTAGATTAAAATTCTGATACACAAAACCTACTTTGCTGCGGCGGAATACAGCCAGCTCTCTTTCCTTCAAACCGGACAGATTTACACCATCTACGATTACTTCCCCCTCATCAGGGGTATCCAACCCACCGATCATATTCAACAAAGTGGTTTTGCCGGAGCCAGATGCGCCAATAATGGCGGTAAACTTGCCTTTCTCAATAGAAAGGTCGATTCCATCCAAGGCTTTGACTTGTGCCTCTCCCTTTCCAAAGTATTTTTTTAATTGACGTACCGTTACGATTTCCATCGTTTCATACTTCCTCTCTCCTTTTTCCTATACGCTATTTGCTCAACTCAGCAAATAGACAGAGAAGGTGGTGCCTTCTTTGTAATTTGATTTTACGCTGATATAACCTTTCTGCCGCGTAATGATTCCGTTGGCAAGATACAGGCCCAGACCAACGCCTTCTTCGGTAGCTGTTTCCTGCGCCCGATAAAAACGTTGAAAAACATCGTGATAATGCTCCTCATGGATGCCAATACCGGTATCGGAAATATCAATCCGCGTATAGAATTGCCACGGACGAACAGACACAGAAATGCTGCCGCCTTCCGGGGTGTATTTTACCCCGTTGTCCAGGATATTGCCCAGAGCCTCCGCTGTCCACTTAGGGTCGTGCTGTACAGTAACCGATGGCTCACAGTCCGCCGACAACTGGATATTTTTTTTGTCCGCTTTCGCCCATACGGTACTGATTGCCTGAGCTATGGTTTTATCAAGAGGCGCTTCTTCCATGTGCAGGACAAAGGTCCCTGTTTCCAGCCGGGACATTTTAATCAAAGACTGCATCAAAAAATCCAATTTATTGATTTGTGAGGCCATGGTTTCCAGAAACTCTGCCCGCTTTTCCTCTGTCAGCTGATGCTGCCGAAGGATACCGGTAAACATCTGGATATTGGCAATAGGGGTTTTCACTTGATGGGAAATATCGCTGACCAGCTCCTGAATGGTCTGCTTATCCCGCTGACTCTGCACTTTGCCCTCGTTCATGATGTCATAGTATTGCAGGAGCTTTCCCTGTACCTTGGCTGTTACGCTATCCTCATAAGGCCGTTCCACCTCCGGCTGTCTCCCGGAAATCAAAGCATCCAGCGTATCACATATTTCGTCTGCAAAGTGAAAGATCTGTTTCTGCCAAAACCATATCCACAGACCGGCTAATACAAAAATACCGCCTGCCACAGCCAACAAGCTGTAACGGACACTGGATCGGGGAACAAATGCCCACAATAGCCAGCACAGCAAAGAAAAAAGCGACGCAGCTGCCAAAACCATTAAAATTTTCAAAGTTTTCGCATACTTCTTCATTGTTTGCCTCCTGTCCAGATATAGCCCATACCACGGATGGTCTTGATATAGATATGATTGTCATCCTCGATCTTTGCCCGAAGCCGATTCATCGTCACAGTAAGTGTGTGGTCGTCAATGAAATTCCCATCACAATCCCACAATCGTTCCAGCAAAAGCTGTCTGGTAATGATGTTACCCGCATTCTCTGTCAGCGCTTTCAGCAGCTTATATTCGTTGGGCGTGATTGGCAGCTTTTCACCTCCCCGCACGGCAGTCAGCGCGCCAAAATCAAGCAGAAGAAATCCGTCCGTCCAGCGATCCGCATGAGCCGCAGTAACTTTACTTCCCCTCCGAATGGCCACCTCTACCCGACGCAAAAAAATCTGCATATGGAACGGCTTTGTAATATAATCCTCGGCGCCCAGGTCGAATCCGTTCAGCACATCCTGCTCTAAATCGTTTGCTGTCAAAAAAATCACGGGGAGTTCCGGTTTGATTGCTTTCACTTCCTGGCAGAGATCAAAGCCGTTGCCATCCGGCAGATTCACATCCATGATCGCAAGATCAAATGGATCCTTCTGCAAAAGCTGCCTGGCTTTCCGGCAGTTATATGCCGCCACCGTCAGATAGCCGTTACTGTCCAATTCAAAACACAGTCCGGCACTTAAGGCCAGATCATCTTCTATGACTAAAATTCTCATTGCTTATCACCTTCTCGCTTCTTATATTCCGTCTTGTGGCTGAACCACTGTCTTAGGCAACAGTCAGACACCGGCCATCTTTGCAGCACCGGGGATACAATCGACAATTCACTCTATTATATTTCATTTACCCGAAGAATACAAGTACGTAGATGGGGCGCAAGGCCCTGTGCTCTTTATGTTTTACTGTTCACTCCGTTCACAGTAACATTCGCAAATCCATTTAAAATTCGTTTCGCGAATGGGATTTGCTCACACCTGAATCATTTTCTTACGGACTTTGCAGTAAATGCAAAGTCTTGTGTGAACAGTAACCTTTATGTCTCCGTTCTAAAAGTATTTCGCTAACTGCTTCAGACCGCGATGGATACTGTCACGGACACAGATAAGTTTGCCTCGCGGGTACTGCCCCAAAAGTTTCAGAATTTTCGGTTACACTTCAGATTGACCGCGTTCCAGATGATGTGATGATAAATATGCGATTTGTCGATACGGGTGCAGACCACAAAGGCGTGATTGCCCCTGGTGAACCATTTGGGAAATTCCACGCTCAGCCGATTGACTTTATGCAAAAAACATAACTAATATTTGACTAACAAAGCTGTAAAATGTTAGCCAAAAAACAGAAAAGTTATGTAACGGTACTCTTGCAAAACCCCTTAGTTTATGGTATTCTGATAGACACGTAAGGATATGAAAAGTGAACCCTTCATGACTTTTAATCACGTTGTCCAGGGTTCAAATCCCCGATGCCTCATGAACTTAGAATAGTGGGAATCCTGGTGAAACCGAGGGTTCCCATCTTTTATAGATAAGGAAACCCCACATGGCCATAAAACAATCAAAGACCTATGCAGAAGACGATTATTACAATCCTTCGGTCGGCACTAGCCATGCGCCACAGGCAAAAGGAGACCAGATATTATGGAATCACTTTCTAACCACTCCCCAGAAACCTCACGTATAGACAACCCTATACAGACCCAGGCTCTCTCTCACGGCCACAGTTCTATGCAAACCCAGGATCCCTCTCACAGCCACAGCCCTATCCAGGCTCAAAGTTCCTCTCACAGCCCTATCCAGGCTCAGGATCCCCTACAAATGCATGCCCATCATACACACGGCCACCAGCAGACGCAAGCCGTCCTAAACCGCATGTCACGGGCAATTGGCCATATGGAGGCCGTAAAACGCATGGCAGAAGACGGGCGGGACTGTAGTGAAATTCTAATACAGATTGCCGCAGTCCGTTCCGCCATCAATAATATAGGAAAACTTATTTTGGAAGACCATATCTCCCATTGCATCGTAGATGCTGTAGAACATGGGGATAACCAGGCCTTAGAAGACTTAAAGAATGCCATAGAGAAATTTATTAAATAAGGATAAAGAACTGCCCTGCTCAATATCCCCGGATAGCGTCATTCTCGTCTTCTTCGGTATTCTCAATCTTTCTTACGACTACATAATAGCTATAATTCTCATTGACTTTAATTTGCACGCGATCGCCCGCCTTATGCCCCAGGATTGCCTTCCCCATCGGAGACTCCGTGCTGATAAGATTCTTCATGGAATTCCCTCGGATAGAGGTCACCAGGCGGAATACCTGCTCTTCCCCATCCTCCTCAAAATATACCGTCACCGTATTGTTAATCCCTACTTCATCCTCTTTGGACTCGTCTGATATAATCTCCGCCGTCTTCAGCATGCGCTCCAGGTAACGGATCCGGCTGTCGTTTTTGCCCTTGTCCTTTTTGGCCGCATGGTATTCAAAATTCTCACTCAAATCCCCATGTGCCCGAGCCTCCTTGACTGCTTCAATAGCCTCCTTGCGGACTACCAGCTTTCGGTACTCTATTTCCTCTTCAATCTTTTTCACATCGCTCTTTGTCAGACGCTCTCTCATAAACTTCTCCTTTTTCTAACTTAGCTGCTCCCCTGTTCCCTACATTTTCAGCTGCCCCCTGCGGCTCCCTCTCCCTGCATTTTCAGCTGCCCCCCTGCGGCTCCCTCTCCCCGCATTTTCAGCTGCCCCCTGCGGCTCCCTCTCCCTGTATTTTCAGCTGCCCCCCTGCGGCTCCCTCTTCCCGCACTTGGGGCAGATATCCCCTTCTCGGTAATGATATCCGCAGCGGTAACAGCACTTCACTTCATGCTTATCCTTGGCCAGATAAGCAATACTCCTGGATTCCGGTTTTTCCTGCAGATAGGATACAAAACGGTTCAAGGCCTCCCCAAAGGCACGCAGCTCCTTTGCCGGGATTCCGCCTGGGATCTTCGTCTTCACCCCATTCCCACGGCTGAGATAGAGCCCCCGGCTCAGAAGCCCCGTATTGCCTTCCACGCGCACGACAGAACGGATGGGGACTGCCTCGCTGCTAAACGCGCTATTATAGAAAATATGATCCGGCGTCAGCACAAATCCCTCCCGGCCATTTTTCTTGCCAGAGGAATCACAGACGATAATGGGATATTCGTAGCGGTGGCGCTCCCTGGCATATGTGTTCAGCGCCATTGCCACAAGCGCTGCCTCCTGTGGATCCCAATCCCCCCGCATCACGCTGCGCACATCATAATAATGGATCCGCTCCGCGTCCCTGATATGCGCCTTTAGGTCATCCCGCAGCTTCTCTACCAGGAGCCCGCATTCATCCATCTTGATCTTCGTTAGCCGTTTATCAATCATTTCCAAGGTATTGGTCTTTAATTCTGGCAGGAAAGCGCCGCCTTCAATTTTCTCATATGCCTCTATTGCATCATCAAACGAAAGCCCCAAGATATCCGGGCAAATCTGATCAATGGCCTGCTCATCCAGGGCGCGAATCCTTTCCTCTATCTTCTGCTGAATTTCCGCCGCATCCTCATCTGGAAAGCCTTCCTCATTGATCTGCTGCAGCATCTGCATCAAGCCGCTGCGGCTGCTCTTGCCAATGCGCCCCATCATCCTGGTCAATTCCTGCCGCTGCCCTAGCCTGCGCCGCTCCTCTAACTGCCCTTCGTAAGCAGAAATATCCACTCCTTCATATTGGCTCAGCTTATTGCAGAAAGCACGGTATTGGTTCTGGTTTAGCTGCAGAGGCAGATTGGCCATCAGCTGCTCTGCCTCCTGCTGTGCCTGGATTTGTTTTAATTCCTGTAAGAACTTAAGCGCTTCCCCCTTCGCCTCCTCGGGGCAGCCAGACCGTGATATTTCCTCCATCGTACGCACAATAGCAGCGTAAGGCTTCCCTTGGCAGCCCCGCGCTTTCTGCCAGGCGATCTCCTGTTCCTTCTGCACGATGGCCTCCCGGATTGGCGCAAGGAAGGCTATCCTGTCAGGCTCTCCCAGGCGCGCCTCCTTCTGCACCTGCTTTTCCAGCTCCTGCATCTGGCGCAGGGACATTCGATCTAATACCTTGAGGCGGGATGCATATTTCTCCATTAGGCTCCCAGAAGCAGGATCGGCGTCTGCGCCTGATGTTCTGGAATGCCCCTTTTCCATCCCATTTCCCCCTTCTGCCTGGCCAGAGTCCTGCCCTCCCTTTCTTACGGAACCCAGACTTTGCTGCAAGTCCCTTTCACCTGCCGGATTCCCTGTCCTTTCCTCCGGATTCCTGGTTCCTTCCTGTAAGCTTTTTCCCCCTGACGCACTGTCCCCTCCCTGCCAACCGTCTTTTGCTGATCTGCGCTCCCCCTCCCGTATCCTGCCATCGTATGTATTCCCTACGCTATGTCTGTTCCCCATCTGCGCCGTATCTTCGAAAGCGGCCATATTCTGGGGAACGTTGTCAGACTGGGTTAGCCGGCCGCCAGCATTGCCCGCCAGCCTGCCTGTACGGCCAGCAACTTTCCCTTCCCCTCCGCTTCTCTCTGTACGGCCAGAAGCCCCCTCCTGCTTCTTCCTCCGGCGCAGGAGGGCTGCCAATTTCTTTCGGTAAGGCTCTGCCTTGGCCAAAGGGAAAAAACCTGCTTCCAGCTTTTCATCCAGATCCTGCAGCTCCTTTTCTGACATCTGTTCCATATTTGCGCAGGCCTCTTCCACCGATTGGCCTTCCTTCCCCTTCCCACGATCAGCGGCATATTCATTAAAATTATAATTAGACACCCTTGCGCCCTGCTGCCCCAGCAATTCCCGGTAATCCTCATAGGCATCCCTGTCTTTGCCGAATTTCAGCGCATAGGCATCCCCCTCCCGAAGCAGCTTCCCTGGACGCGGCGTATAATATAGGCTGCAGCTATCACAGGTATAGCTCCGCGCAAGATACACCTTCCCTTCCTCCGTCTCAACAGGAAATTCCTTCCCCTGCGGGTATACGCACATATACAGCTTAGCCTTACAGGATGGGCACAGATAGCCTGTGATGTAGAAATTATTTCCCAGCCGGGAGGCCGTCCTCTCATATGCATCTGTCTCTTCCTTGGAAAAAGCGCAGCGCTCTATGCGCCAGCACATATTATGCCACAGCCCCGCCTTCCGTTCCCGTTCCGCCTTCTCCGGCTCCTTCTGCGGTTCCTGGGCTTTTCGCTTCCCTTCCTCTATCGCCGCCTGCACGACCTCTTCATAGGTAACCTGCACGCCCTCCTGATAAAAACGGAAATGATCGCTACGATAATCGGGGCGGATTTTTAAATCCTTCAACACTGCGCTGAACAGGCCATTGAGCTGCTGATCGTCTTGGTCTACCTTCAGCCCTTTAATCATGCCCCATTTGCCAAAAGCATACAGGCTCATATTGAGGACATTTGCAAGGATTTCATTCCCCTCCACCTGTTCCATGTCCTCTTCCCGGTCAGGCAGCTCAATCACATTTGTGCCTACCTTGCGGTTTTCAAAATTCAGCACCAGGGAACGCACCCTCCCTGACAAAATCAAGAAATGATTGAGGACGACAAAATTCCCTTTCCATTCCACCTTTGCCCCCATAGTAGCAATCATGCGGGCAAATACATTCCTTAATTCATTGTTGGCTTTTAGTAAAATCATTGGCAACACCTCATTGCTTTGGCTGCACCTTCAAAATAGCAACCCCCTTTGCTTCCAGCTCCATCATCTCCCCCTTCCTGCATGCTTTCCCTGCCAGCAGTTCCATACCGTCCTCTGGCATTTCCACATGGACTTTCCCCTCGCCGTGGTTCAGGAAAAACAGGTACTGCTCCTGCCCGCGCACGCGCTTCGTAACTTCCACGCCGTCCGGAGCCTTGGCGGCTGGCTGAATCTGCTGCTCCTTGCAGATATCCTCCATCAATTGATGGTAAAACGCTTCCCCAGAACGTGTCCCTACATAATAGGCCTGCCCTCCGCCAAAGGAATTGCGTGTCACTGCCGGCATACCAGCATAGAAATCCTCCTGGTACTCCGCCAGGGACTCCGCCCCCTCCAAATGCATAAGGTCACAGAGAAGGCCTGCCTCATATTCCTGTCCCTGGTAGAAAAAGCGGTTCTTCTTGTGAGGCGGCAATGCATCAATCTCCTCCACCCAGACGCCCAGGATATCACGGAGCTTTCCCGGATACCCGCCGAGGATCACCAGGTCGCTCTCATCCACATAACCGCTGAAAAAGGTAGCCACAAATGTCCCACCCCCTTTGACGAATTCCCGGATGCGTTCATCCATGCCTGGCCTCGTCATGTACATCACAGGGGCAATCAGAAGCTTATAGCCTAACGGATCGTCATTTTCGCTAATCAGATCCACCGGGATATTCTGCCTGTGAAGCGCCGTATAATACTTCATTACCTCATCATGGTATTTCAAATCAACGCTTGGCCCTGCAGAATATTCTACTGCCCACCAATTTTCCCAGTCAAACAGGATAGCTGCCTCTGCTGGAACCGTAGAGCCTAAAATCTCATCTCCCAGCTTCTCCAGCTCCTGCCCCAGCTCCGCCACTTCCCGGAATACCCTGGTATTCTCATGCCCTGCATGGGAAATCACCGCCCCATGATATTTCTCACAGGAGCCGATGCTGCGTTTCATCTGGAAGAACAGCACCGCATCCGACCCATGGGCCACTGCCTGGTAGCTCCACAGGCGCATCACGCCTGGGCGCTTAAGGGCATTGAAGGGCTGCCAGTTCTGCTGGCTGGGAGTCTGCTCCATCAGCACAAAAGGCTGATTCGCCCCCACTCCGCGCATCAAATCATGGTTCATGGCAATCTGGCTGACCGAGTCCTCATTGGAAGGATAGTTGTCCCAGGAAATGAAATCCATGCATTCCCCCCATTTCATATAATCCAATGGCTTGTATGCGCCCATAAGGTTCGTGGTCACCGGTATGCCCGGCGTAATTTCCTTCACAGCATCATACTCCAGACAGAAGCATTCCAGAATGCTGTCAGAATTAAACCTGCGGTAATCAAGGCTGATTCCCTGAGCCACCGTACGCTCCTCGTCAATATGCTCGCTGCGCCCGTCCGGTACCACAATATCCTCCCAGTCATACATAGTATGTCCCCAAAACGATGTGTTCCACGCCCTGTTCAGCTCTTCTAACGTGCCGTAACGATCCTTCAGCCATTCCCGGAACGCCCTCTCGCAATTCTCGCAGTAGCATTCCCCGCCATATTCATTGGAAATATGCCATGCCACAATATTATCATAATCCTTATAGCGCTCCGCCAGTTTCCTAGCCAGCTGTACGGAGTATTTACGGTAAACCACACTGTTAGGGCAGGAATTATGCCTCGCGCCAAACTTACGCTTCACCCCATGGAAATCCGTCCTTAAAATTTCCGGGTATTTCCTCGCCATCCAGGCCGGGTGCGCCCCTGTGCCAGTCGCAAGGCAGACCTTCATGTTATGGCTTTTGGCAAGTTCCATAATTTTATCCAGCTTATCAAAACAATACGTATCCTCCGCAGGCTGCAGAGCCGCCCAGGAAAATACATTCAGGGTCAATGTGTCGATGTGGGCAAGCTTTAACAGGCGCATGTCCTCTTCCCAGGTTTCCTCTGGCCACTGCTCCGGATTATAGTCGCCGCCATAGGCGATCTTGTCATGGTTCCATACTCTTTTCCACATTTTGGCTTCCTTCCTTTCTAAAAATAAGAATCCCACCTTTGGGATTCATAAATCTTTCCAATCATTCCATCACCTCATCTTCAAATTCGTCATAATACATATCCCACACATGATCATAGGGCCTGACCTTATGCGCGTCTTTTCGAATATCTTCCAGTTTTAATTTGTGGCATCCATTTTCCCCTTCATGAAGCCCAATCCTTGCATTCCTCCATGAAAGCTCTTTCTGTGACAATTCACTTAACTTCCAGGAAGCCAGTGAGCCATATTCCAGAATTACATTATTGACGATATATTTACATTCTTCTGATATATCCCCATGGACATCAATCATGCCATCCGGCGTAATGGAGTTACGGATATCTTTGCACACAGGACCATATTTCCACCCTTCAAATTCCCCTTCAAAAAGTGGCGTGTTTGTAATAGCCAACGACTCACGTTGTGCAAAATAAAGCAATTTATGAAGCTTCATTTCATCAATCGCTTCCCCTATTATGTGCTTATATTCCTCAAATACATATTGTGCTACATCAATAATTTTATCCATTCACGCACCCCCTCCGTTAAAATTCTATTTTTGGTTATTAATTATATCCTTTTTCTGAGGGCATAGCAAGTGCTTTTCCTTAAATAACAACCTGAATTATTACCATCCAGAAAGCCGCCATGCCACAGGTATCCCTGCCAGCATGGCGGCTATCCTATTCTACTATTCAATCGGCGCGTATCGGCCTGCCGGATACGCCGTCCCTCCCTGAACAGGCTGCATCCGAAGGCCGTACGCCTTTTTCACTCCCAAATACTTATTTTACTTTAACAGTGCTTTTCTGCCCCTTGGACTTAAATACCTTCTTGTAAGCTTTCAGTTTGCTCTTAGGAACATTGATGACAGCTTTCTTGTAGATGTTCCTCAAAGCGTTCTTGCCAACCGATTTCAGGCCTGTTGCCGTTACGGTAATCTTCTTCAGCTTCTTGCAGTTGTAGAAAGCCTTTTCGCCAATCTTCTTGACATTCTTGCCAATCTTGGCGCTTGTGGCTTTTGCACAGCTTGAGAATGCGCTCTTGCCAACTTCCGTTACCTTGAATGTCTTGCCGCCAATCTTAATGCTATCCGATACCGTGATGGATTTCAGCTTCTTCTTGACAGAGCTGCTCTTTACGCCAGTAAGCGCTACGGTACCCTTGCCGCTAATGTTGGCATTGGTAATCTTGTACCTATAGTTGCCTACGGTATAGGATGCATTCTTCTTAACAATAATTTTGAAGGTCTTCGTAACCTTACCTTTGTAGCTTCCGATACCCGTAATGGTTACTTTAGCGGTGCCGATGTTCTTGTTGCTGCTGTAGGCTACCTTATAATCTTTGGCCTTCACGAGGGTCTTGCCATTGTAGGTCACCTTCACAGACGGCTTCTTCTCTTTTCCGCTAAATGTCTGGTTAGAAATGGAAGCTACCTTTGCCTTCGAAATATCCACTGGCTGCTGTGCCTGAAGCTGTGCATACCGTTTTTCTGCTGCTGTCAGCACATTATAATTGCTTACAAAATTCTTGTCGTTTGCAGACAGTGCATCGTATGCCTTACGGGCAGCGTCAATTAGCTTCTTGCTGGCCGATGTGTACTGGACGGTTCCAATGGCCTTAATCAATCCCACTACCTTATCGCTTGCTGCCATATCCAAGCCAAAAGCTTCAAACGCTTCCTCAGCCGCCAGCAGAACGCTATAATTCCCTACGGCTGCCTTCTGGTTCCTTGGCAAAGCCTCATAAGCTGCACGGGCGTCGTCGATCAGCTTCTTGCTGGCTGCGGTCGCCTGCACGGCGCCAATCTTGCCAATGACAGTTTCTACCGGGGCTGCTGCCTCTTTAAGCAAAGTCGGATAAGCGGCCTCTGCTGCCTCTAATTTGGCATAGTTCGTTACCTTAGCCTTCAACTCTTCTGTCAGGCTCTTATATGCCTCGCGCGCGTCATAGATCGCCTTCCGGCAAGCTAAGCTCGGCGTAACTGTGCCAATGCTTTCAATCATATTTACCACATTATTGGCAACTGCGTCGCCATCCAGCATAACCTTCCAACGGTATACGCCGATGGACTGCGTTCTCTCGTCTTCCAGATTTACCGTCATAAGCAGGCGGACAGCCTTCGTCGTAATCTGGTCAATATCGATCACATTGTACTGGTGTAATGCAACAAGATCTTTATATTCCTGATGCATGACAGCATCCTGCCATTCGCCGTTGGCGTCCTTGTACTGAATCTTCAAAGAGCCAGGGAAACGATCCCAAGGAAAATTTTCAAACCAATATACCTGCATCTGCTGGGTGGTAATCTCTTCGTCCCACTCATACATCAGCCAGTGCGGCGTATCATCACGCGGCACCGTCCAGTTGCTCCAGCCAAGGCCATTGCCCAAGGTAGAGGAAGACGGCTCAAAGGATGGGTCGTGGACGCCCTCAATACGTGCGCCGCTATACGTCTTATCAGCGCTGATCTTGGCTTTTGGCCCTGCATCGTCTGCAGATGCAACGGCTGCCCCTTCGATCGCCTGATCCGCCATCGTCCAGATTAACATTCCGCTGGAGCCGTTCTTCGGCTCTTCCTGCCCAGGAACATATACGCCGTCGTCGCCGCGGTTGTTCCATGCATAATACGGAACGGCCTGGATCTTGATGGGCAGAAGCTCGCCGTACAGGCTGTATTTTGCCTCGCCTGTGATTTCCACAACGCCCTTCAATAAGTCTTTGCTGTAAGTTGCTTTCAGCTTTGCATCCCTTGGGATCACAATCTTCAGTGGGTCAAAATTCTCTATATCTTCATTCAGCTGGGCATTTCCGGCCTTTTCCATACAATACACAATGGGGCCTCTCTGTAAGGCAACCCTGCCCTTGTTGGTAACGATATTGGGATCAGCCTCTGTCTTACGGATTTCCATTGGCATGTCGATGGCAACCACATCGCCCTTTGCCCATGTCCTGGTAATCGTAGCATAGCCCTTTTCTGCCGCTGCGCTGACAGTATTCCCATTTACCTTGATCGTAACATTCTTGTTGGACTGTTCCTGTACCCATCCCGGGATACGCACCTTCATGGTAAATGCCTTTGACTGCTCTGGGTTCACGGTCAGTTTTACTGCGCCGTTCCATGGATAATCTGTTTCCTGCTTCAGGCCAACCTTTGTGCCGCCTATCTCTACCGAGCCTTCGCTCCCTACAAACATATTTACAAATAAATTATCCTTATGTACCGTGTACATATAGCCGCTGAGGGCTGCGACCGTCCGCATTAAGTTCGGCGGGCAGCATGCGCAGGCAAACCATTCGGAACGCCAGCTTCCGCTCTTTACTTCCAGCAAAGTGCTGTAATAGTAACGGTTCCCGTCTAAGTTTGTCCCTACCAGGATGGAGTTATACAGGTTCCTCTCCACCATATCTGCATATTTTCCATCTTCGTAGAGCAGGTTCATCCTCTGGTTCCAGTTGGCGGCAGCGATTGCTGCACAGATTTCGCAATAAGAGCCATCGTTCGGCAGGTCATAGTCATCGCCATATCCTTCCGAATCACTGGAAGCCGTCGTTGTACCGATACCGCCGGTGATGTAAGTCTTCCTGTTCGATACCGCTTCCCAAATCCTGTCTAAGCTCTGCAGGTAGGCAACCCTGGTAGGATTGGTATCCTCCATCATCGTAGCCACATCTGCAATGCCCGTATAGAAATAATTTGCACGTACGGAATGGCCTACGGCATTCTGTGCATTTACAAACGGCGTAAGGTCCTGAGAATAATTATTGCCTTTGTAGCCGCTCTCCCTGAGGTTCCTGTCCTCGCCGCGCCTGTCAATCAGCGTCTGTGCCGTATCGTAATATTTCTGGCCTGCGCCAACGCCTTCATACTGCTCTGCCAGTTTACCGAACTTCACCAGCGCAAGCTCAATCTCTTCGTGCCCCGGAACCTCATGGCGCGTCCCTTTCGGCCCAAAGAGGGCTACGATTTCGTCTGCAAAGCGCTTGCCTGCCACATACAGCCTGTAATCCGGCTTATTGATACCTTCGCGGTAACGGGTGTAAGCCACTACGCCCTCCAGGAAATGCCCTGCATTGTACATCTCATGGTTGGCAAAGCTCTTCCAGCGGTGTGTGCCAGGGGCTTCCCCGCCGTCATACGTTTCGCTCCGCAGGGTAAAGTGCGTATCAATATAGCCGTCTGCATACTGCACCTTCTCAATCTTTTCGATCCAGCGGTTCAGCGTATCTTCCAATTTCCTGCGCTGTGCCGTCATTTCCTCGCTTGTCTCATTCTGGGTTGCAGAAAGCGTATAGGAAATTGCTTCAATACTCTTATAAATATCAGAATCCTGGAATACAAATCCCTTGAATGCATCATAGGCTTCTCCGTTCAGCCTCTTGATGGCATTGTCAAAGTTCGGCTCCCCGCCGGACGCCTTGCCAATCTCCAGGATGGCCTTATTCAAAGACGTAATGGCGTTGGTATCCTGCTTCGGCGCCCAGAAATTGTCGTTCAGCTGAATATTCTCAAACGTAACGCTGCTGTTGGTGTCCGCCGCATTTGCAGCCGCTGCCACCGTAATCTCCGCTGCAGCGTCATATTCCTTGCCATCATAGGAAGCCTTGCCCTTTACCGTAAAGGTCTTGCCCACCTGGCTTGCCGCATAGCTTGCCGGGTCTACCTTTTCCCAGGTAACAGGAACCAGGCTGTCATTGAACTCTTCCCCAAAATCAAAATTCGGTTTCGTGCTGCTCTTCAAAGATGGGGTCGGGGTGTCGAATGTCACGCCCTTTGCCACAACAGAATTCGGAAGGATCGGAGCCACTCCGGCTGCCGTGGAGGTCTTATAGGTATCTATGCTCTGGACGCCTTCTACCCGGACAGGCTTTTCTACCTCCTTGGAAACGCCATCCTTGGTAACCTTCAGCTTCAATGTCGCGCTCCCTGCCTTCAGCCCTTCCAGCGTAACCTTGCTGGTATTGGCAGCGCCTTTGACAGACACGATGCCCGCCGGGCTTACAGACCACTCATAAGACACGGAAGACGCCATTGCCGCCGGCTCAACATTTCCGGTGTATTCTTTCGATGCGCCTATGGCCATCCCACTGTCCCCTGTAATGCTGGCGCCCACAAGGATATCTGCCTTCTCTGTGCCGAACACTTCCCATTCGCTGATGCCAACGCCTGCAGCTTGGTTGTTCTCGGGCGCAGTGCGGCTAATCAGAAGGCGCAGCGCCGTTGTAGTCACTTCCTGATCAAACTTCAGGGTATTCCATACGCCGTCCTTCCCATCTACGTCACCATGCTCCAGCCCAACGTCTGAAATCTTATGCCAAGTCTCTCCATCCGCATCCAAATACTGCACTTCTGCCGCGGACGGGAAGATTACGCCGCCATCATTATAAGCCCACCACATAACACGCATAGCGCTTAAGCTATGCATTGTCTTCCAGGTAAGGGTAACTGGCATGGGGTATAAGTTTGCTTCTGCCCCCCAGCAGTTCCAGCTTGTAGCCGCATCGCCGCCAGCCATCTGACCATCATTGATGCACTTCGTGGAGACGTTACCATAAATGTTCGTATGGGCTGCGCTTGCTTGCGCATTTAACGCCACGTTCGTGCCCAAGTCTTCCTCCGCCTCTGCGGCCACGGCGGGCTCCGCAATGTCCTCTGACACATCTCCAGCGTTGATTTCCGCCGCCTGCAGGTTCGCTGCCGGCACCATTGAGAAAACCATTGCCAGACTCAACACCAAAGCCAAAACTTTACGTTTCATCTTCATTCCTCCCTGCTTTTAAAATTATTGGTGAAATGATTATACCGCCCAGAATACGTGAAAAATAGAAGAATATTTTCTACTTATGATAATATTTTAAACTATATTTTCCAAAATTGATGTTCCGAAGCCCTCTTTCCTCTTATTTTATACTGGCAAAGTACCCAGCAGGTTATTTATTGTCCTTACTTCTCCCGTCTAGCCATTTGCAGATGTAGTAGGCGACTACACTACTACAACGGAGAATAAAAAAGAGAATAGAAATGGTGGATTTCTTCCTCACGGCGCATGAAAGCCTCCACCCTTCCTTCTCAACAAAGAGTTAAGGCAGAGAGCTTTCACTCTCTGCCTAGCCTCAAACCTGATTCCCCATTAAACCTCCCGCTACAGTGCAGCAGGTTAGTTCTGTACCCACAGGGTGCTTACCCTTGCGGCATTCGTCCGCTACCCAATAGAAACATGGCTGCCTGTCCAACTGCCTATGGATGCATTGCCCCGTGGCAACAAAAGACAAGTTCGGTCCCGCTTTTTATCATTAGCATGTATCATACCTATGAGTTAACAGTTACATTACTTATTCCAGCACGGAATGTCTCCTGTCTTAAATACATTATAGCACGTTTCCAGAAAAAGTACAGGGTTATTTACAAAAAAATACATTTTTGTGACTATTGTACTAAAAATATCGACAGCCTTCGTACAAATTGCCCAAAAATTGCCAATTTTTTTCATTTTGTTCCATTTTGGAATCACTTATACAGTTCCCACAAACTTTTGGCAAATTAATTTGTTTTTATTACATTTGTACTATTTTATATATTACAATTTGCAATTCAATCACAGAATTTAGGCTATAATGACTCTTTTTTTTTGAGATTCTCATTTTTTTTAATAAAATTCTTTAAAAAGTAGCAAACACCTATTGACAAACTCCGTGTTACGGAATATAATGTATTAAGTTAAATGGGACATGTGTTAGGAGATGATTAGTACGTTTCAGAGTTTAATTTTTGTTATGTCTTTGTCTGGATCCTTAATATCCCTCGTTTGGCTCTTTATTCATAAAATTTATTTTCAGGAATTTAAGGCAAAGTGGCTGCGTAACCTGATTTTAATGGCCGCCCCTTTCTTCCTGATCCCTGTACCGCTTCTCCGAAATCTTTTTTCCAGGCCGCTTATCGCGGCTGGGGTCATGCCTGCACCCCTGGTAAGAAAAATGGAGGGAATCCTGGACAGAACTTATATGATATTAGGCCAAGGGGATGTTGCCGCCCTTTCATCAGAGGAAAAATTTGTATTAGCGCTCACCGTCGCGGCAGCCCTTATTTCTTGCGGCTGCGTCACATACCAAGTGTATTTGTATTGGAAACTGCGGCGGGCTATCCGGCATAATGTACGTCTCCCCGTATCTCAACGGGAAACAAGGCTGCTGGCCGAGGCCAAGCGCAAAATGCAGATTAACAAAGAAATTAGACTTATCAAATCATCCAAGGCTGCCGGCCCCTTTACTATGGGCATCATCCACCCGGTTATTGTAATACCGGAAAGCATGCCTGCAACTAATGATGCACTCCAGATGGTATTTGGGCATGAACTAGCCCACATCAAGCATAAGGATGGCTTTTTCACCTTCATTGCCTGTGTGATCTTAGCGATGCATTGGTTTAACCTATTTTGTGTTATCTACCTGCATTTGCTCAAGGAGGCCAATGAACTGTATAGTGATGAAACTGTCATGGAGATGCTGCCAGAAATGGACAGGCTTGCATATTGCCGCCTTCTACTTCAGCTGGCCAGCATAGAGGATGAAGAGAAAAATCTATTTTCCTCAGACTTCAGCAAAGGGAGTGCGAAAAAACAAATGCAAAGGAGAATTGATAATATTATGAGAGGCAAAAAACACAGATTTGGAATGGCTGTAGCATTAGGGAGCCTTATGTTGAGCATTGGCTTTGGGTCTACGTTCGTATATGCAGGTGCGACAGAAGTTGAGGTAGCAAACAACACAAATTATATCTCTTCCGAAAAGGAACTGTGCTTTAACAGCACAGAGTTCCATGCAGAAGACAGTCACGCTGCTCCCACAGAAACCATTGCAGAAATTCCCTTTGACAAATATTTTACAGATGAAGATGGCAATGTATTCCCCTGCGATGAGATCCAGTCAAGAGTTCTTTGCATACATTCTTATGTGACTGGTGTAGTAACTGCTCATGAAAAAATCGGCAAGGGATGCCAGATGGATTATTATAATGCTAAAAGATGCAAAATATGTGGCAAAACCGTAATTTATGATTTATATAAAACTTCAAAATGGGTAACTTGCCCACACTGAATAGAATTAGGAGGCTTATGGAAAAAAAATTTGGATTATCAGCGACAGAATATGAACTGATGGAGTTTTTCTGGGATAACCCCGGCGAGAAGAGCTTCAAGGAGATACTAGAATATTTTAACAACGTAAAAGGGAAGAACTGGAAGAAACAGACATTAAGCACATTTTTGACAATCCTCCAAAACAGAGGGTACTTGAAAGCAGATATGTCCAGAAAAAAGTACCTGTATTCACCTACCCGCCAGCGCGAGGAACATGTCACATCCTGGCTGCGTAAGCTGTGCAGCGACTTCTTCGGAGATTCCTTGGGCAGGTTCCTGACTGCTTTTTCAGGCGGGCAGCAACTGAGCGACAAAGACGCAAAGGAACTGAGGGAATACTTAGATCAGTACGACAAAAATAATGAGCCTTAATAACAGACGGCATCCCAACGGCATCAACATATCATTTCATGCCATTGGGATGCCGTTTATATATCCATAAGATGCAAATTATATACTCTGTCACCCCCGATTGATACCAGTTCACAGCCAAAAACAGACAGGCTGTATATGGTGTTTTATCTTCTGTAGGGGGGTAGCAAGCCTAAAATCGCTATAGTTACGATTTCTTCATTTTCCACACCATATGCTTCCTGTCTTAAAGACATTGTATCACAATCTCAGAAAAAATAAAGTATTATTTTCAAAAAACTACAATTTTGTAAGAATTGTACTAAAAACCTCTGCCATCTTTGTGTATTATGCCAAATTTCTCCATGAGCTTCTTTTTTGTAAATGTTATGCTTAGCAAAGGGCACTAATATGTTTTATATTTTGTCGAATTTTTATTACTTTTGTACTATTGTTCTTTATCTATATACATTAATTTCTTGCATTTTTATTACAAATTAGACATCATTTGCTTTTTATCAAACATATTTTTCAAGAAAAATAGTCTAGAACTATTGACAAATCCCCAAAAAGCAACATATAATGCTTCAAATTATAAAAGATGCTTCTTGGGAGATGATTGAAATGTTTGAGAGTTTAGTTTTTGTTATGTCTTTGTCCGGGTGTTTGATATCCATTTTCTGGCACATAATACATAGGTTATATTTTTTACAATTTAAGGCAAAATGGCTGCGTAACATGATTCTGATGGCCATTCCCTTTTTCCTGCTTCCAGTACCACTTTTACGGAATTTTGTTTCCAAACCACTTATGGACGCAGGCATTATGCCCACTCCTCTAGTTAAAGAAATAGAAGGTGTTCTGGACAAAACCTATATTGCATTGAGCCAGGGAAATGTTGCCTCTCTTTCATCCTGGGAACAATTATTGCTGCTTGTTATGGGCTTGGCGCCCATTATTTCATGCGCTTTCATCATACACCAAGCGCATATATACCTTAAGCTATGTGTAGCTATTAAACATAATGTACGCCTGCCTCTATCTCAACAAGAGAGGAAACAGCTTGAAAAAACAAAAGACAAGATGCAGATCCATAGGGAAATCGGACTTATCAAATCATCTATGGCTACGACTCCCTTTACTATGGGCATTATTCACCCAGTAATTGTAATACCCGCAGATTTACCTGCATCGAAAGATACACTTTGCATGGTTTTTTCACATGAACTGGCGCATATAAAACATAAGGATGCCCTATTTACTCTTATTTCCTGTATTATATTAGCTATGCATTGGTATAATCCTTTCTGCATCATATACCTGCGTGCACTTAAAGAGGCCAACGAGCTGTACAGCGATGAAACTGTAATGGAGATATTTCCGAATATTGACAGGCTCTCTTACTGTCACCTTTTAATCAATCTGGCTAACAGAGAGGAACCCACCAAAAGTATGTTTACCTTAAACTTTAATGGAGGCCGCGCAAAAAGACAACTACAGAGAAGGCTTGATAACATTATAAAAGACAAGAAACGCCACTTTAGAATGGCTATAGCTTTAAGTTGCATTCTGTTAAATGTTGGTCTTGGATCCACTTTGTTATATTCTGACGTAGAAGAAGTAGAGATATTAAACAACAAAAATACTGTCACTTCTGAAAAAGAATTGCGTTTTAACTGTACAGATTTTCAAACAGAAAATGATTATACTGCATCCATAGAGAACACTGATACCATCCCTTATGGCAAATTTTTTATTGACAAGGAAGGCAATTTACTTCCTTGCAATAATACTAAGGCAACAGCTCTATGTAAACATTCCTATGTCGATGGCATAGTAACAAACCATAAACAAATCGGCAACGGATGTCAACTGGATTATTCCTATGCAAAAAGATGTACAACATGCAATAAAACTGTTATTTTTGATTTTTATAAAACTTCAACATGGCCAACCTGCCCTCACTAATCCATACACCTACGAAAACCTCCACACCAACTACTTTCACGGGGCAGACAACTGCCCCCCTATGCCAGGGTATCTGTAGTGAGTTATATCCTATTAGTGGCGGAAGGGAAAGGTCGTATAAAAAAGCCCCCTAAATGGACGTAAGCACTAAGGAACTATCGCAAGTTCTTTTCAAGCTTAGTACTTGCTACATCGCTAAGTTCCAGCAACACTTGTTCGGCAAGATTCAAAACGGGAGTGCAATTCTATTGTGGGCTTCCCCACGGCTGCGGCTATTCAGCCCTCTCTCACAGCCACCATCAAAAACCTTGTGGCAATTGCCAGGAGTCTTAAAGCAACATTTACAAAAATATGATGGATATACATAAATACTAATTTTTTCGCACAACAGAACCGAAGCGAGAATGGATTTGACGAAATGCCTGTCATGCATTTTTGCTGAAAGACGGCGGATGTGATTTGAGCAATTACACATTCCAACATAACATATAATGAAAAAGATGAAGTGATTAACGTGTGCCAGGCAATTCAGGAAATGAGGAAAGAATCCAAATAAGATGGCAAGGCCGGCCTATGCAGGTTCCGGCACTCGCTAAAAATTCAAAAAGCTATTTTCTCTGTCTATCTATATTTAAAAGCCTATTTTTGCCTTTTATCCCAACCACCATTATTTAAACCCTTACACCATTTTAAGCTGAATCTGCCTATTTGTAAGCCCTACGATATGGCATCTACAACTATTTCCGCGAATCGTAAAACAAATCACCCTTTCCTCCATCCTACACCAATTTTGTTTTGCTTTTTTCTAAGGCATATGGTAAACTTATAGAGGAAACTTTTTTCCTTGCTTCATGCATTACAGAAAATAGTCATATTTACATGCTATTTGATGGCGCTATGCGCCAGTAGTGCATATTAACACAGACCAGAATAATTATGTTGACAGCAGCGAAGGCAAGCGCCCTTTGGACGCCCCCGCTGAAATAACACACGGATTCCCTATGGTTACTACCAATACGATAAGTAAAAATTACAAGGAGAAAAACTATGGATACCTATTACACACCAAATGATGCGTACAAAAAAGACATGGGTCGCCGCCTTCGCAAATACCGCAAACAGGCAAATCTAACACAGGAAAAAATGGCCGAAATCCTAAACGTTTCTATCAAGCATTACAGTGAAGTGGAACGTGGAATTATAGGAGTTTCTGTCCAAAAACTGCTATTTATTTCCAACTACTTTGGCCTTAGCCTGGATTACCTCCTAAAGGGCAAAACTAACGAAAGCTACCTGCCCTTCCCTCTGGTACATGCCTACACCTCCTGCCCCGAGGAGAAGAAGGAATGCTTCCTGCGGCTGCTGAAGGATCTTGACAGCCTGATCCATTGCAACGACACTGCAGACGCAGATCTCCCTACCGATGAGAACAATGATTAAATGCATCACAGCTGAAGCCTATCCGGCTGCCAGGAGAACGGACTCCCCCAACATCATAATAATGTTGGGGGAATTTCTTTCAAATATGCATCTTCAAAACATAAATCGCCGCCATATTGTTCTTACACGAACAATACTATATTCTTGCATTTCGTGAAATAATAATCATATCTTATCCAGAAAGGAGAAACATATGATTATTTATGACCGCCTATGGGAAACCATGAAGAGAAAAGGAATCTCACAATATTCTTTGATTCAACATCACCAAGTAAATGAGGCACAGCTTGACCGCCTAAGAAAAAACATGGTGACAAAGACGACGACACTCAGCCGCCTCTGTGAAATATTGGATTGTGAAATTGAGGATATCTGCCAGTACACCAAAGACAGCCCAGAAGAAACATAAGGATGCCATCTGCATTAGTCCCGCTATTCGTAATATCTGGGATACTCCCATTTCTTTCTTACCGCCCCAAAAAAGCTCCCCCAACAGCTTATCATGTTGGAGGAGCTTTTGGCTATTTTAAAACACCTTTAAGTTTTTGACGGGTTACGACGTTTGGATATTCCCCGCACCATTTCAGCTAATCCTCTCAATCTTTTGTATTTCCTTCCGTATATCGTCTTGCCCCTTCCCCCGAAACATCTGGGAAAAGATAAAATTTAAGGCAAGACTCAATCTGTCAACCGCAATAATGGATGCATTTTTGCACAATATGTATGCATATTGTGCAAAATACCCCGAAGTAATGAAAAATGGAACAATTGGCGTAAACGCATTTATAACCAAGTTACTATAAATCACTTTCTCGCTGCCATGGCTTTTCTTTTTCCCAAAATCATCCGCCTTCAGCAAATACACAGCGCCTGCCAATTCCCTTATCTCATTCGTCCCCACACATTGCCCATCATAATGCTTTGCCTGGCCAACCACATACAATAAATTACTATTCCGCTCTTCTGTCGTCAGCCATTGCACATCCCTCTTGGTAATAATTGGATCCAATACCTCCCCATTATCTTTTTCATAGGGAACCAGCCAGGAAAAAAGCCTTTTCATATTTACCTTATTCAAAAAAGCATTCAATTCACCATTCCAGCCCAGCCATTGATCCCTGATCTCCACCTTCCCCATAATCTCATAGAAGATAGAAGACAGCTTATTTGGCACAAAGTACTCGCCAACATCTGGATCATTGCGAAAAATCTCCAAAGCATAGTAGGTATTCAGCCTTTTTTTCACCATCTGAACCGTCAGCCCCAAACTTTCGGAAATATCTTTGGGCGACATTTTATGCTTCCTTGCCGAATTAGAAATCAGCTCAGATTGCTCATAATCCCCCCATTCCTTTATTCCACTGACATGCCGCAGCCCCATCAGAATCTCATACTCCCTATCATCCACATGATACAGAACCACATCCATCTTTTGGAAGATCCCCGGGTTTAGCCTCCCGATGTCCAGCCCATCTTCATATAGTCCTTCTAAAACCTTCAGCGTTGCAACCCTTCTGTTCCCCTCCACGACCAGATATGCATTCTTCCCTTCGATTTGCCGCACGATGACATTATCAATTTTAAGATATCCATTCCCCTTAAAGCTTTCCAGCAAATCTTTTATATGGATCGAATTTTCCCCTTTCAGCATTTTTAAGACACGCCTCTGAACCATTGGATTTTCCTGAGAAATGGTAGCAATAATCCTATTAACACTTAAATAATACCTATTTTCATTGCCATTTTGACTATTTAAGCCAAATTCCGTCATATGCACGGGCTTCATCTATCGCATTCAAGGAAAGGAAAATGATAGGCAGTATACTTATACTTCGTGCTTCTAAAAACTTATTGAAGTTTACCGTTTTTTTCTTTGCATTTTGTTACAATATATGGTAAACTTATAGAGGAAACTTTTTCTTACGCCAAGCGTTACGGAAGATAGTATTCCTATAACTACTACAAATACAAATAAATCAAAACTACAAGGAGAAAAACTATGGGTACTGATTACATCCCAAATGACTCGTACAAAAAAGACATGGGTAACCGCCTGCGCAAATACCGCAAACAGGAAAACCTGACACAGGAAAAGATGGCTGAAATCCTGGATGTCACTATCAAGCATTACAGTGAGGTAGAACGTGGAATTATTGGGCTTTCCGTCCAAAAGCTGTTATTTATTTCCAATTACTTCGGCCTTAGCCTAGATTATCTCCTAAAAGGCGAAACCAACGATAACTACCTGCCCTTCCCCCTGGTACAGACCTACCTCTCCTGTCCCAAAGAGAAGAGGCAATACCTCCTGCGGCTCCTGAAGGACATTGACAAATTGATCCATTGCGACAGCACAGCAGACGGAGACGTCCCCGCTGACAGCGACAATGACTGAGCGCATCTTGGCCAAAACTTGGCCGACTGCTGAGAGGACGGGCTTCCAAACAGCGTGACGAAATTTTTATACCCCACAGTTTGCAGCGCAACAGACTGTGGGGAAGTTCACTCGTAACATCGGGGCTTAACATGGGTTAATTCATAATCATACCCACTTGCCATTTACCAATCATACAGGCAGATTTATAGCTGTGGCCGATAAAAACCTGCCTTGGGTATCACGCAAGCCGCTGCCTCGACCCATTCACCTCTTCCCGAATAAAGCCCTTCAAGCACCCATCTTCCGGCAGGAAAAAGACTAGAAACCGTATGGCGCCCAGATCAGCTGCACTACTCCCGCCAACTGGGTCATCTACTGTTCGCAAAACTATTACCAGCAAATACCAGCAAATGTATGATTACTTTCACCTGGAACTGCTGAAACGTAAGTTTGCAATGGCAGATGAAACAAGAGTCCAGGTGCTGAATGAGGAATGGTGCAGAGCCAAAACCTGGTCATTCATGTGGCTGTTCCGCACCGGTGAGGACGGGCTTCCGGCAATCATCCTGTATTGCTATTCCCCGACCAGGAGCTCAGTCATGCAAAGGAGTTTCTGGAAGGCTACAACGAACATCTGGAAACGGATGTCTATCAGGGCTACAACAATCTCCCGGGGATCAGATGCTGTTCCTGTTGGGCGCATATCCGCCCATACTCCACCGGCGCTGTTCCCAAAGGAAAGCAGTATGACTACAGCCAGCAGGGCAGGGAGTCCCGTACTGCAACGGGTTATTCGCGATTGAGGACACCATTTCTTATAGATCAGCTGGCAGAGGAATTTCCTCTGGATGACTTCAGACTGGGGCTTGTCCTGCTCCCGCATTCTGGATCTTTCTTTCTACATGAACATCCTAAGGGATGCAACACTTCCTGTATATCCTCTTTCACAAAGAATCTTATGGATCTGGGGATATGTAAGCCTCTGGATCCGAAGTTCTATGAAATCTTTCTCATAGGAGCCAGTTTGCCAGGAATCCGTGCATTGTAATGGCCATCTGTAATACGATAGCTAGAGTTCCAGTAATTTTGTATGCTCTTGCATGTATCATGCAGCATAGCCGAGATCTGCTCAATCGGATGTCCCTCCCGTGCCAGCCTCCTGGCTTTATCGGCTTCCTGCTGTTTCTGCTGTAGTGCCAGCTGCTGCCTTTCCCAGGAGGTTGTCCTGTCTACCAGAAACTCATTCTCTGGAATGGCAAGGTATTTTCGGATGGTTGCGGGAGACGAATGCAGCAACAGTGCGATATCATATACCGTCAGCCCTTCTTTCCGTTTCTTATGGGCGAACCTGATCCGCAGCGATCTGTTCGCAGTATTATACAGCGCCGCCATCTCATCTGAGGCTGCTTCAGCCAATGGAATCTCTACACTGGCGGGGAATTCCCTGATGATATATTTGTTTATGGTTTATGAAAGCCCTTTTATCAGATGAAACCATTCGCTGGCCTGTACTGCCTCTGGATGCGAATCCGTTGCCGCTGACGAATAAGTGGATGTCCCATCCCTGGATATGACCTGGATATTTGGAAATGCTGCAAGCCATCTGCTGACATCGATGGCCTCCCTGGAGGGAATCATGTCGATTATCCTATGGCTCTCAAGCTCGACCATGACCGTCCCATAGAAGAACTTTTTTGGAAGCGCGAAATCATCCACACAGACCTTTTTTATGGAAGCTTTATCCACAATGGACGGTATTTTTAAGCAGGCTACAGATGCTGCCCTTGCACGCAATGATATCTTCGCTTTTTAAAAGCCTCAAGGCATTCAATAAACTTAACTGCATCGAATTATGAATGATATTCCTGGTCAGCCGGTCTGTCTTCTTTGCTTTTTGCGCAGCAAAGGGATGTCTCTCAGCATATGTTTTATGCGGGCATTCCAGGTTATAACAGAAGAATTCTCGTGTATCTACTAGTAAGATGACCCGTTTATCTTGGATTGACAGATCCTGAATCTCTCTCTGATATGTTGAATGGACATGCATGCTTTTTGAGCCGCAGAATGGACTTGACAGTTCCCTTTTGCCGGATTTTATATGAAAAATAACCTCTTTATCTTTCATGCGGTATCGTACTAATTCGTAATCCTGATTGAGCAATTAATAGATATCGCATGAAATCGTTAAAACAGCACACCAATTTCTTGATGTGCTGCCAAACCTTCCATATATGTTATTATTCCGGCCATTAACTATCAGTTTACTCCCCCCTATTTCCTTTACCCATCTCCCAATGCCTCCATCAAAAACCCTGCCATCGCAAAATCCAATTCATGGTCGATATCCACCGACCGTTCCTTAGGCATGACATAAGCATAGCCGTGCTCTCCATAGAGGTTTCCCTCCGCCATCAGAAAATCCGTCCTCAAAATATAAATCGCCCCATTGATCCGGTAATACGCCGAAAGCCGCTGCCTCGGCCCATTCACCTCTTCCCGGATAAACCCCTTCAGGCAACCATCTTCTGGCAGTGTATTACACCATAAGGGAGAATGCTCTGCCTCGCACACACCCACTACCGCATCTGCTTGTCTCTCCTGAAAAAGCCGGAATGCCCCTTGGACATCTTCCACCTTCCTCAGCGGGGAGGTCGGCTGTAGTACCGTAAGCGTATCAAACTGCCTTCCTAATTTCCCATATTCCCACAGAACAAACCGCATGGCATCCCAGGTCGTTGCTGTGTCTGAGGATAGCTCGTCACTCCGAAGGAACGGTACCTCCGCGCCATATTCCTCTGCAATCCTTGCATACTCCCTGCTGTCCGTTGACACATGCACACAATCAAAGATCCCGGATTGCCGGGCGCATTGAATCGCATATGCCATCAGCGGCTTATTATGGAGCAGCTTTATATTCTTATCTTTTAATCCCTTCGAGCCACTGCGAGCAGGAATAACCGCTATATTTCCCATCTTCATATCTCCTATCAACTGTCAATCATTATTTTCATCTTCCACTCTTCCACCATTTGAATAATCTTACTGCGGCACTCCTCCGCAGATACAAAATGCAGATAACCCATCTTCGTAATCGCATGGCGCATGCAATCATCCACCACGCCAAACATCAGCCTCCCATGAATATGTGCAATCGGAACCCGCGACTTCACAGACGTGGCACAGATTTTCTTCATCCTACTCTTCGCCGCATCCTTTGTAAAGGTTCCTTCCCCCCAAAATACTCCCCTCTGCATTAGAAACATCCTTTTGGCATATTTTACAAAAAAGCCCCCTATTTTCTCTGGTTTCATCCAACTCTATCAAAATAAACTTCTTTTATATTCATCTAATTCCTTACACACCATGCCGAAAACTTCTTTCATATCATTACACTCATTCATTACATTTAGAGCCTTTCTTAATTCCAACACGTTTCTCGCATTTTCCTTCTTTCCATAATGCATTAAGCTTCTACTTGCACATTTTGTCAGATAATACACCAACTGCAAGTCCAATATCGCTGTCAAATTATCCTCAGATGCTTCCCCTTCGGCTTGTACCAAATAACAACTCTCTTCTCTACCGTTTTCCCCCGTGTTTTCCAAAAATACTCTTGTATCTTTCCGCACCGGCTCAAACAATTTGCCAAACCCTTCCTTTACAACCCCTTGCAAACGCTTAATTGCACCTATGATAAGCTTATGAAAGTCTGCCAATGCACCATCTGCATCATACGCCGCCCTTTCTCCCTGTATATTCCAAATGCCAATTTCATGTAAGACAAATGCAACCATTGATATCCTGGAAAAATCCTGCATACACTCTGGCAGCTTGCTCAAATCCAGGTTTTCTTCCCGCAAAAACCCCTTTAAATATTCCTCATACCCAATATTAGTCAAAAAAACCATCTGGATATCCGAAAACGCTTCTGAATATGCCAACACCAATTGCTCTCCACATTCCTGCGGTGTCTTTGACGCAAATATCCTGCCACTCATTTCACAATTAATACTTCGGTCTATAGGTTTACTATGCAACATTCCATTTCGCTTTTGCTCTAAAAAACATAATTCACGATCCATGTCCTCTGTGATTATTTGAACTAAAATTCGCAATTCGCTCTGAGAACATTCCTCCTTATTCAGCAATGTTCCTACTACCGTACCCCTTGCCCCTTCTTCTCTGAACATTATAGCAGAGATATACTGAACTATTTCCTTTCGTTCCTTACTATCTTTATATTCTATGGAAAAGTATTTTTGCATTACTGTTAAAATATGCCCTCTAAGTATGCTCCGCAGTTCTTCATTTTTTGTAAATTCAAATACCATTTCATCTGCCAATACCCCTAAGCTTCTGGAATAATTATTACAATCCTCATAGAAAACTTTATTTTGAGGCAACCCTTCATAAACCTTTCTGGCTAATTCTGAATAGCCTTCCTCCTCGATAAAACTTTTAAACAATAACTGGCTCAATAAAATATTGATCAGCGAATATTTTATAAATTTTTTTCTGCTTTTCCTGCATCTCAATTCATCTCCTACAAAATGTGCCACTTCATGTGCCATTCTTTGAATCACATTTTGAGGATTATATAAAGACTTTTCATTAATTTTTACCATCAATATCCGATCTTGCGGCTTCGTCCTCTCCTCTGACGAAAAAGAAATAATACCTACCGTTATCTCATTATGGAAATTTGGCGTAAGAAGAAATATATATTTCTTATCCTCTTCTCCCTTCATTAGATTCTGGATTTTTTGAATCATTGCCACATAAAAAGCCATAATTTTAGAAGGTACACCATATATAATTGCATCAAATGCTGTCGCCTGGATAAACTGCCGTTCCGAATACATTGCACTGTCCACAAGGGAATTCAACCCGCGAAAATATTGTTCAAAGCATTTGTCAAATTCACTTTCTTTTTTATTCTTCCCATCAAGAATCATAGTAGGCTGGGAAATCTGTTCTGTCATATATTCTAAAAATTCACAAAAAGATTGGAAAATACATAAAACAAAATCTTCTGCAAACCTACTCTTTAATATTCCCAGGATAGAATATTCCACTGCCTGTACAGGAACAGCATACTCCCCATTAAATATATTAGCGTTCTCCTCTAGTTTTTCCAAAAACTGTGTACAACATTTTTGTAGCCTATCTTTGGCTCGCTGATAGAAACTATCCTTTTTCACAGACGAACCTTGATATTGGTTCGCATCCAATCTCATTTTTACAAATGTCTCATGTGTAAAAAAGACCCTCCCCCATTCATCCGTCCCATCACATTGGGCATACTTATCTAGCAAATATTGTACATATATCAGCCATTTCAAACTGGCATGTTGATTAACAAGCGACACATCATGCCTTCCTAATAAATGATATTCCTCAACTATCCCCTCAGCCCCTTCCGTTTCAATCATTCTCAATTCTTCGACAAACTGTTTATACATATCAATATTTTGAATTCCAATATTAACGGACACTGACATAATTCCCTGGCCTAATAACTCCACAGAAGCATATCCTCTCTGTTCAAACAACGCAAAATACTTTTTCAGCTCTCCTTTTCTGAATCCATAAAACGAATAGGAATCCCGTACAAGCCTTTCTTCCCCCACTTTCCCATAATCCAGTTCAAAAATCTTTGCAAAATACTGTTCCATGGAAATCCCTTTTGCAAATATTACAATTCCACCATAATCAAATGAAAAATAATACAGGTAATCTGTCCCTTTAAAAATGTTACCAATTCTTTCAACAATTTTGTCAATATTGCTCTCATTGTCAATATGAATCAAAGAAATGAACATCTGCAATGCCCTATTTTTCCAAAATTTATCAACCGCTACACTCTGAAACCCAGATGTTCCTACATTTGTAAAAATTATTAATTCCTGAAGCGTATAATTTTCGGAAATTTCCTTTTTTACCTCATCATTCTGACGCATCCTCAAAAGGCCTCTGTATGCTAATGACAGAGGATGTCTACCTTCTTTATACTCTACCTTTTTCACATAAAACATATCAAAATAGCCAATTGACAAATATGCATTTTCATCATTTAGAAAAAATGCGCTTTTCGATTTTGGTGTTTTCCATTTTGCTAATTGAATAATCCTAATATCCAATGTATTGCTACCCATACCATTACCTCTCTTCCAACACATCTTCTGTAGAAAAAATATCTATGCTCCTATCCTCTGAAATTACAACTGCCATCCCTATTATCCCGCATTCCTTTCCCTGGCATTTTTTGATATACCTTCTGGTGGAATTATAACGTGCACCCCGTTCTGCCTTGCCTTTTATTGCTTCTGACCCATCCAGGATAATTCCCATTCCATAACAATTCCCCTCCGAATCCATACACACTGCCCCATCAATTTCCGTCATGCTCAAGAAAAACTCTTCCCCCACCTTCCAATTTGCCAGCCCTATTCCGACAGACTCTTCTAATAAACGTTTTACTTCATTTTCTATTTTATCTTTTTCTAAAATTACAACAACAGTTCCATGAACCTGCTGCAACGCTTTATCAAAAATTACCTCAACCCTATGTGGCAGATCTTTCTGAAATGTTTTCTTATATACATTCCTAAAATGCTCGGCCTTAAATGCTTCACAGTCAATAAAATACTTTCCGCATTCATAACTAATTATTTTCTTTCTATTAAACTCCATTCTCCAGTTCATATGACCTAAAATGCGGAATACCATCCCATTTCCATAGAAAAATTCTGCCTTATGTAAACCAACAACTACCCAGCCATCCTTTTCCATATCCCAAACGGCCAGCAAACATTGCCCATTCTGACCCATCTGCAATAGTTTCCGTATCTTCCGAATATGAAGAATACCGACCTCTATCCCCTCTGCCAGAACAACGCCCTCATTCAAATTTTCTCTGCCCCCAAAGTAAAACACCCACTCTGCTTGACATGCGCTACCCTCATAATAATTTCCTGATAGTTCTGTTATCACAGATAAATCTATCTGAAATCTTTTCTGCATATGCGTTTGAAAAATTTCTTCTATATCCCTCGTCATTTTTTTCAGAAAAAATCTATCCTTAAAAATACCTTCTGGATAGCCCACCGCATTCATCAGTTTTATAAATTTATCACGAAGCCATCTATAGTATGCATCATTAATTGCCCCAAAATACATGCTATCAACTCCTGGCATATTCTCTATGGATAAAAAATAAAATACTTTTATCTTTTCCTCTGAATGCCCCACTTCCCATTCCCCAAGGCATTCACAGAATTGAACAAAACCGTTCTCGCATCTATCCTTACCAAAAATCTTACGCAAAATAATCTTCCCATCAATAGGCCTATCATCTATTTTAATTTTATCCCATTTTTTATCTGTCTTACAATAATTCAGCTTTCCCACATATTCATATCCTATTACAAAAGAAATTCCCTTCCTTCCACTGCCAGTACCCCAATTTTTTCTCACTACCGTCTCTATTACATCTTGCAGCGTGCATTTTTCCCTCCTCATATCTTCCAAGGCTTTCACCACACGATCACTAGCTCCATCCTTATCACCAACCCTATATTTACTACCCATATGCACTCCACCACATCCTCTCCTTGTAAAAATAAAAAACATAGTTTCTGTAATCTGTATTATCCTCCTTTTTTTAATATTACGCAACCAAAAATTGCCAATTAATACAATTATTGACCAATAATCTAGGAAATACCTATGAAAATCTCTTCAAAATTTTCTTTTCTCAAATAATCTATTGACAAAAATCCATTTTGGGTTAAAATAGAGTATAGAATATTGTATATAAATTATATCGAACACCGAAAGGAGCATTCCATGGCACGAGAAAACACACCCAAGGTAAACCTTGAACTTCCTCTTTCTTCGCTTCCACCTGCGCAGAAAGATTCCAGATATTACAAGAAAAACAAAACTTCCGTTTCCTTCCGTAACCCGTCCGTAACCTATCCGAAGCAAGAAGTTTTATCCTTTGAAGAACTTTAACATGGTAAATTTTATAAATTATTAGTTCAGCGGTTAAACATCTCACCTTCGGATGCTTAACCGCCGAACTTTAATCTTCCCTTTTCAATCCTGGTTTTACTCACAGCTTCCAATACCTACTACTAACTACATTCTATAACCATTCCACTTTTTTTAAAAAAACTTTTATTCCACTTCTCATTAATCAACAAAACGAAACAATAACACAAAATACCAACACCCTACTCTTCAATCATTTCATCCTCCACAAAGTCCCTTTTTGCCTCTTTCCCCAGAAATTCATACCACCGCATCGGCGAAATGCCCATCCCCGGCCTCTTTACCGTAAGGTTCTCTTCGCTCAACACTTCCCCTCTCTTTATTGGCCTTTTTGCCACAATACTCTTCCTTACAATGTTGATATTCTTCCGTTCTGACTCGGAAGGCCTCTTCTCCCCAGTTCCCATGGCCATTTCCACATTCCGAATGGAAGACACCAGCTCCTCCAATTCCTGCGGCTCCAGGCTAGCCTTATGATCTGGCCCTTCCATCTCCCGGTCTAAGGTAAAATGCTTCTCAATTACAGCCGCGCCCATGGCCACAGCCGCTATGGGAATCTCAATCCCCCTGGTATGATCCGAATAGCCCACCGGCAAATGGAACACCTCTGCCAATGTCAGCATCGCCTTTAAATTCACATCCTCCATTGGCGTAGGATACTCCGTATTACAATGCAAAAGGGAAATCTGCCCTGCCCCATGGCCTTCCAAACAGGAAATTGCCTGCCGCACCTCATCCAGCTCGCACATTCCCGTTGATATCACAATCGGGTTTCCCGTCCCTGCTATTTTTACCAAATAAGGCAGATTTGTAATCTCACCAGAAGGCAATTTCCAAAAATCCATATCCAAGCTATCCAAAAATACAATGCTATCCAAATCAAAAGGCGTTGAAAGAAAGCCTATCCCATGCTGATGGCAGCATTCCCTCAATTCTCGAAAATCCTCCTGCCGCAAGGCCAGTCTACGCAGCATATCTAACTGGCTTTCCTGCTCCCTGGTGTTCTGTTTCTGGTAATCCGCCTTTTGGGCAGACGCAGCTACCAGTTTCTCCGGAATAAAGGTCTGAAATTTTATGTAGTCTGCCCCTGCCTCTGCTGCCGCAGCCACCATCTGCCGGGCAAGCTCCAGGCTGCCATTGTGGTTCACGCCTGCCTCCGCAATAATTTTAACCGCCATAAGCTTTTCCTCCTATGATTGGCTATGCTCACCTTATTCTGTTTGCAGAAATCTAAGTTTCAAATATGAATACTCGAACAAAAATATATGTTTTCTACCCCTATTCCATACAAGACATTCTTCTATACTAATCATACTAACAAGGCACTACATTTAATAAGAGTTAGGATGTTCCATACGCTTTGCCGGAACGCCAACAACCGTGCAACCATCTTCCACATCCCTTGTCACAACACTCCCTGCCCCTGCAATAACCCTATTCCCAATGTGGATACCCTGAATCACCTTCGTTCCCATCCCCAGGTCACATTCGTCCCCCATGGTTACCTGGCCTGCAAGCGTAACCTCCGGGCTTAACGTGCAAAAATCACCGATGTTACCATCATGACATACCACTGTACCCATATTCAGGAAAACAAAATCACCAAATGTAACATTCGTAGACACCCTGCTACCCATGGAAATAATACAGCCTTGTCCCATTTTCAGATCGGAACAGATCCTGGCATCACCCAGAATCAGGTTGGGAAATTTCAAGTTCGGATTCCTCTTTAGCTTTTCTGCAATTTTCTTCCTTAATTGCGGCTCCCCCACGCTAACCACAACATTTGTCTCCTGCTGCATTGATAGTAGATAGTCATCATCCCCCAAATAAGGACAACATGTATTTCCAGCAAAAATATCAAAAACCCCATTGTCACCTTGAGACCTTCTATCTACATAACCAAGCACATTCCAGACAGCTGTCGTTGCATTCCCATCCAAACCTCTCCCAATAGCGCCATTCCCGTTCTGCCCCATCCAAATAGGACATTCTTTCTTTGACTCTTCTATCTGCCAGAGAAGCTCCCGCATACAGCCGCCAGAACCAATTAATATTAAATTCTGCACAAAACCTCCATCCTTCCTGCCACCTGATAATACCTTCCCCATTCGCAAGTGTTAAAGACGCTTCCGCAAATGAAATACTTTCCGGGTCATGCTAAGCATCCAATAAAACGGCTTACATCATAAACATATATCATAAAATTTCTTCTTCAAATCCATACGTTCCTCCATCAGAAACTTTTTCACCACCTTAACAATCTGTTCTGATGCTGTGCCATTCCCGTAAGGGCTCACATATTCCTTCCGCTCCATTTGCATCGCTATCTTTATAGAGTCCAAAATATGTTGACATTGGGGTTCACATGAAACAATGCTCTCTGCCATAATCCTACCCTTCTGCCGATCGCCAATATTTACTGTAGGAACCCCCAAAGAAGGCACCTCTATGATACCACTTGACGAATTGCCCAGTACAAATCTGGCATATTTCACAGCGCTCAGATAACGTTTCATACCCAAGGATGATACTAGTTTCATATTCGGGCATTCCATAATTGCCCGCTCTATAAATCTATTTATTGTATCACCGCCAGCATCCGCATTTGCCTTTGTAATCAAAAAAAATAAATCCCCTCTTTCTTGCATAGCACAAAAAAGTTCCTTTATTTGTGCCTCTGCTTGTCCAACATCCAGAGTGACCGGATGAAACGTTACAACTGCATATGCCCGTTCAGATGGAAAGCCCACATCAGCTCCTAATGCCTCACGTTCCATCAGCCTTTCTTTTAAAATATTCTCGACCCCTAACGCACCCACATTAAATACACGTTCCGGCTCTTCCCCCATCTGAATAATCCTATTCCGATATTCCTCTGCTGAAGCAAAGTGCAAATAACTCATTTTCGTAATGGCATGACGCATACAGTCATCCACCAGCCCAAAAGTCAACTCCCCTCCATGAATATGAGCAATTGGAATATGTGCGTTTACTGCTGCCGCAGAAATAGCAAAAATCTCTGTCCTATCTCCTAAGACCACTAACAAATCTGGACTCTCATCCCGAAAAAACTTACCGAACCCCACCAAAGCATTTGCCATTATCAGGGATACATCATAATCTGTATCACCTTCCGTATTAATAGGGATCTTATCATATATTTCTATTCCATCTGCCTCTACTTCCTGATGTGTATTCCCAAGCCTTTCCACAAGATGTGCGCCTGTTACAACTAATTGCACTTCCCATTCTGTATAGGCTTTTAATTTTATAATCAGTGGCTTTAATATGCCATACTCAGCTCTAGTAGATGTTACTACGCATATTTTCTTCATTCTATTTCCCATTCTATTTTTAAATTTCTACTTTTTACCATGGACTTCTCCTTTAAAGCAAAATCCCTGCTTATTTCTCAATTTCCTTCAAAAGCCAAAAAGCCTCAGCATATTCAACATTACATCCCGCCGCTCTATATTTTGCCAAACCACGAACCGCTTCTACATTACGTGGAAACGGCGATGCTTTTATCTCGCTTTTATATTCTTTCATAATCTCTATTTTTTTCTCTATATAAGGACTAATATCCACATAATAGTTTGGCACAAACCCCTTATCAGAAACTGCATAATCTGTTTCTGATAAAATTTCCATACAAAGAATTTTCTCAATGCTATGATATCGGAAGGACTTTGTACAAGAATATACCGCATCAAATACAATTCTATGATCTGAATGCACATCATACTGAAAAGGCATGATTACAATCTGTGGACTAATCTGCTTCATTATTTCCGCAAATTTCCGAACCAGTGCAGACATCCCATACTTATCAAGCCCAGCCGGCTCTAATCCCAAATTAATCAACTCTTCTACGCCGTACTTTTTAGCAACTATTTCTATCTCTTGCCGCCGCTGTAATTCTTCTTCCTTTGAATAACCATATTCCTCTTTCGCATTTGTAACATTGATCCAATAAACCTTATCGCCTTCTTGGACATGTTTTAATATCGTACCACCTGCTCCTAGAACCTCATCATCCGCATGCGGAGAAACAACTAATATTTTTTTCATAAATACTCCCCTTCCTCAGCCACAAATTCATCACACTCCAACACATGTATAATATTATCATAAGCCTTTACATAAAAATCATTACATGAATTAAATTTCATAATCTTTCCTGGCTCTATATTTTTAAAATTATCGCCTGCTACTTCTTCTGCTCTCCAAATTTTTATTTTTTTCTTCTTATATAAAAACTGAGCGCCAACATAAGGGTGGCTAAGTGCCCGAACCAAATTGTATATAGCACGGCTAGACATCCTCCAATCAATGATGCCATCTGCCTCCCCACGTTTACGCCAGCTATTGCCTGTCCACAAATCCTGCTTTCGGGGAATACATGTCCCATTTTCCAAACTATTCGTAAATTCTGTAATCTGCTCACAGGCAGCTTCTAAGATCTTATTATATAAATCCCTTGCATAATCCGTATACTCTATCTTGATTTTTCTTTGAGAAATAATATCCCCAGTATCTGCGCCTTCACTCATAATGAAAAATGTGGATGCTGTATATTCCAATCCCAACGCCAAAGCCCATATAATCGGATGACGCCCACGGTTACATGGCAGCTCTGCTGGATGGAAACCTACTATACCAAGTGACGGAATTTCTAAGATATGCTTTTGGATTATCTGCGACCATCCAAAACAGTAAATGATATCCGGCTTGCATCTCTTGATAAACTTTTCTATTTCATTATCATTAATATTTGGCGCGTATATATATGGAATATGATTTTCTTTAGCAAGATAAGACAGATCTACAAAATCAGAATTGAACTTCGATGATTCCTTCGTAATAACTCCAACCACCTCTTTCTTCTGCTCTATTAAAACCTTCAAACCAACATATGATGATTCCACGCATCCAACATATACAATCCGCATTTTCTATTCTCCCTTCTCTTATAACAAGAAGCCATCACTTATCTCCCCACATAAATCCCCCTTTTACTAAAGAACAACCTTTCCCTTCCACATTAATCACGCAAAAAAATCTATTTTATAACTTATTGGACGGCTATAAGTTCTCTAAACTAACGAATCGGTCAATATATAATGTACCCATAACCGTGGACAATCTAATTAGTGTAGTCCCCTCATCTTAGACATATCGTCAAGTCGGTTCCGACAGATTGGACAGTCACACTAATTGGTTCCCGATCCCTTGGACATTAGCACGAATCCTCCCTTTCAAATCGGACAGTCTCTTGCTCTGGCATGGTATAATAAATACAGAAGGAGGATGCCATGAGCAGAAGACAGTTTACCGAAGAGCAGCAACGAAAGCTGCGCCAGAATCCATATGTTTATAGTGTCACGGCCACGCGCCTTTCCCTTACAAGGGAGTTCAAGGAACTATTCATGGAAGCCTGCAGGGCTGGTGGAGCGCCCAGAAAAATCCTCGAAGACCACGGATTCAGCGTTGAATTGATTGGCGAGAGACGTTTCTTTAGCATCCCGCAGCACATACGCGAGGAATTCAAAAAGCACGGGGAATTCCGCGAGGGCTACAGCAGCCGCAGCAACGGGGAGAATGTCCTAGAAGTACAAGGCCATCCATCCGGCGATGACGAACTGAAGCAGCTCCGGCATGAAGTCGGTTACCTGAAGCAGGAAATGGAGTTCCTAAAAAAAATTTCCCCAATCAGGAATACAGGAAGGTAGGTGCACTGCTGATGAATGAATCCCCTTGTGCCTATGAAATCATCCAGGAAACCCTGCAGGCCACAGGCAACTCGCTGTCCGTCAGTTCCTTATGCTCCATGGCCGGCGTATCCCGGAGCGGATACTACGCCTGGCTCAAGGCTGCACCCATCAGGGAAGCGCAGGAGCAGAGGGGCCGTGAGGATTTTGACCTGGTACTGGAAGCCTACCGCATGCGTGGCTATTCCAAAGGGGCAAAAGGCATATATATGGCCCTCCTCCATATGGAGCCCCCGGCCATCATGAACCTCAAAAAAATACGGAGGCTCATGGACAAATACAGCCTGTCATGCCCTGTGCGCAAGGCAAACCCCTACCGGAGGATGGCCAGGGCCCTGAGAACCAGCAGCGTGGCGGACAACCTGCTGCGGCGCGAGTTTGAATGCTACGGCCCGCGGATGGTGCTGCTGACGGACATCACGTACCTTCCATACAATGGGACGTTCGCCTACCTGTCGACCATACTGGACGCATTCACGAAGCAGATCCTGTCGTATGCCCTCAGCCCGTCATTGGAAGTGGACTTCGTCCTGGAAACAGTAGAGCTGCTTGTTAAAAGGCATGGCATCTCGCTCCATGCCGAGACGGTCATCCACAGCGACCAGGGATGCCATTATACAAGCCACAAGTTTATCAATATCGTGCAGGACAAAGGGCTCAGGCAGTCCATGCCACGCAAGGGCAACTGCTGGGACAACGCGCCGCAGGAAAGCTTCTTCGGCCACATGAAAGACCACATAAAAGACAGGATCGCGGCCTGTCCCTGCTATGGAGATGTCAAGGCGGTTGTGGACGGTTACATGGACTATTACAATAACCAGCGTTACCAGTGGCGCCTGGCAAAACTCTCGCCAAATGAATACTATCAGTTCGTCACGAGTGGGACCTACCCACTGGATGTCCCAAACACACCGGCGCCACCAGCATATGAGAAGCAGCCGGAAGAGCTGGGCATTCACGCAGCCGAAAAGAAAACCGAAAACAATTAAACCCTGCATCACCATGCGCAAGGAGCGGAACCGTTGTCAGGGGAACCGTGGAATACCGCAGCCCGGCACGTTTTTGGCCGGGTGAGGATATGCCGCGAAAGTCCCTTGACATAAGGTTCACGGATTACCCTTTTATAAGGAAAAAGGATTATTCCCTTTTTCCTGCCCCCAGCGAGGGCGGGTTCGGGCAGAGCCCGGAGTAAAAGTTTAGGCCAGGGATGCCTGAGCGGCGGGACACCCTTTTCAAAGGGCGTCCCAAGAGTGGATTGGATTTTCTCAATGCGCCAAGGCAAAGTGGTAATCGCACGAAATCTCCTGTCCATAGCATGGGGTATGGATTGTGTGTAGATGTCCAAAAATCGGGTACTACACAAATTCAAAATGTCCTTGACAAGGGGTACAATTTAATATTCTCTGTTTCCAGGGGAACTTGTTTACTAAATATTTTTTTGGTTATGCTCAGATTATCCTGTTGAGCCATAAAACGGAATAAATTCTGCCTTAAACACTCCATTGTATCGGCTTCCGATATGGCCTTACAGGATGATGTGCGCAGATACCTGAAGCCCGACACACGGATAGCATCCTGAAATTTTAGGCCTTTCCTATGGAATGCTCCAGCCGGAAGACTACATATGTCCAAAAATGGTAACAAAAATCCCCAAGCTACTGTTTCATCTCCCAGAACGTGGCCTCGCTCTTAAAGCGGTAGGCATATTCCTCTATGATATTTCCTGCAACTATGGACAGATCTGTACATGCCAGGATGGCCTGTGCCTGCCCATAATCCTTTTGATTTCTTTAGTTGCCGATTGACAAATACGTTATAGAACTTTTACAACTTTACAAAATTTTGGATAATCTTCAGACCCATTTCCCCACTCTTTTCTGGATGGAATTGTGTTCCATAACAATTTCCCTTTTTTATAACTGCCGATAACCGCCATTTCCCATAATATGTATCTGCAAGCCGATAACTTTCATCTTCTGGAACCGCAAAATATGAATGGACAAAATACATCTTTACTTTTTCTGTAATTCCATGTAAAATTGTTCCCTCCACACTCCTCGTATAATATAACTCATTCCATCCAACATGTGGAACCTTTTGCTCCTTTCCTTCTACAGATATATTCTTAATCCTTACTACTCGCCCTGGAATCAGACCCAGTCCCTTTGTCAGCCCAAATTCTTCACTTTCTCCTAACATCATCTGCATTCCTAAACAGATTCCCAGAAAAGGCTTACCTTCTTTGCAGTATGCCTGAATTCCTCGGACTAAATCTCTTTTGTAAAGTTCTTCCACCCCATCTTTAAAAGCGCCCACACCTGGCAATACCAATTTCTTTGCCTTCATAATTTCTTGTGAAGTTGATACAAATTCTATTTTTGCCCCTTGGCTTTCAAATGCCCGTCGAACACTTAAAATATTCCCCCTTCCATAATCTATAATTGATATCCTCTCCATTCTCCTATCTCCTGACATTAATTCCATTCATATATGCCTTTTCCTTAATTTCGTTAACCAACAGCTGATTATAATGCAAAACACTTGCTGCTGCAACAGCATCTGCATGTCCTTCTATCACCACTTTAGAAAAGTCCTCCATTTTCCCCATTCCTCCACAGGCAATGATAGGAATCGGAACTACATCCGACACGGCTCTAACTAATTCTATATCAAAGCCCTTTCTGCAACCTTCACAATCTACCGATGTCAAAAGAATTTCACCCGCTCCCAATTCATATCCTGTCTTTGCCCATTGAATTACGTCTATTCCCGTTTTTTCTCTCCCATTGTCATAATAAGCTTCCCATTTTCCCTCTGACACTTTCTTTGCCTGGATAGAAAGTACCATGCATTGAGAGCCGAATTTATCCGCAACTTCATGAATCAACTTAGGATTTTTAATAGCTGCAGTATTAATGGCTATTTTATCTGCTCCACAACGCAACAAATGCTTTACATTATCAATATTTCTTATCCCACCTCCCACTGTAATAGGAATAAATACATCATTTGTACATTCTATCACAATATCGCTTAAATTATTTCTATTATATAAACTCGCAACAATATCTATATACAATATCTCATCTATACCATCTTTATAATATTTTTTTGCAAATTCATTCGGATTGCCTATTTTACGGAGACCTTCGAATTGAATACCCTTAACTAAATTACTACCTTTAACATCTAATTTGGCAATAAATCTAATATTTTTCATATTATCTCCATTTATCATCAAAAACTTGTTTCCGCAATTTCCATAAACCATCTTCATATTTCCAAATATGCGGTGAACGAAATCTATCTGCCAGATGCATAAAATAATCTTTATCCATCTTAGGTTGTTCAAACATCCGGGAAGCTACTGGATATTCCTCTGGTAATATACTCAAATAATCAAATATCTCATCTGCAAAACGTTCTGGAAATTCCCCATCAAATTTTTTTACTAATGCTATACCCTCTTCACGATCAATCTCGTTATTACGGATTTCTTGAGCTGCATCATATGTGGCACGGCCAATCCCAAATTTTATGAATGTAGTATAAAAATGAAAGTCATCTATCCTGTCATCAATGCTATTATATTTACTATAAGTTCCTGCCGTCCGCTCAGGAGCAGCTTGAAACCCGCCATTTTCCACCGCATAGTAATATGCACCCTGGGGATGCCATTTCAAATAATAGCCAAGATAATGCACTTCTATCTTTTCTTGTTCAATTAGTTCTGGATCAGCTGGCATATATAGATTCAATTCGCCCTGCTCTATACCAAAATACTCCTTTAAATCTGCAATTGATGTACCAGCAATATATATTTTACCCTTATCATCCGCTGTAAAATACTTCCAGTCCCTTGTGGCACTAGAATTATCTGCGACTGGATTTCCGTACTCTGCCTCATTTTCACCATAGAAAATCAAAGGAATATGATACATTGCTGCTACCTTTGGCGCCAATGCCTTCTGTCCTAATATAAATGGTTGAAACGGATGAAACAGATTTTCAACTGCCAATCTTGTGAGCAGTCTATGATTCCTTCCATTAGGCGTATAAAGAATATTGTCAAATCCTGCATTTATCCAAGCCCGCTGATTTTTCCACCCCCAATCCGTATATATATTAGGCGCCCATGTAATTGTCAATGGATGCATATTGTACTTATACTTTAATACATGTGCCTGATAAAACGAATCCTTTCCTCCCGAGCCCGGAATCAGGCAGTCATAACTTCCATCTTTACTCCTATATTTGTCACACAATTCTATTAGTTCCTTTTCCCGTTCTTCCCAATCTATCTTATTTTTTTGTTCTGCTGCCCTACAAGCATCACAGACCCCCTCATTATCTAAATGGATGGTGTCTTTTGTCGAGTTCTTATTATTCTTATATTCCTCACAAGAATTTGGGCGTTGATTAGAAATTACACATTTACTACAAAATAGAATATCTTGCGGCAACCCATATAAAGCCTCCAAATCTTCCTTCTCAAATCTTGAATAATCAATTTTTACAAATCTCTTAAATTTATCCATTTTTTTCTCCTTCCAAATTATAATATTATAAATCTCTAAAAACCTCTTCTGAATATTCTTGAAATATCTCTGCACATTTTTCTACATCTTTTATATAAGTTATGCCTGTCTGGGCTATCTCTTTTCCTTCTTCTTGTAAAGATTCTCTTTGTTCATATTGTTCCTCTAATAATATATATTGAGCATTGCTCATAGTTATTGTAATAAGTTGATAAATACTTGCCCTTTCTAGTACCTTTTTTTGATTATCAATTTTTTTCAAAATGCCTCTATATTCTTTACAATCTACATTTCTTTTATTACATAACTTATATAATTTATAATATAAATTCCTCAATTTTCTAGCATCATTTTTTATAGTCTTAAACTCTTTAGAAAGACTTTTTAAATACTCAACAGACCATTTTTGTGCCTCTTCATTCAACATTAATGGCAGTCTTTCCAAACACTCCTGTATATTCACACTTTTATTGCACTCTTGCTCAATAGCTTCCCGCAGCGTCATTATCTCTGTATTCCGAATAAATGCACCTCCTTCTGTAGCATTAATTACCCTGAATCCCTTATCACGTTCCTTAATTCCTTCTATATATCTATTGTACCAATCTAAAAACAATTTTAAATTTGGTTGAGTAGGAACTTTTTCTTCAAAATTTCCTTTAACCATCATAAATTTACTAGTATCCTCTTCTTCTATTACATCATGAAATGTTCCATTCGCATAAGATTTATTATCTGTATATGCTAAATCTTGTCCAACTAAAATAATTGTTTGGATTCCAATCTTATACAAAAGAGAAAATAAAGAAGTTGCAACTGAACCACCACATGATACATCTCCACTCCTATGACCACTCCGTCGAAAAATTTCTTCTGCAAATAAATAACCCTCATTAAAAAAAAATTTCATTCCTTTATGGTAATCCAATATTTCTGGAGAAGCATTCAATGTACTTAACAGGGGTATTTGCCGCGCCTCTTCTACTTTTACCAACTCCAATGGTTTCAATGCATCAATCACCGCAAACATATCAGGTATTATCCCTTCCCTTAACAAGGGTTTTATAGCCGTATCCACTGCTACAATAAACGCTTTTCCTTTTGCGTTTTTTAATTCTCTTATATTTTTATCTAACGAGGGGCCTGCTGCCACAACAATTCCCGGAATATCTCTTGGAATCACCTCTGTCAACTGCGTAGTTTTATATCCATTGCACAGATATTTTGCATTAGAAAAGAGATTTTTTACCATAACCCCAGCAAAAAGATTATTGGTGGCAAATCTGGATACCTCTTTCAACGCCACATCCCGGCAGGTTTTTACAAACATGAGTGCTTTTTCTGCAAATAACGTATCATAATTTGGCAAAATAAAATATTTACAATATTCTAGTGCCTCATATTTTAATACCTGTTCCAATACCTCCCTCATATTTTTCTCATCCATACCCTCTACTCCATCTACCCAAAAAATAATTAGATGTCTTTCCATCCAACTTTTTATATCTATCATCTCTAAAAATTTCAAAAATATCTGCAAAGAAGGCTCATAAACTACAATTATAAGTCTATTTTCTGTCTGTTTGGCTAATTCCTTTAAATAAGAATAATTTCCTATTCCCATCATTAATATAGGGGTATTCCTATGCAAAACACCTAGCGTTTTCACCCAATACTTTGCTGCTTCTGAAGTATCCCGCTTTCCATTCAGATAACAAACCCTATCCTCCTTTTTAATTTTTAGAATTTTCTCGCCTTCATAAGATTTTTCTTCCTGAACCTCAAGAATCATCTCCATATTTTCCTTAGCATTTTCAATTCTTTTGTCAATTTCTAAATAGTGGAGAGCTAGTGTTTTTAGATTCTTCTCATATGTTGTCATATGACTTTTCCTCCTGCTCCATAAATAATTGTAGATATTCCAACAATCCATTTACTGTTGCATCATGCAACAATACAATATCTCCTTGTTTTAATGCCTCAAATATATCTTCCAAAATCACCAATATATTGTTACTCATATCTTTATAAAATTGTTCTTCTATGCCAAATCTATTTCCTTCCAGAAACCATAACACAAATTCTTGAATATCTGGCATAATTTCCTTTATTTGTTCAACACTACTGCGTTTATGATAAATTACAAAAGATGCTCCCATTTCCCTTATTTTACTATACAACTCTCTTATCTTCTCTTCCATAATTCCCTCCCTATATTGTCAGTGATTCCCCTCAACATGGCTTTGTATATATCCATCCTTATATTTAGAAGGATCCGTCCCGTATCTATCAGATTCTTAATTTTTCGTTCCATCTGTTCATAACCAGAACATCTCCCCATCCTCTATCCAAGGTTTTTACCTCCAAAAAACATTTCTGCCAACTACCTCCATTTTTACATTAATTTTTATTATTCTGCCCCACATAACTTTTAAAAAGACACTTTTCAGCGGACTTTTCCCCATCTCCTATCCAAACTTTCCAGCCTTCAAGCCACAACTAAATTCAACTCTTAGTAATGACTATTAAAGGTTCAATTCAGCCGTAACAGGAGATTGTCTACTTTTATTTTCCTATTATATATGCAATCCTTATCTGTAATCTTCTAATATCACCCATCAACTTTCCTGCATCCTAATCAATGCCTTTTGTAGGTATCATACAGAATACTCTAAAATCCCACATGTCACTGTTACTACAAATTGCATCTTCTTCAGCGAATTTTTCTCACAGATTCGATAGTGAAATACATCCATCTGAACTTAACATTCTTACAAATTAATGGTATCACTTCTTAATACAGAATATATCTCAAGAATTTCCTTGCCCTGTAGCAAATCCAGCTTTCTCCATATATTCATAATTATACAAGAAACTTTTAATTAGCATTTCTTCTACAAATAAAGGAGCCAGCAACGCTAGCCCCTCTATTATTCTGCATATAAAAACTTTTTATAATAATAACACTACTGCAACAAAGATAATACACCTTGCGTTGCCTGATTAGCCTGTGCCAGCATAGATTGACCTGCTTGAGCAAGAATATTGTTCTTACTGTATTCAACCATCTCAGCAGCCATATCAAGATCACGAATACGAGATTCTGCTGCTTGTGTATTCTCAGCAACATTATCCAAGTTTGCGATAGTATGCTCTAATCTATTTTGAATTGCACCAAGAGCCGACCTCTGAGAAGACACCTTATTAATGGCATTTTGAACTGCCGTAATTGTTGCATTTGCCCTCGCATAAGTATTAACCCCTGGTTTATCCATGGTAAATGTCGAACCATCTGCTCTAACAGTAGGACCATTTGCAACTGTATTAGTAGTATCTAAATATGTCTCCAAACTATTTGTTAGAGCTGCACTTACCAACCCTTGAGCAGATGCTACATCTGCAGCCATAGCAGATGCTGCTGTATCATAAGTAGCACTATTGGCATCCTTATAAAAAACATTCGTTCCAGAAACCTGCGGAGCATACTGTTCAGCAGCTGCTTTATTCGAAACAGCGATCTTAAAATCACTCACAGCTATCGCCGCATTAGAGGCCGCTGTCTTAGAAGCATCCCATTGGTATGTCATTCCCTTATAAGTAATACCTTCTATTTTCTTTCCAGTCTGTGCGCTCCCCAATTCCTGCCCTTTAATGCTTCTCAATCCTAATGTAGAGGCATCCATATTATCAATGCTAATCTGAATCTTCTGATTTGCATTTGCACCAACATGAAGATTTTTACTTGAAAAAGATCCATCCAACAAATTCTGCTTATTGAACTGAGTTGTTTGCGAAATTCTGTCCAACTCTTGTGTCAGCTGATCTAATTCTTCATTAATTGCCTCACGGTCAATATTTTCATTAGTATCATTGGCACCCTGAACTGCTAATTCATTCATTCTCTGAAGAATAGAGTGCGCTTCGTTCAAGGCTCCTTCTGCTGTCTGAATCAAAGACACTCCATCTTGCGCATTTGTAGATGCTCTTGTCAAACCTCGAACCTGGCTCCTCATCTTCTCAGAAATTTTTAACCCTGCCGCATCATCACCTGCACGATTAATCTTATAACCAGATGACAATTTTTCTGAAGATTTTGCCTGTGCACCAGTAGTAATACCTAATTGACGATTTGAATTTACTGCCGTAAGATTGTGCTGAACGATCATTGCCATAATTATTTCCTCCTTGAATATACTGTAGCTTCCATGCCACAAAATTATTTAATATAATTACTCTGCTCTCAAGGCTCAGTAATTATATTTGTTTGAAATCAATTTTCACCTCTATGCAATCCCTAGGATAATTGCCTAAAAGCTCCTGCAATAACATATTGCATTTTTGATTTACATTATTTTTATCGGCTGATTTGAAAAAGACTTTATATTTTCAACTACTTTTTTTTATTTGTTACCTAAATCTAAAATACTATAATGGTTATATCTGTCATAAAGTTCTATTATATAAGCTCGTGGGTTTCATCCATCCCCTGCCTCTGGAATAAGGTGGAAGAGCAAAGACACAAAATTAACACCAGTTTACAACTTTTTGATTCTGTAAAAAACAAATGACATACAGGAACCTTTCGTTGTATAATAAGTTTGCAGACCAATTATAACGAAAGGAAGTGTCCCTGCATGTCAAAACTATTATACAACAAAGACACCGTGATTGGCAAACTTTTTTGTTTTTTTCCATTTATTTTGCTGGCCTCTCTGCCCCGATGGCTGAATCCCTGGCCTTCCTGCTGGTAGCCATGCTGGCATTGGAGTCCGCCCCCTCCATCCGTTCCCTGTACCGCCATTTCCTGGCCAAGGCCGCCAGGAAATCCCTCAATGCCTTCTATTACCTATGCTCCTACGCCAAGGTGGACTATTCCGGCTTCATGGCCGTGACGGCAAAAATTGCCCTTAGCATCATACCGGATGCCTTCCGCCCCCTGCCCGTGCTGCTCTGCGTGGACGACACCATTGTCCCCAAGTCGGGCACTAAGATAGAGGGAGTCTCAAAGCTGTTCGACCATGCCGCGCATAAAGGCTGCCGCTACCTGGACGGCCACTGCTTTGTCAGCCTCATGCTCTGTGTGCCGGCCTGGGACAATGTGGGGCCGGGCAAGACCCGCACGTTCTCCTACCTGTCTGTACCCCTTGGCTACCGCATGTGGAAGAAGGAAGAGGCGACAAAGCTGGTATTGGCCGCCGGCATGATACGCCTTGCTATGCCCGCATTTTCCGGGCAGAAGAATGTCCTGGCGCTGTGTGACAGCTGGTATGCGAAGAAGGGCTTCCTGTGCCTTGCCAGCGAGTTTGCGAACCTGGACATCATATGCGGCGCAAGGGCGGACACCGCCCTGTACGGCCTCCCGCCAGCACGGACGGGGAAGCGGGGGCGGCCTGCAAAGCGCGGGGCGGAGCTGTCCCTGGACAGCTTTGTCCTCTCGGCGCAGAAGGCTGGCGGCTATTACACCGGATGCCAGCGGGCCATGACAAACCTATTTGGGGACAGGCCAGTCATGGCTTACGTGACGGCCACGAAGAAAGACGGAGGGGCCAGGAGGCTGTTCCTGAGCAC
>CAJTNT010000001.1 GCA_910577785.1 uncultured Lachnospiraceae bacterium | reverse complement strand
CAGGTATCTTGGGCATGGGAGCAATCTTGTCCAGACCACAAACGCGCTTGACATGATGCGGACGATGGACAAAGACGCATACGCAGAGTACCAGAAGATGGGGAAAAACGATGACGGCGGGCTTAGTTCGTTGAAATACCTTACAAACTGGTATGCGGGCGCAGTAAAGAAGAATCCTTCGATGGTTGATAATTACGAAAAGCAGTCGGAGGAATATGTGGAGAAGAATGTGAAAAATCAGAAACTGGATAAGACTTTCGCAGGATTAAAGACGGGAAGCAAGGCCACTTTCTTTGAAAGCCTGAGAATGTTCCAGAGCAGCAATCCCAATTTCCTCTCATCCACAATAAACCGGGAGCTGGCATCGAAGTTTTGGGGATTTTAGGGTTATGGAGGGGATGGCTGTTTATGGGTGCATATTACTAATATGGCACAGAGGGCAGGCATCCCCGGCGTTCCGGCAGATTGGGGAATTGGGGAGCAGTGCGGACAGTGAGCCGTAATATTGAAAATAATGGAGGATTTGAAAAAGGAACATACAGGATATCCGAGATTCAAGAGCAAACATGACAGCCAAAAATCCTATACAACAAACCCACAGGGCAATTTTTGAATACATAGAGGGCTGGTATAACCGAAAAAGAATGCACAGTGCGATTGGTTACATAACACCACAGCAGAAGGATGAGGAACTTAAAAAAGCAACATAATCTTTCGGCTTTTTTGTCCAAAGTATTGACATAGATCCAGTTTTGTCCTTATCTGATTTCATACTTGTCATATCTTGTAACAAAATTTCTCACAAACGGGACAACGGTTTGACAAAAAATTCTGTCCGTTTCCCCTATACTATACTCACAGCGAATAAAATTTGCCGTGAGTATATTTTTTGTGGGAGGTTTTTTGAACCCGTAGATTTAGAAGAAAGGGCTGGTGTTGGGAAATTTTGACGGGAGGCTTTGGGGAAGGAAATCTTAAAATATGAGGGCTTCGCATAGGAAAGCCTGGAAACGGAAGGCTTGGACATGGAAGGTATGGGAACATAAGTTTTGTTTGTGGAGGGAAGACAGGAGGTGGGGACAGAAGCAGTGCCAGAATATGAATGGTATGCCGATATCTGGTTTTTGACGAATTTTGCCATTGATGCCATCGCCCTCTGGGCAGGCGGGAAGTTCCTGCGGCAGCCAGCCCCGCTTCGGCGGATCTTGCTGGGGAGTCTGGCAGGCACGGCTGCTTCCCTGTTCTTTTTTTTAGTGCTTCATGATTACATATGTTACCAGCTGGCAGTACACCTTTTTGTAAATCCCAGTATGGTGTGGCTCTGTTACCACAAAAAGAAACCATTCATCCGGGAATCGGGAGATAAGGAGCGATTAAAGCCATTTCTCCGCCAGTGGGCGGCTGTCTATCTGGCGGTTCTTCTGCTGGGCGGATTTCTGGAATGGGGGCTGCCGAAGGGCACAGGGAGCCTGCATGCCCTGGTTTGCCTGGCGGGCGCGGCGGCTGTTGTGGAAGGGGCTGACTGGCTGATGTTACATATTAGGCGTGAAAAGGAAACGACATACGACCTTCTTCTGCTTACACGGGAAGGCCGGATTCCCGCTAGGGGCTTTTACGATACGGGGAACCTGCTGGCAGATCCCTTATTGGGCCGCCCCGTGCATATTGCCAGGAAGAGCCTCATCTGGGGGCAAATCCAGCGGGAAGCCTTGCCGTTACGCCTGATACCCTACCATTCCTTGGGCAGGGAGTCCGGCATGCTGGAGGCCGTTACCTTAGAGGGCATGTATATCTTACAGGAAGAAGGCCCGGTTTACCTGGATAAGCCGGTGTTTGGAATTGCGGATGAGAAATTATTTCAGGACGACAGATGCGATGTGATATTAAATGGAAAGAGTATAGAACGTTGAAGGAGGAGAAGCATGTTCATAAAAATCGCAATACCCAAGCATTTCCAGCTGCGGCTGATATCGAATTTCTGGAATACGCTGTTGCTCAAAAAGGGCGACGTCCATTATATCGGAGGGACGGAAATCCTGCCGCCGCCCTTAGAGGCCAGGGAGGAGAATAAATACATCCAGATGCTGGATGGGAAGGAAGCAGAGCATGCCAGAAACGTGCTGATTGAACATAATCTGCGCCTGGTGGTGTACATAGCGAAAAAATTTGACAATACTGGGGTCGGGGTGGAGGATCTGATTTCCATAGGCACGATTGGACTGATTAAGGCTATCAATACCTTTAACCCGGCCAAGAATATCAAGCTGGCCACCTATGCCTCCCGATGCATTGAAAATGAGATCCTGATGTATCTGCGCCGCAACAACAAGACGCGGATGGAGGTATCCATTGATGAGCCCTTGAATGTGGACTGGGACGGAAATGAGCTGCTCCTATCCGACATCCTAGGCACGGACGAAGACATTATATACCGGGACATTGAGACTGAAGTGGAGAAAAACCTGCTGAAGAAAGCAGTCGAAAAGCTGTCTGAGCGGGAACGCACGATTGTGGAGCTGCGCTTTGGCCTGAATGCCCGCGGAAAGGAGCTGACCCAAAAGGAAGTGGCGGACTTACTGGGAATCTCCCAGTCCTATATTTCCCGCCTGGAAAAAAAGATTATGAAACGCCTGAAAAAAGAAATTGTAAAGTTTGAGTAAACATGGTATGATAAAAGCATATTATATGACAAATATCTGGACTGCGATTAAAATTCCGATAACGATATGCACGGCCACTCGATCAGAACCGCAGGAGCGGGGATGGTTTCACATAACCACACATACAAAGGAGAGGATTGCATGAAGCTAGAATTTTTGGGGGCAGCCCATGAGGTGACCGGAAGCTGCCATTACGTGCGTCTGGGGGATGTGCATCTTTTAGTAGACTGCGGCATGGAGCAGGGAGCAGATTTGTACGAGAACCAGGAAATCCCAGTAAATCCTGCCGAGATTGACTACGTTTTGATTACGCATGCCCACATTGACCATTCAGGGCTTTTGCCGCTGATTTACAGCCATGGGTTCCGGGGGAAGGTTTACTCCACCAGGGCGACCATGGAGCTGTGCAACATTATGCTCAAGGATTCTGCCCACATCCAGATGTTTGAGGCAGAATGGAAGAACCGCAAGGCGCAGCGTGCAGGCCGCCCTCTGGTAGAGCCCATGTATACCATGGATGACGCGGTGGGTGTATTGGAGCATTTTATTCCCTGCGAATATGGGGAGATTATTACACTGTGCCCGGAAGTCTCCATCCGCTTTACGGACGCCGGCCATCTGCTGGGATCTTCGAGCATTGAGGTCTGGGGGACGGAGGGCGAGGAGAAGGTGAAGCTGCTGTTTTCCGGAGATATCGGCCATGGCAATAAGCCCCTGATCCGCAACCCACAGTACGTAAGGGATGCAGATTATGTGATTGTAGAGTCTACCTACGGCGACCGTTTGCATGAGAATCCGCCGGATTACGCCGAAGAGCTTGCCCGGGTCTGCCGGGAGACCTTTGTCCGGGGCGGCAATCTGGTGATCCCGGCCTTTTCCGTAGGCAGGACGCAGGAAATGCTCTATTTTTTCCGAAAAATCAAGACCGAGGGGCTGCTGCCGGAGTTCCAGGATTTTGAGGTCTATGTTGACAGCCCGCTGGCCATTGAGGCGACCAATGTGTTCCATAAGAATGTGCGGGAGTGCTTTGACAAAGAGGCTCTGGAGCTGGTGCGCAGTGGGAAGAATCCCATCCGCTTCCCAGGGCTTAGGGTATCGATTACCAGCGATGAGTCAAAGATGATTAACTTTATTGAGGAGCCGAAAGTAATTATTTCCGCTTCCGGCATGTGCGAGGCGGGGCGTATCCGCCATCATCTCAAGCATAACTTGTGGCGTTCAGATTCCACGATTCTTTTTGTCGGCTATCAGGTGCCGGGAACCTTGGGGAACCTTCTCTTAGGCGGCGCCAAGGAAGTGAAGCTTTTCGGAGAGTCGATTGAAGTGCATGCGCAGATTAAGAACCTGGCGGGCATTAGCGGGCATGCGGACCAGCAGCGCCTGCTGGATTGGGTACGGGCGATTGGCGACACGCCCAAGCGTGTCTTTGTCGTCCATGGCGAAGATCAGGTCTGCGATACCTTTGCTTCGCTGATTACCAAGGAAATCGGGATTCCTGCCATTGCCCCCTATAGCGGCGATATCTATGATTTGGCCGCTAATGCCTGTATCGCCCGCGGGAGCCGGGAGCGCAAGGCCAAGAAGACCAAGGAAGGACGTACGGTTTCTACGGTATTTACCAGGCTTTTGGCTGCTGCCGAGCGGCTGCTGGCCATTGTGCGCCGGTCGGAAGGCCGTCCCAACAAGGAGCTTGGCAAACTGGCAGACCAGATAAATGCTATGTGTGATAAGTGGGAAGATTAAAAGTAGATGTATTGTGTTTTTACTGTTAGGATTTACGTTCTGGCGAATCACAAAGCGCCGGCATTCCACCCAGAAGAACCGCTGCAGTACATGATGCGCAGCGGTTTTTCTGTGGTTCCTAACGCACCATAGGTTACGCAGGAGGAAAGAAATGTCTCGATTTTCTATTTATTTCAAGAAGATAAAGGAATCCAGGGGGCTGACCATCCCTCAGATTGCACGGATCAGCGGTTTGGACAGGAGTACGCTTTTCCGCTGGTCTACGGGCAGGGAGTTCCCAGACAGCTGGCAGCAGCTGGAGGTTCTGTCCAGGCAGCTTCAGCTGTCCCAGGAAGAAGAGCAGGGACTGCAGAATGCCTACCAATATACGAAAATTGGAGAGGAATCCTATACCTGCCACCAGAAAATTATGGAAATCCTGCAGGTGCTGCAGCAAAGGGGAGCCGAGTACCATAGCCTTCAGAAAAGCAGCGCGATGGAGGAAATCGTTCTCCCAGATTTTGTGCAGATGAAGAATAAGCTGGAGATTATCCAATGGATCCAGAAAGCGCTGGGCAATCTGGCCATGCAGGAAGAAAAGCATCTGTACCTAAATATGCAGGTTGCCCACCCGGAAATCCTCATGCTGCTGAAGGTATTCTTCGGTTATACGGAAAATTGCAGCATTGAGGAAATTGTGTATCTGACGAATGAAAAACGAGGCGCCAGCCTGCACAATCTGGAGGTTTTGGAGGGAATTGCGGAAATTGTAGTGCAGAAGCATCCGGTGGAGATTTTCTGGCAGGAAGATTTGAATTGCGAAAAGGGTTTTGCGGAAAATTGGATTCTTTCTGACGGTTTTGTGATTCAATTTGACGGCCTGCTGTCCAAAGGGATGTTGACGACAGACCCAGAATGGGTGGGTTTTTTCCACTATGCCTACCGAGAACTAAAGGAATCCAGCCAGAGTCTGGGAGGGAAACGGTGCGGCCTGCCGGAAGCCCTGCCGGGCTATCCCAGGACGGAAATCAATGTCAATAGCCTGGAATACATGCCCTGCATTGGCCCCTGCCTGACGATGGAGATTCTGGAGGGGCAGATTAACGAGGGGATACCGAACCGGGAGGCGCTGATAGAGGAAATCTATAAGAGCTGTTCTTCTATTCCCAGCCATGGGAGGGCTTTTTTTTGCCGTGAGGGGCTGATTGAGTTTCTGGAAACAGGGCGTATTGACAGCTTCCCCTATGAAATATACCAACAGCCAAATATGGAAATCCGCTGCCAGGTCATGGAACGGGCAATTGCCTTGACAGAACAGGGGGATCTGACCTACTGTATGGTCAGGGACGAGCAGTTCCCAAATATGAAAGGGCTGTATTTGGAACATATTGAGGGAAAAAGGGACTCTTTAAGCATTGACCTGCATTTTACCCGGGGGGTGAAGGAGCGTTTTGCCATCAGGGATAAAGGGATACAGAAGTATTTCCATGATTTCTTCCAGAACCTGGAGAGCATGGGCTATGCATACAGCCCGCAGGAAACCGTCAGGTTTATGAGGGAGATAGTAGAAAAATATCGGTAGGCCGTGACAAAATATGCCGAAAATTGCGGAAATGAGACAGCACATCTAGAACGTATGACAGGGAAATGGTAGAATAGAGAAACCATGTAATGTTTCCGTTACAATGGTTTTTCTGTCACAAATTCTGTCACAGGTTGCGGCGTATCCGTAGTATCAAATAGAAAGACAATGTGGATACGGTCTATGCCTGGATGGAGCTGCATTCAACTGTACAAGAGGAGATGCTTCCCCGTCCCGTTCGGCAAAGTTTCAGGTAATGAGGTGTGTTTTGGGAAGGATATTAGAAGAATGGTAACTAGGAAGGTACGCAATAGTTACGGATAATTTATGGAATGTGCAAGGAATTGCAAGGAATGGCGGTGCCATGATGCCGGACTACGGGCTGGGAGGCTTTGCTTGTACAGTTGGATGTAGTTCTATGGGTGTCTAATAGGTGATTTGACTTAAGTGCAGAAAGAGGGAAAACAGGGTGCCTGAGGGCGTGCAGTTTGCGCTTTCGGGTACCCTGTTTTAGTAAAGTGAGGAGTCATGGGCAGGGAAGATGAAAGATTTTGCAGGATATTTGAGCCGATATTTAAAGCAGAAAGGGATTAGCTATTCCAATGCAGCAAAAATGTGCGGAATAGACAGGACGTTATTGAGCCGATATGGCAATGGGGGAAGAATTCCCAAGAAAGCAGACGCCGTGAAGAGCTTGGCGAAGGGGCTGGAGATGGCAGAGGAAGAAAAAAGAGAACTGCTGGAAGCTTATAGGAGAACCAAGGTATGCCGGGAATATCATGTGGGGCATTCCGTGATGGAGAGGATCTTGGAGGGGGAACACGGACTGGCATCCGCCTTGCCGCCTGTCCCGGATGCTGGCGGCGGCAGTGGAAGGCCTGGAGATGATGGCGTGGGCAGGATGGGTGTTTTGGAAGAAAAAGGTTCTGTTGGGGGCGCAAAGAACTTGTTTTTGGAGGGGGGCGCTTGGGCGAGGGGGGCAGGGAGCCTGCTTTCTATAGGAGAGGTGCTGGGGGCAATCGGTTATATTCTGCAGGGGGCTGCCTGGGTGAAACTGGCGGCCTCCCCACAGTATCCGCAATTCAGGGAGACCTTGCAGTATTTGTCGCCGGGCCTGGCGGAAACATGCGGCATAGAGCAGGTGATTGGGCAGCAGGAGTGGCAGCATCGGGAAGGGAAGCTGGAAAGCCTGGAACGGCTTCTGCCCCTGTTGCTGCAGGAAAAGGATTATCAGGTATTTCACCATCCGCAATGGCCGGCTGGTGCGGGATGGCAGGGAGGGAAGCTGGATTATGCCATGACAGACAAGGGCATAGTTCTATTTGCCCCTGGCCTGGAAATGGGCTTTTTACAAGTCCAGGGCAGCCGTGTACCTATTATGCCAGGCTGTATGAGGGATGGAAATCCATGTGCCGCCCATTTGCAAGGGGAGGCGCGGGGCAGTACCGGCAGTGGGAGAGCCGGCCGCGGGATTTTGTCTGGGAGAACCCAAAGACAGGCATATGCTTTACAAAGACGGAGGGGGAAAACGGCATTTGGATTGTAAGAAGGAGCCAGGGATGCGCGGCATGCATCCAGGAAATTGGAATCGTACAGCTTTTGGAAGGATTTATTTGGGGTATTTTATGACTATTTTTCGGTTTTAATGTTCGATCAAGAAACAGAAACTCCCATACCCTTATCATAATCCCCAGATAGAGTTAGGCTATCGTGGCGGTGAAATCTCTTGACAAATGTCTGCTATGTGGTAAACTTTTTAGGAGAATAATCTATGATGAATCATGCAGGAGGAAAGGACATGGCAGTACCATATAATCACAGGGCCATTGAAGAGAAATGGCAGAAGGTTTGGGATGAGGAGAAAGCCTTTGCAGCGACGGACGATTATTCCAAGCCAAAATACTATGCATTGGTAGAGTTTCCCTATCCATCCGGGCAGGGGCTCCATGTGGGGCACCCAAGGCCGTATACCGCATTGGACATTGTGGCCAGGAAGCGGCGGATGCAGGGCTATAACGTGCTTTACCCCATGGGTTGGGATGCATTTGGGCTCCCAACGGAGAATTATGCGATTAAGAATAAGATCCATCCGAAGATTGTCACAGAGAACAACGTCAAGCGGTTTAAAGGGCAGCTCCATGCGCTGGGCTATTCTTTTGACTGGGAGCGGGAGGTTAATACGACAGACCCAGAATATTACCACTGGACGCAGTGGATTTTCCGGAAGCTGTTCCAGGAAGGGCTGGCCTATAAGACGGAGATGCCGATCAACTGGTGTACCTCCTGCAAGGTGGGGCTGGCCAATGAGGAAGTGGTCAACGGCGTCTGCGAGCGCTGCGGCGCCCCGGTGGTGCGTAAGGTGAAGAGCCAATGGATGCTGAAAATTACCGAATATGCGGAAAAATTGCTGGAAGGCCTCAAGGATGTGGACTATATTGAGCGGGTGAAGGTATCCCAGCAGAACTGGATTGGCAAGAGCCAGGGCGCAGAGGTGGATTTCCCCATTGCAGGCAAGGAAGAGAAGCTTAGGGTGTATACCACCAGGCCGGATACTCTCTTTGGGGCTACTTATATGGTTGTTTCCCCGGAACACCCCATTCTGGATAAATATAAGGATGAGATCCATAACTGGGAAGAGATTCTTGCATACCGCGAGCAGGCTGCCCGCAAGTCCGATTTTGAGCGTTCGGAGCTTGCCAAGGAGAAGACGGGCGTGGAGATTGACGGGCTGCGCGCCGTTGATCCAGTCAACGGCCAGGAAATCCCTATCTGGGTGTCGGATTATGTGCTGATGAGCTATGGGACTGGCGCCATTATGGCAGTGCCTGCCCATGATACCCGTGACTGGGAGTTTGCCAAGAAGTTCGGCCTGCCGATTGTGGAGGTTGTGGCTGGCGGCGAGGATGTGCAGAAAGAGGCATACACAGATGTGGCCACAGGCACATTGGTGAATTCCGGCTTCCTCAATGGGCTGGAAGTGGCAGAGGCGAAGAAGAAAATCATCGAATTCCTGGAAGAAAAGGAAATTGGCAAGGGAAAGACCAACTACAAGCTCAGGGACTGGGTATTCTCCCGCCAGCGTTACTGGGGTGAGCCGATTCCCATCGTGCAGTGTGGGAAATGCGGCTACGTGGCGCTGCCAGAGGATCAGCTCCCGCTGGAACTCCCGGAGGTGGAGAGCTATATGCCGACCGATAATGGGGAGTCCCCGCTGGCGGCCATGGAAGATTGGGTGAATACCACCTGCCCATGCTGCGGCGGGCCGGCCAAACGTGAGACAGACACCATGCCCCAGTGGGCCGGCTCGTCCTGGTATTTCCTGCGCTATACGGATCCCCACAATACGGAGGCGCTGGCGAGCAAGGAAGCGTTGGATTACTGGCTCCCAATAGACTGGTATAACGGAGGCATGGAGCATACGACCCTCCATCTGCTCTATTCCCGGTTCTGGCATAAGTTCCTCTATGACCAGGGCGTTGTTCCAACCCCGGAACCATACCAGAAGCGTACCTCCCACGGCATGATTTTGGGGGAGAACGGGGAGAAAATGTCCAAATCGCGTGGAAATGTGGTTAACCCAGACGACATTGTGATGGATTACGGTGCAGATACGCTGCGTACCTATGAGATGTTTATCGGCGCTTTTGACTTGAGCGCGTCCTGGTCAGAGAATGGCGTTAAGGGCTGCCGCAGGTTCTTGGAGCGTGTGTGGAAGCTGCAGGATATCCTTGTGGACGGGGACAGTTACCGTGGGGAGCTGGAGACGAAGATGCATCAGATGATCAAGAAGGTAAGCTCTGATTATGAGAGCCTGAAATATAATACGGCGATTGCAGCTATGATGTCCATGCTCAATGAATTTAGCAAGATGGGCAGCATTAACCGTGCGGAGTTTCAGACATTTTTAACGCTGCTCAATCCGGTGGCGCCGCATATTACGGAGGAGCTGTGGGAGGCCTGCGGCTATGAGGGCAGGGTGTACCAGATGTCCTGGCCGGAGTATGATGAGGCGAAGACCGTGGAGAATACGATAGAGATTGGCGTACAGGTCAATGGAAAGCTGCGGGCAACGGTTGCCCTTCCGGTGGATGTGGATAAGGATACGGCCATTGCCGCAGGGAAAGAGGCGCTGGGCGACAAGCTGACAGGGAATATCGTAAAGGAGATCTATGTTCCTGGGAGGATTATTAATATTGTAGCGAAGTAAAGAAGTAAAAGCAGGGGCTGCCCGCAGGAAATATCCAGATGGGGCAGCCTCGCGGCTGTTATTTGCGCATGGTTTTCATCATCTGCATGAGCAGGTCGACTTTTTTCTGCTCCTGGGGGGGCATGCTCTGTTTGAGTACCTCAATGATGAGATCCCGTTCGTTGGAAGAGAAGTCCATGCCTTGGTTCTTGGCCTGGGTAGAGGCGTTTTTCAGGGATTCGGCCATCTCTTTGGGATTGGAGCCGTTGGGGGAGCTGTTTTTGGCAAGCTCCATGAAAAACTGTAGCTTTTCGGGGGAGATGTTGGCCAGCTGCGGGTTGTTTAATAAGTCTTGTGGGTTCATAAGCGTCCTTTCTGTGGCTGGGGTCAGGGGGCGGCGAAGAGAGTCTCATAGGTGGAGAACATCTGGACAAAGCTGATGATGTTATCCACCATTTCTTTTTCTTTGTCCGTGCAGTATTCGCGGATGGCGGTCAGCATCTGTACGGGGGCGTCTTCCCCGCTTTCCTCCGAACACATCCGCAGGTTGTTTTCCGGGTTCTGGAACAGGGCGGCTGTGCGCTGCAGTTCCAGAAATTTCACCAGCATGGCCATGCTCCGCTGCCGGGGCGAGTCTAAATAGGGGATGGCGGCTTTTATCATTTCCAAGTGCCGTTCCTGTATCATAGTGTCAATGGATTCCATTGCAGTTCCTTTTTTATTTTAGTGTATGTGCGAAGGGGGAGAAATATGTTCTGTGCAGAATGGGAACTTCCTCAGGCGTTACTTTTCATGGTGGCGGAAGCGGTGGGGATGTGTTATGCTAAAGGGGCAGAAAGGAGAGTGTGTATGGGGAAATGCTTTAATATTATCGCGGACTGTAAGCCGCAGCGGCATTTTATGGTAAACCGCGGCTGGCAGTATGTGATTGAGATGAAAATTTACCACGGTGACAGCTACAACCGAAGGGGAGAAGAGCAGCTTGCGGATTATCTGGAGACATACCATTTGGAAAAAGGCTATCTGCTGAACTTTAATTTTAATAAAAACAAGGAACCTGGCATAAAAACAGTTATCTGTAAAGGGAAATCGTTACTGGAAACGATGGTGTAATGGTGAGCGGCAGCGCCTAAAAAAGTTAAATATTGGCGAAGTTTCAGAACTTATGTATGTCAATGTGCGTAGGCCATATTGGTATTTTAATATTATAGATCCAGATGGGAACACCCTAGAAATAACAGGTAAGATTGCATAGCAGAGGAAAAAGGGAGGCCGCAGCCCCCCTTTTTGATCCTATAAAAGGTTATGCATATTTTTCCACAATTTTCAAAAATTCATCCCGATGCGTTTCTGTAAAGGTACGGTAATCTGTGTTCCGTGACGCAATTTCCCGCCCAAGCTCAACCAGGAATGAGGGGATTTCTTCCTCTGTGATTACCCCTAAATCTGTGCCAAAAGCTTCTTGTCCCTGCATCCCGCAGCCATTCTCAAAAACGGCAAACGCAGGCTTCGGCCCATCGGGCGTCTGTTTTACCCCGCCGCGGAAACCGAGGGCTGCGGCCTGGTGCGCAGAGCAGGAGGAGGGGCAGCCGGAGATGTGGATTTGGGGAAGCGCTTTTGTAAGCCCTTCCTTGCGTACCGCCTCCATACACGCGTGGAGGAGCTTTTGGGAATCCCTGGCGCCCACCTGGCAGATCGATGCGCCGATACAGGAAACAGAAGTCTCAAAGAGGGATTCTGCCCCGTCTGCGGTTAATTCTAAAATTTGCTCTGCCTCGGATGCGGACAGGTTGATGATATACAGATCTTGCTCTGGAGAAATACGCGCCGTTACGCCTTCCATAGGCAGGATGGCGTCATATAGCTTTTTCCAGAACTCTGGCTGCGGGTTCCCTCCGATTGGATGGTAGGAAACGGCATAGAGCCCGTCCTGTATCTGTGGGATTGCGCGGGAGTGTTCCAATGTTTTCCCATCTCCCTGCTTGGGGGAGGCTGTGAGGCTGGGATAGCCGTCAAGTGCGCCGTTTTCTAGGAGGGTAAGGTCAAGCCCGCCTTCTGCCAGCGCCTGCCCCAATTTTTCCTGGTAAGCGTCCCGATAGCCTTCTACGCCCAGGGTTTCCTGCATGTAGCGTGTGCGCGCCTTCCCGCGGTTCTGGTAGTTGCCATGGGTGGTGAAGGTATCCACCATTGCTTTGATATAATAGAGGATTTTGGCAGGCTCTATGCCTTCCGCCACCAAAACGCCCATCCGCGGCTCCCTGCCGAGCCCGCCGGCGCTGTATACGTCAAATTTCCCCTGTGGCGTTGCAACAAAGCCCAGGTCGCGGAAGGTGGCATGCGTCATATTGTCCCTGCTGTTAGAAAAGGCGACCTTTAATTTCCGCGGCAGCTTGACTTTGCCAAGGAGCCCCAGCAGGTAATCTTCCGCAGCCCTTGCATAAGGAAGCACGTCAAAAGGCTCGTCTTTCTGTACGCCGGAGAGAGGGGAACACATCACGTTCCGGGGATAATCCCCGCCGCCGCCCAAGGAGATAATGCCATGGTCGAAGGCCTCTTCTGCCAGGGCGCAGACCTGCGTTTTGGATAGGTTGTGGAGCTGGAGGCTTTGGCAGGTCGTAAGGTGGGTCAGGGAAATCTGGTAGCTTGCGATGCTGTCAACAATGAACTTCAGGTTTTCTTTGCTGATTTCCCCTCCCGCCAGGCGCAGGCGGAGCATGCTGGCCGCGCCGCCCCTTTGGGCATAGCTGCCAAATCTGCCGGAAAAGCCTTTGTATTGCGCTACATTGATTTCTTTTTGATAGAATTTTTCTGTCATTTCGCGGAATTCCTGGTAATCGCCGCGGAATTTACGCATATCATTTTGTGGCATGGAAAACCTCCTATTGTAATTATGTTTTTGTTAGTGTTACAATAATAGGGACATACAATACATAGATCGGTTGAAACAAGTATTTTAATTAGCGAGGAATGGCTATAATAAAGCTTAGGAAGAATGAGAGGTACTGGAGGAATGGGAAAGGCATTGTTTTTTGATATTGATGGGACAATCTGGGATGGGAGGCAACGGATCCCGGACAGCACGCGGGAGGCGTTCCGGCGGATGAAGGAGCGTGGGCACCGCCTGTTTATCAGCAGTGGGAGGACGCGGGTATTTATCCCGGATGCGCCGTTGATGCCTTTGGGCTTTGACGGGGTTCTGGCAGGGTGCGGCACCTATGTGGAGTTTTGCGGGCAGATGAAATTTTACCATACGATTGCGTCAGAGGAAATCCACAGGACAAACGCATTCTTGCGGGATATCGGCGCGGCGTACATATTGGAAGGCCACCGCTGTATCTATGTGGATCCGGAACGCTTCCCGCAGGAGTCTCCCTTTGTGCGGGAGGTGTCTAAAGCCCTGGGGAAGAATATGGTCCGAGTGTCTGGTAATGAGGGCAGGCTGGAGGTTAGCAAATTTTGTGCCAATTACCTGATGGATGCGGGCAGGCAGCAGGAGCTGGAGCAGTGGCTGGGCGCAGAGTATACGGTGATCCACCGGGAGGGCGGGTTTGTGGAAGTCGTGCCGAAGGGCTTTAGCAAAGCAACCGGGATCCAAAAGATCTGTGAAATCCTTGGCATTCCCCATGAGGACACGTATTCCTTCGGCGACAGCACCAATGATTTGGATATGCTGGAATATACGGCCCATTCGGTGGCGATGGGGGATGGGATGCAGCAGGCCAAGGATGCGGCAGAGTACGTGACCGCCCCGTTGAAAGAAGATGGGATTTACCAGGCCTGCAGGTATTATGGGTTAATCTGACGGAAAGGGGGTTTTTTATGGCGTTTCAGGTTGAAGAAACAGGCATTCTGCTAAGGGGTTGCGTTTTTCGGAAGAAGGCGATGGGTTACCATTTACGGCGATGGGAAAATATCTGAAATAAATTTTAAAAAAGTTATTGACATATTTCATCAGATTTGCTATACTAACAAAGTCGTCACGGCAGGCCTGTTTTTATACAGAATAGGATGTGGTGCAGGCTATGCGGAAGTGCTGGAATTGGCAGACAGGCAAGACTAAGGATCTTGTGGGTGTATGCTCGTGTGGGTTCAAGTCCCATCTTCCGCATTTTTACAAGGATATGAGAGAGCTGAATATGAGAAGATAAGAAATGGTCACAGGAATTGCCTTGTGATTATTTTTTTCATATTCAGTTCTATTTTTTATCAAACGAAAGGATTTTATTTATGAAACTTATCTCATGGAATGTAAACGGCCTACGCGCCTGTGTGCAGAAGGGTTTCCTTGATTTTTTCCGGGAGGCGGAGGCAGATTTTTTCTGCGTCCAGGAGACGAAGCTGCAGGAAGGGCAGATTAGCCTGGAACTGCCGGAAGGGTATGAGGGCTATTGGAATTATGCCCAGAAAAAGGGCTATTCCGGCACAGCTATTTTTACGAAGCACAAGCCGCTTTCCGTTGCCAATGGAATCGGCATTCAGGAACATGACCAAGAGGGGCGTGTGATTACGTTGGAATATGAAAGCTTTTATTTGGTGACTTGCTATACGCCGAATTCCCAGAGTGAGCTTGCGCGCCTTCCTTACCGCATGGAATGGGAAGACGCCCTCTTGTGCTATCTGGATGGATTGAGGGGCAGGAAGCCAGTTGTTTTTTGCGGCGACCTCAACGTGGCCCATCAGGAAATTGATTTGAAAAATCCTAAGACGAACCGCAGGAACGCAGGGTTTACGGATGAAGAACGCGCAAAATTTACGGAGTTCCTGGCGCATGGCTATGTGGATACGTTCCGCTATTTTTATCCCGATACGGAGCAAGTATATTCCTGGTGGTCTTATCGCTTTAAAGCCCGCGAGAAGAATGCGGGGTGGAGGATTGACTATTTTGTCGTATCTGAGGAGTTGAAGGAGAGGCTTGCCGATGCGAAGATCCATACGCAAGTATTGGGCTCTGACCATTGTCCGGTGGAATTGGAGATCCGGCTGTAAAGTAAGAAACAGATAGCAGGAAAGACGCGCAATACGGAGCATCTGATTTAGGAGTGAGGGGCGATACAGAAGTAATAGCAATGATTTCAGAACATGGCATTGATCGGGAATAGCTGACAAAATATTTTAAATAGCAGGGAGGATTTTTCAATGCAATACAGAACGAACCCCAGGACGCAGCAGCAATTATCTATTTTGGGCTACGGCTGCCTCCGTTTCTCTAAGAAAGGCGCGGCGATTAATCAGGCGAAGGCAGAGAAGGAGATGCGGTTTGCCATCAAACATGGCGTAAATTACTTTGATACAGCGTATAGTTATCCTGGGAGCGAGGTTTGCCTGGGCAGGTTCTTGGCCAAGGGTTACCGTGACAAGGTCAATATCGCTACCAAGCTTCCGCACTATTACCTTAAGCAAAAAGGAGATATCGAGCGCTATTTCCAAGAACAGCTTAGGCGCCTTAAGACAGACCATGTGGAATATTATCTGATGCATATGCTCAATGACGTTGCCGCCTGGGAGCGGATTCGGGGGCTTGGCATGGAAGACTGGATTGCCCGGAAAAAGGCGCAGGGGCAAATCCAGAATATCGGCTTTTCCTTCCATGGCAGCACGGAGAATTTCCTCAAAATTTTGGATGCTTATGACTGGGATTTCTGCCAGATCCAATATAATTATATGGATGAGCATTCCCAGGCTGGGCGGCGCGGCCTCAAGCGCGCCCATGAAAAAGGCATCCCGGTCATTATTATGGAGCCCCTGCGTGGTGGCCGTCTCGTACAGGGGCTGCCCAAGTCCGCCCTCCGCCTCCTGGAGCGGGAAGGTTCTGGCAGAAGCCCTGCGGAATGGGGCCTGCGCTGGCTCTGGGACCAGCCGGAGGTGACCGTTGTCCTCTCTGGCATGAACGATATTGCCCAGGTGCGGGAAAACGTGCGCATTGCTTCTGCGGCTGCCGCGGGCTGCATGGCGCCCCGCGACAAAAAAGTAATTGCACGAATCAAATCAGAAATCAACCGCTATATGAAGGTTCCATGCACCGGCTGCGGCTATTGCCAGCCCTGCCCGGCCGGTGTTGATATACCTGGCTGCTTTTCTGCATATAATACCAGGTATACCGATAACTGGTATCAGGGGATGAAAGCCTATATCATGTGTACGACACTGCGCACCACCCCTTCCAACGCCTCGAAATGCCTGAAATGCGGCAAATGTGAGCGCCATTGCCCGCAGAAAATCCATATCCGTCAGCAGCTTGCCCAGGTAAAACGCCATATGGAGACTCCTGTTTATCATATCGCAAGGATGATAGCTGGCAAAATAGGGAACTATTAAAGCTCGCCCGAAGCAGCGTCCGTTTCGTCAAAATGTAAACCTAGAGTAGGGAAATTTTCGATTTTTTTGTAAAAAATAAAGGAAATCTACCTTCCGTGCGGAATATATCATATAGAGGTGATACGAAATGCTCATAAGAGAAAATATAGAGTTCCTGGAGCGTACCTACCTAAGCCCTTTTGCCACCTTGAGCGAGAATTCCAAGGGTCGTGAGCGCCAGGAGCCTCAATGTGATATACGCCCGGTGTTTCAGCGTGACCGGGACCGCATCCTGCACTGCAAGTCATTCCGGCGCATGAAGTACAAGACCCAGGTCTTCCTCTCCCCAAGGGGCGACCATTACCGCACCCGCCTGACCCATACCCTGGAGGTATCCCAGAATGCAAGGACAATTGCCAAGGCGCTCCGTTTAAACGAAGACCTGGCGGAAGCCATTGCCCTTGGCCACGATCTGGGCCATGCGCCCTTTGGACATGCTGGGGAGCGGATTTTAAATGAAATTTGCCAAGGAGGCTTCCGGCACAATGAACAGAGCGTACGGATGGTAGAGAAGCTGGAGAAGGACGGCAGGGGGCTGAACCTGACCTGGGAGGTACGGGATGGAATTTTGAACCATCAGACCCATTTGATGCCGTCCACGATGGAGGGGAAGATTGTCCGCCTGTCAGATAAAATTGCATATATCAACCATGACATCGACGATGCCATCCGGGCTAGGGTACTGATGGAGGAGGACATTCCTCTCGAGTACCGGGAGGTTTTGGGGGATACTAGCCGTAAGCGCTTGGATACCTTGATCCATAATATCGTCACGAACAGCCTGGGGAAGAATGACATCTGCATGTCTCCTGAGGTGGAATCGGCCATGCGTGGGCTGAGGAAGTTTATGTTTGACCATGTGTATCTGAACACGGTGGCCAAGAGGGAAGAGGATCGGGCGGAGGATCTGCTGCGCCGGCTGTTTGGATATTATCGGGTACATATTGAACTGCTGCCTGCCATGAACCGGCAGATGATTGCCGCAGGGGAGGCAGAGGAACGTGCGGTATGCGACTACATTGCAGGCATGACGGATCGTTTTGCGATTGCCAGGTTTGAGGATGTTTTTATGCCCAAGGCCTGGCAGGTGAACTGAGGGAAAGGGGGCTTGGGATGCCGTTTTATTCCGATGAACAGATTGAGGAAGTGCGTACGGCGAATGACATTGTGGACGTGATTTCCGCTTATGTATCTTTGAAGAAAAAGGGCGGCCAATATGTGGGGCTCTGCCCCTTCCACAACGAGAAGACCCCTTCGTTTTCCGTATCCCAGAGCAAGCAGATGTACTATTGCTTTGGCTGCGGCGCAGGGGGAAATGTGTTTACTTTCCTGATGCAGTATGAGAACGACAGTTTCCTTGAAGCGGTGGAATCCCTCGCGGATCGGGCGGGCATTGCGCTGCCCAAACAGGAAATGTCAGCCCGTGCCAGGCAGGAAGCCGACCGGCGGTCGCGGATTTTAGAGGCCAACAAGGCGGCAGGGAAGTATTTTTACGCTCAGCTGCGTATGGAGCAGGGGCAGGCAGCGATGGAATATTTTCAGGAGCGGGGCTTGAGCCGGGAGACTATGAAGAAGTTCGGCCTGGGCTTTGCCAATGCGGCCAGCAACGACCTCTACCTCTACCTCCGCAAGGAAGGGTATGAGGATGAGATCCTCAAGGATTCCGGCCTGGTCACGATAGAGGAACGCAGGGGCGGCCGCGATAAATTTTGGAACCGTGCAATGTTCCCGATTATGGACGCCAACAGCCGGGTGATTGGCTTTGGCGGCCGCGTTATTGGCGAAGGGGAGCCGAAATACCTTAACTCCCCAGAGACGATGATTTTTGATAAGAGCAAGAACCTCTATGGCATGCATCTGGCAAAGTCTTCACGGAGGCCTTATCTCCTTCTGTGCGAGGGCTATATGGACGTGATTGCCCTCCACCAGGCAGGCTTTGACAATGCGGTGGCTTCCCTGGGCACTTCCTTTACCCAGGGGCATGCCGCCCTGATCCGGCGTTATGTTAAGGAGGTGTACTGCACCTTTGACAGCGACAACGCCGGGGTGAAGGCCGCCCTGCGGGCCATTCCCATCCTCAAGGAGGCAGGCATTACGGCGAAAGTTATCAATATGAGGCCTTACAAGGATCCGGATGAGTTAATCAAGGCGGAGGGGGCGGAGGGCTACCAGAGGCGGATTGAACAGGCGCAGAACAGCTTCCTCTTTGAGGTGGAGATGCTGGAGCGGGATTATAATCTAAAGGATCCTACGGAGAAGACCTCCTTTTACCATGCCGTTGCGGAGAAAATCCTCGGTTTTGAAGAAGAGCTGGAACGGGAGAACTACATAGAGGCAGTGGCGCAGAAGTACCAGACGGGATATGAGAACCTGCGCAAGATGGTACAGAACACTGGCATGAAGTCGGGGGCGTCCAGGGAGGCGAAGCAATGGACGCCCGCCGTCCAGGCGCATAAGAAGACGGCGGCGGACGGCATGCGCCAGTCACAGAAGCTGATGCTGACATGGCTGATTGAGGAGCCGGGGCTATTTGCTTCTGTTGAGCCATTTCTGGCTCCGGAGGATTTTACAGAGGAACTGTACCGTAAGGTGGCCGAAGCGGTGTTTGGCCAGTGCAGGGAGGGGCGTATCCGCCCGGCGAAAGTCATTGATCTGTTTTCGGACGAAAAGGAGCAGCAGGAGGTGGCGTCGCTGTTCCATGCGCAGCTCAAAGAGATCACCACAGAGGCGGAGAAAGCAAAGGCGCTGAAGGAAACCATTATCCGTATCAAGGAGAACAGCATGAACAGCCGTTCCAAGCGCCTGGAACCCACAGATCTAGACGGGCTCCAGAAGCTGGTTGCGGATAAGAAAAGCTTACAGCGGCTCTACCAGATGGAATTTTGGGCAAAATAAGGAATGGAGTTTACGCAAAGCGGCAAATTTCCGGCGTTGTGTATAAATGGATTTTAGCCGAACGCGGGGAAAGTATGGAATAGTAACGAAAATTTTGGGATTTCATGGAGCCTTTGGGCTGATATTGGCAAGGGACAGTGAATATTTCCACTAAATGAGGACAAAATATAAACAACGAATGGAAGGATGAAACGATATGGAAGAAAAAAGTATGAAATTTATCGAAAAGCTGCATGAGTTGCTGGCGATGGCTAAGAAAAAGAAAAATGTTCTGGAATACCAGGAAATCAATGACTTTTTCCGCGATATGGAACTGAATGCAGAGCAGTTCGAGAAAATTTTGGATTTCCTGGAAGCCAATAATATTGACGTGCTGCGTATTTCCGATGATGACGATGATATCCTCATAGATGATGAGGAAGAAGTAGAAGTAGAAAATATCGACCTTTCCGTTCCGGACGGAATATCCATTGAAGACCCTGTCCGCATGTATCTCAAAGAGATTGGCAAGGTTCCCCTGCTTACTGCTGAAGAGGAGATTGAACTGGCAAAACGCATGGAGCTGGGCGACCAGGAGGCCAAAAAGCGGCTGGCAGAGGCCAACCTGCGCCTGGTGGTATCCATTGCCAAGCGCTATGTAGGGCGCGGCATGCTGTTTCTGGATCTCATCCAGGAAGGGAACCTGGGGCTTATTAAGGCTGTGGAGAAGTTCGATTACCGTAAAGGCTATAAGTTTTCGACTTATGCTACTTGGTGGATCCGCCAGGCCATTACCCGCGCCATTGCAGACCAGGCAAGGACAATCCGTATCCCTGTCCATATGGTGGAGACGATTAACAAATTAATCCGCGTTTCCCGGCAGCTGCTGCAGGAATTGGGGCGTGAGCCTTCCCCGGAGGAGATTGCAGAAGAGATGAATATGCCGGTAGACAGGGTAAGGGAAATCCTCAAGATTTCCCAGGAGCCTGTATCCCTGGAAACTCCCATTGGCGAAGAAGAAGACAGCCACTTAGGGGATTTCATCCAGGATGACAATGTTCCGGTTCCGGCAGACGCGGCGGCCTTTACCCTCTTAAAGGAGCAGCTGGTGGAGGTATTGGGGACGCTGACCGAGCGGGAACAGAAGGTGCTGCGCCTCCGGTTCGGCCTGGACGACGGCAGGGCGAGGACCTTAGAAGAGGTCGGCAAGGAATTTAACGTGACGAGGGAGAGAATCCGACAGATCGAAGCCAAGGCATTGCGTAAGCTGCGCCATCCCAGCAGGAGCCGCAAGCTGAAGGATTATCTGGACTGACAGAAGGGCACATAAGAGATGGTACGGTTATCAAAGAGGCTTAAGGCAGTGGCAAGCTTGGCGGGGGCTTGCGTCACACTGGCAGATGTGGGGACAGACCATGGGTACATACCTGTATATCTGGTAGGATGCAAAAGAGCGGAGAGGGCAATCGCCTTGGATGTGAATCCTGGCCCCCTCCAGCGCGCCAAGGAGCATATCCGGCAGTATGGCATGGAAGGGCAGGTTGAGGCCAGGCTGTCGGATGGGCTGGCTGCGCTTGCGACGGGGGAGGCGGATCAGATTGTGATAGCCGGCATGGGCGGCGGTCTGATGATGCGGATTCTGTCGGAAGGGCAGGAAGTGGCCAGGGAGGCGAAAAGGCTGGTGCTGCAGCCGCAGTCTGAGATTGCTGCATTCCGAGGGTTTTTGTGGAGGAATGGCTATCGGATTGAGGCAGAGGAGATGGTATATGAGGACGGGAAGTATTATCCGATGATGGCGGTGAGGGCTGTGGGAAATCCGGTGATCGGGCAGGAGGATAAGCTTGCGCAGAAGTTTGGGGCATTGCTGCTGGAGGGGAGGCATCCGGTGCTGAAGGAGTATCTATTACGGCAGCGGGGGCAGAAGGAGGGGATACTGAGGAAGCTAAAGGAACAGGGCAGGGGGGATATTGAGGCGAGGGCAGCGGAGATAGAAGGGGATCTTAGGGATATTGAGCGGGCGTTGGGGTATTATGCATAGGCTCCCCGCTCCCTCCGCTGCGGATGGAAAGCCGCTGCATATCCTTGTAGGGATATCTATAAGATCAAAGTCGGAATAATACATTGTAATTATTTAGATACAGGAAGGAGCGTTAGGGTATGCTTTGCCAGGAATTAATAGGGATATTACAGGAGCAGTCGCCGGAATATTATGCCTGTGAATGGGACAATGTGGGGCTGTTAGTGGGGGATCCGCAAAAAGAGATAAAACGGGTTTACATAGCATTGGATGCTACGGATGAGGCGATTGCGGAGGCTGTGGATGCCAGTGCGGATCTGCTGCTGACCCACCATCCAATGATTTTCAGGGCGGTAAAGAGGATAACGGCAGGGGATTTTATTGGCAGGAAGATTATAAAGCTGATTCGGAATGACATTTCTTATTATGCCATGCATACGAATTTTGACGTGAAGGGGATGGCGCAGCTTGCATCCCAGAGGATGGCTCTTACGGGGGGTGAGGCGCTGGATGTGACCTTCCGGCAGGGGGAGGAGCAGGAAGGGATTGGCAGTGTTGGGCTGCTGCCGCAGGAGATGGCGCTGGCGGAATGCGCTGATTTGGTGAAAAAGGTTTTTGCGGTGGAGCAGGTAAAGGTTTTTGGGGATCTCCAGGCCAGGGTCTGTAAGGCTGCGATCTGCCCGGGGTCTGGCAAGAGCGTGATCGGGAAGGCCATCCGGGCGGGGGCGCAGGTATTGGTGACCGGGGATATTGACCATCACGAGGGGATTGACGCTGCCGCGCAGGGGCTGGCAATTATTGATGCAGGGCATTATGGGGTGGAAAAAATGTTTATTCCTTATATGGGGACATATCTTAGGGAACATGCCCCAGGGCTGCAGGTAATTGAGCAGGAAGTAAGGGAGCCGTTCTTGTATTGCTAGGAGGGAGGCGGCCAATGAAATTAAAGAATATTTTGGTTGTTGTGAAAGATATTGAGAAATCAAAACAGTTTTACCATGACTTATTCGGCCTTGACATGCTGCTGGACAATGATGGCAATATGATTTTAACGGAAGGCCTGGTGCTCCAGGATGAAAAAATTTGGAGAGAGTTTTTGGGAAAAGATATTATTCCGAAAAGCAATGCCAGCGAACTGTATTTTGAGGAAAAAGACATAGAAGCATTTATTGCAAAATTGGAAAAAATGTATCCCGAGGTTCCATATGTCAATCGGCTTATGACGCATAGCTGGGGACAGAAGGTAATCCGATTTTATGACTTGGACGGAAATTTGATTGAAGTAGGGACGCCTATGTAACATATATTGCGACAATTTGTAGTTTGTGGGTTACCAAGGAATACAGCGCAAAATAGCAGACAGGAATGAGAAAAGGAGGAGGGCTATGGCTGAGAGTATTTGCCGTATCAGAATCAACGGAGAGGAGAAGCAATACCCCAAAGGTGCCTATTTCCAGGATATCGTGGCAGAATACCAGGGACAGTATCAGGACGACATTGTATTGGTGCTTTTTAATAACCGCCTGCGGGAACTGAGCCGCAGGGCCAAGACAGACGGGGAACTTTCTTTTGTGACCACAAAAGATAAGGCTGGGAGGAAGGCCTACCGCAGGAGCATGTCCCTGCTGATGCAGCGCGCCATCTACAATCTGGCGAAGGCAGACGGCAAGCATGTGTCTGTGCGGATTGAGCATTCCATTAGCCAGGGGTATTTTTGTGAGTTGAAGGGGGAGGCGCCCAACGAGGCATATCTTTTGCGTCTTAGGGAGGAGATGGTGCGGCTGTCCGAAGAGAGGATTCCCATCCGCAAGGAGAGCATTTCCACGGATGAGGCGCTGGCGCTGTTCCATGAGCTGGGGATGCGGGACAAGGAGCGGCTGTTTGCCTACCGCAGGAGCTCAAAGGTCAATATTTACAGTATTGGCAACTACATAGATTATTTTTATGGCTATATGGTGCCGGATACCGGCTATTTAAAATATTTCGAGCTTAAGCTCTATGACGAGGGATTTGTCGTGCTGTTTCCGGATAAGGACACGAAGGCTGTGCCGCCGTTTTCGCCTTCCCATAAGCTGTTCCAGGTGCTGCGGGAGTCTGCGGAGTGGAGCGAGAAATTAGACATTGCCACGATTGGCGCATTGAACGATGCGATCGCCCAGGGGAGGATCCGCAAGGTCATCCTGCTGGCGGAGGCGCTGATGGAGCGCAAGGTCGGCAAGCTGGCCGAGCAGATTGCAGCCGAGCCGGACAAGAAGTTCGTGATGATTGCAGGGCCGTCTTCTTCTGGGAAGACTACCTTTTCCCACCGCCTGTCCATACAATTGATGGCGCAGGGCTTAAAGCCGCACCCGATTGCCTTGGACGACTATTATGTGGATCGGGTGGACACGCCCAAGGACGAGGACGGGAATTACAACTTTGAGTGCCTGGAGGCCATTGACATAGAACTGTTTAACCACGATATGTCAGCCCTGTTAAAAGGCGAGCGCGTGTCCCTGCCCACCTATAATTTCCGCACTGGCAAGCGCGAGTATAAAGGGAATTACAAGCAGCTGGGCAAAAATGACATTTTGGTATTGGAGGGCATCCATGGGCTGAACGACAGGCTTTCCTATACCCTCCCTTCTTCCAGTAAGCTGAAGATCTATATCAGCGCACTCACGCAGCTCAACATTGACGAGCATAACAGCCTGCCCACGACGGATGGGCGGATGATCCGCCGGATGGTGCGGGACGCCAGGACACGCAATATTACGGCCAGAGAGACCATCCGTATGTGGGATTCTGTGCGCCGGGGAGAGGAGCAGTACATTTTCCCCTTCCAGGATGATGCGGATATTATGTTCAACTCGGCGCTGATTTATGAACTGGCGGTGCTTAAGCAGTATGCAGAGCCGCTGCTGTTCCAGATTGGGAAGGAATGCCCGGAGTATACAGAGGCCAAGAGGCTCTTGAAGTTCTTGGATTATTTCCTTCCGGTGCCAAGCGAAGACGTGGCGCAGAACTCTATCCTGCGTGAGTTTATCGGCGGAAGCTGCTTCCATGTATAAGCACGAAGCCATTTGCGGAAAGGAACGGCAGCTTAAGGGATAAGAGGTTTTGGCATGACATAAGTAAGGTGCGGCAATCGGGGCGTCTATCGGTGAGGTGGAATTGGGTGATTTGTATGGGGCGTAGATGACGGCGGAGTGACGGAAGATAAAATAAAGGTAGCCTACCGCCCTTATAACAAAAGCAGAAAAGAGGAAGAAAATGGAAGGGAATACGGGAAAACAGGAAAAAATAGAAGAATTTCGTTATTATGAGATGCCTATGGGGAGATATGACCTGGCGCTTTTAGGGGATAAATGGATTACCCATTACCAGACCAATGAACAGCATTTCCACAATTTTTTCGAGATTGCCTATTGCCATTATGGCGAAGGCTTTGTATATATGGGTGAAGAGTCCCCTTCTTACCAGAAGGGCAGCATTACCCTGATTCCCGCGAATTTCCCTCATGGAATCCAGAGCGCCCCAGGCAGGGTCTGTTTCTGGGAATTTCTTTATGTGGATATTATGGGGTTTGCCAAGAACTGCGGGGATGAGGATGCCTGTGCAAAAGGCAAACTGCTGCAGAATCTGATCAATATCCCCCTGCTGATTGAGGCAGGGGAATATCCCAGGCTGTCTGGGCTGGTTCTTGCCATCCTGGAGGAAAACAGGGAGAAGCGGTTCCGCAACCGTGAAGCTGTCAATGGCTATCTCTACGTCCTGCTGCAGGAGATGATCCGCATGGATGAGAACATGTTCCGCAGCCAGGGCAGCAATATGCTGCATGTGGAGAAAATCCGCCCGGCATTAGTCTATGTGGAGCTGCATTACAGCAAGGAAATCAAAATCAAGGAGCTGGCCAGGGCATGCAGCGTCAGCGAGCCTTATTTCCGCAGGCTTTTTACAGAATGCATGAATATGGCGCCCTTGGAGTATATCAATATGGTGCGTGTCCAGAAGGCCTGTGATTTCCTGAAGAAAGAAGATCTTTCCATGAATGCCCTGGCCTGGAAGGTAGGTTTTTCCTCTGTCTCCACGCTGGAGCGCAACTTTAAAAAGATTGTCGGCGCGTCGCCCAAGCAATGGAAGCTCAAGGGGGCAGAGGGCGAGTTTGTCAGTTATCGTACAAGGGCGCTGCGGGGATGGTAGGCGGCAGGTATGTAGGCCCATAGCGGCCCGGGAGGGAAGGAGGATTGAAATGTACAAGAGGATACTTAGCGTTATCGTCAGCCTTGCTGTTTTGCTGGGCATAGTTTCCCCTATGGGGGAAATCAGTAAGGCGTATGCGGCAAGCGAGAAACTGGAACGGGCGCTGCAGTGGGCAATCGCCATAGCCAATGACAACAGCCATGGCTATAGCCAGAGCAATCGCTGGGGAAACCCGGACTATGACTGTTCCTCGTTTGTGATTTCTGCGCTGAAGGCGGCGGGATATGATGTCGGCGGAGCCACATTTACCCAGAATATGCGCTCCGCCTTGACGCCGCGCGGTTTCACCTGGATTCCCTGGAGCCAGATTGGCGGGGCGGGCAATTTAAGGAGGGGTGACATCCTCCTCAATGATTCGACCAATACCAGCAAGCAGCACACGGAGTTTTACCTAGGCAATAACCAGAATGTGGGCGCACATCAGAATTACGGATATCCTGCGCCTGGCGACCAGACAGGGCGGGAAATATCTGTCAGCGGCTATTATGACCATCCCTGGACGGGGGTGCTGCGGGAAAATGGCGCTTCTGTGGATACCTGTAACTGCACCACGGCGTATGCCGGGAATTATATCGTCACCACTAGCCAGTATCCGCTGACGATGCGCAGTGGGCATGGCACATCGTTTTCCCAGGTGACCACCATACCGAAGGGGGCGCAGGTGTATGTCTCCAAGGCGGATGGGAGCTGGGCGCATGTGGAATGGAATGGCTACAAGGGCTATTGCTCCATGCAGTATTTAACGAAGGTGGAAGAAAAGCCGAAGCCGCAGGTCAGCCTCCATGCATGGGTTTCGGACAGCAAAATGGGCGATGTGCCGCAGTCCTACCAGAGCGGCAAGATGTACTATCTGTGTTATGAAGTGTTGGACGCCTCCACAGGGAAGCGGCTGGATGATTCCAGGGTCAATTATCAGATGAAGGAGACGATTTACGCGCCGGATGGGTCGGTGGCCAACACATGTACATACAGCAACAGCAACAACAACTGGATTGGCTTCCAGACACGCAATGGAGGAGAATACCGGGGCGTTGTGGAAATATCTGGGGATTATTCCGGAAAATGCGAGGTGTCCTACACGATTCCAGACCTCACGAGCCCTGACATCTTCTTCTGCACCTCCGGGTCGAAGTACGGGGATGAGCTGTATTCCTTTAAACAGGGGAATTTTGTCTTCTTCTATTACAAGATGTATGACGGGGTTACGGGGCAGGCCTGGGATGGCTTGAGTGAGAATGCTTATAAAATTGAGGCAACCATCTATAAGCCGGACGGTTCCGTGCTGGCCTCCCAAGAGTTTAGTAAGGATAAAGGATGTTTTAGCGCCCAGGTATGGGATACCGGGCAGTATACGTTCCAGCTGCAGGTATCCGGGGACTTTAATGCAGAGGGGACAGAAAGCTTCCAGGTAGAAAAGCAGACAGCGGCGGGGCTGTATTATGGCGACCTTAACGGGGATGGCGAGATTGACGTCCTTGATGTGGCCATTATGCGGGATGGCATAAATGGGACACGGGAGTTTACAGACGATGTGTTCAAGCGCGCAGATCTGAATGTGGACGGGAAACTCACGGAAGAGGACTCCCAGCTGCTGCGGCAATTTGTTGTAGGCAGCATTACAGAATTCCCGGCAGAGAGGCTCATTTCCGAGCTGGTGATTACGAAGGAGCCGGATAAGCTGTCTTATCAGGTAGGCGAGAGCCTGTCGATGGCGGGGATGGAAGTTACGGTCTTCTATGGCAATGGCACCAGCAAGAAAGTGACGGATTACAAGGTGAGCGGGAGTACGGCCAAGGCAGGCAGGCAGCAGGTAGAGATTTCCTATACCGAATCCGGGGTGACCAGGACGGCAGTACAGGAAATTGAGGTGGTTGCGCCGCACAGGCATATCTATTTGGGCTTTGTCTGGAAGGAAGCTACCTGCCAGGAAGAAGGGGAGGTATGCAACCAGTGCGACTGCGGTGACAGATATTTGGAGAAAATCCCCAAGAAAGAGCATAAAGTGGTAACCGACCGGGCAAAGGATCCGACCTGTACACAGCCAGGGAAGACGGAGGGCAGCCATTGCTCCAGATGTGGCACCGTCCTTGTGGAGCAGCAGGAAATCCCCCAGACGGGGCATAAGAATAAGGAAATCAGGGGCCAAAAGGAACCCACTTGTACGGAGGACGGCTATACAGGCGATACCTATTGCCTGGACTGCGGGGAGAAGCTGGCAGCGGGGAAAAGAACCTCTAAACAGGGACACCGATGGAATGCTGGTGTTGTCACAAAAGAGGCCACACTGACGCAGACAGGCATTAAGACATATATTTGCCAGAACTGCGGGGCAACAAGGCAGGAAGTCCTTCCAGTCCTAGAAAAAGAGCCTGGCAAAAACCCAGAAAAACCTGGCGGGAGTGATCTGGTGCAAAAACCAGATATCCCAGAGACAGATAAACCGGCACAGAAGCCGGATACCCCAGGGAAGCTCGAGGAAGACCGCTTCCTGGAAGTGGGGGACATTGTGTTCGACGCAGGGAAAAAGGGAGAGTATGAAGTGATCTTTGCCAAAACCAAAGAAATCCGCGTACAATATCTAGGCCCCGTAAAAAATAAGACAGCCACAGTAAAGATACCAGATAAAATTAAGACCAAGGCAGGGCATATCTGTAAAGTGACTGCGATTGCGCAAAATGCCTTCCGTAACAATAAATATCTTAAAAAAGTAGTGGTGGGCGCTAATGTCACGGCGATTGGGAGCAGGGTATTTTACAATTGCAAAAACCTAAGCAGCGTACAGCTGGGCAAGCGGGTAGCATCGATTGCCAGCAATGCTTTTGGCAAATGCGGCAAGCTCAAAAAGCTGCTCCTGCCGGCCAGTGTCGTGAAGATTGATTCCAATGCCTTTTATGGATGCAAGCAATTAAAGAGCCTGCAGGTGAAGTCGGCAAAGCTAAGGAGCGGCAAGCTTGGCAGGAAGGCTTTTGCGGGGATTGCGCCAAAGGCGTTGATCAAGGTGCCGGCCAGCAAGCGGAAAAGCTATCAAAAACTCTTCCGCCAGAAAGGCATGCCGCCAAGGGCTAGTGTGCGGGCATATTGAGGCTGGGGCATGGCATGTGTGCAGGGTATCCTATTGTGATGTAGCGAGTGCTTGTAATAATAGAATCGAAAATGCATATTTTTTTACCGAAAATAGCAACATTTGTTTTTGGTAATTTAGTAAAATGAGGTCAGTGCAGAAGGATGAGAGTCTGGATGTGGGGGCCTCATTTTATGTGGGGGGAGCTGGCAAAACGGACGCTGGTTCGGGCACACCATCCCCCACGCAGACGGGGCAACGTTCCGGGGAACGAATCGTTAAGAGAGGCATGCAGACGATAGGATACAGGATGTGGTACTTTGCACGCTCAGGAGAGCCTTCGCGTGCAGCCTCTCTAAACGCTGGATTTCCCCTCCACTAAAATCGCCCCTGAATTGTCTGCTTAGGGGAATGGTGTGCCCGAACCAGCTGGTGTTGGGTGTGTGAGTTTTTATGGAATTTTTTGGTGGTAAATGTTAGAAGGGTGCAATATGACGGATTATTATCTATGGAGGAAAAAGATGGAAAGAAAAGGGAATCAGAGGAAACATAGGGTACTTTCTGTTCTGCTGTGCAGCGCAATGGCTGCGGCGGGCCTGATGCCGGGAACAGCTGGCGTTGTGCAGGCCGCGCAGTCAGAAAGCATTGTGGAGTTACAGGGATTTCAGGGAGAAAATGGTGCAGGGTTACGGGTCGCGCAGTCAGAAAACAGTGTGGAGTTACAGACTGGGGGCAGTGCAGATGTCCAGGCCAGAGAAGCCCAGGGGATCATTACGCCGGGCAGCCAGTGGCTGGACAATCAGGGCACGATGATCCAGGCGCATGGGGGCGGCGTGCTCTGGGACGCCAAGACACAGAAGTATTATTGGTATGGGGAACACAAGGGGGAGAACAACATTAAGAATGGCTGCGTGATTGCCATTGGCGTCTCCTGCTATTCCTCCACAGATTTGTGCAGCTGGAAAAATGAAGGAGTTGCCCTGCCGGTCTTCAATAATCCGGCGTTTCTGGCAGGCGAAGCGCCGGCTGAGGACACGCCCCTGTACCTGGCAGAGTCTTCCCCAGAGTATCAGGCAGCCAAGGCGGCGGGCAAGGCGGTATCTCCTTATGATACCCTGGAAAAATATAATACGGCTTCTTATATTGGGCGGTTAAATAGCCTCTATGCAGGCCGCACGGCGGCAGAAAAGCGGGCGCTTTATCAGAAATTCAATTGGGACAGCGTACTGGAACGCCCCAAGGTACTCTACAATCAGAAAAATGACAACTATGTGATGTGGTTCCACAAGGATGGGGAAGGGGCTGGCAATTATTCCCTGGCACAGACGGGGATTGCCGTCAGCGACTCCCCTGCCGGGCCCTTCCGCCTGGTGGACGCTATTAATCCATTGGGGAAGGAAAGCCGTGATATGACCCTGTTCCAGGATGATGACGGCAAGGCATATCTGATTTATTCCTCGGAGGACAACTGGACCTTGTACATTGCAGAGCTCAACGAGGATTATACAGGCCTGACAGGAATTTATAGCCGCAATTATGTGGATAAAGGTGGAAGCAAGGGTCAATATGCCAGGGAAGCTCCGGCAATCTTTAAATACCAGGGCAGCTATTATCTGATTTCTTCCGGCTGCACGGGCTGGAGGCCGAATGTCATGGGCTATTCCGTGGCCAGTAACCTGCGGGAGGGGATGTCGGAAACTGGTGGAAATGGGCCGTTTCAGATGAATAACCTCAAGAATCCCTGTATCGGCCTGGAGGCAGATATTTCCTTTAACGGCCAGAGTACGTTTGTCCTGCCCGTCCAGGGCAAGGAGGGCGCTTTTATCTATATGGGCGACCGCTGGAACCAGAACAACCTCAAGGATTCCCGCTACCAATGGCTGCCCATCCAGATCGATGCGGAAGAAAAGGCGCTGACATTGGCTTGGAATGATTCCTGGCGCATAGAGGATTTTGATAAGGTGAACAGCCAGGCAAGGGTGGAGCTGAACCGTGCCATCCGCGCGGGGGATGGAATGGCTTCTGCAGAGTATGATTTTGGCCAGGAGAGGTGGCAAGTTTTCCAGCAGGCAATGCAGACGGCCAAAAACCTTGCCTTTGGCACGGAAATCTCCCAGGTGACGGCATTAAAGGATCAGATTGTCCAGTCCATGGAAGCATTGAGGCGCTGGAAACCACTGGACGCCGCCTTTGCAGAGGTAGAAAACCGTGCGGAGGCAGCTTATACGGTATCTTCCTGGAAAGATGTAAAGAAGGCTTATGAGGCCGGCAAAGCCCTGGGGGATGCGGCTACGGACGCCCAGATTGGGGATGCGGCGGCAGCCATCCAGGCAGCCATTGGGAAGCTGGAAGAGGTCAAGATGAAGACAGAAGAAATTGACCTCAAGGGAAAGGCAATCCAGGCGGATTCCCAGCAGTCCGGCAATGAGGCGGAGAAGGCCATTGACGGCAACAGCGGCACAATCTGGCACTGCAAATGGGGCAATGGCACCACTCCGCTCCCTCATTCCCTGACAATTGATTTAGGCCAGCCTTATGAGGATCTCTATCAGCTCTATTACCTGCCCAGGCAGGACAAGGACAGCAATGGGATTGCCAGCAGATACCGTATCCTGGCCAGCAATGCGGACAAAGACATCAGCCAGCTTGCAGATGCTGACTTTACGGAAGTGCGTACGGGGATCTGGTCTGAGGATAAAACGGAGAAATCCACAATTTTCCGCACCAACGGCGCGGCCAGATACCTCCGCTTTGAAATCATCGCAGGTATCGGCGATTTTGCTTCCGCAGCGGAAATCCGCCTGCTGCGCGGCACGCCGGAAGGCGGGGAGATGCCGCCTGCTGAGATAAAGGTAAGCAAGATAACCCTGACAGGGGCAAAGACGGAGCTTCTCAAAGGGGAAGAACTGACCCTGAAGGCTGAAATCGCCCCAGAAGACGCCGCCAACAAAGCAATATCCTGGGAATCTTCGGATGAGGGCGTTGCAAAAGTGAGCAGCCAAGGCATTGTCACAGCAGTGTCCGCGGGGACTGCCACAATCACTGCTGTATCTGCAGATGGATCTGGCGTAAAGGGAATCTATTCCATAACTGTCAAAGAAGAACCGCAGGTTCCCACAGAAATAAAAGTCAGCGCTATTACCATCCGCGGGGATAAGGCAAAGCTGCTCAAGGGCGGGAAACTCAGGCTACAGCCAACTATCGCTCCGGAGAATGCTACAAATAAAGCCATTTCCTGGTCATCCTCAAACCGAAGCGTTGCCAGGGTAGACAGCCAGGGAACTGTGACGGCAGTATCTGCAGGAACGGCCGTAATTACTGCTACGGCTACAGACGGATCTGGCGTAAAGGGAACCTATCAAGTGACGGTAACTGTCCACCTTGTTAAAAAAATTACATTAGAGAGCGAATACAAGGCCGTTGCCGCAGGCAAAAAAGTAAAAGTCACAGCGGCTGTGGCCACAACGGGCAAGACAGCCAGCAAGGCTCTGGCCTGGACGGTATCAAACAAAAAATACGCAACTGTAAACGCCAAAGGCATTGTTTCCACCAAAAAGGCCGGCGCAGGCAAAACCATTACTGTCACAGCCAAGGCAAAAGACGCCAGCAAGAAGAAAGCATCCATAAAAATTAAAATTGTCAAGGATGCTGTAAAGAAAATCACCCTTTCCTGCCAGAAAAAAACGCTGCCGGCCGGCCAGAAAGTAACGGTTAAGGCTTCTGTAAAGGCCGGCAAGACAGCCAACAAGGCTCTGGCCTGGAGTACGTCCAACAAGAAATATGCAACGGTAAATTCCAAGGGCGTAGTAACCGCCAAGAAGGCCGGCAAAGGAAAAACCGTAACTATCAAAGCGGTTTCCACGGACGGCACAAACCGCAAGGCCGTAATCAAACTGAAAATAAAATAACTTGCATTCGAATGAAAAATATGCTAGGATATTTGGGAAGTAGGGTGGATAATCGCAGCTGCAGGTGCCGAAAGGCCGCAGGTGAGGAAAGTCCGGGCTTCACAGGGCAGGATGCCGGCTAACGGCCGGTGGAGGCGACTCCAAGGAAAGTGCAACAGAAATATACCGCTATGCAAATAGTAAGGGTGGAAGGGCAGCTTAAGAGACTACCGCCTGGCTGGCAACAGCCAGGGCATATGTAAACCCCATCCGAAGCAAGGCCGAACCAAAGCGTTGACGTGGCCCGCCAGCTTTAGGTAGGCTGCTGGATCTGATTGGCGACAGTCAGGCTAGATAGATGATTATCCAAGACATAACCCGGCTTACAGCCCTGCTTCTTAAGCGTATGAAAGAGCTGCCGCATTATGGCTTTTGCCATAATGCGGCAGCTTTTCTATGCATGGCGTCCGTTTCACTGTAACGAAAGGGGTTTGGCATAGGCGCGGTTACCACACCCTTTTATGCCCCTTATACTTCTCTTCGCAGTATTTGCAGCGGTAAGTTTCTGTCGCCGGGTCGGTAAGCAGAAAAATCTGGTCTAAGCCCTGTTCAATTGAGGTAATGCAGCGTGGGTTTACACATTTGATGATGTTCTTAATCTCTTTTGGAAGGTGGAGTTCTTTCTTCTCCACTACTTTTTCCCCTTTGATGATATTTACGGTAATGTTGTGATCAATAAACCCCAGCACGTCCAGATCCATCATGTCAATATCGCATTCTACTTTTAAGATATCTTTCTTGCCCATCTTGTTGCTCCGCGCATTTTTGATGATTGCTACGCAGCAGTCCAGCTTATCCAGCTTCAGGTCATGGTAGATGGACAGGCTGTCGCCCGCATGGATATGGTCCAGCACGAAGCCTTCGGTAATTGCCCCTACATTTAACATATGTTCACCTCCAGTAAAGTAAGAATCAGCGCCATCCGCACATAGACGCCGTACTGTGCCTGCCTGAAATAGGCGGCTCTCGGGTCGTCATCCACATCGACAGAAATCTCGTTCACCCTGGGAAGGGGGTGCATGACAATCATATCCTCTTTGGCAAGCGCCATCTTTTTCTTGTTGAGGATATAGAAATCTTTCATCCGCACATAGTCGTCTTCATTGAAGAACCGTTCCCGCTGTACCCGGGTCATGTACAGGATGTCCAGCTCGCCGATGGCATCCTCTAAACGTTCCACTTCCTGGAAGGGCACATGGTTTTTGCGCAGCACATCTTCCCGGATATAGCTGGGAACGCGCAGTTCCTCCGGGGAAATCAGCACAAATTGGATGTTAGGGTAACGGATTAACGCATGGATGAGGGAATGGACAGTGCGCCCGAATTTTAAGTCGCCGCAGAGGCCAATGGTAAGATTGTCAAGGCGTCCCTTAAGGGAACGGATGGTAAGAAGGTCGGTAAGGGTCTGAGTAGGGTGCTGATGGCCGCCGTCTCCGGCATTGATGACCGGGATGGTAGATTTTTCGGAAGCCACCAATGGCGCGCCCTCTTTGGGATGGCGCATTGCGCAGATATCGGCGTAACAGGATATGACGCGTATCGTGTCAGAAACGCTCTCCCCCTTGGCGGCAGAGCTGCTGTCCGCAGTAGAGAATCCAAGGACGCTCCCCCCTAAGTTCAGCATGGCTGCTTCGAAGCTCAGCCTTGTCCGGGTGCTTGGTTCATAGAAACAGGTTGCAAGTTTTTTGCCCTCGCAGGCATGGGCATATTTCTGAGGATTGCGTTCAATGTCATTCGCCAGCGTCAGAAGCTTGTCCAATTCCTCGACAGATAAATCCAAGGGGCTCATTAAATGCTGCATATGGTTCCTCCTGTATAGTCTGAAAAATGGAATGTTGGGAGCCCTCCGGGTGTGTGCCGGACAGGGGCGTATGGAGGCTCCCTGGGTCAATCAGAGCAAGGGAAGAAAAATTTCCCTGCTTGATTTATCATATAACAGAAGGATGTAAATTTCAAGTATTTTTTGTGGGGCGGCGGGTCAAAAGCTTCTCAAAGATCAGCCCTGCGGCCATCCAGTAAGGGGCGTAGTCCAGCCGTATCACCCCTTGGATATTTGCCTTCGCTTTACTGTAGTCCCAGGGGCAGATCTTGTGTTTTTTAAGGAGGCTTCCGCTGATATATTCTCCAATAAAAATGAAAATGGAGTAAAAGGCTGCCCGCAATGCCATGGGAAAGTTCCGTAGAAGGATGCAGAACGGCTTTAAGAAGGCAGCCATCCCATAGATCGGGAACATCCATAGGGAAGTCTGCCCTATAAGCTGCAGTTCCCGTTTGCGGAAGGAGCAAAAGGAGGTAAAGAGGATTTCCAGGCACCAGCCGGTAAATCCGCAAAGGATAAAATTTTTTTTCATGCAATCAGTATTTCCCAGGAAAAACAGATTTATGTGCCTGAAATGCAGAAAAGGATTGACGAAAGCCCGAAAAAGCATTAAACTATTTAGGAAAATAATTTAAGGAAAAGGAGTTGTGTTATGAGGAAAGCAAGGAAAACAGCAGTAATTTTGGCGGCCATTCTGGTGGCTGTCCTAGTGGGGGCATGCGGCAAGCCGTTTGATGCCAGCGGATATGTAAAGGCGTTGCTGGATAATTCCTATAAGGGAGATTCGGCAGAGTTTGTGGCACAGAAGGTAGGCACAAAGCAGCAGGCGGAGGAACTGTATAATCAGGGGATTGACACAGAGATGAAGAGCCTTACATCACAGGCAAACGTCTCAGAAGAGCTGCAGGGCGAATTTAGGGAAGTATTGCAGAATATTTTCAAGAATGTGAAGTACACCGTTGGAGAGGCGGCCAAGAAGGATGATTCCTATGAGGTAGAAGTAAAATACCAGAAGATGAAGATTTTTGAGCCTGCGATTGAGAGTTTCAATACGACATCTCAGGATTATATCAACGGGATTACAGAGAAGGCAGAAAACGGGGAGGAAAGCCCCTCGGAAGAGGAACTCAACGAGGAGATCTTTACCCTGCTGAAGGATGCCCTGATAAATGCCATGGACAATGTTTCTTTTGGGGATGAGGAGTCCACGGTGATCCATGTGGAATTGAAGGATAATACATGGATGCCAAATGAGGCGGATGTCCAGAACCTGGAGAAACTTCTATTTGACATGGAAGTATTAGAAGAGCTGCAGTAACGATTCGGCAGGTCAAGGCACGGAACGGTTAACAGATACAGGAAACGGAAGGGAGAGAAACGCAATGGCAGAGAATCGTGAGTGCGCGAGCGCGTCCAGCTGTTCGAGGGAAAGCTGCGAAGGGTGCCCAAGTAAGGCGGGCGCCCCGCAGAGCATGATAGAGGAGTGCAACCCTTTTTCCAGCGTGAAGAGGGTGATTGGCGTGGTAAGCGGCAAGGGCGGCGTTGGCAAGTCTTTTGTAACGGCATCCCTGGCAGCGGCCATGCGTCAAAAGGGATATGAGGTGGGGATTTTGGATGCCGACGTTACAGGGCCGTCCATTCCCAAAATGTTTGGCCTGCATGGGCCGGCAGAAGGGTCGGAAATGGGTCTGTTCCCCATTGCGGGGGCGGATGGCACAAAAGTTATGTCCCTGAATCTTTTGATGGAGGATGAAGAAGCCCCAGTGGTATGGAGGGGGCCGGTGATTGCCTCTACGGTCAAGCAATTTTGGCATGACGTCTATTGGGGCGACCTGGATTATCTCTTTGTGGACATGCCTCCAGGAACTGGGGATGTGCCATTGACAGTGTTCCAGTCCATACCTGTCAATGGGATTGTGATTGTCACTTCCCCGCAGGAACTGGTGCAGCTGATTGTGAAAAAGGCTGTCCATATGGCAGAAATGATGGAAATCCCTGTCCTTGGGCTGGTGGAGAATTACAGCTACCTGAAATGCCCAGACTGTGGGAAGGAAATCAGTCTTTTTGGGAAGAGCCATGTGGAAGAGGCGGCAGCAAGCCTGAATATCCCGGTTCTGGGGAAGATGCCTTTGGATCCGAAGTATGCCAAGCTGGCGGATGAGGGGAAATTCCATGAAATAAAAAACCCGTATTTGGCGGACGCCATCCAAAAAGTAGAGGAATTATAATTTTTCCGAAGACATGTTTGACATACGAAAGCCTTGTGGGAAGCGGCTTTGCTTCCCCAGGGCTGTTTTTTTGCGCAAAATTTTTGTGAGAAATTCCCAATTGATTTTTTGCGGGGGAAGGGTTACAATGCCCTTACAGAACAGGAACAGCGTTCTGGACATTTTTCCATCCGCCGGCACTTCTTGGCCGGCGTCAAACCATTGATGTAACTACAGTGGATAGTTACGGATCTTTTAATTTCTGCAGGAAGGAAATATCAGATTCAAGTATTCTGTCATATTTTCTTCGTCAATTGGCACAACAGTTTCGCCAATTACCAATGCATGGAATGGACAATACGCCGGAAGGGGCAGAAAGGAGGGAAGGCATGAAAGTAATCTTTGAAGAGTACAGCGGCATTATTATTACTGCCTTTGCAATTATTGCGCTAATCGCGATTGTAGCGCTTTTGCTGGCTGCCGACGGCCCAGTGCATACTGCTTTTACAGATCTGATTGACAATCTGTTCCAAAAGGCCAGCGTGACGGGTTAGTGCGGCAAAGCGCCGGGATTTTGCATGGCAAAGTCAGGTTTCGGACGCCGTAGCGGTCTGTGCTTCGGCTGGACGGAACCGTTGCTAAGAAGCAAGGATTATGCCAGGAGCCTGTCAGGATTTTTCCCAAGCAGGGGAAGCAAGGAGGAGATTTTCGTATCAGGCGTTTCTTATGTTATCTTTGCAGGAGCCAGGAGAACTGGTGGGAACTGTTATGGGTGAAATCCTGGCAGATAAGGAGCTGCAGAAAGTAACAGATGCAGCCTGCGCAGGGTATTTCTTTGGCCTGTGCAATCGGAGAAATAGACAAGTCCAAAAGACGGATGTCTGCAAGCATACAGGAGGGTGCATGAAGTATCAGTGGGAGCTGACAGAGGAAGAGTTTGGCCCATTCTACCCTTTTGTCAGGGATAGGAATGTGACAGACATTGATTATAATGGGAAAAATCTGTGGATTTCGGATTTAAGGAGAGGGCGCTATCGGGTGAATCTTCCCGTGAACGAAGAGTTTCTGGAAGAATTTACCCACCGTATCGCCAATCGGGTCAACAAGCCCTTCAATAAGACCAATAATGTGTTGGAGGCAGAGACGGATGCCCTGCGCATCAGCATTGTCCATGAGTCTGTGGCTGTGTCTGGGAGGAGCATCTGTATCCGCAAGTCCATGCCCAAGGTACGCCATACGGTAGAGAGCATGTTGGACAGCGGTTATTGTACCATTGAGATTTTAAGCCTGTTGATTAACTGCGTAAAGGCAAAAATGAATTTTGCCTTCTGTGGGGAGCCCGGCGTGGGGAAGACAGAATGCGCGAAGTTTTTTTCCCGTTTTATCCCACCAAACCAGAGGGCAATTACCATTGAGGATAACCTGGAGATGCATTTCCATGAGATTAATCCGGAGAATGACTGCGTGGAGCTGCAGGTGAGCAAAGATTTAAGCTATACAGACGCCATCAAGCTCTGCCTGCGCCAGAACCCCAAATGGATCATCCTCTCAGAAGCCCGCTCCACAGAAGTGCAGTATTTATTGGAGCAGTGGTCGACTGGGGTGTATGGGTTTACAACGCTGCATCTGGATGACCTGCGCAACCTGCCAGATCGGATTATGAATATGATTGGGAGATCCAGGGACGCGGACCGACTGGAAAATTATATCTATGAATTTATCAGCGTGGGCGTATTGATCCGCCAGCATGAAAATGAGCATGGGCTGCTGGAACGGTATATTGACCAGATGTGTTTTTATGATCGTTATGAAGGGAAGAATGACATCTATATGCTGTTAGACGAAGGAAGGCTGGTGTCGAGGATGATTCCAGGGGATATTTTAAAACGGATGATGCGGGCAGGGATTGCGGATCCCTTCCAGTGTGAGGAAACGCTGCCCTATGAGCCTTTGCCCATGGAGTATCTGCAGATAATGGCAGATATAGAAGGGAGGGCATAGTAGCAGTGCAAAAGGGGATGAGGATCAAGAAGGGAGTGCGTAGAGGGCATGGAAAAGAGAAAAAGTGCAAAGCGAAGGCGCAAGAAGGAGAAAAAAGAGCCGGGAGGAATGTTTTACCTGTTCCATCCGGGGGATTTACAGAGGCAGATAGATGGATTTGGCTATAGTTTTTCCATGGGGAAGTATATCCTGTTCCTTTTGGCTGCTGTTGCGGGGGCGGTAGGCTGCGGCGCTTTGTTTTCCCTGCGGTGGTATTTTGTAGCGTTGCTTGCCGCAGCCTGTGTGTGGAGCCTGCCATTTCTAATTTTAGACGGCTACAAGCAGATGTATGAGCATAAGCGTTTTTTGGACGTGTCGGATTATATGGAACAAATCCTGTATTCCTTCCGCATGAGCCAGAAGATATTAAGCGCGCTGCAGGATACCAGGCCTCTGTTTGCAGAGGGCAGGATGCACCAGGTCATTGGGCAGGCAATCACATACATTGAACGGGGCAAGTATGAGAGGGATCTGTATGGGGAGGCGCTGGGGATCATTGAGCAGGAATATGGAAGCAGCCGCCTGCCGGCAGTCCATGAGTATCTGTGTACGGTGGAAAGCAATGGAGGCGCCTGCGGGAATGCCATAGATCTGCTGCTGCAGGATAAGGCAGTCTGGGCAGATAATGTCATACTGCTGCAGGAGGATAAGAAGGCGGCCAGGATGCGTGTCGTTTTTTCCCTGGCAGTCACTATGGTGATGGCGCTGGTATTCCATAGCGTATACCGTTCCATGCCAGAGCAGTACAGTATCGTGGAGAACCCTGTGACCCAGGTGAGCACGGCGCTGTATCTGTTTTTCAATATCCTGATTTTCCGTAAAGCCAACAGGGAGATTGCCAAAAGCTGGATTTCCCGGGAGGACAGAGGGGAAGCGCAGAAGATTGCGAATTATTGCAGGCTGGTGGATTCTTATGAGGAAACGGCAGAACGGAAGAAAAGCTGGTGCATGGGCGGGATCTTTTTCGTGGGCGCCGCAGGAATCGGGATGCTGGGACATAGGTTTGCGATGGCGGCGATGGCCGGTATAGGAGTATTGCTGCTGAACCAGCACAAAATGGGATACCGCGTGGCATTTGACCGGGTAGTAAGGGAAATCAACCGCGTTTTCCCGATGTGGCTGATGGAGATGGCTTTGCTGCTGCAGGGCAACAATGTCCAGGTGTCCATAGAAAAGACGATTGGGCATGCGCCGGTGGTGCTGAAAGGGGAACTGCAGAAAATGTCTGACCGTCTGAAACGGAAGCCGGACGCCATAGAGCCATATCTGGAATTTTTGGAGAGGTTTCAGCTGTCTTCGGTACTCTCGGCCATGAAGATGCTCTATGCGATTTCTGAGTCAGGGAGCGGGGACGCCCAGTACCAGATCCAGGTATTGGTGGAGCGAAACAGCAAAATGATGGATAAATCAGAGAAGCTGCTGAATGAGAAAAGCCTTACAGGGATCAACAGTATCTTTTACCTGCCGCAGATTACCGTATCCCTTCAGACAATGGTGAATATGGCGGTATTTATGCTGGTTTTTCTGGGGCAATTGAAGTTATCCTGAAACAAGGATGAATGGTAAGGGCTTGTTCGCTTGAACATGGAGGGATGAGAAAATGGGACAGGTGATGAAATCTTATTTGGGGATATTTTTCCTGCTGGTCATGGGTCTGGTGGGAATCGGCATCGTAGCGGCGGGCATGGAGGCAAATGCTGCCCGGAATTACCATGCAGACGTCGTGACAGAGATTGAATGCAGCAATTTTAGCCCAGCTGTTATCCATGCCTGTAAGGCGCAGGCGCAGGAAGCAGGATATGGGCTGGAAGTGGAAAGCCTGGCTTATGATGCGGAAGGGAAGGAACAGGTGGCGGAGGTTGTGCTGTCCTTTGACTACGCGATACCGATATTGAACCTGGTATCAGAAGGCAAAGTAAGGGGATTTGCCAGATAAGGAGGATAAAAAGTCATGAAAATTGTGATAGAAGAGTTTGGCGGGGCGTTGGCATATGCCGTTGCAGGGGGCGGGATGATAGGTATTTTCTGCCTGATTCTGTGCCTGGCAGCAGGGATTTAGAGATGTGCTGGGTATGCCAGGAAAAGGCGGGTTTCATCGCATGGTTTCAGGAGAAATTGAGGGGATGCCAGATATGCCAGGAAAAGGGGGAAGGGCAGGTAAGAGAAAGGATGGGAAGGGCAGATGAAAGAAATTATGGAAGAGTATGCAGGCGTAGTGGCGGGCGGAATGGCAGTGGCTTTGATTTTGGGGATGGCGTTTGAGTTTGCCTTCGGGGGAGCAGGGCTTTATCAGCTGGTGTTCCATTTTGCCCAGGGAATATGTTAAAAGATAAAAATCTGGGAAATACGTATCAGGAATATGTCAGAAGGCAGCAATTAGGAATATGTTAGAAAATGTTACCAAGAAGGCTCTGAATTGTTGTAGAGGGAGATGGGATGAAGCATGCATATAGGGAAATAGGAAAGATCGTGCTGGCAGGAATCGTAATGGTTTCCTTAACAGCATTTGTGGCAAAGGGCTGGCTGCTTCGGGAACTGGGAAATAAGATGGATACTCCGCACAGGGAATATGAAAAATACCAGGATTTTGCCAGCACAAAGGCCGTATGCGGGAGGGAAGCGCCGGAAATTGTGCGTAAAGGTTCCTGGAGGCAGAAGCAGGGGGAGGCGATTCCCATTGCGGATATGTTTGAGGGGACGGATGCGGAGGGAAATCCAGTAGAAATAGAACTGGTAGGGATTTGGGATGAGGGAAAAAATAGCAGGATGGAGCATTACCAGCGAGAAGGAAAGAGGCTTGCAGGTATGGAATCAGGGATTTACCTGCTAGAGCTGCGGGCTATGGATGGGGAGCGGAGGACAGCCATAGGAAGGTTCGGCTTGTTGGTGGAGGGGAACATATGAAGTATACGATTTATGGGATATCGCTGTCAGCAGTCGCTGTATTGGTTATTGCGGCTGTGATGGTATTTAGCGGGCGCAATGTGCGCAGGAACGAGGTAGAGACGGCTTTGAACGCAGCTGTGGAACAGGCTTTGGGGCAGGTGCAATCCTCCAAAGGATATGCGATAGGGAGCAGGGAAGAGCTGATTGCAGAGTTTAACCGAATATTATTGCTGCAGATGGAGTCAGATTCCGATCTGCAGGTTAATATTCTGACAGCCAATGTTGAGAAAGGCGTATTGGATGTGGAAGTTCGGGAAAATTACCGCAATATTTTAGGGAAGCCGGAGGAGGTCACATGCAGGAAAGCTGTCATTCTTGAGACATATGCTGAGAGAAAGCCATATGTGACAGTGACTTTTTTGGTAGATGGAGAAGTTTACCATCAGTATACTGTCTGCCAGGGAGGAACCGTGGCAGCGCCAGAGAGCCCTAACCAGGGAAGGAAGCAATTTTCCCATTGGGTGCGCCAGGGAGAAGGGGAGGAATGTAAGCCGGAAGATTTGAGGGCAGAAGAAGATCTTGTGTTTGAGGCGGTTTTTAAAGGGTAGGATGTGGAGGACTTATACGTATTGTAGAACATAGATGCAGTGATGCGGCAGGGAATGAGTTGTGTGTGGGTAATGGATGAAAAGACATGGAGGAAGTATAGGCTTGTATATGGGATTGGCATAGAAGGAGGGAGCAGATGCTGAAATATATGGTTTGCGTCGTGCTGTCAATGCAGCTGGCAGTAGGTAATATGCAGGGGGCTTTTTTACCTGTTTCGGAGAGCCTGTGTATAAAAGAATTAGAAAGGGCAGATAGGAAGGAAAATGAGGAAGCGAAAAAAGGAAGTGAAAAGAATTCCAAAAACGCAGAAAAAACAAAGGAGAAAATCAGGGGAGGAACACAAAGTATAGAAAAAACAAAAGAGAAAAGCAGTGGGAGGACAGAAAGTACAGGGAAGATAAAAGAGAGAAGCGATCAAGGAATAGAAAGAGTTGAATGCACAGAAAAAACGAAAGAAGGAAACAGGGAACAGACAGAAGGCATAGATAGCAGGAGAGAGGAAAGCGAAAAGGGAACAGGGCAAAGCGAGGGAATAGAAGGCGCGGAAAGGGGAAAGGAGAGAAGCGATAAGAGAACAGAAGGCAGCGAGGGAGTAGAAGGCGCGGAAAAAGCAGAAGAAAGTGAAAAGAGAATAGAAGGCAGTGAGGGAATAGAAGGCAAGGGAAGGGAAAAAGAGGGAGGCAATAAAAGAACAGAACACGGCGGGGGAATAAAAGATGCAGAAAAGAAAAAAGCGGGTAGTGATAAGAGCATAGAATACAGTGAGGGAGCAGAAAGCACAGGAAATACAAAGGAGAAAAGCGGGAAAGGGGCAGAATGTAATGATGAGACAGAAAGTACGGGAGAAGCAAAAGGGGAAATAGCAGGAGATAGGGAGGAAGGAGAAAGAAAGTTAAAGGAATGGAGGGAGAGTTTTTCCCGTATGCAGGAAAAGTGGGAATTTTTGGAAGTGGCAGAAGCAGGGGATGCAATCTTTTGTACAGGAAGGCTATTTGTGGAAGCGGAAGAGGATTTTGAGCCTTATGGGGCAGAAGAGGTTTTGGCGTATGGAGAGTCCTATATTTTGCAGTATAGCACGTTGGCGGCGATAAAGACGGCTTATGAAAAGCTGAGGGAAAAAGGGATGGGGGTTGTGCCAGATCTTTTATCGGAAGGGGTTTCGCCAGAGGCAGCGGAAGCATGGAAAACAGAAGAGACAGGCGAGTCAGAGTATCGGGCATATTTTTTGGAGCGATGGCAGCAACTGCTGTTTTCTGAGATGAGAGAAGATGTGGAATGGAGGAGCGGGGAAATATCAGAGCCAGAGCTATACAATACAAGGGAAGAGTATTATGAAACACGGGACGACTGTGTAAGCAGGGAAGGATATTTCTACCTATTTGTACGCAAAAAAGAAGTGGAGATAGAAAAGGGAACCTGGTATAAGATAGAAATGAGCCTGCCGACCGTATCTTCTTTCCAAAGCCAGAAGATTACATGGAAGCTGCTTTACCTGAAGGAAAAAAAGGGTGGGATTGCCAATATTGCGAATTGGAGCTGGACCAATAAGGAGCTGGCCAAAAAGGATCCCTATGCCCTAAAGCTGGAACAGGGAACCTCCTGGGAACAAACCAGGCAGGATGGGAATGGGGCGGATCCAGTCTTAAGGAAAGTGCCGGGAATCCCGGAAAATACAAATGGTTTTTATTTTAAACTGTGCGGAAAGCTGCTTTATGACTATCCGGGGTATCAGATGGTATTGGATGAAAGCGTCCCTCAGAATGTGGATCGCTTTGACATTGAGCCTGAAAATATGCAGATCCAACGCAAGGATGAGGCCTTGGACAAGGATGAGAAGCCCTGGACAGGGGATGGGTATTTTAAATTTGCCACAGATACCAATAATACGGGGATGACAAACTTTGGAGCCACCCATAGCTTCCATCATGCCATCTTTGGACTATGCCTTAAGCCCAACCGATATGTGGTAAAATATGCCCCCAATGGAGGAAAGGGCAATATGCAGGATACCAATGCAGTGTATGATGAGGAGTTTGCTTTGCGCAGGAATAAATTTAAGCGTGAAGGCTATACCTTTGCCGGATGGACTGCCAAAGCAGATGGCTCGGGAACGCAATATAAGGATGGCCAGAAGGGGATGCGGAACCTAGCCCGAAAAGACGGGCAGGTGGTTACGCTCTATGCTCAGTGGAAGCCCAAGGTTTACAAGGCCACATTGAAAAACCAGCTTAAATCCCCCAAAACGGCAGGCACAAAACAGATTTACCAGCTATACGAAAAGGGCTGGTATCTGGATGCAGCAGGCACCAAGCTTTTGAAGAATAAGCAGGAAGGCGGGACGATTACCATTCCAGAGAAAGAAGGCTATGTCTTTATCGGTTATTATGACGCTCCAAGCGAAGGTGAGAAAATGATTAACCAGGAAGGAAAAATGACCAAAAAAGGCATTGCCAATTATAAGCGTACCGAAAACAGCGTCTGGTATGCACATTATAAATATCTGGTAACCTGCCAGGATTATGTAGATCTTCCCTGTGATATGGAAAAGCCAGAGGACGAGAGCAGGGAAGGGCTGGAAGTAATGGTAGCTTATGAGGAGGAATCAAAGCGTACCACGGTGCAGATGGGGCAAAGCGGATTTACCGTATTGTTTGAAGGAAAGCCCAAGGGGACGAGAATAGGGACATTTGTCTCGGCCGAAAAGGGCGCCTCCGCTTCCGGGTCGTCTGGCAGCGCTGATAAATCTGTCCTGATGTTTTCTCCGGCAGAAGGAACAGCATATCAGCTGACAGTGATAAAGAATGGCAAAAAGCTATCAAACAGGGAAATTTATTTCCAGGGAGGGAGGTTCCGTACGCTGCTAAGGCTGGGAGTACAGCCCAAGGCGAAGAAGAAATTGGCAGGGGAAAGCGTCTCTGGGAGTGAATGGGAGAGGAAAATGGGGGAATATCCCCAGTACCGCTATATCGGATGTTCGGATGTGGAGGATATCCAGTCGCCGGAGACAGTATGCCGCTATTATGTATATAAGAGAACGAACGTAGTTTATCATGGAAATGGGGCGACAGAAGGAAAGGGCATTATCGAATGCAATGTGCCTCTGGAATCTATGTACCAATTTCGGGATAATCCCTTTGTAAGGACAGAGACACAGACCAAGGAAACAGAAGAGGGGATCCCATATACCTGTGAGGTAAGATATCAATTCCAGGGCTGGCGCCTGGGATCTGCAAAGGAGGGCGCGGAAGGGCAGGGGAAGCAGGAAGGTATCCTGCTCCATCCCCAAGAACAGAAAGGAATGGCATGTTTCTATGCGCTTGCCCAAAAGGAAGAAGCCGTTTCCAATATACTTCCAGAGGCTATGGGAAACTATCAGGTAGTCTTCTTTTTTGGCTCTTCCGCAAATCAGCGGCAGGAACATGCGCAAGTGGCCACAACAGAATATGTCAATTTGAGGGCAGAATGGGACGCATTTCCGACCATTGTGCAAAAGCCAGGGAATAAGATGGAATTTTACGAAGGGGAGGAGGTGGGCAAGGAAGATTTAATCGCCCATTTGGCTGTCCATGATATGGAAGACAGCAGGCAGCCAGGGACTGCGCTCCATGACAAGGTGCAGATTCGGAAAATTGTTTATCCAGAATCTAAAAATAAAAGCCAGAAAGCGTATGTAAAGAAATATGAAGAGGATGTGCCAGAGGATTTTCGGTTGGATACTTATTTCTTGAAATTAGAGAAAGATGAGAAGGCAGTGGTTAAAGTTACCTTTGCCGTGGAAGATAGCCATGGGAATACAGCAGAAGCGGAAATCCCCGTCATGATTCGGTACAATTATTATCCCGAAATCCAGAGCAAAGACATCTTTTATTACTTGAAAGAAGAAGCGAACCGGGGAGAAATTACAGAAGAACTGCTGCTGGGCTATGCGAAAGCAGAAGATAAAGAAGATGGGGACATCAGCGGCAAGCTGATGCTACAGGATTGCGACTTAAGGCCGTTGCTGATGCAGACGGAGGCGAAAAAAGAATTTAAGGTTACCTACCAGGTGACAGACGCATACAAGAAGACTTCTTATAAAGAAATTATGCTTATCATATGGGATGAAGAAGCTGAGATACAGTCGCTGCCGCAGTCATATGTACGCTATATCTCCAAAGAGCATCTGGACACCCTAGAGGAACATTCCATCTGGCGGGAAGAGGATAATTACGCTTATCTGCAGGGAATTCTGGATAACCAGACGCCAGCAGAGACCTGGAAATTTTCTCGTAATGATATCCTTGCCGTCCAGGAATGGACGACAGAAGGCGGCCCCGGGAGCTGGAAAGCTGGGCAGGGAGCGAACCAGGGATTTTTGGAAGCGTTTTCGGGGTGCAGGGAATAGGCTCATGTAACTTTGCTGAGAGAATTTTTGAAAAACGGTATGGATGTAAAGGAGCAAGTGAAATGTGCCGCATTCTGGAAGACATGAGAAAGGAATCCTTGAAAAAAAGAATCAAAGAAGGTATGAGAGAAGCCGCACTCCGTATATCATCTGTCAGGAAATACGCCTTTGAAGAAATAGCGAATCGTTCAGGCCTTTCTTTCGAAGAAATAAACCAACGAAAAGCAAAACAAAACACATAAATCAAAAAACTGAGCCAGGATTCTCAAAAGCAGATTCCTGGCGCTATTGTTTCTTTTATTCCCGCGAGCAATGAGGAAAATAGCCATGTTTGCATGGATATTTGACGAATGCCGCGAGGGTCAAAAACCCCGCTGCTCTGCAGCGCAGCAAGCTTGATACCCCGTTGCTTGCAGCGGGGTTTTTGATTGCTGCTTTTGGATTTTCAGCAAATTTTGTGTCCGTATGCGCCAAAGCATGTTCACATGCCTGTAAAACAGCAGCCCATAAAATCGCCCGCCATAAAGCATGTTCACATGCCTGTAAAACAGCAGTCCATAAAATCGCCCGCCATCTTGCAAATTGCCGCAAAAAGGGCTAAAATAAAAACCTGGAAGCCCAAGGCTGCCAAAATGTGTACAGATGGAGGGACGAGATGCTGGATAAAGTTGATTTACACACCCATACAATTGCAAGCGGCCATGCATACAATACTCGGAACGAGATGCTTGCAGCTGCTAAGGCAAAAGGGCTGGAACTCTATGCCATTACAGAGCACGCGCCTGCCATGCCGGGAAGCTGCCACAGGATGTATTTTGTGAATTGCCGCGTATTGCCCAGGGAATACAGAGGGATGGCCGTGTTATATGGCGTGGAACTGAATATTTTGGATTATGCGGGAAATGTGGATCTGCCGGAGTCCATCCTTAGGGAGATGGATGTGGTGCTGGCAAGCCTCCATACGCCTTGTTACCAGTCCGGGAGTATAGAGGAAAATACAGAGGCATATATCGGGGCGATGAAAAATCCTTACGTCAATATCATTGCCCATCCGGATGACAGCCGCTTTCCGATTGATTATGAAAAGCTGGTAAAAGCAGCAAAGGAGTACCATGTCATCCTGGAAGTGAACAATGCTTCCCTTTCTGCCTGGAGCTTCCGCGGCGATCCCAGGGAGAGATACCAGGAGATGCTGGCTCTCTGCCAGAAGTACCAAGTGCCGGTGGTCATGGACTCAGACGCCCATGTGGACTCCCTGGTAGGAGAGCATGGAAATGCCTGTAAGGTACTGGAACAGGCAAAATTTCCACAAGAGCTGATTGTAAATGCCAATCCTATGAAATGGAGGGGATATTTTAACCACTGGTATGACGTATAGGGCAGCCTGCTTGAAGTAAAAGACGATGATCCGAAATAGATGGTAAGGTTTGACGGGCTTGCCGCAGGGAATATCAATGGCATAAAGATTGTGTGTTTCGCAGATTTTCTATGATGCGGGAATTACAGCTGAAACGAATTTCGCATGGCCGCCGTTATTTTTCTGCCAGAGCAGATGCCATTCGGCAATGCCAAGGGACAGGAAAACCGCTGTTGTGGACGGTTTCCAGGCCGTAGATAACGGCGGTTTTCCTGTAGTTCCTAAAGGGGTTCCATGCCTTAGCATCAAGGTTCCCACCGTGCAGTCAACGCAGGGCTAGCATAGGCCGAAAAAGTGTGATGCATGGGCTAGTTTCCGCCCATGCAGTCAGCGTATGGCTTCTTCGGCAAAGGAAGTATCGACCAAATCCTGATAAGAGGGCTCATCGGTAAGTTCCCCGGCTTCTGAGAGGATTTCCAGGAGCAGGCGGAAGCTGGGCTCCTCAAAGATCAGGTTTTCCTTCCAGGTGTCCTGTTCGTGGTACCTCTGGATAATCGTAGTGAGGGTTTCCAGATCCGTTTCCTTGAATTGCGGGGAAATGGTTTTGGCGATTTCCTCTGGGGTGTGGGAAAGTGTGTCATCAATGCCTTTTTGCAGCGCATTGGTAAATTTCTGCACTACGTCGGGGTGTTCTTTCAGGTAACTTGACTTGGCGCTGAAGGCGGTATAGGGGACATAGCCGGAATCAACGCCCAAGGAGGCCACGACAAAGCCTGCGCCTTCTGTTTCCAATGCGGTGGCGCCAGGTTCAAATTCAACGGAGAAATCGCCTTTCCCACCAGAGAATGCCGCGGCGGTGGAGCCAAAATCAATGCTTTGGTCAATGGTCAGATCCTGGGTAATGTCAATATCGTTCCTTTTAAGGATAAATTCAAATACCATCTCTGGCATGCCGCCTTTCCGGCCGCCCAGCACTTCGGCGCCCTTGACGTCCTCCCAGGTAAAATCTGGCATTTCTTTACGTGCTACCAGGAAGTTGCCAGCACGCTGCGTCAGCTGGGCAAAATTTACCACGCAGTCCTGTGAGCCTTCGTTGTAGGTATAAACCGTGGTTTCCGGCCCCATGAAGCCAATGTCTGCTTCCCCGGAAAGAAGAGCCGTCATCGTCTTGTCTGCCCCAAACCCGGTAACCAGTGTCAGGTTAATCCCTTCCTCCTTGAAATATCCTTTTTCGATTGCCACATATAAGGGGGCGTAAAAGATGGAATGAGCCACTTCGTTCAATGTGACGTCTGTCTGTCCCTTGCTGCCCGTCCCCTTTCCAGGAAAGGCACATCCGGCAGGGAAAGCAGCTGCGGCGGCCAGTATCAGGCAGAGGATACATGATACGAAATGTGATAGAATTTTTTTCATACTGCGTCCTTCTGTTTTTTCTATCATATGAGGATTTCCCGCAGAAGGTTCCAAGATACCGTCCTGCAAATGAAGGGGAATCTGAAAATTTGGGGCAAAAGTCCCAGAATAATGTCTTGCAAATGAGGGGAAAGTGAAAACATGGGGCAGAAAGTTCATTCTGTAAATCGGAGAAGAATAAAAAATAGCCCATATCCCCAATCAAGGGCTTACGGGCTATTGCCGAATGCCGGCGGCGGGACTTGAACCCGCACGCCATTGCTGGCAATGGATTTTGAGTCCACCTCGTCTGCCAATTCCAACACGCCGGCATCTGATATTCAGGTGAACCGTATTTATTCACCCGAACAACAAATACTATATCACAGAGGAGAAGGAAATGCAAGTGTTTTTTGCATTTTTTTAAAATTCAGATTCATCCCTGGAGCGGTTCCCATTGATCGCCTTATCCGTGCTGTTCGGCGTATCTTCTGTTGTGTCATCTATAGGCATATTGGGAGCAGCGTCCTCTGTTTGCGTAAGGAGCTTTTGGTAGGAGATTTCATTGGAGCTGCGGAAAATGGTGTCGGAGGACATCTGATTCACCACAAGGCTATTGGCGCCCTCTGCCAGGCTGTCCGAAGAAATCAGCAGCTCTTTGCTGTTCTTATAAGTCGTAGGCACACGGCTGCCGTTGACAAATACTTTGCTCCAACGGGTAAAATTCTCACCGTATAGATGCAGGCCGTCCTCCTGTTCCTCCGCCCGGCTGGCAATAATATCCGCAACGCCCATTTTTAAGTCAGAGGCCGGATAGGCGTCTTGGCCATGGTAAGCAAAGCGCTTCCCATACAGGGTATCGTACTGCAGCAGCTCCATGTCTGCGGAAGCGCTGTCTGTCATCTGGTACGCGTTGCTCTGATGGAAGGTAAACATGGTTCCTTCGTGGATATTGGCCTGGTCGGTAATTGCAGCCAGCAGCTGATAAGAAGTCAGATCCAGGTCTTTTTTCTCAGCGCCGAAATTGTTCCAGGTAGCGTATTTGGTTTTGAAAATGCTTCCGCTTGCCATATCCTCCGGGGTAAGCCCCATGGTAGGCAGATGGTCGCCAAATAACACCAGGAGAGTCTTCTCGTCGCGTTTGGACAGCATGGCAATCAGATCGGCGATAAATTTGTCCACTTCGTGGATTTCATTGACATAGTATTCCCACTCGTTGTTTTTTGCCTCGCTTTCTGCGCCGGTTACAGTGATCTCCGGGTTTTCAATGACTTTTTCCGTAGGGTAGGCGCCATGCCCCTGGACGGTAATTGTGTAGACAAAATCCTGCTGCTCGGTGGAATCCAGGGATTTTTCCACCTCGCTGATTAAAATATGGTCAGTTGGCCAGGTGCCTAAAGGTGTATATTCCTGGATGTCCATCATTTCCTTGCTTGTAAAGGTGTCAAAGCCCATCTGTGTAAAAGCATTCCTACGGCTGTAGAAATTGCCTCCATTGTTATGTACCACATGGGCGCCGTAGCCTAAATGGCTTTTCAAATCCGAAGCAATGCTCTCGCAGGAGGCAGACTTTAAAATCGTCTTGTAGGGATATTCCCCCAGCCCAAAATAGTTCATGCCCATCCCGGTGAGGATCTCAAACTCTGTGTTGGCAGTGCCGGCGCCTACGACAGGAACCGTCAGGTAACCAGAAGAGTAATTGTCAAACAGATGGTCAAAATTTGGCGTTGGGTTCTGGGAGCATTCCAAAAAGCGGACTTCCTTGGGATCGACAAAGGATTCCAGCAGCACGCAGATAATATTTGGAAGATCTTCCTTATCGGATGCTTCTGTGGAAACCTTAGCCAGCGCCGTGTCCACCGCCTCCTGGGTATAGTTTTCCGGCTCCTTCATGCCCTGGTCTAAGACGCTGGCAGAAAAGCTGTATACAAACCCATAATCCTTATAGCCTTGGGCAATATTTTCAAAATAATCAGCCAGTATGTTGCCGCTGACAGCAGCCTGGGTCACGATAGGGATAAAGGCGGCAAACAGAATAAGCGAAAGAGCGCTGGCGATGCGGTGCTGCTTCCCTTTGTATTTTGGCCCCTTTTTCCACAGCAGTGCAATGCCAATAACAACGGCAATCACAGAGAGGATGACAAGCAGAGCCTCCCCAGTAGAGAAATAGTTGCTCTTCATTGCAAACAGATCGTTAATCAGCTTCATGTCTGTATACGTGAAAGGCGTAACGCGTTTGAGCAGCACACAGCCATTGATGGTTCCCAAAAACAGCCAGAGGACGCTGATTAGGGTACGCATAAGCGCCCTTCTGCGGAAAAAATAGACAAGCTGGAAGGAAAAGAATACCAGCAGCGAATTGTACAAAAAGGCCAGGCCGCGGTCAAACATAAACGCAAAAGCGTCTCCGAACGAATGGCGGGAAATCACTTCAATGACAAAGCAGATCCCACAGGCCATTAAGTAGTGGAAAAGCACGGAGTAGCGGTTTAAGAAGTCTGTAAGCCGCTGGCGGCTGAACTGGCTTAGCAAATGTTTTTTCGCGGGCTCCTGCCTGCCCTGCGCGGAGTCTGCGGCGTGCTTCTTCTGAAACTTCCGTTTGCCCTGCGCGGAATCCGCGCCATGCTTCTTGGGGAGGATCCGTCCGTTGCGCTGTTTTTTGGAAAATTTTTGTAAAGTGTTATTTACAGTATTGAACATATTATCATCATCCTTTATTATTAGTATGTGCGTTTGCCTGAAAATGTGAACAAAATATGAATATTATGAACAATATATTTCTCTAGCAAAGATTATCTCACTTTTTTGAGAAATGTCAACGGAAAAATTTAAAAATTAAAAGTCATAAAATAAATATTAATAAAATCTTCAAAATTGGCTTACAAGAAAAAGGTACCCTCAATTGGAGGCGCAAAGGCTGAAACGGTGGGGGCAGAAAGGAGAATCAGAGATGTCTGGAAGGCAGGAGGCAGGCATGGAGTTGTCTGGAACACAGAAGAATAATATGGATTTGGCCGTAAGTCAAGAGGCCAGGGATTTGGAAGGGAGCGAAAGTTTGGAGGCGGAGGCTGGGAAAAAAGGGGTGAAAGGAGGCGGAAGCCAGAGAAGTTTGGAAATGAAGGGAGGGGAAGAAGGGGTGAAAGGAGGCGGAAGCCAGAGAACTTTGGAAATGAAGGAAGGGGAAGCCAAGGATAGGGAGGAAGAAGGGAAGGCTGGGGACAGGGTGAAAGGGGGCGGGAGAGAGGAAATACAAGCCTATTTGGGGCAGCTGCAGGGATTGGGATGTATTTTAGGCCTGGAAAATATGCGGAACTTAATGGCAGAACTGGGAGATGTCCAGGACAGGCTGCCGATTGTTCATGTGGCGGGGACAAACGGGAAGGGTTCCGTGTGCGCTATGCTGTCCTCAGTCTTGCAGGAGGCGGGGTACCGCGTGGGGATGTATACTTCGCCCGCTGTTTTTGGGGAGAGGGAGCAGTATCAGATCAACGGTGTGGCCATCTCTGAAGAAAAATGGCAGGAAATCCTGGGCGAGGTCAAGTATGCCTGTGAAAGTGTTATTGCAAGCGGAATGCCGCAGCCAACGGCGTTTGAGGTGGAGACGGCCATGGCTTTTCTGTATTTCTGGCGTGAGGGATGCCAGGTGGCAGTGATCGAAACCGGTCTCGGCGGGGAGGGGGATGCCACAAATATCATAAAGAAGCCCTTGCTCAGTATCCTGACTTCCATCAGCAGGGATCATATGCAGTTTTTGGGGGATAGCCTTGCGGGGATTGCCAGGAAAAAGGCCGGGATTATCAAGGAAGGGGGAATTGCGGTGGCTGCGGAGCCGCAGGAGCTAGAAGTGCGGCAGGCCATTGAGGGAATCTGCCAGGAAAGGCATGCAAGGCTAATCTATGCCAAGGAAGCGGAAGCTAAGGAGATCCATTTTAGGCAGGAGGGATATGCAAGGCCAGCCGATGCCAGGGAAGCGGAAGCTAAGGAGATCCATTTTAGGCAGGAGAGGCTATGCTTTTCCTATGGAGCCTTGGGCAGGATTTCTCTTTCAATGGCAGGGGCATATCAGGCGGCGAACGGCATATGTGTTATTAAGGCCGCAGAAGCTTTACGGGAAATGGGATGGGCAATTTCGGAGGCAGCCATCAAGGCAGGTCTGGAGAAGGCGCGGTGGGAGGGACGGTTTTCTGTCCTCTGCCCGAAGCCGCTGTTTGTCATTGATGGCGCCCATAACCAGGGCGCGGCGGAAAAATTGCGGGAAACTTTGAAAATGGGTTTTACAAATCGCAAAATAATCTATATAATAGGAGTGCTTGCTGATAAAGAGCATGAAAAGATACTGAAGACCATGCTGCCTTTGGCCTGGAAGGTATTTACGGTTACGCCATTTAGCGCAAGAGCGCTGGATGGCAGGAAATTGGCAGAAGAAGCCAGGAAATATCATCAGGATGTAACTTTTTGCCATGAGATACGAGGGGCGGTGCGCCAATCCCTGTGGCTTGCGGCGGAGGAGAAGGCCATGGTGCTGGCGTTTGGCTCCCTGTCTTATCTGGGAGAAATCAGGAGAGCCCTGGAGGAGAATATATTATGATAGACAAAGAGAAAATAGAACAGGCGGCGGCCCTACTGCTGGAGGGGCTCGGAGAGGATATAAGCCGGGAGGGGCTGAAGGAAACGCCCCGGCGGATTGCCCGTATGTATGAGGAGCTTTTTGCGGGCATGAGCCAGTCGCCCAGGGAGCATCTGGAGAAGACGTTTTCGGCCTTTGGCAATGGGATGGTGTTGGAGAAGGATATTGTGTTTTATTCCATCTGTGAACACCATATGCTGCCTTTTTACGGGAAGGCACACATTGCCTATCTTCCAGATGGGAAGGTAGTGGGGCTGAGCAAGCTGGCGCGGACGGTGGAGGTATATGCCCGGCGCCTGCAGATTCAGGAGAGGTTAACGGCACAGGTTGCGGACGCCTTGATGGAATACTTGCAGCCGAAGGGCGTGATGGTAATGCTGGAGGCGGAGCATATGTGCATGACGATGCGGGGCGTGAAAAAGCCTGGGACGCAGACCGTGACCTTAGAAACTAGGGGCGCGTTTACCCAGGAGAAAGGCCTCCAGGAGGAATTTTGGCATATGATGGGAGGCTAGCACAGAAATGACAATAGGAAACAGAGAGTTTCAAGTGGAAAAGCATACATATGTTATGGGAATCTTAAATGTGACGCCAGATTCTTTTTCCGATGGGGGAAAATTTAACGACAAAGAAAAAGCTCTGGCCCATGTGCGGCAGATGGTAGAAGAAGGGGCGGATATAATTGATGTGGGCGGGGAATCCACCAGGCCTGGCCATAAACAGATTACAGAAGAAGAGGAAATAGAGCGTACGGCCTCTGTGGTATCATTAATTAAATCAGAATTTGATATTCCGATTTCCATTGACACTTACAAGGCCAGGGTTGCCAGAGCCGTCTTGGAGGCTGGCGCAGACATGGTGAACGATATCTGGGGCTTAAAATACAGCACAGATATGGCAGGGGTGGTTGCAGGGGCAGGGGCGGTATGCTGCCTGATGCATAACCGCAGCCAGGCAGGGTATAGCAATCTGATGGAGGAAATGAAAGATGATCTGCGGGAATCCCTGGCGATTGCACAAAGCGCAGGCATTCCCAGGGATAAGATCATCCTTGATCCCGGCATTGGCTTTGGAAAAACCTATGAGGATAACCTGGAGGCTATCCATAAGCTGGGAGGGCTGCAGGAATTGGGTTATCCGCTGCTCTTGGGGGCTTCCCGGAAGTCTGTGATAGGATTAACCTTAAACCTTCCTGTAACAGAACGCTTAGAAGGGACTTTGGTGACGACGGCGCTGGCAGTGATGGCTCGCTGCGCCTTTGTGCGGGTGCATGACGTGGCAGAGAATAAACGTACCATCCAGATGGCGGAAGCAATCCGGGATGGGTGGAAAATGGATGATGGGAGGATGCAAAATGGATGATAGAGGATGGGACAAAATACAGATTAAAAATCTGGAGGTTTTTGCAAGGCACGGCGTACTTCCAGAGGAAAACCGCCTAGGGCAGAAGTTCCAAGTCAATGCCACCTTATATCTTTCTACAAGGGAGGCTGGGTTAAAAGACGATTTAAAAAAGACGATACACTATGGTGAAGTCTCGCGTTTTATAACAAATTATATGACGGGGCATACTTTTCGTTTGATTGAGGCGGCAGCAGAGCAGATGGCAAGGGCCATACTCCTGGAATTTCCGGCAATGGAGAAAATCCGCCTGGAAATTGTCAAGCCCTGGGCGCCAATTGCCCTTCCTTTGGAAGCCGTGTCTGTGGAAATTGAGAGAGGCTGGCATCGGGCATATGTGGCAATCGGTTCTAACCTGGGAGAACGCCAACAGCTGATAGAGCAGGGAATAGAAGCATTAAAGCGTCTGGAAGGCTGCAGGGTAGAAAGCGTATCCCAAATCATCGCCACCGAGCCATATGGCGTGACTGACCAGCCAGATTTTCTGAATGGCATGATCGCCCTGCGGACCTTTCTGCCGCCGCTGGAACTGCTGGACAGCCTGCAGGAGATTGAGCAGGCCGCAGGCCGCCAGCGCCTGGTCCGTTGGGGGCCTAGGACCTTAGACCTCGACCTTATCTTTTATGATCATGCCGTCATTGATATGGAACAGCTGCAGGTACCCCATCCAGATATGCAGAACCGGGAATTTGTCCTAAAGCCATTGGCAGAGCTTGCCCCATACTACCGCCACCCAATTCTGCAGAAAACGGTAAAGGAAATGCTGGATGCAATTTCCACAAAATGCAGATAGGCTATGCCGCTTATTCCCGCGAGCAATGAGGAAAATAGCCATGCTTACATGGATATTTGATTTGCAAATTTAGCTTGACAAAGGCGGCTTCTATTGTTAATATTGGAAAAGAGCCGCAAATGGCTGAATCATGATAAAATGGAGGTCGGCATGTTTAGATAATCTATTTTGTGTAAAAGAAGTGTAGAGAAGAATGAAGAGTATCAAAGGGCGTAAGGCGCACTTCTTTTTCTGTTACCGAAATAGATAATCTGGCATGTATTTTTATAGTTCTGATACGGTAGGGCATAGCCTATCGTTAAGTGCCGTGTTGGCGTAACATGATATCAGAGTTGTGCTGGGAAGAATCTGCTTTCGGTGACAGTTTGAAGCTGCCTGCCCGAAAGCAGATTTTGATTTGGCAAAAATGGAGGATATGCATGTTACAATTAAAAAATATAAGCATTACACATAAACAGGATTACAGAGAAATTGTCAAGGATTTTTCCTTTTCCCTGCGCCCTGGAGATAAGGTGGTGATGATTGGGGAAGAGGGGAATGGAAAATCCACCCTTCTGAAGCTGATTTACCAGGAATCTCTGATTGAAGGCTATGCGGAATATAGCGGAGAGATTTTGAAGGGACAGACGCGCCTGGGTTATCTGGCGCAGGAATTATCTCCAGAACAGAAGAAAGGGATGGTATCCCAATATTTTTATCAGATTCCCGTATTTTTTGATAAGACGCCAAAGGAGCTAGGAATGTTGGCCAAAAGCCTTGGGATTCCTCACGGCTTCTTTTATGAGGACAGGGAAATCGCTACGCTGTCCGGAGGCGAAAAGGTTAAGATGCAGCTGGCGGGGATTATGCTGGAGCAGCCAGATGTGCTGCTGTTAGACGAGCCGTCGAATGACTTAGATTTGGAAACCCTGGAGTGGCTGGAAGGATTTATCCAGAAATGCAGCCTGCCAGTCATCTATGTGTCCCATGATGAAACCTTTATCGAGCGGACGGCAAATGTGATCATCCATTTGGAGCAAGTCAGGCGGAAGACGCTGGCGCGGCATACGGTGGCAAGGATGGGGTATGGGCAGTATATCAGGGAACGTCTGCACAGCCTCCAAAACCAGGAGCAGCTTGCCCGCAAGGAGCGCAGTGAGCATGAAAAGCAGATGGAACGCTTCCGCAAGATCCAGCAGAGGGTAGAGCACGAGCAGAAGAGCATCAGCCGGCAAGATCCCCATGGAGGCCGGTTATTAAAGAAGAAGATGCACACTGTAAAAGCCATGGGGAGGAGGCTGGACAAGCAGGCAGAAAACCATTTGGAAATCCCAGATGTGGAAACGGCGATTTTTGCAAAGTTTTCTGATAAAATAAATATTCCAAATGGAAAAATAATTTTAGATTTTACTTTGGAGAAGCTATATGCAGAGGCGAATCCATTGACGCAGCAGAAGCTGCTGGCAAAGTCCATCCATTTCAGGGTGCAGGGGCCGGAGAAAATCTGCATAATCGGAAAAAATGGCGTTGGGAAGACTACCCTGCTCCGGCGGATCGCCAGAGAACTCTTGGAGAGGCAGGATATCCACGCAGCCTATATGCCGCAGAATTATGAGGAATTGCTGGATATGCACAAAACCCCGGTGGAATTCCTGCAAAAAGAATACAGCAAGGAGGAAGCCAGCCGGATTTGCACGTATTTGGGGAGCATGAAATATACGGCGGATGAAATGGGGCATTGTATTTCAGAACTGTCCGGAGGGCAGAAGGCCAAGCTCTTATTTTTAAAGATGAGCATGGATGGGAATGACGTGCTGGTGCTGGATGAGCCGACGAGAAATTTTTCACCGCTTTCCAACCCGGTCATCCGCGGTCTGCTGAAAAATTTTGGCGGCACGATTATCAGTGTGTCGCACGACAGGAAGTTTATGGAAGATGTCTGCGATAAGGTTTACCGTCTGACAGAAGAAGGGCTGAGGCTGGAGTAGGCATACTATGATAAAGGAATAGGTTTACAAAGATGGGAGGGACAGGATGGAACAGGATTTTGCTTATGAGAGGACAGAGTGGGGCGTCCGCATTGTACGCTGTTATGGCACAGGCAGCCAGGTCGTAGTACCCAGAGAAATAGAGGGGGTTCCAGTGACAGAATTGTCTGCCTATGCGTTTGCCGAAGAAATGGAAGGGGAGCCGCCAAACCGCAGCGGCCTGCCATGCATATGCGGCGCTTCCCTGGAAGCCCTGTTTCTGCCGGATACAATCCGGCGACTGGGCAGGTATCTGTTTTACAACTGCATCCATTTTTCCACGCTTTCATTTTACAGCAATATTGCTTCTATGGGGGCGGGCGCCTTTACGGGATGCACACGCCTGTCCCGCCTAATCTTGCACCAGAAGGAAGGACAGTCCTGCCTGCGGGAAATTCTGCAGGATCTCAGGCAGTCCGTGCGGGTCGACGCTTTTCTGCCGGGCGAAAGCAGTCTGGCATACCGCCTGATGTACCCGGAGTTTTTTGAGGAAGCAGTAGAAAATACCCCCGCGAGGATTATTTCCACCCAGATCCATGGCATGGGCCTCCAGTACCGCAATACATTCCGCAATACCCAGGTGGTGTTCCAGGAATATGACCATCTGTTCCAAATGGGAAAATATAATATAGATATAATAAGTATGATAGAGATAGCGTCAGCAAGGCTTCAATACCCTTATGCATTGGACGGGCTTGCCAGGGGAGAGTACAGTTCCTGTCTCAGGCAGCATCTGCGGCAGGCCGCGGCATATTTCCTGGAACAGGAGGAAACGGAAGCCCTCCAATGGCTGGCGGAGGATTTTGCCGAGACTAGGGAAGAAGTGGAGCTTTTGGTGCAGGCGGCAAACAGCCGAGGCGACGCAGGGGCATTGAGCCGTCTTTTGCATGTGCTGCACAGCAGGTTTCCGGGCAAGAAAAAACGTTTTGCCCTCTGATTATAGAAATGTTAGGAAAGGTTACATGCTATGTTTGAAGAGCAGTTATTAGAAAAAATAGAAATCTGCAATGAAATCCTCTGCGATTGCAGAAATGAACTATACCTGAATATGCGTTTCCTGGACGTGGCCCTTCATAGCCTGGCCTTCGAGCCGACGATGGCAGTCCCACATACGGCAACTGATGGGCAGTTCTTCCGTTATAACCCAGAATTTTTACTGGAACAATACAAAATCGGCAATGTCCCCGTAAACCGCAGCTATCTCCACAGCCTGCTCCATTGCCTGTTTGGCCATATCTGGAATGCCCGCGGCCGCAGGGAAGCTGCCCTATGGGATCTTGCCTGTGACCTTGCCGTGGAGCATATCATAGACGGGCTGCGCTGCCGCTGCCTGCGCAACCCGCCGAAGCCCTACCGCAGGGCAGTGTATGACGGCCTGCAGAAGAAAATCCCCGTCATCCATGGCGAGGCTGTCTTCCATCTCCTGCAGAAGGCAGAGCCAGATCCCCGCACGATCGCCCGGCTGATACAGGAATTTGCGGTAGATAGCCATGCGTTCTGGGAACGGGAAGCAAAAGACCCCAGATCCCCGTTAGAGCAGCAGAACCAATGGCAGGAAATCCGTGAGAAGATGGAGGCGGAGCTGGAGCTGTTTTCCAAAGAGGCTGCGGAGGATTCCCAAGGCCTGCAGGAGCAGCTGCGGGTTGAGAACCGGGAACGCTATGATTACCGTGCGTTCCTCAAGAAATTCTGCGTCCTCAAAGAAGAGATGCAAGTGGATTTGGACAGCTTTGACTATATCTTTTACCATTATGGGATGGAGCTGTATGGCAATATGCCCCTGATTGAGCACCAGGAGACACGCGAGATCCACAAAATCGAAGATTTTGTAATTGCCATTGATACTTCCATGTCCTGTAAGGCCAGCCTGGTGCAGAAATTCCTGGAGGAGACATACGGCATCTTAAGCCAGTCGGAATCCTTTTACCGCCGGTTCTGTATCCATCTCATCCAGTGTGATGAGCGGGTGCAGTCGGATGTAGTTATCGAAAGCCAGCAGCAGCTTGCGGCCTATATGGAGGATTTCCAGGTAAAGGGCATGGGCGGGACAGATTTCCGGCCCGTCTTCCAATATGTAGAGAAGCTTTTGGCAAAAAAGGCTTTCCACAAGCTGCGGGGGCTGATTTATTTTACCGACGGTTATGGAAGGTATCCCCTGAAAAAGCCGCCTTACGATACGGCGTTTGTCTTCTTCCGCGAAGACTATCAGGATGTGGATGTGCCGCCCTGGGCGATCAAGCTGATTCTGGGCGAAGAGGAGATAAGAGAAGGGTAGTGACGCCATGCGTATGAGACAAGCAAAACGACAGAGGGCAAATGCAAAGGCAGTGCGATGGAAGAAAGGGAATGCAGGATAATGAATATGGAACAGAGTAAGGAAGCACTTAGGAATCAAAGACAATGCGATGGAAGAAGGTTGTTAGAAGAAAATGAATATTAAACGGACCAAGGAAGAAATTAAAAATACCATAGAGGCATATTTGGCCAAAGACGGTTTCGGGTCGTATGAAATCCCCGCGATCCGCCAGCGCCCCATTTTCCTGCTGGGTTCCCCTGGGATTGGGAAGACGCAGATTATGGAGCAGGTGTCCAAGGAGTGCGGGGTTGCCCTGGTGGCCTATACGATTACCCACCATACCCGGCAAAGCGCCATTGGCCTGCCTTTTATTTCCACAAAACAGTATGGCGGGAAAGAATATGCCGTGACAGAGTACACGATGAGCGAGATTGTGGGCGCTGTCTATGAGAAAATGGAGCAGACAGGCCTTCGGGAAGGCATCCTCTTTATTGATGAGATAAACTGCGTATCAGAGACGTTGGCCCCGGCCATGCTGCAGTTCCTGCAGTACAAGTCTTTCGGCAACCATAAGATTCCCGCAGGCTGGATAATTGTGGCGGCAGGAAACCCGCCAGAGTACAATAAGTCTGTCCGCGAATTTGACATGGTCACCATGGATCGTGTGAAGAAGATAGAGGTGGAAGCGGATTTTGGCGTATGGAAGGAATATGCGTACCAGCAGGGGCTCCACGGGGCGGTGATTTCCTACCTCAATGCCAGAAAACAGCATTTTTACCAGATGGAAACCACGGTGGACGGCAGGAATTTTGCCACTCCCAGGGGCTGGGAGGATCTGTCCAATTTTATCCGTGTCTATGAAAAGCTAGGCAAGGAGGTAGACCGTGAAGTGGTGGCGCAGTATATCCAGTTCCCCAAGATTGCCAAGGACTTTGCCAATTACCTAGAGCTGTATTATAAATATCAGGCTGATTACCAGCTGGAAGAAATCTTCCAAGGGCATTTGGACGAGATCCTCATTCAGAAGGTTGCCCATGCCTCCTTTGACGAGCGTCTGAGCGTCCTGGGCCTTATCCTCTCAAAGGTCAATGAAGCCCTGAAACAGGCCGTGTCAGAGGAATGGCAGATGGAACGGCTGCAGAGCTGCCTGATGGAATTTAAGGCGCTGGCTGCGCCGTTGCCAGGGGAAATGCCAATGGGAAATAATGAAGGCGTGCCAGGGGAAGGCGGAATAGAGGTTCGGGGAGCGTCAGGGGAAGTGCGAATAGAGAGCGGCGAAGGCGTACAGGGGGATAAGGGCGCAGGAAGCGGGGACGCCCAGGAAGTATTTGGCGGCATATGCCAGAAGGTGTCCGCCGCATATGAGCAGAAAAAGAAAGCGGAGCTATTAGGACGTGAGGAAGTTGCGCAGTACCGCAGGCTGCTGCAGACCATGGAACGTTTTGCCCAGACGTTGAAATTAGAGGGAATTGCCCAGAGAGGGCAGGCTTTCCGGCGGGTGAAGGAACTGTTTGCCGTAGAAAATGGCATCTATGAGCGGCGGCAGGAGGAAGCGTCCCATGCCCTGGAATATGCCTTTGATTTTTTGGAGGGCGCTTTTGGCAGCGGCCAGGAAATGGTAATGTTCATTACGGAACTCAATTCCAATTACCATAGCGTGAAGTTCCTGCAGGGCTGTGACTGCCCCCGTTATTTCCAATACAACCAGGAGCTGCTCTTTGACGAGAAGCGCCGGAAGCTGCTGGAGCGGCTTTCATAAGCAAATGAGCAAGGGAGGAAAGTACGGTATGAAGAAGACAACCATATTGTTTGACTTAGACGGCACGCTGGTGAATACTGAGCGGGGAATTACAAACTGTGTCCAGCTTGCGCTGAAGGCTTTCGGGATAACGGATGCGGCGCCCGGAACCTTAAGGCGTTTTATTGGGCCGCCCGTGGAAGAATCATTCCAGAGGGAGTACGGCTTTTCTGTGGAAAAAGCCAAGGAAGCGACTGCCATTTTCCGCAGGGAATACCGGGTGACAGGCGTAAATGAATGCGAACTTTATCCGGGCGTGGAAGATGCCCTAAAGGCTCTGAGACAAAAAAGGTTTCGGATTGGCCTGGCGTCTTCCAAGCCGGAGCCGTTCTGCCTCCAGATATTGGAACGTTTCCAGGTGGCGCGGTATTTTGACGCAATTTGCGGCGCCCAGATTGACAAGAACATTAGAACCAAAATCCAGGTGTTAGAGGTGGCAGTGGAACGTTTACATATTTCAGAGCCCGGGCAGGCTGTCTTAATCGGGGATACCAGATATGACGCCAGGGGCGCCCAGGAAGCCGGGATTGCCTGCATCGGCGTGTCCTATGGGTTTGAGCATGATTTTGAGGAAATGAGGCGGCTGGGCGTAACAGAAATTTTTGACAGCCTTTCGGAGGTTGTAAGCTATCTGGGATAAGAGAAATAAATTGTTCTATGAGCTTAGGATATGGTAGGTACTATTATGGATATCATAGATCAAGACATTGATGATGGCATAGCGGTGGCTATGGATAGAAAATTAAAATATAAGGATTTGGTGTTGACATGGAACAATTAAGTATTTTTACGATAGGAAATGAACAATCAACTTTAAGTGATATATGTGACAAATTCGGCTGTGATAAAAATATTCCAGCCTGGCCGGATATGTTTGGAAGAGCGATAAAACAGTATCTGATAGATAATAGGATACCATCAATAAGAACATTAAGCTTGTTTTCTGGTGCGGGTGGACTTGATATAGGATTTAATGACGTTGGATTTGAAATTGTTGAATCAGTAGAAATTGAAAGTAAATTCTGTAAAACGTTAGAGTTAAATTCTGGAAGAGGAAAACGTTTTGAAAGTTCAAAGGTAAATTGTATAGATATAAATGAATATACACCGCAACATTTAGGAAATATTGATTTTATAATAGGAGGGCCGCCCTGCCAAACGTTTAGTGCAGCGGGACGGAGGGCGAATGGCGTTTTAGGAACTACAGATGCTAGAGGCATTCTTTTTAAAGAATATGTCCGACTGTTAAAAGAACTTGAACCAGTGGGGTTTTTATTTGAAAATGTGTATGGGATCATTGGCGCCCAAAAAGGGGAGGCTTGGAAAGAAATTTTAAAAAGTTTTTCAGAGGCAGGATATAGGCTATATTATCGGATCGTAGATGCTGCAGATTATGGTGTTCCACAACATAGAGAGCGTTTGATTATCGTAGGATTAAAAGAAGGTAAGTTTAAATTTCCAAGGCCTACACATGGCCCAGATTCGATAGATGATGAACCTTTTTACAATGCGGAAACGGCAGTGATGGGCGTTGCATTAACAGAAGAAGAAAATAAGTCTGGAATCGGTGGTCGATATGGGGCTTTGCTGGATGACATTCCCCCAGGCCTGAATTATAGTTTCTATACAGAAGAGATGGGACATCCAACTCCTATTTTTGCTTGGCGGTCCAAGTTTTCAGATTTTCTCTATAAAGCAGACCCAAATCAGCCAGTGAGAACAATTAAAGCATCTGGCGGCGCTTATACAGGCCCTTTTCATTGGGAGAACCGTTTTTTTGCTTATTCAGAATATAAGCGGCTGCAAACTTTCCCAGATGATTATGAAATAAGCGGAAGCAAGCAAATTGCAGTTAAGCAAATTGGGAATTCTGTTCCGCCTCAATTAGCAAGAATGATGGCTTTGGCTATAAGACAACAGGTGTTTAAAACACATTTTCCATTTAAACTTTCTTTGTTAGAGGAAGGGGAAGAACTTACTTTTAGAAAAAGGAAGCGTACGCTTACAGCAATATATCAAAAGAAAGCTAGGATGGCAATTGCTGCTATGAGAGAAAACCGTGTTGTTTTACCAGATTCACATGAGTATTTTTGTATTTTAACAAAGAACTTTTATTTTAAGATAACAGAAAAAGATGAGGCTAGTTTTAGCATTACTGTCAATTGGGGAGATAAGTTATTGATTATGGTTAGGTCGCTGAAGGATTCGGTATCAGATTGTAAAATGTTAATTAATATAAAACCAAATGTGGTAGATTGGAATTTGGATATTTCTTCCGTAGAATTGTGGATATATTCAGAGGAAGCAGGAGCATTTACGGTTGCGTGGAAAGCATTTGAACATGAATTGATTATTAATTCCATAAAAGCAGATTTGGTACAACTTAATGGTTATTATCAATATGTTCCCAAAATTAAATGTGAATGTCAGATTAATACGGAATTTAAATATGCAGCGATTATAAAAAAAGTGGTAGAAGGAAAACATGTTACAGAAATGATTTCTTCACAAGATTTGTCATCGTGCTGGGAAGTTCCAGAATATAAGTTAGCAGATGTTGCAGAATTTTTGCGAAGTATAGGCTATGAGATTAGAAATAATAGCACTAATCCACAGATACAGGAAGGTTATTGGCTGGTTCCATATGCGTTCCCAACCCTAACACCACAAAGTGTTCAACTAAGAAAGAGGGTAAAATAACATGGCTGATAAAAACGAAAAAGATAATAGCCATTTGGATATTTATTTGGATAGATACGAATTATATCAGAATAATATTGTAACAACATATTATGAAGGTTTTCAGAATGCGGCTACGCAGAAGCGTTATGAAAAGATTAATAATGTTTTGGCGGAAGGCTATTTATACAAAATTATGACGGAACTTCCAGATGTGGATTTTCAAGAATTGTCGAGAGAAAATAAGACACTTTTGAAACGTCTTGTGAAAGGGATTACAAGCGAGGTGGGAAGAGCTTTAGTTGGCGTGGCATTTCTGCAATTAACGATTAAAAGCATTGCTCCGGAACAAAGTATAAGATTACATAAAGGTACGACCAGAAGGGGATCATTTTCGTGGGTAGATGGTATTTCAATGCGTACGATTGATTCGACCTATAGTACCCCTTTTTTAAGAGAACAAGGGCTGCTGAATGTAAATAAATTTGGTGTGTTTATGACAAGAAGTTTAGCAGAAAATTACCCTTATTCAAAATTGTATAAAGCAGAAATGAGAGGCCCGTTTACAGAATGGATAGATCTCGTTGATGCTATTGAAGAGGAAAGAATGCCTGCAAAATTAGGTTTGTATTATTTGATGGCACAGCTTAAGAATAAATCTGACGATTTTAATCGTATGGCAGAAGAGGTAGTTGCTTTAGCAAAAGAGTTTAAATATAAAGAATTTGACTGTATTTCAGGATTTATGAAATCCTTTTTCAGTGAAACGGAATATTCTGCAAGGGCATTTGAAATAGTGATTCATGGATTTATGCAGGCAATATCCGAATCTAATATGCTTGGGGATTTAGAACTTGTACCAATATCACAAATGAGATCAGCGAATAAGAAACACAGAAATATTGGTGATGTTGAACTTAAAGATGGAAAGGTAATTGTTGAAGCGTGGGATGCAAAATATGGAAAGCCATATCTTAGAGATGAGCTGGAAGAATTACGTGATAAAATATTGACTTCACCGGGAGTAAAGGTGGCTGGTTTCATTGTTGATGGTGAAGTAGACAGAAGAAAAGATATTGTTAAGCGTGTAGAAGAAATTGCTTTTGAAACAGGAGTAGAAATACAATTGCTTTCTTTTGATGAGTGGTTGGCATATCAAACAAAACATATTGCACAGACAGAGTTGGATAGAATTTCGGAGAGATGGCTTTTGGCAGTGGTTGAATCATTCGTACAAAGAAGACCGGAGATAGCGCCGATTGATGAACCATGTGAAGCCTGGGTTCAAGATTTGATAAAACAATTAAATGCAAAGAAGGTTTAGATGTGAATTAGAAAAAGGAAGGATATAAGAAATAATGCACCAAAATCCCCCTTCCTACATACTCTGTAACTAAGAGAAGCTATCGTAATAGAAGTAGAAGGAGCCCATGTCCGCAATTATATTGAGTAAATACCATGCCCTGGGAAATGACTACCTGGTGCTGGATCCGAATAAGAACAGCCCTCCCCTATGCACGGGGGCAGATATGGCAGAAGATACAGCCAAACCCCGCAGCCTCGGCTCTTCCTTATGCACGGGGATGCCGGACGGTGACAGGCCCTGCCCGCTCCTTCAGCCAGAGGTCATCCGGCGGCTGTGCCACAGGCATTTTGGCGCAGGCGCAGACGGCCTCCTATATGGCCCAATCCCAAAGAAAGGGGCAATCAGCCTCCGCATGTTCAACCCGGATGGCTCCGAGGCGGAGGAAAGCGGCAATGGCGTACGGATTTTTGCAAAATACCTATTAGAAGAGGGCTATGTAACGGCACAGAGCTTTTCCCTCCATACCTTGGGAGGGTTAATTGAGATTGAATTTCTGAGCCAGGAAGATGGGCGGATGCGCATCCATATGGGCAAGCCGGTCTACGCAGGCAACAAAATCCCGCTTTCCGGCTTAGAGGGCGAGGTGGTAAACGCCCACCTACGTTTCCATGACAACGATTATAATACCACCTGCCTGTCGATCGGCAACCCCAACTGTGTGATTATGATGGAAGAAATTACGCCACAGAAAGCCAAATCCCTCGGCCCTTATGTGGAAGGCGCTGCATATTTTCCCAACCGTATCAATATGCAGCTCTGCAAGGTAATTGACCGCCAAAACCTGGCGATTGAAATCTATGAGCGCGGCGCAGGCTATACGCTGGCTTCCGGCACAGGCGCCTGTGCAGCAGCTGCCGCCGCACACCGGATGGGGCTGGTGGACGGGGAAGTCACCGTGCATATGCCAGGCGGGAGCCTTTTGATAGAAATCAGCGAAGATGGGGCAATCCATATGACAGGGGCCGTAAAAAAGGTGGGGACATTTTTGCTGGCGGAGGATTTTTTGTAAGGGGGCATTATGTTCGGTGGATTTTGCGGTATTCGGTTGGCAGCATCTGGTAATACGCCTTGAAGGCGGAGGTGAATTTGCTTTGGCTCTCATAGCCGACCTGCTGCCCAATCTCCGCCAGATGCAGGTCTGTTTCCAGCAGCAGCTGTGCCGCCAGCTCCATGCGGTGCTCTTTGATGTGCGCCGCGATGGAGGTTCCATACACAGACTTGAATACCTCTTTTAATGTTGTGGGGTTAATCAGGTATTGCCGGGAGAGGGATTCGATGGTAATCCTCTGGCGGATATTCTGTGTGAGCTGGTCGTGGATGGCGCGGATGATGGCAACCTGTTCCGATTGGAATTCGGTCAGCGGTTCTGCTGGGGCGGCTTTCTTTTTGCCCAGAAATAGGAGCAGCTCCAGGCATTTGATCTTTTGGTATGCCAGCTGCAGGTGTTCTGGCTGCCCATAGAATGCCGAGAAAATAGCGTCCGTCTGCACATTTCCCGCGAACGAAGCAAAAGCGCCGTTCTTGCACCATTTTTTACAGAGCATTTCTCCCTCAATGCCTGTCCCGGCCAGCAATTCTGGCGGATGCGCAGAAAATTCCTCCAAGTCTATGCGCAGCATCAGCCCCTCATAGCTCCCGGCTGGAAAGCATAGGTGAAAGTCTGTGCCGGCGTCTGAGCTGCGGAGGGAAAAGTCCCCGGGTCCAAGGTGGATTCCATTCTCATTTTCTGTTTTCCAGCAAATCCGCCCAGCGCGGCAGTGATGAATTTCCAGGATGTGTTTTAGGCTATGCTGCTGTAGGGGGGCAGTATCTGCTTCTGTCAGGAGGGGATAGAGCCGTATGCCTGGATAGAGGGAAAGGGATTCGGCCTGTCCCTGCGGGCAGGACGGCAGCCCTGCTCCCGTTTTTTTTATTTCCTTTTCCATAACAAGGATAATGTCCTTTCTTTTCCGATTCGTATCGGGTATCATTTTTTTATTCTTTTTCCCATAAAGCGTAATGTGTTTTTTGGATGCTGTATTGTATGATTATGGGTTTAGGCAGGTGATTTCCATAACCTGTTCAATCATCTGGTGCAGCAGGCGGCTCTGATCGGTATCTGAGGCGCGGTAGTACACTTCTTTGCCTTCCCGACGCGGGACAATCAGGCCGCTGCTCTTCAGCATCCGTAAATGGTGGGAAATGGCAGGGCTTGACATTTCCATCAGAGCTGAGATATTCAGGACGCATTCTTCGCAATGGCATAGGAGCCAGAAGATGCGGATCCTAGTAGTGTCGCCAAGCTGCCGGAATACGTCCGCCACCGCCTGGAAGTCGTTCACACGTCCCAATAATTCTTGGATGGCAGAGGTTTCTGCCGCTGTTCCATGAGCATGCGGTAAATTTTTCATATACATGTGAGGTATCCTCTCTTTCGAAATAGTTTTTCGCCCAAATAGAAATACATTTTGCCCGTTTGGCAGAGAATAGATGCAGGGCATTGACTTGCTGCGATAGATATATTATATTATAACTGCAATGATTAAACAAGTATTTAATCATTAAATCTTTTATAATGACAGAGCAGGAGGATTTTATAATGAAAAAAACGTACAAAATTGAAGTGGACTGCGCGAACTGCGCAAATTTAATGGAAGACGCCGCCCGCAAGACCGCTGGCGTACAGAATGCTACCGTCAATTTTATGACGCAGAAAATGATTGTAGAGTTTGAGGATGGCAAGGAGCCGAAAACGGTGATGGGGAATGTCTTAAAGGCCTGCCAGAAAGTGGAGCCGGACTGTGAGATTTTTCTGTGATTTTAAACACAAGTGAACATGCGGCATGGCGATAGTGGAAGAATGCGGCGTTCTTTCGGATGAATATACGAGGAAGCAATTTCAAGAAAGGAGGATCTTATGCAGGAACAAATCATCAATGGATTGCTGTCCGCCGTGGTTGCGGCAGCGGCGATCTTTCTTTTTCTTAAGGAAAGGAGCGGGGAGGATAGGCTAAACAGGAAGCAGAAGAAGATGCTTATCCGCATCTTGGTTTCCGCCATGCTGCTGTTGGCGCTGCAATTGGTAACGGCAGAGGGCTTCGAGCCGTTGGACAGGATCCTCTTTCCGGCAGCAGGACGTATCACGCGGCTTGCCCTTTACCTTATAGACTATGGAATCATCGGCCATGATATTCTGCGGAAGGCCTTTCAGGGCATCCGCAATGGACGTGTATTTGACGAGAATTTCCTGATGGCGGTCGCCACCATCGGCGCGATGGCGTTGGCTATTTATGAGAACGGGGACTATCTGGAGGCGATTGCCGTGATGCTGTTCTATCAGATTGGCGAGTGGTTCCAGGGATATGCCGTGGGGAAAAGCCGCCGTAACATTAGCGAATTGATGGACATCCGCCCCGATTATGCAAATGTGGAAGAAGATGGCAGGCTTATACAGGCTGACCCGGATGAGGTCGCCATTGGCAGCGTGATTGTTGTCCAGCCAGGGGAAAAGGTGCCGATTGACGGGGTGGCCGTGGAAGGCATTTCCACCCTGAATACCAGCGCCCTGACCGGGGAGAGCCTGCCGCGGGAGGCAAAGCCTGGGGATGAGATTGTCAGCGGGTGCATCAATATGACAGGCGTACTGAAAATCCGTACAACGAAAGAATTTGGCGAGTCCACAGTATCCAAAATTTTGGATTTGGTGGAGAACGCAAGCTCCAGGAAGTCGAAATCCGAAGACTTTATCTCTAAATTTGCCAAGGTATATACGCCGGCTGTGTGTTACAGTGCATTGGCGCTGGCTCTGCTGCCACCGGTGGTCCGTATGCTGTTTCTGGGTCTTGCGGCGGACTGGGGGGTCTGGATATACCGTGCGCTGACCTTTTTGGTGATTAGCTGCCCCTGCGCTCTTGTCATCAGCATTCCCTTGAGCTTTTTTGCGGGGATTGGCGGTGCGAGCCAGCAAGGCATCCTGGTGAAGGGTTCCAATTACCTGGAAATTCTCTCCCAGGTAAAATGCCTGGTATTTGACAAGACCGGCACGCTGACACAGGGAGTTTTTGAGGTAAATGGCGTCCACCACAATCAGATGGAGGCACAGAAGCTGGTGGAATATGCGGCGCTGGCGGAGAGCGCATCCTCGCACCCCATCAGTAAAAGCCTTAAGCGTGCTTATGGCAAGGAGCCGAACCGCGCCCGCGTGAGCGATATCCAGGAAATCAGCGGCAGCGGCGTCCTGGCCAAAGTGGACGGCATGGAGGTTGCCGCCGGCAATGACAAGCTGATGAGGCGGCTTGGCATCCCGTATGTGGACTGCCGCGAGACAGGCACAATTATCCATATGGCAATCCAGGGGACATATGCAGGGCATATCGTGATTTCAGATTTGGTAAAGCCGCATGCCAAGGAGGCAATTTCTGCCTTGAAGGCAGCGGGCGTGGAGGAAACGGTAATGCTGACCGGCGATATAAAGAAGGTGGCAGACCAGGTGGCGGCGTCCCTGGGCATTGACGAGGCATACAGCGAGCTGCTGCCGGGGGATAAGGTGTCTAAGGTGGAAGAGCTTATGCGCGGGCGGCATGGGAAATCTGGGAAGGCAAAGCTTGCCTTTGTCGGGGATGGCATCAATGATGCCCCTGTCCTTTCCCGTGCGGATATCGGCATTGCCATGGGAGCCATGGGATCTGACGCAGCCATTGAGGCGGCGGACATTGTCCTGATGGATGACGACCCGCTGAAGATTTCCAAGGCAATCCGAATTTCCAGGAAATGCCTGGGCATTGTCTATCAGAATATCACACTGGCGCTGGGCATTAAATTTGCCTGCCTGCTTTTGGGGGCGCTCGGCATTGCCAATATGTACCTGGCGATTTTTGCAGATGTGGGCGTGATGGTTCTGGCCGTGCTCAATGCAATCCGCTGCCTGTTTGTGAAAAATTTGTAATAGATAAAATGCTGATAATTGGTAGGTATTACTCCGGCGGTTAAATATCGCACCAGATTGCGCAGAACAAATTTTCCTAATTTAACCGCCGGAGTAATATATTGCTATAACCTGCACGATTTGCCGTTGAATGGTAAATCTGTGCAGGTTATAGTAGTTTTAAGGTAAATTACAATCGGGGCAGGTTCGGGAGCTATCCCGCTGAATGATAAGGATTGGCCTATTGTAGTGATTCTATGACATGAGCCAGGCATCCGCTCGCGGGAGGCAGGGGATACGCTGCTGTGCCTGGCGCCCCGGCACAAATATATGTATAGAAAAATGCTTTACAAATGCTATTATATAGGGTATCCTAATATCATTATCAATGAAAGAGGTGATATCATGGCTCAAATCAGTTTCCGCATATAGGATGATGGAAAGAAAAAGCAGAACAGGTTTGTGCTGAAATTGGAATATCTTTATCTATATTTTGATTATTGGACAGAACGGGATATAGTTTATGACAGCAAAGAATATGCCGAACGGGGATCATATTTTAAAATGGGAAGATAACGGAGGAAAATGACATATATGAAAGAGGGTAGGAAAAAAAATAAACGTATTGGGAAAAAAGTTGGTAATGTAGTAGTAATTATGCTGGCTGTCTCCATTGTTTTTGCGGTGGCAATCTGCGTTACTATGTTCAATTCCCTGGTCAGAAGCCTGCAGATAGAGATTTGTACGGATGGCACAAATATGCTTGCGTATGAGTTGGAACGTACATCGGCGGAGGATAATATGAATCAGGTCTTGGACGGACTGAAGGAACGCATGGATTGTGAGTTTACTATTTTTGAAGGCGATACCAGGGCATATAGTACGGTGATGAAGAACGGAGAACGCGTAGTGGGAACTAAGCTGTCTGACGAACTGATAGATATCGTATTAAAGCAGGGAAAGACCTATGTGGGTGAGGCGGATATTCTGGGATCTACATATTTGTGTTCTTATGTGCCGACAAAGGGAGAGGACGGCAAGGTTGACGGGCTGATTTTTGCGGGAATATCCTTAGAGGACGCAGAGAAGGAAACTGCCAGGATCATTGAATATGCCATAGTGATCAGTTTGGCGGTGATTATCGTCTGCATTCTTTTCCTGATGGTATATTTGAAAAAGAGTATATCGATCCCGCTTGGCAAGATTACACAAGCGGCTATGCAGTTGGAAAGCGGAGAACTTGGGCTGGCTGACGGCAGGGAAATTGAAATCGGCGTCCGCTCCAATGATGAAATTGGTCTTTTAGGAGAGATATTTGAGAAAACCGTCGGCAATCTGCGTACTTATATCGGAGAGATCGCTGAAGTACTGGGAGCCATTGCGAAAGGCGATCTGACACAGAATACGCAGCGGGAATATACAGGGGATTTTAAAGCGATCAAGGAGTCCCTGGAAAGTATTCTCAGTGCGTTAAATCAGACGATGGGGCAGATTGCTGCCAGCGCCAGGCATGTATCAGACGGTTCGGAACAGGTGTCTGCAAGCGCACAGGCTTTGGCTCAGGGAGCTACCGAGCAGGCCGGCTCTGTCACAGAAATCTCAACAACGATCACGGATATTTCGGAAGGCGCAAAACAGACTTCGGTTGCGGCAGCAGAGGTTGGCATGATTACCAATCAGGCCGGGGCACAGCTGAATATCAGCATGGAGAACGTGAAAGAACTGAGTGCGTCGATGGATCGTATCTCGAACGATTCGAAAGAGATTCGCACCATTATTGCAACGATAGAAAATATTGCTTTCCAGATTAATATTCTCTCGCTGAATGCAGCTGTGGAAGCAGCCAGAGCAGGCGCCGCAGGCAAAGGCTTTGCTGTGGTGGCGGAAGAGATCAGTAATCTTGCGTCAAAGTCGGATGAGGCTGCCAAAGCGACCAAGGAATTGATTGAAAGCTCTGCGGTAACGATTGTGGAAGGCGGCAAAGTGATGGATCGGGTATCAGAGGCTCTGGAACGGACAGGAGAACTTGCCGGCAATGTAACGGTGAAGATGGATCAGGTCGTAGACGCAGTCGAAAAGCAGACTTTGGCAATGGATCAGGTAGCTGTCGGTATTGAGCAGATTTCGACGGTAGTGGAGAACAATTCTGCGACCAGCCAGGAGTGTGCGGCGGCCAGCGAGGAATTGTCGTCGCAGTCCAGTATGTTGAAAGATTTGACTGCTTCTTTCCGGCTGAAAAATATCAGCAGGCAGAGATAGAAATAAGAAAGGCACATGGCTATGGAACGAAGCAGCCCTGTGCCTTTTGCTTTATAAATGTTAGTGCATAGAACGGTAAATCACTGGTGATATTACGCAGAATAGCCAATGTATCAGTACACTAGGAAATTAGAGCCTTACAGAAATATAGGGAGCCAACGGCATGGCTGGGGCAGCTTTTCCCGTATTCCCATAGAAGGTTGTTTTGGCGGCGGTGTTTGCCGTTGGGGCGGGAAGGGTTCTGGGCGTCAAAATCATAGGGGACGTCGGACTTGCTTGAACATTTGCTGTAGCTGTAGTGTTTTGAGGGGCGGCAATGTTTTGGGTAGCCGCTGGATTTGTGTCTTCTGCATTTTGCGTGTCTTCTGCCTTTTTCTCTTCGTGGGCTTTGTTCGTCTGCGCTTCCAGCCTGGCCTGTTCTTCCTGGTGTGCCTGGATGGCTTCTTCACGCATTTTTTCCTGTTCTTCCCTAGCGGCTTCCGCGTCTTTTTCCATCCCTTCCTCTGCTGTTGCCTGGTATTCTACGGCCTTGCTGGCAAATTCCCCTGCATACCCCAGCGCCCGTTCCATAACGGCCAGGTCGCCCCTGCGCTCGGCGTCCCGGTAGACCCGCATCGGCGTATTGACCAGATTCATGTTTGTCCTGGCTCCTACGAGCCCTTCCATTGTTTTAATATGCATAGTAACCCTCCTTTGCTTTCTCTTTTTTTCGGAAGTAAGGCTGCCGATTGTTAGAGGGATGTCTCAAAAGGAGGATTCCATGCCATATCCGTTGCCATATCTGATCCGTTTTAATATGATATCTGTTCCCATATCAGATCTGTTTTAACGAGTGTGCCTGATTTTTTAGCCATTGTTCTTTGGTCATATAATTGGTATGGCCGATTCTTATTTCATTGAGCAGTGGCACGGGAACTTCATTGCAGGTATGGTGATAAAGGAAACCTAGCTTTTCCTGAACCCGTTTGGATTTTAGGTTTCCCTCATAATAGCCGCACCAAACGGCCGTCAATCGCATAGCACTCTGCGCCAGATAATATCGTTCGGATAATTTCAAGGCTTTCTTCGATATTTTTATGGGGCTTCCATCCTGCAATTGGCCCAATCGCAGGGTCTTTGGCATATTTGTAAAGAGTTTCCGCATCTGTATCTTGCCAACGCCTGAGCAGCAGCCGTTCTGTTCTTAAATCCATCCTTCCATCTCCTTAGCATCTTTTCGTGCAGGCTTTTTTTCTTCTGGCAGCGGCATCAGCAGGGAGGCTGTAAAGACGCCGTTTTTTATCCCTGTTTCCAGGATGCCGTGATGTTTGTCTGCTACATCCCTGACGTTTTGCAGACCAATTCCATGCCCGTCCGCAACGGCCGGCCTGCCAGGGAAAAGTTCCTCGCAGGAGGCTGTGTTTGCTGTGCTGTTAATGTGCCTATGGGATGCTATTTGTGCCGTGCTGTTTTTTACTTCCAGCAGGAAGCATTTTTTCACGGCTCTTGCCTGGATGTGTATAAACGGGCAGTTGCTGTCCGGTAACTGCCCGCAGGCCTCCAGTGCATTGTCCAGGAGGTTGCCAAAGAGTACGCATAGATCGAATGCATAGGCGCGGCATGGCTTTGGGATCTGCACGTCGCATTCCCAGGCAATGCCCTGATCTTCTGCAAGGCGCTGTTTGTGGCACAAAAGGGCGTCTACGGCCAGGCTCCCGGTTGCTTCCCCCGGGGCGCTGATGCCGCCGCAGTCCCTTAGGTCCGCAAGGTAGCAGCCCATGTTATCCCAGTCCTTGTGTTCGTAAAGCCCAGATAGGGCAAGGATATGGTTTTTCATGTCATGCCGCAGCCGTTCTGTCTGGCGGTACTGTTCCAGCAGCATCCGATAAGCGGCCGCCTGGCTGGAATACTGGCTGTTTTTCTGCTGTTCCAGATAAATCCGATGCATCCCAAATACATAGGAGCCTGCCGCGAACAGGGACAGCCCGGCCAATATGCCAATGCCGGCATAGCTAAAAAGCTGGTCATAATAAATCCCCATGTTTCCCCTGCTTTGGAGCAGGATGCCATTGCTTGCGCCCCATCCCGCCAGATTCGCTACGGCGGTAAGCGCCAGCAGCGGGAGAGCCAGCAGCAGGTACCATGTCCTGATTTTGCCAGAAAAGATCGGGGCAAGGCGCCTTGCCATCCAGGCCAGTATGCCAATTTTGACGGCGTATTGGGCGGCATCCAGAAGAGGGAGCGCCCATCCTTCCAGGATAGGGGCTTCCAGCCCCTGGACAGCATGCAGCCAGAGCAGGGAGAGAAAAGAGAGGGCAGCGCCAAAGAAATCCCCGGCCAGCGTCGTTGCGGCGAAGGCCAGGGCGGCAGCCAGCAGCTTCTTCTCCCATTCTCCGCGAAAGAGCAGCAGCGCCAGCCCAATCAACAGCAGATGGCAGAGGCAGGGGAAGGCAATAGGGGGAAAGCGGCAATGGATGGCAGCCATGCGCACCAGCAGCAAGCCGCCCAATAGGAGGGAGGCGAAGGCCGTTTTGGGTATGCGGGCTTTCCCCAGGCAGCGGCTCAAAAAATCCGTGGCTGCCCAGGCATATCCCAGGTATGCCGCCGCAGCCAGCAGGTTTTCCTCGGTTAGGAACTGTTCCATATCCATTCCATCTTCCTTTCTTTTCAGAAAATACCGCCGTTAGCTTTCATATACGCCAGCATTTCCCTGCAAAATGCCCCATATCTTCTCTTGGCAATGACAATCCGTTCCCCATTGTCTAAGATTGCCTCCTGCGAGTTATAGCCGTCTACATGGGACAGGTTTAGGAGGTAGCTTTTGTGGCAGCGGAAAAAGCCCTTGCCCTGCAGGCTTTTTTCCAGGGCGCCAATCTGCCCATAGTAGGAAAAAACGCCGTTTGCCCCATGGGCATCCACAATCCGTCCCTGGATTTCAAAATAGTAAATGCCATCCAGGAACAGCTTCTCCTTCTGGCGTTCGCTGCCGACAAAAAGGAATTCCTGCGGGCGCGATTCGGCCTTGCGCGCCGCCCGCTGCAGTACCTTCTGCAGTTTCTCCTTATTGAGGGGCTTCAATAAATAATGGAAGGCCTCTACGTCGTAGGCATCCCATACATAATCCCTGCTGGAAGAAAGAAAAATCAAGATGCCGCCCGGCGATTTTTCCCGCAGCCTGCGTGCCGTCTCCATCCCATCCAAATCTGCCATCAGGATATCCAGGAAGAGGATGTCAAAGCTGCCGGCTGCCTGCAGCAGTTCCTTCCCGCTGCCGAACTGGCGGAGAAGATAAGGGAGGCCCATCGCATCTAAAATATCCTTAATCATCTGTGCCAGGCGGCAGCATTCTAGGATCTCATCATCACATACTGCGATTGACAGCATGGAAATCACCTGCCTTATAAATGTTTGCAACGTTCTTTCATTAAATTTAGCATCAATATCGTACGCCTTTGCCGTTTCTTGCTGTTTTATGCCCAGCATACATTATATCGGCAGAATCCAGAAAGAACATTTGCAGATGCCATAAGCGGGCGTTTTTCTGTAATTAACGTATGGCCATCCATTCCCACCCAAAAAAGTAACGTCTTTTCTGTTATTCCGCCTACTATTCCACAATATTCTGCAGCCACACCCCCTTTTTCACCAGCAGGAATCCAATCGTGCATTTAATAATGTCCCCCAGCTGCACAAACACATACACGGCGACCACCGGAAGCGCCGTATAATGGCTGAAGAGATAAGCCAGCAATACACTTACGCACCAGATAAACACGCTGTCAAAAAGAAAAGTAATAATCGTCTTCCCGCCCGACCGCAGGGTAAAATAAGTGGCATGCAGAAATGCATTCTGCGGCATAAAGACAGCCGTTGCCATAATAAAATACTGCGCAAGCTGCCGAGCTTCGTCATTGATCTTGTAGAGGCCTGGGAACAGCGGGGCCAGCAGGAACATAACTATGGCCACGCCCGTACAGCACATCACAGAAAAGGCAATCATCTTGTTGTCTGTATCCCGCGCCTCCTTCATTTTCCCCGCGCCAAGGAGCTGCCCCACGACAATGGCCACCGAGTCCCCCAGGGCGATAAATACAATATTGAACACATTGTTGATGGTATTTGACACATTGAGCCCGGCCACGACATTGAGCCCGCGGATGGAGTAGCATTGCGTCAGCATCGCCATCCCAGCAGCCCACAAGGTTTCGTTAAACAAAAGCGGGCTGCCCTTTTTGATGATTTGCAGCGTTAAAGATTTCGGTACTTTTAAGGTATGGTACAGCCCAGAAATATAGGCGTATTCGGATTGCTTCCTATGTACCTGCACGGCTACAATCAGCATTTCCACATAGCGGGAGAGGACTGTTGCAATCGCAGCGCCCGCAACGCCCAGGGCAGGTGCGCCGAACTTCCCGTAAATCAGGATATAATTGAAGCTCAGGTTCACAATGACTGCCGCAATTCCCGCTTTCATCGGCAGGATCGTCTGCCCGCATTCCCGCAGCGTGCTGGAATAAGTCTGCACAATGGCGAAGGCAGGCAGCCCCGTCAGCATAATCCATAAATATTGCCGGCCATAGCCCAGGGTAGCGGCAACACTTTCGGCAGATCCATCCCCAGTCAGGTAAGCATTGATTAAGGACGTCCCGCCAGCCCAGAAGAGGAGGGCGGTGAGGGCTGTGATAATGGCAGACATCCACAGCTTAAAGCGCATCGTCTGGCGTACGCCCTCATGGTTGCCCTGGCCGAAATACTGCGCCGTAAAGATCCCGGCGCCGGACACCCCGCCGAAGATGCAGAGGTTGTAGACGAAGATCAGCTGGTTGACAATGGCCACCCCTGACATCTGTTCCGTGCCTACCTGCCCGATCATAATGTTGTCCAGAAGGCTGACAAAATTTGTGATGCCGTTCTGCACCATAATCGGCACGGCAATCATCAGCACCATTTTGTAGAAATCCTTGTTTCCAATAAATTTTGATAGTTTTCCCATGTTTCCACCTGCCTTTGTAAAGATACATATTTTCCATGCTGAATGCCTATTCTACCATGAGAAGGCAAAATAGGGAAGGGGGGAAATTGATTTAAAAAAATAAAAACAAATTATAGCCTCTAGAGTGAATAAGTATTGATTATTCACCTTAAAACTGCTATACTTTAAATGTTAAAGGCAACCATATTTCTGCATTTATAGAAGGAAGGGAAACGATGTATTTCTTTTTTTATGAAGAACCTTTAATTGCGATTATAGGAGATATTAGAAAATCTAGATTGTTACCCGAAAGGAAAGAAGTCCAAGATAAGCTGAAAATGGTATTGGATGAAATTAATTTAAAATATGAAGGGGATATATCCGCAAAGTTTCTTATTACATTAGGAGATGAATTTCAGGGATTATTGTCTAATGGGAAATATGCTCTTAAAATTATACAGGAAATAAGGATGCAGCTTTGTCCGACAGAAGTGAGGTTTGGAATAGGAGTGGGTAAAATAACAACAGAAATAAATACAGATATGGCATTGGGGGCAGATGGGCCGGGATATTACAATGCAAGGGATGCTATTGAAATATTAAAAAAAAATGAAAAGAAGAATAAAGCCGTACTTTCAGATATCAGATTGGCGATGGAAGGGGAAAACGTTACACAGATGTTGTTGGTAAATACGATATTTGAATTGATGAAGTCTATGGAACAAACATGGACAGGACGCCAAAAAGAGGTGATTTGGGATATGTTAAAGAATCAGGATAACCAGAATAATGTTGCGAACCGTTTAGGGATATCGCAATCGTCTGTGCAGAAAAGCCTGGCAAAAGGCCATTATTATGTATATGAGAATGCCATGAAAAATGTTGCTGGCATATTAGGGGAGATTGGAGCCTGATAAAAGATACAATAGACCGTTATGATAGGATTACAACGGATCCGTAGTTTGCGGAATATTATCTGTTAGGTACATTAATAATCCCAACACAAGAAAGGAGCCACTCACAAAATGGAAAGGACATGGACCTATGAACAGCAGCAGGTAATCAGCCTGCAAGGCCGCAGCCTCCTGGTGTCTGCTGCAGCAGGAAGCGGCAAGACGGCCGTGCTGGTGGAGCGCATTATCCAAAAGATTACCAATGCAAAGCATCCGATTGACATAGACCGCCTCCTAATCGTGACCTTCACCAATGCCGCCGCCGCCGAGATGCGGGAGCGCATAGGCGCGGCCATAGAGCAGGCGGTGGACCGCCAGCCAGGCAGCGCCCACTTGCGGCGGCAGCAGACTTTGCTGCACAATGCCCAGATAACGACCATACATAGCTTCTGCCTCTATGTGATACGCAATTATTTCCATCGGATTGACCTAGATCCCGATTTCCGTGTGGCAGACGAGGGGGAACTGAAGCTTTTAAAAAGCGATGTCTTGGACAGGGTATTGGAACAATACTACCAAGAGGCGAGGCCGGAGTTCCTAACTTTATCGGAAACTATCGCCACTGGCAAAAACGATGCCCCACTCAAGGATACCGTTTTAAAGCTGTTTGAGTTTGCTATGAGCTACCCCTGGGTGGAAGAGTGGCTGGAAGGCTGCAGGGAGCCTTACCAAATCAGCAGCATGGAGGAATTTGCGTCCCTGGATTTGGCAAAGGGGCTCCTTGCCTACCTAAAGGCCCTAACCGGCCAATGGGCGCGGCAGATGCGCCTCTGCCAGGCAGTCAGCATGGAGGAAGACGGGCCGCAGATGTATGCAGAGCTCTTGGGCAGGGAAGCCAGCCAGATGGAAGACGCTGCCGATAGCCAGTCTTACCAGGAGTTCTATCAGAACATCCAGTCCATTTCCTTCGGCCGCCTGCCGGCTGCCCGCAAGTACGCAGGCGATCCCCTGAAAAAAGAGCAGGTGCAGAAGCTGCGCAATGAAGTGAAGGCCTCCGTCAAGAAGGCAACGGAGCAGTTCTTCTTCCAGGATCCCGGACAGATGGTGGCGGATATGCAGAAAATCCGCCCAGTGGCGGACATGCTGGTGGAGGTCACCCTCTCCTTCCTCCGCGCCTTTTCCGCCAAAAAGCAGGAAAAGAATATGCTCGATTTCAATGACCTTGAGCATTTTGCGCTCAAAGCCCTGGTGGATGAAGAGACCCGCCAGCCCACCCGGACGGCAGAGGAACTGCGCAGGGGATATGAGGAGATTATGATTGACGAATACCAGGATTCTAATTATGTCCAGGAGGCCATCCTAAAGGCCGTTTCCCGGGAATCCGAAGGCGCCTGTAATATTTTTATGGTAGGGGATGTGAAGCAGAGCATCTACCGTTTCCGCATGGCCAGGCCGGAACTCTTCATGGAAAAATACCGCACGTACACCCAGGAGGAGAGCAGCCGCCAGCGGATTGACCTGCACAAAAATTTCCGCAGCCGCCCGCAGGTGCTGGATTTTGTCAACGCCATGTTCTATCGGATGATGAAAGCGGATATCGGGAACGTCACCTATGACAGCCAGGCAGCCCTCTATCCAGGCGCATCCTTCCCCGAGGGAGAGCCGGGGATGTTTGACCCAAGGTTCCTGGTGGTGGAGCCAGATGGCGAAAGCAGGGACAAGAAAGCCCCAGAGCTGGAAGCCCAGGCCGTGGGCATGGAAATCCAGAGGCTTATGGAAGCCCAGCAAGTAACTGCCCAGATGCCCGGGACAGATGCAGGGGGAAACCCGCAGCCGGGCAGCCTGCGCCCCATCCGCTATTCCGATATCGTCATCCTGCTGCGTTCCCTTACCGGCTGGTCAGAAGCTTTTGTGCAAGCACTGGGTGAAATGGGCATCCCCGCGCGTGCCGCCACTGGCACAGGGTATTTTTCCGCCATTGAAGTCCAGACCGCCTTAAATCTGCTGCGCCTTCTGGACAACCCCAGGCAGGACATCCCTATGGCCGCCGTCCTGTCCTCCCCCATTGTAGGCCTGGACGGCGAGGATTTGGCCAGGATCCGCACCGCCTTTCCCAAACAAAAATTTTACCAGGCGGCCATATCTTATGCAGAGGGGAAAGCCGCCCCAGGGGAAGGGAAGCTGCATAGCATAGAAGAAGCCTCTTCAGGGGAAGGGAAGCTGCATAGCATAGAAGAAGCCGCCCCAGGGGAAGGAATGCGGCAGGCTGCCAGCCATTCCCAACCGTTACAGGAGAAACTTGCCCAGTTCCTGCAGCTGCTGGGCAAATACCGCCAGAAAGCCAGCTATACCCCCATCCATGAGCTGCTCTCCCAGATTTTAGAAGAAACGGGTTATCAGGATTATGTCTATGCCCTCCCAGGAGGCGAGGTAAAACGTGCAAACCTGGAAATGCTGGTAGAAAAAGCCATAGCCTATGAGGGCACCAGCTACCGCGGACTGTTCCACTTTATCCGCTACATGGAGCAGCTGCAGAAATATGACGTGGATTTTGCCCTGGCCGAAGGAGAAGGGGCAGAAGACGTTGTGCGTATTATGAGCATCCACAAAAGCAAAGGCCTGGAATTTCCCATTGTATTTGTCTCCGGCCTTGGCAAGATGTTCAACACCCAGGACATCCGGGAGAGGGTCGTCCTCCATCCCCGCCTGGGCATTGGCATGGACTGCGTGGATATCAGCCGCCGCCTGCGCACGCCAGGCCTTACCCGCCAGCTCCTGGCGCGCCAGACAGCTATGGAAAATATCGGCGAGGAACTCCGTGTCCTCTACGTGGCTCTGACACGGGCAAAAGAAAAGCTGATCCTGACTGGCGTCCTCAAGAAAGCAGGCGAAAAACTGCCGTCCATCCAGGCAGTTACGGCAGAAGACGGCTTCCTCTCTTTTTTGAGCCGCTTAAACAGCAATACCTTCCTCCAGTTCCTCCTGCTGGCCAACAGCTGCGCCTCACAGCCTTGCCCTGTGACCCTGTTAAGGCAGGCTGAACTGGAAAAAACAGCGCGCCACGATACCATAAAAGAAGGCCTCTCCAGGATCCAGCTTCTGGCCAGCTTACAGCAGCCCGAGCCAGAGTGGAAGGAACGGATTGCCGGGCAGCTCTCCTATGTATATCCCTACGAGGAAGAAGTATCCATGAAGACCAAGGTATCCGTTTCCGAACTCAAGCACCGTGCCATGGAACGCCTGTTGGAAGAAGGCGAGCTTTCCCTTGTTTCCCTATTCCAGGAAGGCGAGGCTGCTGCGCCAGCCGCAAGGAGTCCTGAGGGAGAGGCTGTACCCATCCAGACGCTCCAGGAAGAGCTGCACCCAGCGGTTCTGCCAGAGCGGGAGCGCTATATCCCTGCCTTTATGGAAGGCATCCAGGAGAAAAATACAGGCGCAAAACGAGGCACGGCTGTACACCGCATTTTGGAATGCTATGATTTTACCCAGCTGCCAGAATCCCTGCCAGAACAATTGGAAACCCTAAAAGGGAATGGCAGGCTTGACCCCGCCCAGCTCAGCCAGACATACCTGCTTCCCCTGAGAAAACTCCTGCGTTCCGATTTAGGCCAGCGCCTGCATCACGCGGCACGCCAGCATGCCCTATACCGGGAAAAACCATTTGTTATGGCAAAGCCTGCCAACGAGGTTTTAACAGGATGCAGCAGCAAGGAAATGCTGCTAATCCAGGGAATTATCGACGTATTTTTCGAAGAGCCTGACGGTTTGGTGCTTTTAGATTACAAAACGGATCGAGTGGCAATTCCCCAGGAACTGATTAGCCGCTACAAGGTGCAGTTAGACCTGTACCAAGAGGCGCTAGAACGCGCATGGGGGAAAAAGGTGAAAGAAAAGCTGATTTATTCCTTTCATCTGGGGAAGATAGTACCCATGTAAGGGAAGTATATGTGGAGGGGATGCCCCGCCCGTCCCAGCGTTCGTCATACCTTGCAACGCCCCCAAAAATCTCATTTAATATATTTAACCGCCGGAGTAATATTAGAAAGGATCCACCCATGAAAAATTATAGATTAATCCTAGCTTCCGCATCCCCCCGCCGCAAAGAGCTCTTACAGCAAATCGGCGTCACATTTGAGGTTATCCCTTCCCATGGCGAAGAGTCCCTCACCACCCATTCGCCTGCCCAGGCTGTCCTGGAATTGTCCCGCCAGAAAGCCACGGAAGTCGCTGCAGGGATCGCTGCGTCCCTCCCCGCATGCCCTTCCCAACCTCCAGCTTCGCCAAATACGAGCCCTGAACCCGCAATTATCCTCGGCGCAGACACCCTGGTTGCCTTCGAAGGGCAAATTCTAGGCAAGCCCCATACGCCAGAGGAAGCAACATCCATGCTCCGCATGCTGGCAGGCCACACCCACAGCGTATTTACCGGTGTAACCATCCTATTTTTAGGCCAGAACCTGCCGTCCCCGCTCTCATTTTATGAAGAAACAAAAGTGACCGTATCCCCCATGACAGAGCAGCAGATATCCGCCTATGTGGCGACCGGCGAGCCAATGGATAAAGCCGGCGCCTATGGCATCCAGGGCAGGTTTGCCGTCCATATCCAGGGGATTTCAGGAGATTACAACAATGTCGTAGGCCTTCCTGTCGCAAGAATTTATCAGGAAATGCGAAAATCAGGCATTGAAATTTTGCAGGATTCATAATATCATAGAATCCAGAAGGAGGGGAGTACAAGAGGAGGATTGTCGATGAATGAATATGATGAAATCTGTGTGGAATGCTTTTTAAGAAATCAGTCTCAGCTGTTGGATGAGCGTGTGGCCTCGAATATGGAAGAGGCAGAAGCGTTCCTGGAGGACTGCATGGCGGTAGTCTGCAAGAACCTGAAGGAGGTACGGGCATATTTCGAGGAAGAAGGCGCGGATATTGCCCAGATGAGCGACGATGACTTAGAGGACGCGTCGGAAGTATTTGCATTGCCAGACGGAAGGTATCTCGTGGTAGAGGCTTAGATGGCAGGCTGGGATGGGAGGAAACGATGAGTAACTATGACGTGATTATTGTGGGCGCCGGCCCTTCTGGTATTTTCTGCGCGTATGAGCTGATGCACCAGAGGCCAGGCATCCGTATTTTAATGATAGAGAAAGGACGGAGGATCGAAGAGCGGCAATGCCCCAAGCGTAAGACAAAGGTCTGCGTAGGCTGCCAGCCCTGTTCGATTACTACGGGGTTCGCAGGCGCGGGCGCGTTTTCGGACGGGAAGCTGTCCCTGTCCCCGGATGTGGGCGGCAGCCTGCCGGAAATCTTAGGCTATGAAGCGGCATCGGCCCTGATGCAGGAATCCGATGAGATCTATTTGAAATTTGGTGCAGACCGCAGCGTCTATGGCGTGGGGAAGGAAAAAGAAATCCGTGAAATCCGCCGCAAGGCCATCAATGCCAACTTAAAGCTGGTGGAATGCCCCATCCGCCATTTGGGTACGGAAGAAGGCTATAAGATCTACATGCGCCTGCAGGAACACCTGCTGGGGCTGGGCGTAGAGATGAAGTTCCGTACGATGGTGGAAAATATCCTCGTGGAAGAGAGCAGGGCAATGGGCGTTGTAACGGATACGGGAGAAGTTTTCCGGGGAAAGGAGATTGTCTGTGCGATTGGCCGCGAAGGCGCGGACTGGTTCAGCCATGTATGCCAGGAGCATGGGATTGAGACGAAGGTAGGGACGGTAGATATCGGCGTACGGGTAGAGGTGCGGGACGAGGTAATGGAATTTTTAAACAAGAACCTCTATGAGGCGAAGCTGGTGTACCATACGCCGACTTTTGACGATAAGGTGCGGACCTTCTGTACCAACCCTTCCGGGGAGGTGGCTACGGAATACTATGATGACGGCCTGGCCGTTGTCAACGGCCATGCATACAAATCCACGGAATTAAAGACCAGCAACACAAATTTTGCCCTGCTGGTATCCAAGAATTTCACCAAGCCATTTAAGACGCCGATTGCATACGGCAAGCAGATTGCCCAGCTGTCCAATATGCTGTGCGACGGCAGGATCCTCGTGCAGACCTTTGGGGATTTCCGCCGGGGCAGGCGTACTACGGAGGAACGGCTGTGCAGGAATAACCTAATCCCTACCCTGAAGGATGCCGTGTCGGGCGACCTGTCGTTGGTGTTCCCGCATCGGATTATGGTGGATATAGAAGAAATGATATTTGCGTTGGATAAAGTGACGCCCGGGATTGCCAGCGATGAGACGCTGCTCTATGGGGTAGAGGTTAAATTCTATTCCAATAAGGTAGTGGTGAACAGGGATTTTGAGACAAATATCCCCGGGCTGCGTGCCATTGGGGACGGCGCGTCCGCTACAAGAGGGCTGCAGCAGGCGTCTGCAAATGGGCTGAGCGTGGCGCGCAGCATTTTGCGCAGCATGAAGTAAGCCAGGGCTCCGTCCAAAGAAAGGGTAGGAAAAGCGCAGGGCGCGAGGATAATACGTTACGGTTTATGAAAATACAGAGCAGATAGGTGAGACACAGATGAAAAGAAAAATCAAACACGGGATTGCGGCAGCGTGCCTGTCTCTTTGCCTCTGTCTGGGAGGCTGCAGCTTAAATGAAGCGCAGGAGTTTGTAAATGCAGGGCTTGGCATCAGCGAGGTGTTCAAGATTAAGGATCAGGCCTGTACGCTCCCGGAAGCGAAGGTTGTGCTGACGAATTACCAGAATATGTATGCGACCATGTATGGGATTGACTTATGGAGCCATTCCTTTGGGGGGGATGATTTGGAGACTTATATCAAGGGGCTTACCATCTCCAGGCTGGCGCAGATCATGGCGATGGATTTTCTGGCAGAGGAAAAGGGGATTTCACTGACCGAGGAGGAAAAGAAGAAAGTGAAGGCGGCCGCAGAAGAGTATTACCGTTCTCTGAATGAGGCAGAGAAAGAGTATATGGGCGTGAAGGAAGGCGATATTGAAATCCTTTACCAGCGGTATGGGCTGGCCAATAAGCTGTATACCAATCTGACGGAAGATGTGGACGGCGAGGTCAGCGATGATGAGGCGCGGATTATGGAAGCGCAGCAGATTGTGGTATCTGAGGAAGAAAGGGCAGAGGAAGTGGAGCTGAGCCTGGAAGAAGGCGCGGATTTCCTGTCCGTTGCCAGCGCCTACAATGAGTCTTCGGAGACAGAGGTTACCTTCGGGCGGGCGGACGTGCCCCCTGAAGTAGAGGAAGAGGCGTTTTCTATGGAAAATGATGAAATCAGTGGGCGGATTGAAACAGAAAAAGGGTATTATTTTATCAAGTGCATCAACCACTTTAACCAGGAAAAGACGGATATCAATAAGTCTGTTATCCTAGAGAAGCGCAGGAAGGAAGCGTTTGATGATGTGTACCAGAATTATTTGGATACGCTGCCGTCTGAGTTTTACAAGAATGTCTGGGACGAGGTGAAGATAGAGGTAAGGCCGGAAGTGGCGACAGACAGTTTTTTTGATGTATATGAGAAATACTGCAGCTGGTAAGCTGTAGTGGATGCCCTGTTTCAGGGGGTGGATTTTTAAAATGAGCATTCGTGAACAGGTAGAGGAAGTGGATGCCCTGTTACAAGGGATGGATTGCCCAATTAGAGGAATAGATAAGACAGATAATAGAATAGGAAGGAACCATCCTGGAGGTGAAATCCCAGGGATGGTTCCTTTTGTAGTTCTTGTGCAGTCCCTTATTTTGCTAAAAGCATCATAATCTGGTTGCTGCGGGCAACGAATTTGCCCATGGCATCCGGCTCCAGAGGGCAGTTGCTCAGCATGGCCAGGTCATAGAGCTGTTCGCAGAACATGGGAACATGCTCAGAGTCCTTGTTGTTTAAGATATACTGCACCAGCGTATGGTTGGCATTCAGCACCAGAGTCCTGTCGCCTCCGAACATGGAGGGGTTCATGCCGGCCATGCCATACATTTTCATCATATCCTGCATCCGGCGGCCTTCTTCGGAGAGGGTAATGACAGAGGAAATATCTGCATTCTTCAGTTTTTCTACAGATACGTTCAGGTGTTCGTCACCGAGAGCCTTGCGGAAAGTATCTGTCAGGGATTCTTTGGCTTCCTTCAGCTCTTCTTCGGAGACGTCTTCCTTGAGGGATTCTGTCAGGTCTGCGTCAATGCGGACAAATTTAATCTTCTCATTCCGGCGCTCCAGCTGGGTAATGAAGGAAGTGTCAATGTTATGGTCTAAGATAACCGCATCCATGCCCTGCTCCTGGAACATTTTAATATACTGTCCCTGCTGCTGGCGGTCTGTGACATAATATATGGGTTTGCGGGTGTCTTTTTCTTCGTCAGCCTCTCCGTCTGCTGGCTCACTGGAAGAATCGGCCTCTTTTTTGTCCTCTTCCACATGCAGGCATTCTGGGAGGGTCAGGTATTTGTCCGCAAGGTTCTTAAACAGGATGTAGTCGTTCATCTTGTCGCAGAATTTTTCATCTTTTAAGCAGCCGAACTTGATGAAGGGGCTGATGTCGTCCCAGTATTTCTCATAAGACTCCTTGTCTGTCTTGCACATGCCGGTCAGCTTGTCGGCGACTTTCTTGGTGATGTAGTCGGAAATCTTCTGCACAAAGCCGTCATTCTGCAGTGCGCTGCGGGATACGTTCAGCGGAAGATCTGGGCAGTCAATCACGCCTTTTAACAGCATCAGGAACTCTGGGATGACTTCTTTGATGTTGTCGGCGATAAATACCTGGTTGTTGTAGAGCTTGATGGTTCCTTCAATGGAATCGTATTCGGTATTGATTTTCGGGAAGTAGAGGATGCCCTTCAGGTTAAAGGGGTAGTCCATATTTAAGTGGATCCAGAATAACGGCTCCTTGTAATCCTGGAATACCTTGCGGTAGAAGGACTTGTACTCCTCGTCGGTGCAGTCGTTCGGGTGCTTGCCCCACAGTGGGGTGGTATCGTTGAGGGCAACGGGGCGCTTGACAATTTTGGCCTTCTCCTTGCGCGGGGAAACCTCCACCTGCTCCTTGGTGCCGTCTTCCTTTTCCTTTTCCTCAAATTTAGGCTCTTCGATAATGGTCTCTACGACAGTGTCTTTCTCTGTCACTTCTTCTGCAGGGATCGTCTCATATTCTGTCTCGGCATTTTCCTTGGCCAGGAAGATCGGGATCGGCATGAAGGAACAGTATTTCTCAAGAACCTCCCGCGCACGGTATTCGTTGGAGAACTCTACGCAGTCCTCGTTTAAGAACAGGGTAATCTCCGTGCCTACCTCTGTCCGGGAGCCGTCCGCCATGTCAAATTCCGTGCCGCCGTCGCAGGACCAGTGGACAGCCGTGGCGCCTTCCTTGTAGGAGAGGGAGTCAATGTGTACCTCATCCGCCACCATAAAGGCAGAATAGAAGCCGAGGCCGAAATGCCCGATAATCTGTTCCTCGCTGGCCTTGTCCTTATATTTTTCCAGGAAATCCGTGGCGCCGGAGAATGCAATCTGGTTGATGTATTCCTCTACTTCCTCGGCCGTCATGCCCAGGCCGTTGTCAATGAACTTCAGTGTCTTCTCTTCCGGGTTCACCAGGATCTGGATCTTTGGCTCATAATCTTCGGGAAGCCCGTATTCCCCCATCAGATCCAGCTTCTTCAGTTTGGTAATGGCGTCGCAGCCGTTCGAAACCAGTTCCCGGTAGAAAATGTCGTGGTCTGAATACAACCATTTTTTGATAATGGGGAAAATATTCTCGCTGTTAATGGAAAGGTTGCCATGTTTCTTGCTCATCGTCAATACACTCCTTTGATTTCGTATTTTAAGTTTCCTAGCTTTCTGCCTTTTTACTATAGAAGATTGTAATCCCACTTTTTTCAAAAGTCAAGAGGAAATTAGCACTCTTTTTTAAAGAGTGCTAACAAAAGGGCGCAAACCCTGTAAAATAAAGGGGTTGCGTATTTATTAAAAGTTTATAAACTAGTACAGCGAATATTAAGTGATTGGCAGTTGGGCTTGCCCAAATTCCCTTTTGCTGCGCTGTTGCCAGCATTGCCTTGCGTCTAGGACGGATGTTCCGATTTTGCTTTTCGCAGCCGGTTTTCTACCATGCCTAAGAAGATGAAAAAGGGCGGGAGCGTGAAGATGGAAGGGTTGTTGACCAGCCCCTGCAGCAGGTAGGCAGTGATGCCCACGCACCCGGCCAGGAAAATCCCTTCCTGCCGGCGCCTGCGCAGGCAGGCGGACAGCAGGCAAAGCTGCATGCCTAGGTATGACGCCAGGCCAAGGATTCCCGTGATGCTGAGGATTTGCAGGGCTTCATTGTGGGCGTCTAAAAAGGGGCTGTCAAACAATTCCCGCATTTCTGCGCCAAAACGCGCCTGGAGTGACTGATAGAAACAATTGGGGCCGTAGCCAAACAGCTTCTGCCAGAAGGGGAGTTCCCTGAAATTGCGGAGGGTACGTTTCCAGATATAGCCGCGGTTGGTGCCAAAGCTGTCCTCCAAGGGGAAGATAGATATGCCGATGGCCAGGATGCCGACTAGGATGCCGGCAGCCAGCAGCGGATTGCCGTATTTTTTGAGCCAGGCCATGAGCCTGCCGGCGCCGCCTTTTCTGTGGATGCACAGGTAGAGCAGCAGCAAAAGGGCGAGCGCCGTTGCTGATAATGGGAGGCTGCTTAGGGAGGAAAGGAGCGTCTGTCTGCAGAAACGCTGGATGAAGCGGCTGTCCCAATGGAGGGTTCTGGCAAGCGATACCGTGATGCCCATGGCAAGGCTGCCGCAGGCAAAGGCCATACAGCATTTCAGCCATTTTAGCATCTGCGCGGCATCTCCCATGGACAATGCCAGCAACAGCAGCAGCGCCCCCCCGGCGGCCAGGAGCCAGCTGTCGCTGGAGCTGCAGTAACAGGCATAAATGCCGAGGACGGAAATGCCGCCAAAGCAGAAGCGGTGGAGTGTCTGTTCGCTGGCATAGTAGAAGGCGAGCATCAGGGAAACAAGGACGCCGCTGTAGCTGGCGTTGATATTCTGGTTGCCAAGGGTGCCCAAAAAGTGGGGAATCTGGCTTTTCTTCAGGTTGGAATGCATGCCTAGGAGATCCCAGCCCCAGAAATTGCAGGCCATGATAAGCCAGAGGATGGATGCCGAGAAGAGGAAGAGCCCGCATACCCATTCTCTGTGTTCATAGCATCTGGAAACGCCCCAATAAGCCCCTGCGCACAGAAGCAGGAAGAGCCCGCCCATCTGCCGGCCCTTGTCTCCCCAAAAGGCTTCCGCTCCTTCCGGGCTGAGAAAACAGGAAATGGCCACGACTGCCATAAAGGCCAGGGCGGACAGGTCGGCGGCGCTCCATGCGGCGGGGCGGCAGGGATATTTGCGTCTGGCTGCCGCCCAGGAACAGATGCCCAATAGAGCTGCGGGCACAAGGAAGGATAGGGTGGCAGCCTGGAAAAAGCTTTTCTTCGAAGCTACGATGTTGATGTAATTGTTCTGGAAATAAAAGGGGAAGCCCCCCAGCATTGCCAGCAGGTAAGCCCAGGCCAGGGTCTGCTGCAGGGAATGGGCAAACGATATTCTCTCTGGTTTCATAAAAAATATGCATTCCTTTCCTTTTGCTGTTTTTTTGTTTATCGGCAAAAAAAGGCTGCCGCATGAAGCTTCCTTTGCTTTCTGCGGCAGCCTGGTAATCCATTCTTACTCTCTGCGGAAGGGATATGTTAAATGTAACGGTTCAGCGGTTTCATGCTTACCGTTATTTATCCTAACGTAACGGTTTTGTGGTTAGATAGCCGCCTATTTGACAACTTTTACCGTAAAGACAGCTTTGGCGCCGTTCTTGGCAGTAACAATGATTTTTGCTTTGCCGGGCTTCATGCCAGTTACTTTGCCCTTTTTGTTGACAACGGCAACCTTGTTGTTGCTGCTCTTATAAGTGAGGCCTTTTTTCGAGCCGGACTTCACTTTGATGTTGGCGGATTTACGGACTTTAATCGTTGCGTTTGTGTTCTTTAAGGTCAGCTTTGCAGGAGCTGTTACGGTAATGGTGCAGGTAGCCTTTTTGTTGGCAGCCTTGGCTGTAATAACTGTTTTTCCAACGCCCTTAGCGGTAACGGTTCCTTTGGCGTCAACGGTGGCAACCTTCTTCTTGGAGGAAGTCCATTTGATGGTGTCGGTTGCGTTCCCAGGCGTACGGGTAACCTTGAGCGCTGCCTTGCTGCCCTTGGCCATAGAAATGTTTTTCTTGGCGAAGGAAAGGGTTTTGGTAGGTACTGCAGCTTTCACTTTGACGATGCAGGTAGCTTCTGCGCCGCTCTCCATATATACGACGACCTTAGCGGTTCCTTTCTTTTTGCCGGAGATAACAACGGAGCCGTTCTTTTTCTGGCTGAGTTTGATAAATTTTTCGCCTTCATTGATATCCCAGTCATCTACGCGGTCGTCTTCTGGGTAGCGGCTCTTGATTTTTAATGTGGCGCTCTGTCCTGCATTTATGGAGATTTCCTTGGAGGCTAATGTTACCTTTGCCACGGTGATGTCGCAATATGCTTCATATTCCTCGCCATGGATGGTCACAATAGCAGTAATGGAAGCGTCTCCAGACTTTTTGGCAGTTACTACGCCGTTTTTAACGGATGCAACGCTGGGCTCATCGCTTTCCCATGTTACCTTGCCTTCATATTCGTCTTCATCTTCATTGTCATAATACACAAAAAGTTCTTCTGTTTCGCCGACAGGAAGGATTAATTCATCATCGGAAAGGACAATGCCTTCCGTGCCATCCCATTCAGTCTGTTCGTCGTCGTAGTCCTCATCATCATAATCTTCATCATCATAATCTTCATCATCGTAATACTCATCATCTTCTGCAGCCATTACGCTTGGCCCTATAGTGGAAAAGCATACGCATAGAGCTAACATAAGCGCAAAAAGCTTTCTCCAAAGGAATTTTTTGGTTTCTGTCATAATTGACTCCTCCTTAGATTTTTATTTTTTAGAAGGCTGGGATACAGCTTTCTTGTATTAATTTTATAGCGTAATAAATTCTTTGTCAATACCCAATAAATTCTTCTTGTTCCATCCCATGGCTCCCCATTACTATTCACGGCCTGGGGGTCGCTCATAGTAGCGATTTGGGGAGATAGTTAGAGTTTTGCTACGCAAAAATCGCACCTCGCTCCTGAATCATTTTTTCACGGAATGCGCAGTACAGTGTATTCCTGAGCCGTGAATAGTAACGGCGCCCTTCCATTAGAATCCCAAGGTTAAGTTTCACGATCCAGAACGTGTCTTGACCTTGAATTTTAGTAAAAAACTCCTTATAATAGTGTAAAATAGTAGGATGAAAAAATAGAGAAGCGCAGGGAAAATGGAAAAACATTGGAAAAATGGGGGACAGCAGGAAATAATAGAAAAAGTAGGAAAGCATTGGAAAAATGAAAGACATAATAGGATATTTAAGAAGATAAAGAAGCAAAGGAAGAATAGGAGAGGGAAAATTATGCCAAAATCAGTATCAGGATCCATAAAAGGAAGCATGGTAGAGGGGAATCCCACAAAGCCCTTGATTGGGTTTGCATTGCCTATGGTGGCGGGGAACTTGTTCCAGCAGTTTTATAATATTATAGACTCTATAATTGTAGGGAATGTCGTCGGGGAGGACGCCTTGGCGGCAGTGGGCGCGTCTACGGCCATTACCATGCTGTTTGTCATGGTAGCCATAGGGACAGGCATTGGCTGTTCTGTGGTTATTTCCCAGCTCTTTGGCGCAGGGCAGCTGGAGAAGATGAAGACGGCAATTTCCACAGCGCTGCTGTCTGTTCTGGGATTCAGCATTTTTCTTAGTGTGTTGGGAGTTGCCATCAATCAGCCGATTATGCATCTGATGGGGACGCCGGAAAATATTTTTGCGGATGCGGCGGAATATATGCAGATTTATTTTTTGGGCTTTGTCTTCCTGTTCTTGTACAATGCGTTTTCCGCAATCTTCAATGCTTTGGGGGATTCGAAGAAGCCGCTGCTGTTTTTGGCTTTTTCCTCCCTGCTGAATATCGGCCTGGATCTTTACTTCGTGGCACGCCTGCATATGGGGGTAGCAGGCGTGGCCTGGGCTACGCTGATTGCCCAGGGGATATCTGCCGTCCTTTCTTTTGGCTTTTTAATGCATAAGCTCAAGGGAATCGCCACAGAATCCTACCGAAGATTCGACAAGGGACTTCTGAAAAATATGATAAAAGTAGCCATTCCTACCATTGTCCAGCAGTCCATTGTCTCTGTGGGGATGCTGCTCATCCAGTCGGCAGTAAACCGTTTTGGATCTACCTTCCTCGCTGGCTATACGGCGGCTACGAAGATTGACAGTATTGCCATTGTGCCGATGGTCGCCGTGGGAAATGCCGCCTCTACCTATGTGGCACAGAATATGGGCGCCAAAAAGCCGGAGCGGATCCGGCAGGGATACCGTATCTGCCTTATTATGGCGGCCGGGATAGGCGCGACAATTGCCGTTATCCTGCATTTGGGCGGAAGCCAGATTGTGGGCCTGTTTCTGGATGCAGGCTCCAGCGCCGAAGCAATCCGCATTGGCACAGAATACTTGAGTACGGTTTCCCTGTTCTATTTTATGATGGGGCTGATGAACGTGAGCAACGGCATACTCCGCGGCGCTGCGGACATGGGCTGGTTCCTAAGCTGCAGCCTCTGCAACCTTCTTGTCAGGGTATCGCTGACTTATGCGCTGGCAGATGTCACAGGAGGGATGATCATCATGTGGGCAAGCCCGGCAGGCTGGCTCGCAGGCCTTATCATTGCCGTCATCCGCTATCTCCAGGGGGGATGGAAGGAAAAGAATATCCTATGATGGATAAAGGGTGCAGAGGCTTCCGGCTCCCAGTCCATGAATCGTAACGGTGCAGAGGCTTCCGGCTCCCCTTTCTGGAAGATTTAGGTAGCAAAAGCTGGATCAGTATGCTATAATGTGCAAAGCGGTGAACCATAAAGATAAGAATGAAGCAAAACAGTAAGCCGCAGAACAGTTACAAACTAAAAAGGAGAGATTACTATGGCAAAAGAACTATGGAAGAGATCCCAGGCTCCCAAGGAGGATACCTGGGCAGTGGAGGATTTATATGCAACAGAAGAAGCGTTTCTGTCGGATGTAGGGAAGATGGAGGGGATGATTGGGGAACTGGAGGGATTGGCACAGGAGCAGGCAGTCGGGAGCGCTGAGAAGCTGCTGGCCTGTTTCCAGAAGCTGGAGCACCTTATGGCTTTACTGGACCGCGGGCTCAACTATTCCGAGCGCAATGCCGATGTAGACACAGCAGATGCCCATTACCAGGCGTTAAGCGGGAAAATGATGGGCGTCTATCACCGCTTTGAGACAGCGCTTGCCCCGATTAATAGCTGGATTGTGTCCATGGAAGAAGAACAGATCCAGAAGTTTTACCAGGAAGCGCCAGGCCTCTGCGCGTACAGGGTATCGATCGAAGACCTGCGCAGGCTGAAAGAGCACACCTTGTCGCCGGAAATGGAAGCGCTGCTGGCGTCTTCCCAGGAGATGGGGGGCGCTACGGGGAAGGCATACAGCCTGCTGGCAGATGCAGATTTTGAAAATCCGACAGTGGCGGATGCGTCAGGAGAAATGGTTAAGGTCAGCACAGGCCGCTTTGTGCCGATGCTCGAAAGCCAGGATGTGCGGGTGCGCCGGGAGACCTTCCAGGCGTATTATGCGCGTTACGAACAGTATAAGAATACTTTTGCCGCCCTCTATGAGGGGAAGGCGAAAGCCAATTTCTTCTATGCCAAAGCCAGGAAATACAATTCCGCCATGGAGGCAGCCGTAGATGCCAACAACGTGCCCAAAGAAGTCTATTATAACCTGATTGAGGCAGTCCATGAGAATATGAAGCATATGCATGACTACGTCTCCCTGCGCAAGAAGCTGATGGGCGTGGAGGAACTGCATATGTATGACGTCTATGTGCCGATTGTGGGGGATATGAAGGAAAAGATTACTTACGCCCAGGCACAGGAGGAGATTGCGGCTGCGCTTAATGTCCTGGGCGAGGATTATGTCAGCGTGCTGAAGGAAGGATTTGAGAACCGCTGGATTGACCGCTATGAAAATGAAGGGAAGCGCAGTGGGGCCTATTCTTCCGGGTGCTATTCGGCCCATCCTTATGTGCTGATGAATTTCCAGTACAATTTGGACTCAGAGTTTACTCTTGCCCACGAGATGGGGCATGCGCTGCATTCTTATTATTCGGCAAAACATAACAATATCTTTGACAGTGAGTACAAGATTTTTGTGGCCGAGGTGGCTTCTACCTGCAATGAGGCGCTGCTGATGGACTACCTGCTGAAGCATACAGAGGACAAGGAGAAAAAGGCTCATCTGATCAATTATTTTCTGCAGCAGTTCCGCAGCACCCTTTACCGCCAGACAATGTTTGCAGAATTTGAGCTTCTGACCCACCAGAAGGTGGAGAAGGGGGAAGCGCTGACGGCAGAAGAATTGAAGAAGCTTTACTATGGGCTGAATGTGCAGTATTATGGGGAAGATGTTGTGTCAGATCCGGAGATTGCCATAGAATGGGCAAGGATCCCTCATTTCTACTATAATTTTTACGTCTATCAATATGCCACCAGCTTTGCGGCTTCCATGGCGCTGAGCAAGAAGATCCTTACGGAAGGCCAGCCGGCCGTGGAACGTTACCTGAGGTTTTTGGGCAGCGGCTGCAGCAAGGCGCCGATTGAACTTCTCAAGGACGCCGGGGTGGATATGACGACAAAGGAGCCAATCCGCGAGGCATTGAAAACCTTTGGGGAATTGATTCAGGAAATGGAAGCGCTTCTGGGATAGGAACGAATTGCCGCTACAGCCTAGCAGATACAAGAGCCAGGCTGCGGAGTCTTTGGGGCAAAAAAAGAGAAAGCGAGGATATGATCTGTGGGAGATTTGGAAAAAGAGATCGGGAAGCGGAGGACGTTTGCGATTATTTCGCATCCTGATGCCGGGAAGACGACCTTGACAGAAAAATTTCTGCTGTATGGCGGCGCCATCAACCTGGCGGGGTCTGTGAAAGGGAAGGCGACAGCGCGCCATGCGGTTTCGGACTGGATGGAAATTGAAAAAGAGAGGGGGATTTCCGTCACTTCTTCTGTTCTGCAGTTTAATTATGGCGGGTACTGCATCAATATTCTGGATACGCCGGGGCATCAGGATTTCTCAGAGGACACGTACCGTACGCTGATGGCGGCGGATTCTGCCGTGATGGTCATCGACGGATCCAAAGGGGTGGAGGCGCAGACCAGGAAGTTATTCAAGGTGTGCGTCATGCGCCATATCCCTATTTTTACTTTCATCAACAAGATGGATCGGGATGCGAACGATACGTTCGGGCTGCTGGACGAGATTGAGAAGGAGCTGGGGATCGCGACCTGCCCCGTCAACTGGCCGATTGGCTCCGGCAAGAATTTCCAGGGTGTCTATGACCGCGGGAGGCGGACGGTTATGACGTTTGCCGATACGCTAAAAGGCACCAAAGAGGGCGTGGAAAAGGATATTTCGATTGACGACCCTGCGCTGGCGGGAGAAATCGGTGAGGAAAACCTACAGGTGTTACAGGAGGAGATTGAGCTTTTGGACGGGGCAAGCGCGGAATTTGACCAGGAGCTAGTCTCCAAAGGGGAATTGTCCCCGGTATTTTTTGGCTCCGCGCTGACGAATTTCGGTGTGGAAACCTTCCTTCGGCATTTCCTGCAGATGACGACCTCGCCGTTGCCAAGGAAGGCGGATGTGGGCGTGATTGATCCGTTTTCTGAAGATTTTTCCGCGTTTGTATTTAAGATCCAGGCCAATATGAATAAGGCGCACCGTGACCGCATTGCCTTCCTGCGCATCTGTTCTGGCAAATTTGAGGCGGGCATGGAGGTCACCCATATCCAAGGGGATAAGAAAATGCGCCTTTCCCAACCGCAGCAGATGATGGCGCAGGAGCGCAAAATCATTGAAGAGGCTTACGCAGGGGATATTATCGGCGTGTTTGATCCGGGCATTTTTTCGATTGGCGATACGATTACCAATGCATCTGGGAAGTTTGCCTTTGAGGGCATCCCGACCTTTGCCCCGGAGCATTTTGCGCGGGTGCGCCAGCTGGATACCATGAAGCGCAAGCAGTTTGTAAAGGGGATTAACCAGATTGCACAGGAAGGCGCCATCCAGATATTCCAGGAATACAATACGGGGATGGAGGAAATCATTGTCGGCGTGGTGGGCGTGCTGCAGTTTGACGTCCTAAAGTACCGCCTGGAAAATGAGTATAAGGTAGATATCCGGCTGGATACGCTTCCCTATGAGCATATCCGTTGGATTGAGAATGAAGATATTGATATGGACAGGCTGACGGGGACTTCGGATATGAAGAAAATTCAGGATCTGAAGGGGAATCCGCTGCTGCTGTTTATCAATAGCTGGAGCGTGGGGATGACGCTTGAGCGGAATGAGGGGCTGGTATTGTCAGAGTTTGGGAGGAACTAGAAACGGGGCGGAAATGTGCTTCCTCCATTTCCGCCCTACAGGCAATCGCTACTCAAATAACTTAAATACATATCCCTGCGCACGCGCCTGGTCGATAAAGTCCCCTAATATATTCGCGTTTGTCTCTGATTCTGCGTGTACCAGGTAGAGCGCTCCCGGGTGCAGGCAGTTCACCAGTTTCTGCAGGCTTTCTGCCGGGTCCGGCTGGTTCTCCACGTCATAATCCAAATAGGCAAAACTCCAGAATACGCTCTTATAGTTCAGGTTATTTAAGAGCGCGGCCGACTGCTCGCTGAAGATGCCCGCCGGGTAGCGGAACAGGTGCATTTCATAGCCGAAGTTCTCTTTGATGTAGTTGTGCATGCCCATAACCTCATTGGTCTGTTCCTCAATGCTCTGGGAGGATACGCCCTGGGAGGGATGGGTTACACTATGGTTGCCCAGCTCATGGCCGTCATCGATGATCCGCTGTACCAGGTCAGGATTGTCCCGGGCATAGCTTTGGGTGACGAAAAAGACGGCAGGGACGTTTTTCTCTTTCAGGATATCCAAAAACTGCGGCGTATAGCCGTTCTCATATCCTTCGTCAATTGTGAGGTAGATAACCTTTTTCTCAGGGTTGTCCACGATAAAATAGGCGTTGTATTTGCCATATTTTTCCTGGTACTGCATGCAGCCGGCGGGGCGGTTCCATTCATCCAGGTCCCCGCCTTGCCCCCAGTCCAGCCTTGTGGTATCCAGGCCATTGATGTCGACCTGCTGGTTTTCCAGGGTAAAGCCCTGTGCGGCAGGGCGTTCGTCAAAGCCTTCTGGGTTGTCCAGGTCAGCCAGGGAGAATGGTTTTTCTTCTTCCTGGGGCTGCGACGTATCTTCAGGTTTTGCATCTGTCCCGTCGGCGCCTGTCCCTTCCGTGCCTGTTTCTGCGGAACTGTCCGGCTCTGTTTGCCCATCCTGTTCGCCGTCCGCAGGGGTTTCCTCGTCTAAAGAGGGGAGAGTGGCCTTGTCCGCTTCTGCGGAATCCTTTTGCTGTCCGTTTTCATTAGCAACGGTACCTTGCTTGGTTTTTTTCTCGTCTGAAGATTTGGTCAGGAGGCCGATTGCGCCCCGTATGGCGAAGATTGCTGCCACCAGTATCACAATATAGGCGGCCAGCCTGCCCCATTTGATTCTCCTTCTGCGTCTTCTGCGTTTCTTTTGTTGCTGTTGCATCGTTGATTCACTGCCCTTCGTTTTGATAGATTGTATAGCTTCCTTCGCCCTGCCGCCCCCGTGGGGAAATGCGCCCAGGCCGCAGCGCTTTGGATGTCATAGCAACATTATATTCGCAAATGTGAAAAAAAACAACCCAAATTTCCTAAAATTTGCCATCCTCCTGAATGGAATGCGCAGCTCCATACATCTCTGGAATGTGAGCTGTAACGGCAGATTCATCATCGATCATCCGATAGCCAATGCCGACTTCCGTAAATATATATGCCGGCTGTGCAGGGCTTGCCTCCAGCTTCCGGCGGATGTTTGCCATATTTACCCGCAGGATTTTGTTGTCGTTTTCCGCATAGGGGCCCCATACGCTGCTGATGACGTCTGTATAGGTCACGACCCGGCCGGAATTCCGTGCCAGGTGCGCCACAATTTTATATTCGATGGGCGTGAGGTGGACAGGCTGGCCATTTAGGGAGACTATGCGCCGCAGGAAGTCGATCTCCAGGCCTTTTGCCTGGTAAAGCTGCTGGGGGCTGCTGCTGTTCTGCGCGCTGTGGCGCAGGGACGTGCGGATGCGGGCAAGGAGCTCAGAGGTGCCAAAGGGCTTGGTGAGGTAGTCGTCTGCCCCGGCGTCCAGCGCATTCACCTTATCCTCTTCTTCCGTGCGGGCAGAAATTACGAGGATAGGGCATCTGGACCAGTCCCGTACCTGGCGGATTACCTCCATGCCGTCAATGTCAGGCAGGCCAAGATCCAGCAGGATAACGTCTGGGCATAGGGAAGTGGCAAGGGAAACCGCTTCCTTGCCGGAAGCGGCCCAGTTTGTGCGGTAGCCGTTGGAGACCAGTGTTTTGGAGATAAACTCATTGATATTTTTCTCATCCTCCACAATGAGCACGGTATATTTATGCATCTGCTTCCTCCTTTGGCAAGGTGAACAAGAATTCTGCGCCCTTTTCCCTGTTTTTGGCGGAAATGGAGCCTTTGTGGGCAGTAATGATCGTCTGGCAGATGGACAGCCCGATGCCAATGCCCTTTTGCCCGTCTGCGGAGGGCGCCGTAGGGCATGCGCCGTCAAATATATGTGCAATCTGCTCCTGGCTTAGCCCTTTCCCCTGGTCTATGACGTGGAAAGCAACGTCGTGTCCTAGGTCTTCCACAAGGAGGTGGACGGGCTGCTGGCTCCCAGAGTGGAAGACGGCATTTTCCAGAAGGTTGATTAAGACCTGCTCAATCATCATGGCGTCCATGGGCAGCATCAGGATTTCTTCTGGCAGCTCTGCTACGATATCGGCCGTTGGAATCCTTTTTTTCAGGCGTGTTACAGCCTCTTCGACAACCTCGTCTACAATTTCCGGCGTTTTGGCAAAGCGTGGGCCGTCTGTCTGTATCTTTGTTACGGACAGCAGGTTCTCCACCATATTCAGCAGCCAGTTTGCATCATCGTAAATGTTGTGGATCAGTTCCTGGTATTCCTCCTGGCTGTAGCTGCCGCCGCAGGATTCCATGGCGGAAATGGAGCCGAGGATGCTGGTTAAGGGCGTGCGCAGGTCATGGGAGACAGCGCGCAGCAGGTTGGCGCGCATCGTTTCTTTCTCTGCCTCTGCCATCTGCTGTTCATGTAGCCGGATGGCCACTCCCTGCTGTTTTAAATTGGAAGTGGCCGCGCTGGTCACGCAGGAAAGCGCCAGCATGCACACAAACATAAAGGGGTAATCTGGCAAGGTGAAGTTAATCTGGAAATACGGGTATGTAAAAAAGCAATTGATAAAAATAACGCCGAAAAAAGAGGCGAATATGCCATAAAAATATCCATTGGTATGGCGGGCAATCGTGATAACGCCAATCATAAAGAAAAGCGCAAGGTTAAAGGGGCTCTTGGACACGAAGGCAAATAGGAATACGGCCAGCGCAGCTGTCGCAAGCAGCAGGCCGGCTGTAACGGCCAAGTCCCGAAGGGGGGATCGGTTGTCGTGGGATAATTGTGGTTTTATCGATGATCTCATAATCGCTGTCTCCCTTAAATCGTTCTGGTGGATATGACAGAACTGTATCATGAAGGGAAGCGTTATTCAAGATGGGTAGGGAAACCTTAGCAGTATTTTAGCGAAAATTGGCGAAAAAAGTTGTTTGCTTCGTGCGTATTGATATTTCGTAGTTGGAGTAATATAATAGTGGCAGCAGTCACAGGAGTGATTTGCTGGACATGCCCAATACAAAATTGAGGATGAAAAGGAGGAACAGAACTATGGTATACAAGATAACGGCAGGAAATTTTGAGCAAGAGGTAGAAAAAAGCGATATGCCTGTATTGGTAGATTTCTGGGCGGCCTGGTGCGGTCCCTGCCAGATGCAGGGGCCGGTGGTGGATCAGGCGGCGGAAAAATTCCCCAAGGTAAAATTTGGCAAGGTAAATGTGGATGAGGAAGGAGAGCTGGCTGGGAGATATGGGGTGATGAGCATCCCGATGCTGGTTCTCTTCCAGGGCGGGCAGGCAGTGCAGAAGGCCGTCGGCTTCCATTCTATGGAAGAGCTTGAGAAGCTTTTGGATGGAGTGGGCTGATCATTACGGGATCCCCAGGCTGCGGACAATGGATTTTATTGTCCGCCAGTCTGAGATGGCCTTGGCAAGATAAGCCTGTCCCTCTTCTGTAATGTGGTAATATTTGCGGCGCGGCCCGTCGGAGGACGCGCCGTAATAGATATCGGTGTATCCTTCTTTGTGCAGGCGGCGCAGGATGACGTAGAAGGAGCTTTCGTTGACTTCTGGGAAGTATTGCTTCATTTTCTGCATTAATTCATATCCATAACGGTCTGATTCGGAAAGCTCGTGGAGCAGGCACATTTCCAAGATGCCTTTTTTCATCTGTGCGTCCATCATCCCCTCCTTTTTGTGTGGCGAAAAACGGATAAATTTTTGCCTGTGAAGGCAAGAAGCGCCCCGTCGCAGAGCAGTGACAGAAAGATCCCAAGAACGCAGGGAAAAAGGGGGTAGCTGGGAGAAGATGTCAGGGCATCCAGCCTGTGCAGGAAATCCTGCATGGCATAGGAAGAGCATAGGACGCCCATTCCCAGCAGAGCCAGGCCGAAGGAGGCGGGATGCCCGTGGAAGAAGGCATAGGCGCTGTATAAGGCCAAGGCCGCGCCGCAGGCGGCAAAGAGATGGCAGGCGCCTCCGGCTAAGGGGCCGGCTGCGGAAGGTTCTGCAGACGCGGCAATCCATTGGGGGCCTTTTTGGCAGAAAAGCAACAGGCTTCCTGCCAGCACAAGGGAAGCCAGGCGCCAGAGGGCAGGCCTAAGGAAAGAAAATGTTTCTGGAGGCTCCATTTGAAACAGGATGCCCCCATCTGCAAATAGGAGCGCAGCCCCCGCGGCAAGGACGGGAATGCAGAAAAAGAAGCTGGGAGCCTGCAGGGTGTAGGGCGACGCGGCCATCCGCCAGAGGCAGGCGCCACAGACAGCCGCTGCAAGCAGTGCCAATAACATATGTAGGGAAATCCTGCGCTTCCCGGCAGACATCTGACGTACAATTTCCCGGGGGCTGCCAAAAGAGAGGCAAAGCTCGCCCTCGGTCTTCCCTTCCCGGATCCCTTCCTCAAAAAAGCCATTAAAATCATCCAGGGTATCACGGATTTCCCGTAAGCGGAAGCGGCAGCTCATAAAGAATTTTAGCCGCATCAAAAAGGTTTTCTTTGTATTCATGATCCATCCTCCTGTTTTCTGGGTGTGCCCGCGGCGCGGAATGCTGTGCATGGCAGAAAGGAACCTGTTTCCACACACTCCCTAAGCCGTTGCGGGGTATCCTGCTATCCTAGTATAGCGGATGAAGTTGTTGTATGGTATCTTAATTATGATAAAAGTATAGCATGACTACTGTTTATTCGTCAATAGTTGGCAATGGCATTTATTCACAAAAATCCTCTTTGGAAATTGTGGAAATTTACTTAATTTCTGTAAATGTTGTATCTTCCTCTTCCGATTTGCCCCCAAAATCAGTAAAATAGAATTACGGTACGAATCCAAAGTTTCATCCCAAGAAAGGAGCGTGAAGGAATGATGAAATATTCAGAGAATCCCCAAAAGCAGTACCATATCCAGGTGGGAGCCGGTGATGTCGGAAGATACGTCATCCTCCCAGGCGATCCCAAACGGTGCGCCAAAATCGCAAAATATTTCGACCAGCCGAAGCTTATGGCGGACAGCCGGGAATACGTTACATACACAGGCTTCCTAGACGGCACAAAAGTGAGCGTGACCTCTACGGGGATTGGCGGCCCGTCTGCCGCCATTGCGCTGGAAGAGCTGGTGATGTCTGGCGCAGATACGTTTATCCGTGTCGGCACCTGTGGGGGGATGCAGAGAGAGGTGATGGGCGGGGACCTTGTCATTGCAAGCGGCGCCATCCGCATGGAGGGAACCAGCCGTGAGTATGCCCCGCTTGAATTCCCGGCAGTGGCGGATATCCATGTTGTGAACGCGCTGGCAGAGGCCTCCGGGAAGCTGGGGCAGCCCTGCCATGTCGGCGTTGTGCAGAGCAAGGACTCTTTCTATGGGCAGCATTCCCCGGAGCGGATGCCTGTCAGCTATGAGCTGCAGGACAAATGGGAAGCCTGGAAGCGCCTGGGATGCCTGGCCTCAGAGATGGAGTCAGCCGCTTTGTTCGTGGCAGCCACAAGCCTCAGGGTAAAGATGGGCGCCTGTTTCCTGGTGATGGCTAACCAGGAGCGGGAGAAGGCAGGCCTGGAAAACCCTGTCGTCCACGATACGGACAGTGCAGTCCGTGTTGCGGTGGAAGCGCTCCGCAGCCTGATACGGAAGGAGGAAGGCAGCAGATGATTTGTAAAGAGAAAGCGTGTATGTTGATTGAGGCGGCGTTGGCACAGCTGTCCTATGCGTATGCCCCCTATTCTGATTTCAAGGTAGGGGCGGCTCTTCTGGCCAAAAACGGTGCGGTCTACACCGGCTGCAATATAGAAAACGCCGCGTATGCCCCCACGAACTGCGCGGAGCGGACGGCTTTTTTTAAGGCGGTCAGCGAGGGCAACCGGGAATTTGGGGCCATCTGCATCCTGGGCGGGCCGGGCGGGAAACCCCAGGCCTATACGCCTCCCTGCGGCGTCTGCCGCCAGGTGATGATGGAATTTTGTGACCCGGAGCAGTTCGAGGTAATCCTGGCTACGGGCGTGGAGGATTATGCCATATACCGCCTAAAGGAATTGATGCCGTTCGGCTTTGGGCCGGGGAATCTGTGCTGACGATGGAACAGCCATTTCTTCTTGTAAAAAAAAGGAAAGCGTGATAAGATATGCTTTGTGGAAACAAAGGGCTACAATACACGGATGAGAACATGAGCCAGGATTAAAGTGACAATGGAGGAAACCATGATTGGGAGAAATACAAAGTTACATCAGCTAATGCAGTATTACCAGCAGGAGGGAAGCCAGATTTTTGTCCTCTATGGCAGGAAAGAGCATGGGATCCGTGAGATGGTACGGGAGTTCTGCAAGGATAAGCCATCTTTTTATTATCACGCCCCAGAGACTTCCGCCCTGGCGCAGCGGCAGCGTATGGGAAGGGAAATTACCTCTGCGTTTCAGGCCGGGGAGCCGGAAGGATCCTATGAAGCCCTGTTCCAAAACGCTGCAAGTCAGGACGGGGGCAAACTGGTAGTTGTAATTGATGAATTTCAGAATATACTGAAGAAGGATATGGAGTTTTGGGACGCTATAGTCAAGCGCCGGGAGGGCCAATTATGCCCAGAACCGATGTTCCTCCTTCTGTGCAGCACATCCATCCCCTGGATAGAGCAAGAGATGCCCAAAGCTCTGGGGGCGGCCGGCAAGAAGCCTGACCGGGTTGCCAAATGCGGGGAGCTGCGTTTCCTGGACTTGGTACGGCAGTTTCCGGATTACACGCTGCGCGAAAGCGTAGAGGTCTTTGGCGTAATTGGCGGGGTGCCGGAGTATATGCGCCAATGGGAGAAGGGGCGGGATATCCGCGCAAATATCTGTACCCATATCCTCTCAGAGGACGGCTTCTTGTATCACAAGGCCTGGGAAATCCTGCGCAGCCACTTGCGGGAGCCGGCCGTGTACCAGGCGATCTTGGAAGTCATGGCTTCTGGGAAGCGCAAGCTCAATGACCTTTACCAGGCCACAGGCTTTTCGCGGGCGAAAATCAGCGTGTACATCAAGAACCTGATGGAGTTTGACGTGGTGGAGAAGGTCTGCTCTTTTGAGACTGGGGGCTGGCAGAATGCGCAGAAAGGCCTTTACCAGATTGCAGATACGTTCTTAAATTTTTGGTTCCGCTTTGTCTACCCTTATCTGTCAGACTTGTTCCGCCTGTCCCCAGAGGAATTTTACGACTGCCATATCGCCAGGGAGCTGGAGGGCTACCTGAAGCGGTACTTTATTAAGGTCTGCATGGAATACCTCCAGCTGCAGGATATGGTGGGCAGGCTGCCCCTGCACATCCACAAAATGGGCAGCTGGATTGGCAAAAAGGGAAATATTGATATTATCGTACAGAACAGCGTGCGGGAGAATTTAATCTGCCTGTGCAACTGGTCTGAAGCGGAAATGACCTTTGAGATGTGCCAGCAGATGTTTGAGAGCATGGAACAGGCGAAGATTGGGGCAAATTTCTATTATCTGTTTACGGCCAAAGGCTTTGAGGATTCACTGGTAAAAATGGCGGCCGAAGACGAACGGATTCTGTTGGTGGATATGGGGAACGGGTAGTATCCGCTCCCCATAAGCCGGATCGTGCAGGATTGCCACCATGAGGAAGGAGTTATATCATTATGCCAAAAGCATTGTATATTGCAGAGAAGCCTAGCGTGGCGCGGGAGTTCGCCAAGGCTCTGGGGCTGGATTTCCGGAAACAGGACGGATATATGGAGGCGGACCAGGCTGTTGTTACCTGGTGCGTAGGCCATCTGGTGACCATGAGCTATCCGGAGGCCTATGATGAAAAATACAAGAAATGGAGCCTGTCCACCCTTCCCTTCCTTCCCCAGGAATGGAAGTACGAGGTGATCCCTGGGGTAAAGAAGCAGTATCAGATTGTGGCGGGCCTCTTAAATCGGCAGGATATTGACACGATTTATGTGTGTACGGACTCTGGGCGGGAAGGGGAATATATCTACCGCCTGGTAGAGCAGCAGGCAAAGGTACGGGGGAAATCCCGCCGCCGGGTATGGATTGACTCTCAGACGGAGGAGGAAATCCTCCGCGGCATCCGTGAGGCCAAGGATCTGTCGGAATACGACAGCCTCTGCGCCTCCGCTTACCTGCGCGCCAAAGAGGACTATTTGATGGGCATTAATTTTTCCCGTCTTCTGTCCCTGAAATACAGCGACGCCATCTCCAGCTTCCTAAAGACCAAATATACGGTTGTCAGCGTAGGCCGTGTGATGACCTGCGTGCAGGGGATGGTAGTCCGACGGGAACGGGAAATCCGTTCCTTTGTCAAGACGCCTTTTTACAGAGTGGTGAATACTTTGAAGCTTAAGGAGCATCCCTTCGAAGGCGAGTGGCGGGCAGTGGAAGGCTCCGCCTATTTCCAGTCCCCCAGGCTCTACAAAGAGAACGGATGGAAGCAAAAAGCAGACGCCGAACAGCTCATTGCGCATCTGATTGCCGGGAAGCCCATGGAGGATTTACGCGCCACCGTGCATTCCATTGAGAAAAGAAAGGAAAGCAAGAAGCCGCCGCTTCTTTATAACCTGGCGGAACTTCAGAATGACTGTTCCAGGCTCTTTAAAATCAGCCCCGATCAGACCCTGCAGATTGTGCAGGAACTCTATGAGAAGAAAATGGTGACCTATCCCAGGACAGATGCTAGGGTGCTGTCCTCGGCAGTGGCCAAAGAAATTCACAAAAATATTGAGGGCTTAAAGGGCATTGCCGCCATGCGAAGATTCGCAGAGGAGATCCTCCATAAAAAAACCTACCAAAATATAGCCAAGACCCGTTATGTCAATGACAAGCAGATTACAGACCACTATGCCATTATTCCGACCGGCCAAGGCCTGTCCGCCGCCCGCAGCCTGAACCAGACGGCGCTGCATGTGTATGAAGTGATTGTCCGGCGCTTCCTAAGCATCTTCTACCCGCCCGCCGTCTACCAGAAAGTCACCCTCGTAACCGCCATGGGCCTAACCCTGCCTGCCCCAGAAATATCTGGAACGGATGTGCCGGCAAAGCCGGCCGAAAAGCCCGCCCCTGCAAAAGAAAAATTTTTCTCCACCCTCAAAGTCCTGGCAGAGCCAGGCTACCTGCAGGTAATGGAGTACTCTTTCCAAAAAAAGAAACCCCTCCCTGCCCAAGCCTCCCAGCAAAGCGCGCTTTCGCCTGCACAGGAAGGTACGCTTCCAGCTCTTCAGGAAGGCTTGCCCCCATCTGCGCAGGCCATTCACCAGAGCCCTACAGATGCAGGCGCTGCGGAAACCGGCGCTACAGAAGGCGCCGACAGCGCAAATCTTTTGAAGCTGCTTTCTTCCCTGAAGAAAGGAATGGAGCTGCCCGTTACATCCTTAACGATAAAGGAGGGGGAAACTTCCCCTCCCAAACGCTACAATTCCGGCTCTATGATCCTGGCGATGGAAAATGCAGGCCAGCTGATTGAGGACGAAGAGCTCCGCGCCCAAATCAAAGGAAGCGGCATCGGCACCAGCGCCACACGCGCAGAAATCCTAAAAAAGCTGGTCAACAATAAATACCTTGCCCTAAACGGAAAAACCCAGATCATCACTCCCACGCTCTTAGGGGAAATTATCTATGATGTGGTGAACGCCTCTATCCGTTCCCTTTTAAACCCGGAACTGACCGCCAGCTGGGAAAAAGGCCTGGGCTATGTGGCCGAGGGCACAATAACATCCGAAGAATACATGGATAAGCTGGAGCAGTTTGTACGCAGCCGCACCAGTAATGTACTAAAACTAAACAACCAATATGCCCTGCGAAGCTGCTTCCAGCAATCCGCAGCATATTATAAGACAACTGCAAAAGACAAAAAGCAATAGAAATATTTTCTGTTGTAGCCATTATAATGAAAGACGAAAAAAGGAGACCACTATGAAAGAATGCCAAATCAACACCCTGTACACCCTGTCAGAAACCATCGCCGCAGATTTATTCCAAGACCTTAGTTACCCCTGGGAAGCCCTCCCCCGCATCAGCGATTTTATCTGCGAGTTAGGCAAACGCCTTTCCCCCGACCTCTTTGAACAGCGCGGTGAGAACGTCTGGGTTGCCAAAACTGCCAAAATCGCCCCCACCGCCTACCTCAACGGCCCTGCCATCATTGACGAAGGCGCGGAAATCCGCCACTGTGCATTTATCCGCGGAAACGCCATCGTAGGCAAAGGCGCCGTAGTAGGCAACTCCACCGAATTGAAAAACGTTGTCCTCTTTAACAAGGTGCAGGTACCCCATTACAATTACGTAGGCGATTCCATCCTCGGCTATAAGTCCCATATGGGCGCTGGTTCCATCACCTCCAATGTAAAATCTGACAAAACTCTGGTCGTAGTCAAAAACGGCTCCCAAGAACACCCTACCGGCCTGAAAAAATTTGGCGCAATGCTGGGCGATGAGGTAGAGGTCGGCTGCAACAGCGTACTGAACCCAGGGACGGTCATCGGTCGCCACAGCAATATTTACCCTCTATCGATGGTGCGCGGCGTTGTCCCGCCAGATTCCATTTACAAAATGAAGAATGAGGTGATTGCGAAAGCATAGGAAGCATAGTTACGATTCTAAATCAGGAAAGCGCTGTACGGCTTGACAGCCTCTCTTAAATGTATTATTGTATTAACAGTATCATACAAAAGGAGAGAAAAACAATGTTGGAGATTCAAAATTTAACGAAGAAATATGGGAAACACCTTGCAGTAGACCATGTTACATTTACGGTCCCTACCGGTCAGGTGGGGATCCTTTTAGGACCAAACGGCGCCGGCAAATCTACGATTATTAAGAGCATTGCAGGCCTTCTTCGTTATGAGGGGGGCGTAGGCATTGAACGCATGCCTGCCAGGACGCTGGAGGCCAAGCGTATTTTTGCCTATGTGCCGGAAATACCTGCCATGTTTGACGCGCTGACCGTACGGGAGCATATTGAGTATGTCAGGCGCGCTTATGATTCCCCGATTACGGAGGAGGGTATCCAAGAACTCCTGCGGCGCTTTGAATTGGACGATAAGCAAGGGAAGCTGGGCAATGAACTGTCCAAGGGCATGATGCAGAAGGTGAGCATCTGCTGCGCCCTGGCTATCCAGCCGCGGGTGATTCTCCTGGATGAGCCGATGGTGGGGCTTGACCCGGCGGCTATTAAGGAGCTGAAGGAGGTCGTGCTGGAGCTGAAGGCTCAGGGTGTTACCGTTTTGATCAGCACCCATATGCTGGAGATGGTGAAGGAGCTTTGGGATGTGATGTTTATCATGGAACATGGGAAGATTATTGGCGCCTATACCAGGGAGCAGACCAAGGATGCGGATATCGAGGAGCTGTTCTTCCAGATTACGGGAGGCGGTGAGGCATCATGAAAAGCTTTGTCTATCTCTACAAGAGAACCATTATCAACCGCATCCGCAAGGCGCTGAAGCGCCCAGTAACCTATGTGGCAATTGTATTTTTTGTACTTTATATCGCAATGATTTTCCAGAGCCTGTCTTTTTCCATGGAGGCCGGCAACTTCAATACGATCGATAACCTGGTTACGATGCTGTCGATTACGATTTTCTGGCTGATTCCGGGGAACCTGATCAGCTATGCCAAGCGCAAGGGGCTGCTGTTTCGGCCAAGCGAGGTACATTTCGTGTTTTCTGCGCCGGTGAGCCCGAAAATGGTGTTGATGTTTGCCGGGGTGAAGTCCTTTGCCATCAATATCCTGATCGGGCTGGTGATCGCTGTGCTGTCCGTGTTCTGGTTTGGGGCAGGGATTGGCCAGGTGTGCCTGTATTTCTTGTTTTTTGCTGTCTTTGAGAGCATCCTTGAGGCCTCGGCCATTATTTTATGTTATGGGAATGAACGGCTGCCCCGGGGGTTCTTCCGCGGGCTGGTAATTGCCATGTATGCGTTTATCGCGGCAATCGTAGGGATTGCATCCTATCTGATGCTTACCAATGAGCCGTCCTTTGGCCTGCTGCGGGAGTTTTTTGCCCTGCCAGCCGTCCAGCTGGTTCCGGTGGTAGGGTGGAACGTGGCGGCGACAAGGCTGATTTTTTTGGGAGCCGATCCGGTCAATATGCTGGGGGCGGCGCTGTTTGTGGTGTCAACGGTAGGGATGTTCCTGGCTGCCTGGCGGATGACGTGTACGGGGGCTTACTATGAGGACGCCATGAAGTTTGCCGACGATTACCAGGCCAGGCGCGAGAAACAGAAGAAGGGCGTAGTCTCCATTCCTTGGCTGGAGAAGCATAAGAAATTAAAGCGGGTTTCCATGGAATATAAGGGGAAGTATGCCAAGGCCATTTATTTCCGGCAGATGCTGGAATATAAGAAGAACCCGACGTTTATTTTTGGCTGGAACACGCTGCTCTGCTTGGGGATTGGCGTACTGATTGGGGCGGTATCCTATTTCAATGGGCTGGGGGAAGAGCTGGGGATGGCAAAGATTTTCATTATCCCAGGTATATCCAGCTATATAGTTTTTCTTTTCAGCGGCTATGCCACCAAATGGTCGAAGGAGCTGGAGAATGCCTATACGTACCTAATCCCGGATACGCCCTTGCGGAAGGTATGGTATGCGACGAAGATTGAGCATATACGGTCTTTGGCGGACGGGATCCTGATTACCCTTCCGGGCGCGGTTATGCTGGGAATCAGCCCGCTGATGGCGGCGCTTACAGTGCTGATGTATCTCTGCCTGCAGGCGAACCGGCTGTATTATGGGATGATGGCGGATGCGCTGATTGGGAATTCCCTTGGGAACACCGGGCGCACCCTCCTGAAAATGCTGCTGCAGATGCTGGCGCTGTCAATTGCGATTGTGCCGACCATTGTCGTGGGCATCTTTGCTGGTGTGGAATTGGGATTTTTCGTGCTGATTGTGGTGATGGCGGCTCTGACCTTTGCCGGGGCGGCGGTGGCTTCCATCTCCTTCCGGCGGATGGAAGTGCTGGATTAGGGCGGTATAGGCAGGGGAATAAGATTTAGAAGGGAATATTATGGCGACTTGGAACTCAAGGGGGCTCCGCGGCTCTACGCTGGAGGAATTTATCAACCTTACCAATGAAAAATATGCGGCGCAGGGGCTGGCGCTGATCCAGAAGGTGCCGACCCCCATTACGCCGGTGCGGATTGACAAGGGCAGCCGCCAGATTACCCTGGCTTATTTTGACCAGAAGAGTACGGTGGATTATATTGGAGCGGTGCAGGGGATCCCGGTCTGCTTTGACGCGAAGGAATGCCATACGGACACCTTCCCGCTGCAGAACATCCACCCGCACCAGATCTCCTTTATGGAACGCTTTGAGCGGCAGGAGGGTATTTCTTTCCTGGTGATTTTTTATTCCCACCGCAATGAATTCCACTACCTGCGCCATGCGAAGCTGATGGAATTCTGGCGCCGCGCTGAGGAAGGGGGGCGCAAAAGCTTCCGCTATGAGGAGCTTGAGCCTGGCTTCTTTATGGAAGTGAGAGGAGGGCTGCTGGTTCCGTACCTGGATTTGCTGAAAAAAGATTTGGAAATACGCGGTTGACAAGGGATTCCGTTTTTTATATAATGTGTATTTGAATGTAATGGTTGGATTTTTGCACCTTTGCATAGCAATAGAGTAGCGTGGTAAAGCGCATGGGGGATTCTTTGCCTGCCATGGCGTTTTGCGCAGATAGGATGCATACAGCAGAAAGGATGCATAGATGATGAAACGGAAATTGCTTCACACGCCGGAAGGCGTCCGGGATATTTATAACAGCGAATGTGCGCGGAAGCGAATCCTCCAGGAGGGTCTGCATGAGCTGTTCCGGCAGTATGGCTACCATGCCATTGAGACGCCGACGTTTGAATTTTTTGATATTTTCAGCCAGGAAATCGGCACCACGCCATCCAAGGATCTGTACAAGTTTTTTGATCGGGAAGGGAATACCCTTGTGCTTCGGCCGGATATTACCCCTTCGATTGCCCGCTGTGTGGCAAAATATTATGCAGAGGAGGAATTTCCCGTACGGCTCTGCTATATGGGCAATACCTTCATTAATAACAGCAGCTACCAGGGGCGGCTCAAGGAGAGCACCCAGCTGGGCGTGGAGCTGATAGGGGACAATTCTGTGGATGCGGATGCGGAAATCATTGCCTTGGCGGCGCATGCGCTGAAGACGGCCGGCCTTAAGGAATTCCAGATTGGGGTCGGCCATGTGGGTATTTTCCAGGGGCTGTCGAAAGCTGCCGGACTTGCGGAGGATACGGAGCAGGAGCTGCTTGCCCTGATTGCCAATAAAAATTTCTTCGGCGTGGAGGAATTGGTGGGTTCCCAGCAGCTTCCGCCAGCATTGATGGAGCTGTTTTCGATGCTGGGCAGCCCCAGCGTGCCAGAGGGCATGATGAAGCGCGCCAAGGAGCTGGCGGCGCCCTTCCCGGAGGTGTTGCATGCCCTGGGGCGCTTAGGGCAGCTGATGGAAATGCTGGATGATTATGGCGTAGGGAAATATGTGTCCATTGAGCTGGGTATGCTGAGCAGTTATCAGTACTATACGGGCATCATATTCTCCGGCTATACCTTTGGCACCGGGGAGCCGATTGTAAAAGGCGGGCGCTATGACCAGCTGCTGACCTATTTTGGCAAGGAAGCGCCGTCCATTGGCTTTGCGGTCGTGGCTGACCAGCTGCTGGCCGCCCTGTCGAGGCAGAAAATCAAGATTTCCGTCAAGGACAATGGGACATTGCTGGTATATAAGGAAGCGAAAAAGGCAGAAGCCATCCGCAAAGCCTCGTCCCTGCGGGAAGAGGGCGCATGGGTTTCCCTTGCCAGATGGGAGGGAAGCCGGACGCAGGAGGACTATCAGGCGTACGCCAGGCGGATGCACATGCCAGAAGTCCTGTTCCTTCCATAGGCGGCAGATGCATCTTGTATCATCTTTTCATGGGGACTATGGATCGTAACGCACAGTTACCCAACAAGATTCAGAAAGGACAGAGGGAGCGATGAGATATTTAACATTCGCACTGGGCAAAGGCCGCCTGGCCAAACAGACCCTGGCGGCTTTTGAGAAAATTGGCATCACTTGCCAGGAAATGAAGGACAAGGACACACGGAAGCTGATTTTTGTCAACGAGGAATTAAAGCTTAAGTTTTTCCTGGCCAAGGGGCCGGATGTGCCGACTTATGTGGAATACGGCGCCGCCGATATCGGCGTTGTGGGCAAGGATACGATTTTGGAAGAGGGACGCAACATATATGAGGTGCTGGATCTTGGCTTTGGCAAATGCCGCATGTGCGTCTGCGGCCCCAAGGAGGCGGGGGAGCTTTTGAAGCATCAGGAGTTAATCCGCGTCGCTACGAAATATCCGCGGATTGCCAAGGATTATTTCTATAATAAGAAGCGCCAGACCGTAGAGATTATCAAGCTCAACGGGTCGATTGAGCTTGCGCCCATTGTGGGGCTGTCGGAAGTAATCGTGGATATCGTGGAGACAGGGTCTACCCTGCGGGAGAATGGCCTGGGCGTGTTAGAGGAAATCTGCCCTCTGTCCGCCCGCATGGTCGTTAACCAGGTCAGCATGAAGATGGAAAACGAGCGGATTTCCAAGCTGATTTATGATTTGAGGGAGATATTGCCATGAGGATATTGAAATTAACAGAAGAATCAAGGAAGGGGCTTTTAGAGGAATTGCTGAAACGGAGCCCGAACAATTATACGCAGTATGAGGCACAGGTAAAAGAAATCATTGACAAGGTGCGCAGCCAGGGGGATGAGGCGCTTTTTTCCTACACCAGGCAGTTTGACGGAGCCAAGATCCATGCAGGTAATGTCCGTGTGGCCAGGGAAGAAATTGCGGAGGCCTACCGCCAGACGGATGAGAAGCTGATTGCCGTGATGAAGAAGTCTTTGGCAAATATCCGTGCCTACCATGAGAAGCAGAGACAGTACAGCTGGTTTGACAGTAAGCCCAATGGCGTCCTGCTGGGGCAGAAGGTAAGCGCCCTTGCCAGCGTAGGGGTCTATGTGCCAGGCGGGAAGGCGGCGTATCCTTCTTCTGTGCTGATGAACGTAATCCCGGCAAAGGTTGCCGGCGTAGGGAAAATCGTGATGACGACGCCCTGCGGCAGGGATGGGAAGGTAAATCCAGCCACGCTGGCCGCCGCGGATCTGGCAGGGGTGGATGAAATCTATAAGGCCGGAGGCGCACAGGCCATCGCCGCCCTTGCCTTTGGTACGGAGAGCATCCCCAAGGTGGATAAAATCGTAGGCCCAGGGAATATCTATGTCGCCCTTGCCAAGAAGTCCGTATTTGGCCATGTGAGCATTGATTCCATTGCCGGGCCGAGCGAGATTTTAGTGCTGGCGGACGAGACGGCAAACCCCAGGTATGTGGCGGCAGACCTTCTGTCCCAGGCGGAACATGACGAGCTGGCAAGCGCCATATTGATTACGGACAGCGAGGCTTTGGCCGCGCAGGTTTCCGCAGAGGTGGACAAGTTTACGGCAGGCCTTTCCCGCAGGGATATCATTGTGAAATCGCTGGAAAATTATGGCTACCTCTTGGTGGCGGAGGATATGGACGCAGCGATTGCGGCAGCGGATGAGATTGCCTCGGAACATTTGGAAATATTGACAGCCAACCCTTTTGAGGTAATGATGAAGGTAAAGAATGCGGGGGCGATGTTCCTCGGGGAATATGCCAGCGAGCCATTGGGAGACTATTTTGCCGGGCCGAACCATGTGCTGCCTACCAATGGCACGGCCAAATTCTTCTCCCCTCTGGGGGTGGATGACTTTATCAAGAAGTCCAGCATTATTTCCTATTCCAGGGAGGCTTTGGAGCCGGTTTCCCAGGATATTGTGCAGTTTGCCAATTCCGAGGGCCTGACAGCGCATGCCAATTCCATAAAAGTGAGGTTTGAGGAAGAGTAAGGAAGAGGTGAGAGAAATGTCAATGGAACGGATTGCCCGCCAGCATCGGAAGACAAAGGAGACAGATATCCAGATTATCCTTAACCTGGATGGACGCGGAGAGTCCCATCTGGACACAGGGATTGGCTTTTTTGACCATATGCTGGACGGGTTTGCCCGCCATGGTTTTTTTGATTTGGATGTCCAGGTGAGTGGGGATCTGGAGGTGGATACGCATCATTCCATAGAAGATACAGGCATCGTACTGGGAAACGCCATTCGGACAGCCATCCAGGATAAGCGCGGCATGAAGCGGTATGGGAGCAGCATCCTGCCCATGGATGAGACTCTGGTACTCTGTGCGATAGACCTTAGCGGAAGGCCTTATTTCTCCCTGGAAGGGGAATTTACCACAGAGCGGATTGGGGATATGGATACTGAGATGGTGCGGGAGTTTTTCTATGCCGTCTCCTACAGCGCAGGGATGAACCTGCATATGAAACTGTTGTCTGGGATAAATAACCACCATATGGCAGAGGGGCTGTTCAAGGCCTTTGGCAGGGCATTGGACGAGGCCACCCAGAGGGATTCCAGGATTATAGATATTATGTCGACAAAAGGAAGCTTGTGAGAAAGGAATATGTGATGTTATGGAACATAAGAACCTGATTGCCACCATCTACCTCAAAAACGGCATGGCGGTAAAAGGGAAACATGACTTAGAGAGCGCCGGCGATTTGAAGGAACTGGCGAAACGATACAATGACAGCGGCGTGGATAAACTGTATGTTTTTGACCTGTCCAATACTGACAGGGAGCATGAGGTCAACCTGCACACAATGAAGGAACTGTGCCGGATGGTTGAGATCCCTACCTATGGCGCAGGGAACATCCAGCGGCTGGAGGACATTAAAAAGGTAATTTATGCTGGCTGCAAGGGGGTAATCCTCGATGGTTCCCAGCATGACGTCATCCAGCTTGCAGACGAGGGGATGCAGCGTTTTGGGCGGGAGAAGCTGTTGATTTCCATGGAAAACGTGGATCTGATGTTCAAGCACAAGAAAGCGGCGGAAGAGCTGGTGCATAAATTAGTGGTATTGAACCCTCTGATTATTGATGCGCTGGAAAATATCACAGATCTTCCCTACAGCGTGATTATCCAGGGGTATGATAAGGACCGCTGGGTGGAAATCCTCAAGAAGGAATGTGTGACAGGGATTGGCGGGGAATATATCAGCCGTAGCGATACCGATGTGACGCAGGTCAAGAAGAGCCTTGCCGCAGAAGGGATTGAGACGAAGAAATTCGAGTCTGTTATGGCTTGGTCCCAGTTTAAGACAAACAGCGATGGCCTGGTGCCAGTCATTGTCCAGGATTACCAGACAGGGGAAGTGCTGATGATGGCCTATATGAATGAGGAGGCCTTCCAGATGACGCTGTCCTTGGGGAAGATGACGTATTACAGCCGCAGCCGCCAGGAACTGTGGGTGAAGGGGGAGACCTCCGGGCATTACCAATATGTGAAATCGCTGGCCGTTGACTGCGACCAGGACACGATCCTCGCCCAGGTATCCCAGATTGGCGCTGCCTGCCATACCGGCCATACCAGCTGTTTCTACCGGGAACTGGTGAAAAAGGAGTATATGGCCAAAAATCCGATGAAAGTGTTTGAGAATGTCTACCAGGTGATTGAAGACCGCAGGGAGCATCCCAAGGAGGGCTCTTACACAAATTACCTGTTTGACAAGGGCCTGGATAAAATTCTCAAGAAGCTGGGGGAAGAGGCCACGGAGATTGTAATTGCCTCGAAAAATCCAGAGCCGGAGGAAATTAAGTACGAAATATCCGATTTCCTCTACCATATGATGGTATTGATGGTAGAAAAAGGGGTTTCCTGGGATGATATTGTGGAGGAATTGAACCAGAGGTAAAGAAAGGATGCATTTTTTCCCCTTCTGTGGACTAAATATAGAACAAAGGGAATTTTAGGAGCATCCAATGGAAAAATCGTTCGAAGAAGCGGCGGCAGAGCGCAGGGATTATGTAGACCAGGTCAGAGCATCCTTTTATGAGCCTTCCGCAGAAAGGAGCTGGAGCAGCAGTTCTTACTGCTATGGGGCAGGGCAGGAGGCGGGCCTGCAGGCAGGGGCGTCCGGTTTTGGCATCCGGCTGGTGATTGCTATTCTTCTCTTTGCCGGATTTGTCTACTGCGACCAGAAAAACATTACCTTCCATACCTATGGAGCGGCAGACGTGGTGAAGCAGATGGAATGGAATCCGCTGCCCGTGGAGCAATTTGTGGAAATGGTCATGGCACAGCCCCAACAAGAAGCAGCTCCCCAAAAAGAGAAAGAAAAGTAACAAGAAAAGTGACGTCCATGGAAACATTGGACGTTATTTTTTTGTGATATAGGAAATTCCTCCGGATTTCCTATATCACAAAAAGCCCTCCGGGCGGGATCGCACTGCGGCGGAGAGGAAATATATCGCTAAAGCGATCCGCCGCAGGCGGGGAATCCTGCAAAGCAGGATTCTTTTTTAAAAAGCTATCTCCATAGCGCAAAGGACTGGAATTATTACCCTTGCTGTGTTATAATTGCCAAAAGAAATACCGTTATGTTAGATGAAAGATGGGAGAAAAATATGGGTAAAGAAGATTACAGCAAAGCATTTAAGTTAGGGAAAAAGGATTACCAGGCGAGGATGCTCCGCGGGGAGAAGCCGATTCTGCAGGTCTTAGATGATATCCTGCCAGAGCGAGGCTCCTATTCGGAGACGTCCCTTGGGCTGGTGCAGATTCCCATTGAGCAGATTGTGGGGACGAAGACGGTTGCCAGGAGCAGTTCTTTTGCAGGGAATTTTATGCCGATTCTGCGGGAAACTTCAGAATTTGCCGCCAAATGGGCGAAGCTGAGCGACAGCCATGTGGAGGAAGGCATCCGCGACCCCATCAAAGTCTATGAATATATGTATAAGTTCTATGTGGCGGAGGGCAACAAGCGGGTCAGCGTGATGAAGTATTTCGGCGCGGTCTCCATTATGGGGAACGTCACCCGCATTGTGCCCAAGCGCACGGGGGAGAAGGAGAATCGGATTTATTATGAGTTTTTGGATTTTTATCAGCTTGCGCCCATCAATTACCTCTGGTTTACCCAGGAAGGGAATTATGCCAGGCTGCAGAAAGCGGTGGGGAAGAAGCCGGGCGAAGTGTGGGCAGAAGAAGAACTGCTGAAGTTTAGTTCTGTCTACAGCCGTTTTTCTTCCGAATACCAGCAGAAGGGCGGAGGCAAGCTGAATATTTCCGTTGGGGATGCCTTCCTGTCTTTTATCCTGCTGTATGGCTATGAGGCCATTGCCGAGAAGACGACCAGCGAGATACAGGCGCTGGTGGACAAAAGCTGGGAGGAGTTCGTGCTGCTGGCTGAAAACTCAGTGGTTGCGCTGAAGATGAAACCCAGCCAGAAAAAGAAATCCCTGCTGGACATTCTCCATCCGGCTGCCCCGCGGAAGCTGAAAATTGCCTTTATTTATGAGAAGACGCCGGCGACTTCCGCCTGGACCTATGCCCATGAGCTGGGCAGGCTGCACCTTCAGCAGATGCTGCCAGAAGAGGTACATACGGTCTACTATGAGAACGGGACGCGGGAGAATGTGGACGCCCTGCTGGAGGATGCGGTGGCCTCCGGCTGCGATCTGATTTTCACTACCACGCCGCCCTTTGTGCAGGCCAGCGTAAAGGCGGCCATTGCCAACCCTAAGGTATTGATTTTAAATTGCTCCCTCAACACCTCCCACCGCTATATCCGTACCTATTATTCCCGGATGTATGAGGCCAAGTTCCTGATGGGAGCCATTGCTGGCGCCATGGCCGAGAATAACCGGCTGATGTATGTGGCAAACTATCCTATCTACGGCTCCATTGCCAATATCAATGCCTTTGCCCTGGGCGCGAGGATGATCAATCCCAGGTCTAAGGTATACCTGGAATGGACATCCAAGAAGGAAGTGGACATTGAGGAGCGGATCCGCGAGGTGGGCGCTTCTTGTGTGTCCGGCAAGGACATGACAATCCCGGAAGAGGCTTCCCGCTTTTTTGGCCTTTACCATTTTGATGCGGAAGGGCATCCCAGGAACCTGGCCATGCCGCTGTGGCACTGGGGGAGCTTCTATGAGCAGCTGATCTGGACGATTATGGATGGAAGGTGGAAATACGATGATGATACGCTTGCCAAGAAGGCCATTAATTACTGGTGGGGAATGGCGGAGGGCGTTGTGGATGTGGTATTTTCCAAATATATGCCGATTGGCACCAAGAGGCTGGTGGAACTTCTGAAGTCTACCATCAGCTCCGAGGTATTCAACCCATTTTCCGGCATCCTCTATTCCCAGGAAGGGGTGGTGTCGGATGACCCATACCACATCCTGCCGCCAGAGGAGATTATGACCATGGACTGGCTGGCGGAGAATGTCATTGGCGCCATCCCGGGCAAGGAGGAGCTGAAGGAGCAGGCCAAGCCGGTTATCCAGCAGCAGGGCATTAAGAAAAAGGAAGGGTAGCAGCATATTATGAAGATACTGGCAATTGCAGATGAGGAGTCAAAATATCTATGGGAATACTACGAGAAGGGCCGCCTGGAGGGGATTGACCTGATTATCTCTTGCGGGGATCTGGATCCAGCGTACCTGTCTTTTTTGGTGACTCTTTCTTCTGTGCCAGTGCTGTATGTGCATGGGAACCACGATGAGAAATATGCCAAATCCCCCCCAGAGGGCTGCATCTGCATTGAGGACAAGGTCTTTGTCTACAAGGGCGTGCGGATTTTGGGCCTGGGCGGTTCGATGCGTTACAGTTCCGGGCAGCATCAGTATACGGAGCGGCAGATGAAGCAGCGGGTGGCGCGGATGCGGCTCCGCTTGCTGCTGGGGCGCGGCTTTGACATTCTTGTGACCCATGCGCCGGCCTACCAGATCAATGATGGGCGGGATCTCTGCCATCAGGGCTTCCAGGTCTTCCGCACCTTGGTGGAGAAATATAAGCCCAAGTATTTCCTGCATGGGCATGTGCATTTGTCCTATGGCAGGGAGCAGAAGCGGTATGACCGATACCAGGATACCCATATCATCAATGCTTATGAGAGGTGCGTCTTTGAGTTTGAGGATGAGGATCCACAGAAGAGCCTATGGGGGAGATAAGGGAATGGCCTGCCCAGGTTACAAAAGAATATTAGGGCGTAATAAGTTGTAGGAATTAAGGAGAGGGATCATGAACATAGCAGAAATTGCAAAGCTGGCTGGCGTGTCCAACGCGGCGGTTTCCAGGTATTTTAACAATGGGTATATTTCTGATGAGAAGCGCAGGGTCATCCAGAAGGTGGTGGAGGAGACAGGATACCGCCCTTCCGTGCAGGCGCAGATGCTGCGGACGAAGAAGACGAGGATGATTGGCGTGATTGTGCCGCGCATTGCCTCCGCTTCCATTGGCAAGGAAGTGGAGGGGGTGCTGTCAGTGCTTAATAAGAGCGAGTACCAGCTGCTGCTGGCTGTCACGCAGAATAATCCGCAGAAGGAGCTGGAATACTTGTCGGCTTTCCATGAGAAGCAGGTGGATGGGGTCATCCTGGTGGCTACGGTGCTGACCGCCGCCCATAAGCGCATGCTCAAGACGATGGTGGTTCCAGTTGTGATTGTGGGGCAGCGCCTGCCGGGCTATTACTGCGTATTTCATGATGATTACAATGCTTCTTATGATATTACAAAAAGGGTTTTGGAAAAGGGGAGGAAGCGGCTGGGGTACATTGGCGCCATCCAGCAGGATCAGGCCGTGGGGGCGGAACGCTACCGGGGCTTCTGTGAGGCGGTGCAGGGCATGGGGCGCCCAGAGCTGAAGGACAACCTGGCAGTGGCGGATTTTTCCTTGTCTTCCGGCTATGAAAAGGCTGGGGAACTGCTGGAAAAATACGGGGATCTGGATGGGCTGGTCTGCGCCACGGACATAATTGCGGCCGGCGCCATGCAGTACTTACAGGAACATGGGATTCCGGTGCCGGAGCAGATCCTGGTGGCGGGGCAGGGGGATTCTGATATTGCGAAGGTGACAAGCCCACCGCTGCTGACCGTGCGCTACCCTTACGAAAAAAGTGGGGAAATTGCCATCCAGATGATGCTGGAAATTCTGGAGAAAGGGGAGACGGCATTGAAGGAAGTGAAATTGGGGTACCACATCGTTGATGGGAAAGAGGGGGATAAGGATGCTATTTCGGATGGCCAGAAAGGATAGGGCAAAGAGGCGGCAGTTTTTCCAGAGCAGCCGTTGCTTCTTTCAAGAAGTAACGGCTGCTCTGGTCTTCTGCTTTACGGCTCAACCATGATAATTTTCTCCATCTGATTTGACCTGCCTGTTTTTGTTATATGATAGGACGGATAGTCATCGCTGTTTGTCAGCAGTATCGCTGAAGTCGTGCTATACCCCGCAGCTTTGATCTTGGAAATATCGAATGTCATTAGCTTCTGTCCGGCCCGAACTTTATCTCCCTCAGATACCAGTACCGTAAACCCATCGCCGTTCATTTTTACCGTGTCTACCCCGACATGGATCAGCAGTTCCATTCCTCCTGGCCCGGTAATGCCGATGGCATGGCGTGTCTCTGTTACGGATGATATTTCTCCGTCAAAAGGCGCCACCACTTCCCCTGTTTCTGGCTCAATGCCAACTCCATCCCCTAAAACGCCAGATGCAAAAGTTTCATCCGGAATATTTTCTCTCGGAATTACATTTCCCTGGATCGGGGCAAAAACTGCTTTTTCCGCATTTTCCTGGGCTGTTTCTTCTATGGCCGGCTCTTCTGCCGCTGCTGTATTTCCAGATGCGCTTTGAGCCTGCGGCTCTTCGTCCTTGTATCCAAATATCCATGTCAGCGTAAATGAGACGCCGATGGAAATCGCCATCATTAAGATATACTGAGCTGGCATATTCAGGCATAGCAGAACGCCAAACAAACCCGTTACGCCTGTTCCGCTGGCGCCAAGCTGTGTAATGGAGGCAAAGAGGGCTCCGCATGCACCGCCGATACAGCCACAGACAAATGGTTTAAAATAACGCATGTTCACACCGAAAATTGCTGGTTCTGTAATTCCCATAAACGCGCTGAACGCGGAGGGAAGCGCCATGGATTTGGTTCTTGCATTTTTGGTCTTTACGGCAACGGCAAGTGTTGCGGCGCCCTGTGCCAGGTTTGCGGCGGATGCCAGGGGCAGCCAGTATGTAACCCCGTATTTTGCCAGCTGGCCAACGTCTATAATCGTATACATATGATGGATTCCCCCAACAACCGTCGGCGCATAGAGCGCGCCCATAAGAAAGCTCCCGATTCCTAACGGCAGCGCAATCAGCCATTGTATTCCATCAATAATGCCATTTTCCACTACAACAAACAGCGGCCCGATTACAGAATACGTCAAATAGCCTGTCACAAACACGCTCACCAAGGGTGTTACAAATAAATCGAACATTTCTGGCACAATCTTATGCAGCTTCTTCTCGATAAAGCACATTACCCACACAGCGATGATGACCGGGATCACATGTCCCTGATATCCGATTAAATCAATTTCATACAATCCAAACCACACGCTCTGCTTTACCTGCACGCCTTCTGTTGCAACCGTCCAGGCATTCTGCAGGTTTGGATGGATCATCAACATACCGATGACTGCGCCCAGATAAGGATTGCCCCCAAATGCCTTTGCCGCACTGTATGCAATTAAAATTGGCAGGAACACATAAGCCACATTGCTGAACAGGTTTGCAAATACAAAGATAGAACTGCTGGTATCCAATGCCAAAAACCCATTATTCACCATGAAATTTAAGGCTTCCATGATACCCATCAGGAAACCGCTGGCAACGATGGCCGGGATAATAGGCACAAAAATATCCCCCAGCGTCTTGATCGCGCGTTTGAAAATATTCTGCTGTGCGGCCGCCGCCTGCTTTACTTCTGCCTTTGTAGCGGCGGACAGGCCGGAGACCTGGAGAAATTCATCATATACTTTATTTACTGTGCCTGTGCCAAGAATGATCTGGAGCTGACCCGATGCAAAAAATACGCCCTTCACACCCTCAATTTCCTCTACGGCCTTGCTGTCGCACTTGTTATTGTCTGCGATTACGAGGCGCAGGCGCGTCGCACAATGCGCGGCGGAAACCAGGTTTTCTTTTTTCCCTACTTTTTCATAGATTTGCTCTGCGACTTTCCTATAATCCATATCTTCCTCTCTTTCCGTGCTATGTATAGCACTATTTTTAGTATTGTCTCGTGCCGCCTTGGCAAGCAGCCCTGGAAAGTGTTATTAAAACAACACTTTCATACCGTCATAGGCCGCAACCATCCCATGCTCCATTGCAAATGCCTCCAACTGTTGGTGCGTCATTTCACCATTGTGTGAAAAATGATTGATTACCTTCACCGTATCTTTATGGATACAGCCATGTTCCTCCAGCATTTCCGCAAATGCAATATCATCCAGCAGCCCCATATGGTAGCCCTCGATCTGTTTCATCCCCATAGTGGCGTCTAAGGATATCAGGTCATATTTGTGGCGGAAGATGCACTCCCATGCCTCAGCGCTTAGCTTCATGCCCGTATCATGGCCATATAAGAGGCATTTCCCGTCCTTCTCAATAAGATAGATCAGGCAGGTCTCCCTTTTGTCGTGGTCTGCGGGAATCGGGATGATATGGTAGCCGTCCGCCATAAAATCCACAAACGGGTCAAGCCGGATGAACCGAACTGCATCGTCCAAAGGATGTACCTGAAACCGGTCAATCAGCACGGCGTCATAAAATGCTTTTTCCACCGCCGCATTGCCGTATACATGCAGCATCCCCTTCGCATGATGTCCAAAATGTTCATGCCTGTGTATCAGCTCAACGGGGAAAAAATGATCCATGTGGGAATGCGTGACCAAAAGATGCTGGATCTGCCCCAGCCGCAAGGAATGGCGGAGGGCATGTGCGTAGGTGTCTGGCGGAAAATCAAGCAGGATCTTGCCGTCCACAAGGGACTGTGTCCTGGTGCGCACCTCCTTCCCGCCGATATCTCTTGCCCTTCTGCAAGTTTCGCAGTCACAGAACAGGGCCGGCAGCCCTTCCGCCGCCGCAGTGCCCAAATACTGTATTTCCATAGCGATCTCCTTTCCTAAGGGTAGGTTTTCTACCCCTTAATTTAAATACAGATATCATATTTCAGGACATCCATACAGACTGTGCCGTCCGTGTCAAAAACGATCCCATCTGCCTCCATAGGGGTATGGAAGACGGCAGACATCACCTTTTCTCCCCCATTTAGAAATACTTCAGCCGAATAGCGGTCTAACAGCAGGCGCAGGCGTAAGACTTCTTTTTGTGTTTCCGAGACAAATGGCTCAGCCGCCATTTTCCTGCGGCATACCACATCGCGCACAAGGCCAGAATGCGTCCTGTCAATGGTCAGGCATTTTCTCAAATGATTGTATTGGAGAAGCATTTCGTATTCTTCATTGCATGCAAAATGGATGGCAAAGTGGTGAAAGCCAAATTCCGTAATATCAATCTGCAGATCAATTACCCTGCCTCTGATCCCTTCCAATACAGCCGTTTCAGATATCCTCTTTCCGATATATTCAACTTTATTTTTACGGTAGGATTCCAATTCCCGGACAGGGCTTTGATAAATCTTTCCTTCCTTTAAAATAAGTTCTCTTGGCAGCGTCATCATTCCTGACCAATTACAGAAATCATTCGTTAACTTGGCGTCCCATGACTGCATCCATCCAACCATAACCCGCCTGCCGTCTGCTGTCTGTAAGGTCTGGGGGGCATAGAAATCCAGCCCATAATCTACGGACATAATTTTCTCTCTTTCAAACCGGTATGTGAGCTTATCATAAGTTCCATAGATAAATACTGAATTATTCCCGTTATGGAACTCATAGCCCACCGCCCGCATATCCTGCGGAGAAACCATTAAAATCTGGCGGTTTCCTAATGGGAAAAAATCCGGGCATTCCCACATCTTCCCATACTTGCCCCTGCTTTGATCCAGCACAGTAAGAAACTCCCACTGCTCCAAATTATCGGAGCGGTACAGCAGAACCTGCCCATCCCCATCCGCATTACAGTTGCCGGCTACCAGATAATAATATGCCCCTTCCTTCCATATTTTGGGGTCTCGGAAGTTTTCCGCATCGCTTCCTTCCGGGAGGCTGTCGCTGGCAATGACAGGGTTTCCCTGATACTTCGTATAATCTCGTCCATCTCCCTTTGCCATACACTGCACCTGGCAGTAATCGTGTGTTCCATCTTCCAGGTACCGATCCATTACGCCAGTATAAAGCAGCACATGCTCACCCGCGGCTTCTATTGCACTTCCGGAGTAACATCCTCCCTCATCATACCTTTCATCCGGCGCCATTGCGGCTGGTAGATATTCCCATCGGATAAAATCCTTGCTCTTACTATGCCCCCAGTGCATCGGCCCCCACGCCTTGCTAAAGGGGTGATACTGGAAAAACAAATGATATTCTTCCTGATACACGGAAAATCCATTTGGGTCATTCATCCAGCCCACAGGAGATGACAGATGATATACCGGCCTAGTGTCCGAAGGAATTTCCAAAACGCCTTTTTTTTCGATTATCCGGGCCAGATTTAACTGGCTGCTTTCTGCCTGCACCATAGTTCCCATCCTTTCCCTGTATGTTTCAGTCCTTAAATAACCGGTAATATAACTAGTTAAGTAACCGGTTACTCTATGTCTTTACAATACCATTTTTTTTTCGCACTGTCAAGAGATTTTCCAAAAAATAATAACCGGTTACTTAACTAGTTATTATTTGGATTGATTTTTCATCTTCATACTGCTATACTTAAGAGAGTGCAAAGAAAAGCTTTTATTGTCATGTCCAATGGTTGGAGGTTCGAATGGATAAAAAGAAAGTTACATTTGATGATATAGCAAAATACACCAATTTTTCGAAAACGACGATATCGAGGTATTTTAATCATCCGGATTCCCTTACTGTGGAAAACCAGGATATTATCGCGCAGGCGCTGATAGATCTGGGCTATCAAAAAAACAAGCTCGCCAAAGTGCTGGCAAATGGAAAGAGCGAATTTATCGGTATCATCATCCCTAATCTTTATCTGCATTATTACGCTGAAATGTTAAACCAGATTCTAAGTACCTATAGAACGTTTGGATATAAATTCTTGGTTTTTATGAGCAAGGGCAATGCTGAAACGGAACGGGAATATATTCAGGAATTGCTTGCATACAAGATTGAGGGCATGATTGTTTTAAGCCATGCGATTCCCTCAAGCGAACTTGCCTCTTATAACCTTCCAATCGTTGCGATTGAACGTGAGGATCAATATATAAACAGCGTAAACACGGATAACTATATGGGAGCTGTCCAGGCAACCAGCCTCCTGTCTAAAAATAATTGCGATGTTTTAATCCATGTCAACTCTGTTTTTCCGAAGGATATTCCTGCCTATGGCCGTATTCGGGGCTTTGAGGATACCTGCAGAGAAAACAGCATCCGATATGAAATTATATTAAGAGATTTGGGCCATTCTCCGCAGGAAATCCATAAGATTATGGCAGAAATATATGAATATTTGAATAGAAAGTACCCAGGCCAAAGGAAAGGATTATTCATGTCAACCGATACCCATGCCAATAGTATGCTGAATATTATTTTTCGGGAATATGGTTCGCTGTCAGATGCGTATCGTATCATCGGCTTTGATGATTCCCCCATTGCGGCGCAGGCAATTCTTCCAATTAGTACAGTGGGACAGCAGATTGACAAAATAGCATATGAGGCAATGGAGCTATTGGTAACACGAATGGATGAACGGAAGAAACGACGCCCCAAACCGCAGACGGAATTGATTCACAAAAAGATAACGCCAATTTTAATTCGGAGAGAAACAACGGAATAGCCTGCTGTTTTACCCAGTTGACATTAGGCGGCATTTTCTTTATATTTTAAGAAGGGACAGAAATGTTGCAATTGGAGGATACGAGGACATTATGAGAGAGCTACTAATGAAAATCCGTAGAGTCCGGAATATTACGCAGTTGGAATTGGCACAGTATACGGGCGTGTCTTATGCGACCATCAACCGTTGGGAGAATGAGCATTTTATCCCCAAGAAAAGGGCACAGGAGAAGCTGTTCCAATACTGTATTGCTGACGATATCCCCATCGCCCGTATGGCAAATGACAAGATAGCAGATGCTGTGAGGACAGTGTCCCTTGCGGGGCGGGAACTTTTGCTATACCACGGTTCCAGAGCTGGCCTTGTGGGGGAGATTGCGCCAATCAGTAGCCCATACAGTGATTTTGGCGCAGGCTTTTATATGGGGGAGCAGCCAGAGGATCCCTTGTCGCTAATCTGCGATTCGCCAGAGTCAAAATTCTATTTGGTATCGGTAAACCTGGAGGGGCTGAAGGTTGCGGTAATCCCGGACGGCGTGGAGTGGGCCATGCTGGTGGCCTTCCACCGGGGCAAAATGGAGGAACGCAAGGGAACGTCATTTTATAGAGGTTACCAGACCTTCCTGGGGCATTATGATATGGTGATCGCTCGTACGGTAACGGACAGGATGTTCCAGTTATTGGACGACTTTTACTGCGGGAATATTACAGATATCTGCCTGACTAAGACAATGGCCGCCCTAAAGCCGGAGAAACAGTATGTGGCCATTAGTGAAAAGGCCTGCCAAGCCGTGAAGGTAGAGCAGGAGATCCCGTTTTTCTGGCTGGAAAAGCTGTGCCTGCGGGAGGTGGCGATACAGAAACGTGCAGAGGACGCCAGCCGCTTAGAGGAACTCTATCAAGAGAGCCAGGGAAAAGGAAAGTATTTTGACGAAATCATTGGCAAGAGCAGGAGGGAATAGGCGATGGATCCGATAGGCCATAAACTATGCGACTTACAAGGAAGGCTGTTTGTCAATTCTTTGGCGGCAGGCTTTGAGAGCGAGCAATTTGTCAGGCTTTTTATGAGGTCTAAGGTCGCTAAGACACTGGATTCCAAATATAACCGCCTGCAGTGGGCAGGCGAAGAATATATGATGGACGCCCTGCAGGCAGAAAAGGAACTCCGAAAAGACGGCAGATATTATAAAAAAGAGCGCCTTTACTGGATGGGGTATGTGTACCGTTACTGGAACCTCCATACGGGGGAAAGCAGCCTGAAGATACTCCGTACCGCTCCTGTCCGTAAGCTGCATAAAAACTATAAAAAGCTGCATGACAAGGAGCTGGAGGAGGTAATTGCCTATTTCAAAGGATGAGTGTGCAAAGGAAGGAGCAGATCAAGGTTTACCAGAACGCTCGCAATGCGGCTTCAAGCCTGTGATACGGTTTTTTTACTGGATTTGCCGGTAGGGGAATGCCTTGCGGCGGCAGAAGGCCGTGTGGGAAAACCGCGTGAGGATATGCCGTGGATGGAGACAGAATTTGACGCGGAGTTCCGGCAGTATATACTGGATTTCCCGCAGCAAGAACTACCCTTTATTTTTGAACAAATGGACAATGGTAGCCATGGATCAATATAGATTAATGAAGAGGTAAAAACCCAATGGATAAGAAACTACAAAATCACATCTGCCTAGGCCTCCTTGCCCATGTCGACGCAGGCAAGACCACCCTTTCAGAAGCCCTGCTCTATGCCAATGGTGTCATCCGCTCCATGGGGCGGGTGGACAACGGGGATGCGTTCCTGGATAATTTTGCCTTAGAGCGCGCACGCGGGATTACTGTGTTTTCCAAGCAGGCCGTGCTGCACAACGCCCAGGACACCGTGACGATCTTAGACACCCCAGGCCATGTGGATTTTTCCGCAGAGATGGAACGGACGCTGCAGGTGCTGGATTACGCCGTCCTGGTTATCAGCGGCGCGGAAGGCGTGCAGGGGCATACGCGTACGCTCTGGTATCTTCTTAAGGAATACAATGTCCCGGTATTCCTGTTTGTCAACAAAATGGATCAGCCGGGAACAGACCGGAAGGCGCTGATTGAGCAGCTACGTGCCAGCCTGGATGAGAACTGCCTGGATTTCACCGAGACAGATACCGAAACATTTTTTGAAAGCGTCGCCATGTGCGGAGAAGAAGAGCTGGATTACTTCCTGGAGCATGGCAGGATGGAGGAAGCGCAGATCCGCGAGATGATTGCAGGGCGCAGGATTTTCCCCTGCTATTTTGGCTCCGCCCTGAAATACACAGGAATAGAAGAGTTCTGGCAGGGCTTCCTCACTTTTGCCTGCCGGCAGGCCTATCCGCAGGAGTTTGGCGCCAAGGTGTTCAAGATTGCCAGGGACAGCCAGGGGAACCGCCTCACTTACCTAAAGGTCACAGGCGGGAGCCTGAAGGTGCGGGATTCTCTGACCGACAGGCAGGAGAAGGTAGGGCAGATCCGCATATATTCCGGGGAAAAATATGAGGCCGTCCCGGAAGCGGAGGCCGGGGCAGTCTGTGCCGTCATCGGTCTTACGGGTACGCGGCCAGGCATGGGGCTAGGTTTTGAAGAGGATTCGGACCTGCCTTTTTTGGTTCCTGTACTCACCTATCAGGTGATCCCGCCTCCGGAATGCGACCATACGGTGATGCTGTCCTATCTCTCCCAGTTCCAGGAGGAAGAGCCAGAGCTGCATATTGTCTGGAATGAGCATCTGCAGGAGATTCAGGCGCAGGTGATGGGGGAGGTGCAGCTGGAAATTTTAAAGAGCCTGATTGCAGAGCGGTTTGGCCTGGAGGTTTCCTTTGGGGCGGGAAATATCCTCTATAAAGAGACGATTGCTTATCCCGTGGAGGGGGTGGGGCATTATGAGCCGCTCCGCCATTATGCGGAGGTACACCTGCTGCTGGAGCCGGGGGAGCCGGGAAGCGGCCTTGTGTTTGATTCCGTCTGCAGTGAGGACGTGCTCGACCGCAACTGGCAGAGGCTGGTGCTGACCCATCTGGAGGAAAAAGAACACCGGGGCGTGCTGACAGGTGCGGCGATTACGGATATGAGGATTACTTTGGTGGCGGGGCGCGCCCATCTGAAGCATACGGAAGGCGGGGATTTCCGGCAGGCTACTTACCGCGCCGTGCGCCAGGGGCTGATGGAGGCCGAATCCATACTTTTAGAGCCGGTCTACCAATTCCGCCTGGAGGTGCCGGACGCGATGATTGGGCGGGCAATGACGGACATTGAGCGCATGCATGGGACGTTTGAGCCGCCTGAGGTGAAGGATGGGATGGCCATATTTGTGGGGGCTGCCCCCGTGGCCGCCATGGGGGATTACCAGAAGGAGGTCGTGGCCTATTCCAAGGGCATCGGGAGGCTCTCCTGTTCCCTGAAGGGCTATGAGCCATGCAGGAACCCGCAGGAAATCGTTGCACAGGCAGCGTATGACCCGGAGCGGGATTTGGACAACCCGACCGGTTCTGTCTTCTGTTCCCATGGAGCCGGCTTTGTCGTCAGCTGGGACAAGGTCAAGGATTACATGCACCTGGAGGCGCTGGATCTCCCTGCAGGCCAGGCAGAAGCCCTTGCCTGGGAAAAGGAATGGGAAGGGGAATTCTATGAAGGGGAAGGCCTGGGGATTTCCGCAGGCAGGAGCCTCCGGCAGGCTCAAAAGCCTCAGGAAGAGGCCTGGATTGGGGAGGATGAGGTAGAGACCATCCTCTCCCGGACTGCTGGCGCCAATAAGCGGGAACAAGAAAGGGGATGGAGATATCACAAGAAGAAGGCCAAGCCATCCGCAGGAGCCGCCGTTACGCGCACCTATCACCCACAAGAGCCGAAGGAATCCTATCTGCTGGTGGATGGTTACAATGTGATATTTGCCTGGGAAGGGCTGCGCAGGCTGGCGGAGGATAACATCGACGGCGCCAGGGGAAGGCTTTTAGACATCCTCTGCGACTACCAGGGGATTGAGAAATGCCATTTAATTGTCGTGTTCGACGCTTACCGGGTGGAGCGGCATAAGACAGAAATCCTTGATTACCAGAATATCCATGTGGTATTTACCCAGGAAGCGGAGACGGCGGATCAGTATATTGAGAAATTTGCCCATGAGAACGCCAGGAAGTACCAGGTGACGGTGGTGACTTCTGATGGGCTGGAGCAGATTATTATCCGTGGGCAGGGGTGTGCGCTGATTTCGGCCAGGGAATTCCAGGGGATTGTGCAATCCTCCCGGGAAGGCAACTATCAGGAATATACCAGGCGGCAGGAGCCAGGGAAGCGCTATCTGGGAGAAGCGATTCAAAAGGGGATGCAGGAAATGAGAAAAAGGGTCTGATAAGAAGGAGGAAAAGACAGTGAATAACTTTAATTATTATGCACCAACTAAGGTTATATTCGGAAAGGGGACAGAAGAGGAAGTGGGGAAGTTGGTAAAGGCACAGGGCGCACGGAAGGTATTGATTCATTATGGCTCTGGCAGCGTGGTGCGTTCCGGGCTTTTGGGGCGCGTGGAAAGGGCGCTGGAAGAGGAAGGGCTTCCCTATGTGGCATTGGGGGGCGTGGTGCCAAATCCCAGGCTTTCGCTGGTCTACGAAGGGATTGCGCTGGCCAAACGGGAAGGGGTGGATTTTATCTTGGCCGTTGGCGGAGGGAGCGTCATCGACTCATCCAAAGCCATTGGCTATGGGGTGGCCAATGAGGGGGACGTATGGGATTATTATGACCGCAAGAGGCAGGCAGAGGATTGCCTTCCTGTCGGCGTGGTGCTGACCATTGCTGCGGCAGGGAGCGAGATGAGCAATAGTTCTGTGATTACGAAAGAAGAAGGGGGCGTCAAACGGGGTTATAAGAATGATATTTGCCGGCCAAAGTTTGCAATTATGGATCCGCAGCTGACGCTGACGCTGCCAGATTACCAGACAGCCTGCGGCTGCACGGATATCCTGATGCATACCATGGAGCGTTACTTTACGAATGGCGGGAACATGGAACTGACGGACCGAATCGCGGAAGGGCTGATGCGGACGGTCATCCGCAATGCCAGGATCCTGCGCGACGACCCGCAGGATTATGAGGCCAGGGCTGAGGTGATGTGGGCAGGGAGCCTGTCGCACAATGGACTGACTGGATGCGGGAATGGCGGGGACGACTTTATGACCCATGGGCTGGAGCATGAAGTGGGCGGGATGTATGACGTAGCCCACGGCGCAGGGCTGGCAGCCATTTGGGGGAGCTGGGCGCGGTATGTCTATCAGGAGTGCCTGCAGCGGTTTTACCAGTTTGCAGTGCAGGTGATGGGAGTTGCGCCAGAGGGAGAGCCGGAGGCGGTGGCCTTAAAAGGGATTGAGGCAATGGAGGATTTTTACCGTTCCATCCATATGCCGACCTCCTTTGCCGAGCTGGGGATTGCGCCTTCGGAAGCCGAATTGAAGGAACTGGCGCACAAGTGCAGCATCGCGGCTGGCGGCAAAAAGGGCTCTGCCAAGGTGATGCGCGAGGAGGACATGCTGGCTGTCTTTCGGCTGGCAGCCCAGAGGTAAGGGAGCCATTGTTCATCCCTGATGGAGCTGTCAGAGGCGGGAGGCTTAGCTGTCCCGTCTCTGTACGCAGAGAGAAGTAGCCGAGAATTGATAAGTCATGTTCCTGGCCACATCTTTTCGCTTTGGGCATCTGCTCAGCGGATCCGTATATTCCCGCTTTCCCCTTGGATCTGGATCCTCTTGTTGATCTTTTCGTCCGTCCTGTGATAAGTGACATTCCCATCTTCTTCTGCGGTAATTGTCTTGCCATCTATGCTGACTGTCCCATATTCCGTTTCCACGTTATAATTATAGCCTTCTGTGCCATCTGCCAGCGTAATTTCAGTATCCCCATATTCTGAACGGATATCCGTGGTCTCAAACGCTGCATCCAGAAGTGTTAAGCACCCAGAATCCATGGTAATCGAACTGTCGTTTGCTAAAAAAGTGTCAACTGTGCAGTTCCCATATGCATTGGACAGCTTGAAACTGTCCCCTGACAGCTTGGAAAGTTCCAGATTCCCGGAATCCATAGAGAAATCCGCCCGTCTGGAAATGGTGAACTGCCCGCCAGTGACATTCCCATATTCTGCCTGTATTTTGAGTTTTTCACAGGCAACGTCCCCCATTTCCACATTCCCCGACTCGGTGCGGATGGCAATCTCCTCTCCTGTCAGGGTATCGGATGTGAAATTCCCATATTCCAGGACAAACGATGCCTTTTTCGCTTCCATCTGCCCCAATTCCAAATTCCCGCTTTCCAGATCCATGGCAACCGCATCAAAGGCTCGCTCTTTGGGTACATAGAGGTTCAGGTAGAATGGCTCCTGTTCCTGCGGCGCCCCAAACAGGTTCCAGCTAATCTGGAACTGCCTTTGGAGGTTTCCTTCCTGGAAATAGAATTTCCCATTGGACACCCCATAGACTGGCTCCTGGTGTGTGCCGTCCAGGCGGTATTCGAGGTAATAGCCATCGGATGGGATTACCGTCACATTGCTGTACGAAAGATCTATGGAGATTTCTGAAAAGTCATCCAGCCGGGTTTTTTCAAGCAGATAAGGCTTGAGCTGTTTTCCGCGCTGTGCGGAAGACGTCTGTGCGGAATCTGCCATCCCTCTCTGTATGCCAGTGGCCAGGATAGCTCCGGAAAACAGCACCCCGGATAAAATAGCAACGCCTACGATTGCCATTAAGAATTTATTACGCTTCATAGTCTCTTCCTCCTTTGATTCGCTCAATGTTTTTTCTTATCTATCTATTCAAACGAATGAGGAGGCGGATTGTCTTCAAGTTTGGGAAAGGTTTTTCTGCGCGGTAGAGAGCATCAGCTTAATCCGATTCAGCTGGTTCACCTCAGATGCCCCTGGGTCGTAATCAATTGCCACAATGTTCGACAGGGGGTAGCGGTGGCGGATTTCCTTGATGACCCCTTTCCCTACGACATGGTTCGGCAGGCAGCCAAAGGGCTGGGTGCAGACAATGTTGTTTGTCCCGGAATGGATGAGTTCCAGCATTTCCCCGGTCAAAAACCATCCCTCCCCGGTCTGGTTCCCTTCCGATACAATGGGCGAGGCGTATTTGGCCAGATCCTCAATCCTGGCGGGCGGGTCAAAGTGCTTGCTCTTTTCAAATTCCTTGCGCGCCGCCCCGCGCAGCCATTCAAGGAATGCAATCCCCAGGTTGGCAGTGCGTGCCCTTGACTTCTTCAGCCCCAGATTTTCTGCCAGGAAATTCTGGCTATAGAAACAATACAGCAAGAAATCCGTCAAATCCGGCACCACGGCTTCCGCCCCTTCGGCTTCTAAAAGTTCTACCAGGTAGTTGTTGGCAGCTGGGAGGAACTTTACGAGGATTTCCCCCACTACGCCAACCTTGGGCTTGGTTTGGTCTGTGATCGGCAGGCGGTCAAAGTCGCGGATAATCTCCCGGCAGTACTGCTTGAATCTGCGGTGGGAGCAGAGCTTTTTGGTAGAGATAAAGTCAATGCAGCGCTGTTTCCATGTTTCATGCAGGGCATTGGCGGAGCCCGGTTCCTTCTCATACGGCCTGGTGCGGTACAGGCAGCGCATAAAGATGTCGCCAAAAATCAGGGCGTAGAGTCCTTTTTGGATCAGCGGCAGGGTAAATTTGAAGCCGGGGTTGGCTTCTAAGCCGCTTAAATTGATAGAAATCACCGGGATCTTGGGATATCCGGCCTTTTCTAGCGCCCGGCGGATAAAGCCGATGTAATTGGAGGCACGGCATCCGCCGCCAGTCTGGGAGATGAGTACGGCTGTCTTGGACAGGTCATATTTCCCAGACAGGATGGCGTCCATAATCTGCCCCACCACCATCAGGGAGGGGTAGCAGGCATCGTTGTTGACATACTTTAAGCCCATGTCGACGGCGGCCTTGCCATCGTTGCCCAGCACTTCGATATGGTAGCCTGCGGCCTGGAAGGCAGGCTGCAGCAGCTCAAAGTGGATGGGCGACATCTGGGGGCAGAGGATGGTATAGTCCTTGCGCATTTCCTCCGTAAACACCACGCGCTCATAGTTGGAGGGCAGGATGTTGCGGCAGGTTTTCTGCTTTTCCTTGACCCGCAGGGCGGAGAGCAGGGAACGGATGCGGATACGGGCGGCGCCCAGGTTGTTGACCTCGTCAATTTTTAGGCAGGTATAGATCTTGCCAGAGCTGGAGAGGATATCGCTGACCTGATCCGTGGTGACGGCGTCCAGGCCGCAGCCAAAGGAATTGAGCTGGATCAAATCCAGGTCTTCCCGCGTCTTGACATAGTTGGCGGCGGCGTATAGCCGGGAGTGGTACATCCACTGATCCATCACCAGCAAGGGGCGTTCAACTTCGTGCAGATGGGAGACAGAGTCCTCAGTCAGTACGGCAATGCCATAGGAATTGATCAGTTCCGGGATGCCATGGTTGATTTCCGGATCCACATGATAAGGCCTGCCCGCAAGGACAATGCCGCGGCGGCCAGTTTCTTCCAGGTAGCGCAGGGTCTCTTCGCCTTTGCGGCGGATATCCTCGCGCATGGCAGCCAGCTCCTGCCAGCCGGCGTCGACAGCTGCCAGGGTTTCTTTTAGGGGAATGGAAAATTCCCGCTGGAACACCTGCCCAAGCTGTTTGCCCAAGGCCTCCTTGGAGGCAAAGGAGAAGAAGGGGTTGAGGAAGCGCACCTGCCCGGAGGTGATTTCATCCACGTTGTTCTTGATATTTTCCGCATAGGAGGTTACAATCGGGCAGTTGTAATGGTTGTTGGAATCTGGAAATTCGTTGCGCTCAAAGGGGACGCAGGGGTAGAAGATAAAGTCCGCCTGGTTGTGGATCAGCCAGGAGACATGCCCGTGCGCCAGCTTGGCCGGGTAGCATTCCGATTCGCTGGGGATGGACTCAATGCCCATCTCATAGATCTTCCGCGTGGATGGGGGGGAGAGCAGCACGCGGAATTTCAGCGCCTTGAAAAATACTGCCCAGAAAGGGTAGTTCTCATAGAGGTTCAGCACACGGGGAATCCCCACCGTCCCACGTATGGCCTCATCCTCTGCAAGGGGCGCATAGTTAAACATGCGGCGGTTCTTGTATTCAAAGAGATTGGGAATCTGTTCCTTGTTCTTCTCTTTGCCTAAGCCTTTTTCGCAGCGGTTGCCGGTGATGAAGCTGCGGTTGCCGGAAAAACGGTTGATCGTCAGCAGGCAGTGGTTGGTGCAGCCCTTGCACCGCGTCAGCTTCGTATCTACCGCAAGCGCCTCAATCTCCGCCATCGACAGCATGGTAGTGGCAGGATTGTCCTCGTAGCGTTCGCGGGCAATCAGCGCGGCGCCGAAAGCGCCCATAATCCCGGCAATATCCGGGCGGACGGCCTCGCAGCCGGATATTTTCTCAAAGCTGCGCAGTACGGCGTCATTGTAGAACGTCCCGCCCTGTACCACGATATGCCTGCCCAGGTCTTTGGCGTCCGAAACCTTAATCACCTTGAAGAGGGCGTTTTTAATTACGGAATAGGCCAGGCCGGCGGAAATATCGGAAACCTCCGCCCCTTCCTTCTGCGCCTGCTTTACCTTGGAGTTCATAAATACGGTGCAGCGGGTGCCAAGGTCGATCGGATGCTCTGCGAAAAGGGCGGCCTGCGCAAAATCTTCCACCGAATAATTCAGGGATTTGGCAAATGTCTCGATAAAGGAGCCGCAGCCGGAAGAGCAGGCTTCGTTCAGCTGTACGCTGTCCACGGTCTGGTTCTTGATTTTGATGCATTTCATATCCTGTCCGCCAATGTCCAGGATGCAGTCTACCTCTGGGTTGAAGAATGCCGCCGCGTAATAGTGGGCGACCGTCTCCACTTCCCCTTCATCCAGCAGGAAGGCGGCCTTTAGCAGCGCTTCCCCGTAACCGGTGGAGCAGGAATGGACGATATGCGCCCCTTCTGGCAGCAGGGAATGGATTTCCTGGATAGCCAGCGTGGCCGTAGCCAGCGGATTGCCATTGTTACTGCTGTAAAAAGAATACAGAAGGGAGCCGTCATCCCCCACCAGCGCCACCTTGGTCGTGGTGGATCCGGCATCAATGCCCAGATAGCAGTTTCCTTGGTAAGTGGACAGGTGTGCGGTTGCTACATGGTTCTTGCTATGGCGCTTCTGGAAGCGAAGGTAATCTTCCTGGGAGGCGAACAGCGGCTCCATGCGCTCCACTTCAAATTCCATATGGATTTCGGAACTGAGTTTCCCTAGGATGTCCGTCAGTTCCATCTGTACCTCCGGCTTGCTGTTGAGGGCGGAGCCGATGGCGGCAAACAGATGGGAATGCTCTGGGGCAATCGTATGTTCCTTATCCAGCTTCAGGGTGCGGATAAATGCAGCCTTCAATTCTGGCAGGAAATGGAGGGGGCCGCCCAAAAATGCCACATGGCCGCGGATAGGCTTCCCACAGGCAAGGCCGGAAATCGTCTGGTTGACCACTGCCTGGAAAATAGAGGCAGCTAGGTCTTCCTTGGAGGCGCCTTCGTTAATCAGCGGCTGGATATCCGTCTTGGCGAATACCCCGCAACGGGCGGCAATCGGGTAGATGGCCTTGTAGCTTTGGGCATAGGTATTGAGTCCGGTGGCGTCTGTCTGCAGCAGAGAGGCCATCTGGTCAATAAAGGAGCCGGTGCCTCCGGCGCAGATGCCGTTCATGCGCTGTTCCACGTTCCCCCCTTCAAAGTAAATAATTTTTGCATCCTCCCCGCCCAGCTCAATGGCTACGTCTGTCTGGGGGGCATAGTCCTGCAAGGCTGTGGATACAGAGATCACTTCCTGTACAAAGGGGATGCCCAGGTGCTTGGCGAGCGTCAGGCCGCCAGAGCCGGTAATCATCGGGGACAGCAGGAGGCTGCCCAACGCATCCTTGGCTTTGGCCAGCAGGTCGGCCAGCGTTTCACGGATATTTGCAAAATGCCGTTCATAGTCTGCGAACAGCAAATTACCCTGTTCGTCCAGTATAGCGATTTTTACAGTCGTCGAGCCAATGTCAATGCCCAGCTTGTGTAAAGTGTATGGCTTCATATCGTTTCCTCCTGGGGCCTGCTTATGGAGTGGATGCAGAACCCGAAATGATCAAATGGCAATTTTTAGCTGTTTCTACTTATTTATATGCAAGTGCTTGCGAATCGAACACCGACTATTATACGACAGGAAATTACAAAATACAATCCGTTTTTTTATTTTTATGGAATGTTAACAAAATGGGCGGGATGTCATTTGGGTGGATGGGGCAGGAGTGAGAACTTATTTCGGAGTTGAGAATATAATAGTAAAAAACCATGGGTAGCTGTGAGGATATCTGCAGTTATGGCCATGAGGTGATAAACGGAGGAAATAAGCGAATGGCAAGAGTCATACCAATTCCGGTTGGCCCGATTTATTCGGGCGGGCATTGCAAGGGGCTTGTGCATGTGGTGCAAAAGGGGGACACCCTGTATGAGCTGGGGAAGCATTACCATGTAAGCGTGACGCAGCTGATGTTTGCCAATCCTTTTGTGGATGTATATAATTTACAGATAGGGGATGAACTTTGCATCCCTTCTGTGATACAGCCCAGGAGACAGAACAGGACGCAGGAGGAAGCCATAGACAGTGAGGCGCCGCAGAGAACGGCACCGGAAAGGATGGATCGTGGGATGCCTCCAAGCGGGGGAGAAAATGGAATGCCGCAGGGAATGATGCCAGGAAGCATGGAAAGCGGGATGCCATTAAGAGAGCTAGGCAACAGAGCGCCACAAGTGGTAGAAAACGATGGGGTGCCGCAGGGAATGCCGTCAGAAGTTATGGACAATGGGATGCCGCAGGGAATGTGGGATTTTGAGCCATCTGGAGAAATAGCAGAACATCAGGATAAATAATTAATTTCCGTTAAGCAAGGAAATGCAGAATTTTCCAATTTGCAGCGGAGGAAGGGGGAGGCTGCATAAAGAAACCCTAAAGGGATGTCAGTACTTAGCGAGGTGTTTTCGAGCTTAGTACTGCTACATCCCGATCGGAGCGGGAGCGCGTTTCTGTTGCAGCCTCCTCCTTCCGCAGCGTTTCGTATGGCCGCTTCCCTTTCTTTTATAACAGGAGAGCAGAAAATAGATAACTCCCAAAAAGCTTTCGCACTCTTTATAACAGTAACGAAACCAGGACAAGCAGCCGCCGGTATCCCCGAAGGAACAGTTCAAAAATAACGGCAATTCTAAAAATTTTATGAATCTGCCAGCCTTACGTTGACAAACACAGAGGGAATCCTCTATAATGGAAGCAATTGATAACGGATAGCATAAGGAAAAAAGAGGTGCATTATGGGTTTTCTAAATAAAATGGAACGGAAATTTGGCAAATACGCAGTTTCAAACCTGACCTTCTGGCTGTTAGGCGCATGGCTAGTCGGTTTTATTATCCAGCTTACCATGCCAGAAGTGCAGCGCCTGCTGATGCTGGAGCCGGCCTTTATCCTACGGGGGCAGATCTGGCGGCTGGTCTCTTGGCTTCTGATCCCGCCCAGCGTCAATATGATATTTTTGATTTTTTTCTTCTCCTGTTACTATTTTATAGGAACATCCATTGAACAGGCAATTGGGACATTCCGTTACAACGTATACTTATTTAGCGGCCTGCTGTGTTCGATTTTAGGGGCATTCCTCCTCTATGTATTTTATTACCTTACCACGGGAGGGATTTCCGTTTCTACGATTGGCTATTATTTCAGCACCCAGTACATTACAATGTCGCTATTTATGGTATTTGCCGTTATCTACCCGGACGTAGAGTTCCGCCTCTACTTCCTGATTCCGTTCAAGGCGAAGTGGATGGGGATTTTAGATGCGGCTTGGATGGTGTTCATGTTTGTGGTGACCGGGCTTCCGGGCAGGGTGGCAATCCTTTCGTCCTTTTTGAATTTTATTATTTTCTTTTTCAGCACCAGGAATTACAAGCGGGTATCCCCCAAGGAAATACGCAGGAGGCAGGTTTATCGGCAGCAGGTCCGCCAGCCGAGGGCAGTGAGCAAGCATCGGTGCGCTATCTGCGGGCGCACGGAGGAAGACGGGGCAGAATTGGAGTTTCGGTTCTGCTCAAAATGTGATGGCAATTATGAATATTGCCAGGATCACTTATTTACCCATCAGCACAGGAAGAGGAGCTGATGACAGGTGTGGCATATCAGAAGGATGCACGGCAGCTTTTGATATGCTGCTATTGTTGTTAGGCAAGCAGGAAGAATGAAAGATATGGCATCAAAGCATGGATGCGCAAAGATGAAACAAGCAAACAGGAATAATTTTAGAGGAAACACAAATGCAGGAGGAACCAAAATGGAAGAAGCAGCAGTTTCAAAAAATTTTATTGAACAGATCATAGAAGAAGATATTCGGGAGGGGCATTGTGAGACGGTGCGGACGCGTTTCCCGCCAGAGCCGAACGGCTACCTCCATATTGGACACGCCAAGTCTATTTTATTGAATTACGGCCTGGCGGAAAAATACAATGGGAAGTTCCATATGCGTTTTGATGATACCAACCCCACCAAAGAGCGTGTGGAATTTGTGGAATCCATCAAGGAAGACATCAAATGGCTGGGGGCAGACTGGGAAGACCGCCTCTTTTTTGCTTCCGATTATTTTGAGCAGATGTACGAGGCAGCCGTGAAGCTGATCCAAAAAGGAAAGGCCTATGTGTCAGATCTCAATGCAGAGCAGATCCGTGCGTACCGCGGCACGCTGACGGAGCCTGGCAGGGAGGATCCCAATGCCGGGCGCAGCGTGGAAGAGAACCTGCAGCTGTTTGAAGACATGAAAAATGGCAAGTATGAGGATGGCGCCCTTGTGCTGCGCGCCAGGATTGACATGGCTTCCCCCAATATCAATATGCGCGACCCCATCCTCTACCGCGTGGCGCATATGGAGCATCACAATACGGGGAGCCAGTGGTGCATTTACCCAATGTATGATTTTGCCCATCCGATTGAGGATGCCATCGAGGGGATTAGCCATTCCATCTGTACCCTGGAGTTTGAGGACCACAGGCCGCTGTATGACTGGGTCGTGCAGGAAGTGGGGTATGAGCATCCGCCCAAGCAGATTGAGTTTGCCAAGCTTTACCTGACCAACGTAGTGACAGGAAAGCGCTACATTAAGAAACTGGTGGAAGATGGGATTGTGGATGGATGGGATGACCCCAGGCTTGTATCAATTGCGGCGCTGCGCAGGCGTGGCTTTACGCCGGAGTCCATCCAGCGGTTTGTGGAACTGTGCGGCGTGTCTAAGGCCAACAGTTCTGTGGATTATGCTATGTTGGAGTACTGTATCCGGGAGGATCTCAAGCTGAAGCGTCCTCGTATGATGGCGGTCTTAGACCCGGTTAAGCTGGTCATTGACAATTATCCCGAAGGGGAAGTAGAGTACTTAGAGGCAGCCAACAACCTGGAAAATGAATCCCTGGGAAGCCGTAAGATCCCCTTCTGCCGGGAACTGTATATTGAGCGGGAGGACTTTATGGAGGTTCCGCCGAAGAAGTATTTCCGCCTTTTTCCAGGGAACGAAGTACGCCTGATGCATGCCTATTTTGTGAAATGTGAAAGTTTCATCAAGGATGAAGACGGGAATATCGTGGAAGTACATGTCACCTATGACCCAGAGACAAAGGCGGGGAGCGGTTTTAGCGGCCGCAAAGTGAAGGGTACCATCCACTGGGTGCCGGCGCCTTTTGCAGAGCAATGTGAGGTCCGCCTATATGAAAATCTGGTGGATGAGGAAAAGGGTGTGTACAATAAGGAGGATGGGAGCCTGAACCTGAACCCCAATTCGCTTACCGTATTAAAGGGATGTATGGCGGAACCTGCCCTGGCAGAAGCCAAGGCTTATGACAGCTACCAATTTGTAAGGCAGGGATTTTTCTGTGCAGATGCAAAGGATTCCAAGCCGGGCGCACTGGTATTCAACCGAATTGTATCGTTGAAGAGTTCTTATAAGCTGCCCAAATAAGCCTGGGCGGCGCACACGGAGGAGAATGGTATGAATTTGTTTTCTGGGCTGGAGAAATTCGGTCTGAAGTCTGTCGCGTCCATGCAGGTGTTTGAAGAAGAACAGAAGGATAAAAAAGGGGAGGGGGACGACGGGAAGAAAGAAATTGTCCATACGGAGGAAGAATTCCTCTTCGACAAGACCATCGTGTGCTGTGTCTGTGACAAGGAATTTAAGACCAAAAGAGTGAAAAATGGAAGGGTGCGGATGCTGAAGTCAGACCCGGATTTAAGGCCAAGGTTTCAATTTATTGATACTCTGAAGTATGGCATTACATCCTGCCCTTTTTGTGGATATGCAGCGATAAACCGTAATTTCGAGCATTTGGCGCCAGCGCAGAGAAGGCTGATTAAGGAGCAGATCTGCTCCCAGTTCCAGCCCACCATACAGTATGACGGGGCTACGATTTCTTATGAAATGGCGATTGACCGCTATAAGCTGTCCCTGCTGAATGCCATTGTCAAAAAAGGCAGGGCCAGCGAGAAATCCTATATCTGCCTGAACCTGGCATGGCTGCTGCGTGAAAAGGCATCTACAATGCCAGAAGGCACGCCGGGGGAAAAGGCGGCCAGGGCAGAATGCCAGAAGGAAGGGGAAACGTTCTACGGGCAGGCGTATGAGGGGTTTCTAAAAGCCATTTCCCAGGAAATGTTCCCCCTGTGCGGCATGGAGGAGAGTACGGTGGATTACCTGCTGGCTTATATGTCATTTCATTTTAAAAAGTTTGATATTTCAGCCAAATTCCTCAGCAGTGTGATAACCTCGCCGTCTGCCAGCCGCCGGGCCAAGGATATGGCGCTGGAGCTTCGGAACGAGATCCGGGCAATCCTTACCAAACAGAAAAAGCCATAAGGACATGGCTCAGGTGTGCAAAAAATCTATTATTTACTCTGTAGGTACGGAGCAGTTGCAGCAGAATATAGACATTGGAGGCAGGAAATGAAAAATCGCAGAAAATGGATTGTGATGGGAATTATAGCGATAGCAGTTGTAATTGCCGGGATTGTAGTATATAACAATGAGAAGCAGAAGGCAGCAGAGCGTGCTGCAGAGGCAAAGCGGATCGAAGAGCAAGAGAAGGCACGGGAGGCTGCGCAGAAGGCTGCAGAGGAGTACCGCGCACAGGCACAGAAACTGTTGGAAGAAGGCAAGTACGATGAGGCGCAGGAGGCCATGGGCAAAGCCCTGGAGCAGACGCCGGAGGATGAGGCTCTGGCGGCTGAGTCAGAGGAACTGAACCAGAAGGCAGAAGAGATGAAAGGCTATAACGCAACCATGGAGGCGGCTCTGGCGGCAATCCAAGAAGACGATGCCGAGGCGCTCGACCAGCTTCAGGACAGCGAAGAAGGGAAGGCGCTGGAAGCGATGGCGGAAGGGGAGGGGAGTTATCTCTATTTCCCGGAAGGCGGAAGCGGGACGGACGGCAAAGGGATAGGGTTTTATGTCTTTGAGGACTGCAGCCTGTGGTACTATGGAGATTATGTGAATGGGAAGCGGGAAGGCAAGGGAATCTGGTATTATACCAGCAGCCATACGGAGGACGGAAGCCTCTACAAAGAAGTGTATCAAGGAGACTGGAAAGAGGATGCTCCGAATGGGAAAGGCCATCAGTATATTGCCCTTGGGGATAAGGTTGACACAGATAAACGGTTTAAAGTGAAGGATGGCCTCTTCTATGGGGCATACAAGATCAAAGATAAGCTGGAGGACGGCACTGAGGTCAGCGGGAAATACAAGCTGAAGAAGGGCAAATATGTGACAATTTCCGATGAAGAGCTGGAACAGAATAATTTTGTAGTGCCAGAAGAGCCCCATCTGGCGATTGCATTTCTCTATGATGGGAAAGGAAACGTGCGCAGCTGCACCATGATTTATGCAGAAGACGCCACCAAGGGTGTGAAGCAGTTCTATTGATGTGATGGCTGGCATGGTAGGAATGGAGCAGCCCTATGGCTGGCATAACAGGAATAAGGGAGGTGCCGCAATGAGGGTTCATCTTCCAGACCTTGCAGTAAGCGGCGGCAATCAAAAAGTCATCCCCCAAGGTAGAAGGGATGACTTTTTGATTGCTTTTTTGGTAATTACACGACCGATCCGAACGTTTTGTATTTTTTGTTTTTCTACAAAAGTGCCAGCTGTGCAGTCGGATTTATTTTTCATTTTTCCCCAATTCAGCCATTTTCATGGCGCGTACTTTCAAGGGAAGGCCAAATAAGGTAATGAAGCCCTCTGCATCATGGTGGTCATACAAGTCGCCTGTCGTGAAACTTGCCAGGGACTCGCTGTACAGGGAATAGGGGGAAGTCGTGCCAGCCTTGATAATATTCCCTTTATAAAGCTTAAATTTCACCTCGCCCGTCACATATTTCTGCGTAGAGGTAACGAAAGCGCGTACGGCATCGCATAACGGAGTGAACCATTTGCCTTCATATACAATCTGCGCCAGTTTATTGCCCATGTCTTTCTTGGTTTCCATAGTAGCGCGGTCAAGCACCAGTTCTTCCAGCTGCTGCTGTGCTTCCATCAAAATCGTGCCGCCAGGTGTCTCATAGACGCCGCGGGATTTCATGCCAACCACGCGGTTCTCTACAATATCAACGATGCCAATGCCATGCTTCCCGCCTAAACGGTTCAGTTCACGGATAATATCGGCAACTTTCATTTCTTTGCCATTGATCGATTTGGGCACGCCAGACTCGAATGCCATCGTTACATATTCCCCCTCATCCGGGGCTTTTTCCGGGGATACGCCCAATACCAGCAGATGGTCATAATTTGGTTCGCAGGACGGGTCTTCCAGTTCCAATCCTTCATGGCTGATATGCCACAGGTTACGGTCGCGGCTGTAGCTGCTGTCAGCAGAGAAGGGCAGGTCAATCCCATGAGCCTTGCAGTAGGCAATTTCTTCTTCCCTGGACTGCATGTCCCATTTGTCATCTCTCCATGCGGCAATAATTTTCAGGTCTGGGGCAAGGGCCTTGATGGTCAGTTCAAAACGGATCTGGTCATTGCCTTTGCCGGTAGCGCCATGGCAGATCGCAGAGGCCCCTTCTTTGCGGGCAATCTCCACCAGCCGCTTGGCGATGCCGGGACGTGCCATAGAGGTGCCAAGGAGATATTTATTTTCATAAACGGCGCCAGCCTGGACGCAGGGAATAATATATTCTTCCGCAAATTCGTCGCTAATGTCCTCAATATAGAGCTTGGAAGCGCCGGAGAGCTTGGCGCGTTCTTCCAGCCCGTCCAATTCCTCTTCCTGTCCGCAGTCCACACAGCAGCAGATAACCTCATAGTCAAAGTTCTCTTTTAACCATGGGATGATAGCGGTAGTATCCAAGCCGCCGGAATACGCTAAGATAACTTTTTCTTTCATTTGGATGTCCTCCATTTTTCTTTATAATTTGTAGGCGATTTAGGAACCCCTGCGGGAACCCTATAATCAGATTTACGGCGCAGCTTCCGCGCCTTTTGCCAGAAATTGCAATGTTATTTCTGATAAGCTATAATATACCGTATTTAACAGGGAAAGGCAAGTGAAAAAATATACATAATAAGATAATAAAAATGCATATATGCATACAATATGACGAAAGTGGGAATTTGGGAAAGTAGGAAAATATGTGGGTTGAGCAAAAAATATAGATTAATGCAAAAATAAATATTGCATAAAGATAAGAAATAATGTATAATTATGCAATGTTCTCCAAAGAGGCCGGCCAAGGGGAACATGGTTACGGTTCGTGGAATTCCAGACAGTGAATCGAAACGTTATAAAAGCAGCCCATAGAATTTCTGCAAAAAAGGTCTTTACGAAAACAGAAAGATATATTACTATGTTTAAAGTGCGAGATAGAAATGCAGGACACAGATATTTTGATCAGCGTCCGTTATGCCGGCAAAAAACATAAATTTTATAGAAAGCGAGGCTTTCCCTTATGATAAAAGTAGGAATTATCGGAGCAACCGGCTATGCCGGGGCAGAACTAGTGCGCATTTTATTAAGCCATAAGGATGCGGAAATCAAATGGTATGGCTCCAAAAGCTACATAGAAGAAAAGTACGCAAAAATATACGGAAACATGTTCCGGTTGGTAGAAGATACCTGCCTAGATGATGATTTAGAGGCGCTGTCCAGGCAGGTAGATATCATTTTCACCGCAACGCCGCAGGGCTTCCTTGCAGGCAGGCTGACAGAGGCCATCTTAGAGAATGCCAAAGTCGTGGACTTAAGCGCGGACTACCGCCTCAAGGATGTGAGTATCTATGAGGATTGGTACCAGATAGAACATAAGAGCCCGCAATTTCTGGAAGAAGCCGTCTACGGCCTGTGCGAAGTGAACCGTGAAAAGGTAAGGCGCGCCAGGCTGGTGGCGAATCCCGGATGTTATACCACCTGTTCTATCCTGACAGCCTACCCCTTAATAAAGGAAGGCCTGATTGACGCCAACACCTTGATTGTAGATGCAAAATCAGGCGCTTCCGGAGCTGGAAGGGGAGCAAAGCTTCCTAACCTGTTCTGTGAAGTCAATGAGAACATCAAGGCTTACGGGGTAGCCACCCACCGCCATACGCCGGAGATTGAAGAGCAGCTTGGCTATGCCGCCGGCCAGCCGGTAACCATTAATTTTACGCCCCATCTGGTTCCCATGAACCGTGGCATCTTGGCAACCGAATATGCCTCCCTTCGGAAAATCAGCCGGCCGGACGGCAGCCTTGCCTATCCAGAGGAAGCGCAGATCCGGGCAGCTTACGAGAAATACTACGGAAAAGAGTATTTCATCCGCCTTCTGGGCCAGGGCATATATCCAGAGACAAAATGGGTAGAAGGCAGCAACTTCGTAGATATCGGCTTTCAGATTGATCGGCGGACAGGCCGCATGATCATGATGGGCGCCATTGACAATTTGGTAAAAGGAGCTGCAGGACAGGCCGTCCAGAACATGAACCTTTTATTCGGCCTTCCGGAGAACGAAGGCCTGCAGCTGGTTCCCATGTTTCCCTAAAAATGCCTGTTGACTATTCCGATATATAAATTGTTATCTTGGATAGAGAGGCATAACCGATTATAGTCTGCAGCCCGCCATAAGCTTCGCTGCATTTACCATACAGGAAAGACAGGAAAACCATGAATACAAACAAAGAAAATGCAAGGACGCAAACAAGGAACGGCAGCCAGAATCACATCGCCATCCGCACCATGCATACGGAAGACTACCCCAACGTCTACCGCCTATGGAAGACCATCAAAGGATTTGGCATCCGCAGTATGGATGATTCCCAGGAAGGCGTGGAGCGTTTTATCCGCCGGAACCCTTCTACCAGCGTTGTGGCAGAAGCCGGGGGGGAGGTTGTAGGCGCAATTCTGTGCGGCCATGACGGCAGGAGGGGCTGCTTCTACCACGTATGTGTGCGTGAGGATTTCCGCAAGCAGGGCATCGGCAAGGCCATGGCTGTCCATGCCATGCGGGCACTCCAGCAAGAGCATATCAACAAAGTCTGCCTGATTGCATTTAAGAAGAATGAAGTGGGCAACTCTTTTTGGAAAAGTGTAGGATGGACGTTCCGAGAGGACTTGAATTATTATGATTTTGCCTTAAATGATGAAAATATTACAACGTTTCAATAGGCGTAAGGCGTGAAAGGAAGGGTGTGTATGGAGATTATTACAGGCGGCGTCACTGCCGCAAAAGGATTTCAGGCAGCAGCCACGGCGGCTGGGATTAAGTATCAGGACAGGATGGATATGGCGCTGGTTGTCAGCAGGGTTCCGGCGGTTTCGGCAGGCGTCTTTACCAGGAATGTGGTAAAGGCGGCTCCTGTGAAATGGGACAGGCAGATGGTGGAACAGGAACCGTGCGCCCAGGCAGTCGTTATCAACGCTGGAATTGCCAATGCGGGTACCGGTGCAGAAGGGATGGGCTATTGCCAGAAGACAGCAGAGACGGTAGAAAATGTCCTGGGCATTCCGGCTGGCCGGGTGCTGGTGGCGTCCACTGGCGTAATCGGCATGCAGCTTCCGATGGAAAAGCTGGCGGCAGGGATCCGCAAGATGGCTCCCAATCTCAGCGAGTCCCTGGAAAATGGGCACCAGGCGTCCCGTGCCATTATGACGACGGATACAAGGCCCAAAGAAGTGGCCGTTATCTTTGAAGTGGATGGGAAAATGGTAACTGTAGGGGGAATGTGCAAAGGTTCTGGCATGATCCACCCCAATATGTGTACGATGCTCAGCTTTGTGACGACGGACATTGCCATTTCCAAAGAGCTGCTCCAGGAAGCCTTGCGGGAGGATGTGGAGGATACCTACAATATGGTTTCCGTGGATGGGGATACTTCGACCAATGACACGGTTTTGCTGCTGGCGAACGGCATGGCGGGGAACCAGGAGATCCAGGAAAAGGATGCAAATTACCGGAAATTTATCGAAGCCCTGCATTATGTCAATACAGCCCTTGCCAGGAAAATGGCCGCAGACGGGGAAGGGGCTACGGCGCTTTTTGAGGCAAAAATCATCCATGCGGACACCAAGGAGCATGCCAAGGTTTTGGCCAAGTCCGTGATTTGTTCGTCCCTGTCAAAAGCGGCAATTTACGGGCATGACGCCAACTGGGGGCGCTTCCTATGCGCGATGGGCTATTCTGGAGTGGAATTTGATCCAGAGGCTGTGGAGCTATTTTTCCAGAGCAAGGCGGGGAAAATTCAGATTTATAAGGACGGCGTGTCCACAGGCTACAGCGAGGAAGAGGCCACGCGGATCCTCTCAGAAGAGGAAGTGACCTTCCTGGCGGATATGAAGATGGGGGAGGCAGAGGCCGTGGCCTGGGGCTGCGACCTGACTTACGACTATGTAAAAATCAATGCGGATTACCGTTCCTGATGAGGAAGCGGTAACCTGGGAGGTACGGAATCGTTACCATATTTCTTAGAAAGGACAGAAAGAAATGGGAGACAAAAATATGCAGGAAGTCCTGCAGAAAGCGGAAGTATTGATTGAGGCATTGCCATATATCCAGCGTTTTAACCGTAAGATTATTGTGGTGAAATATGGCGGCAGCGCCATGGTGGACGAGGAATTGAAAAAAAGCGTCATCCAGGATGTGACGCTGCTGAAATTAGTCGGCTTTAAGCCGATCATTGTCCATGGCGGCGGCAAGGAAATCAGCAAGTGGGTGGAAAAATCCGGTATGGAGCCAGAGTTTGTCAATGGCTTGCGCAAGACGGACGCGGCAACGATGGAGATTGCGGAAATGGTTCTTGGACGGGTCAACAAGTCGCTGGTGCAGATGGTGCAGGAACTTGGCGTCAATGCCATCGGCATCAGCGGCAAGGACGGCGGCCTCCTGAATGTGGACAAGAAATACTCCGATGGGCAGGACATTGGCTTTGTGGGCGAGATTAAGGATGTGAGGCCCAAGGTGCTGTTCGACCTGCTGGAGAAGGATTTCCTGCCGATTGTGTGTCCCATTGGGCTGGACGATGCCTTCCAGACCTACAATATCAATGCGGACGATGCAGCCTGTGCCATTGCAAGGGCGGTAAATGCGGAGAAACTGGCTTTCCTGACGGATATCGAAGGCGTGTATAAGGATCCGGAGGATAAATCCACGCTGATTTCTGAACTGTCCGTTTCCGAAGCCCATGCGCTGATTGGGGATGGCTATATCGGCGGCGGCATGCTGCCGAAACTGAACAACTGCATGGAAGCCATCGAGAACGGCGTGTCGAGGGTACATATCCTGGACGGGCGGATCCCCCATTGCCTGCTGCTGGAAATCTTTACCAACCGCGGGATTGGCACGGCAATTTTAGGGGACGGTGAAGAGCGGTTTTATGTGCGGGAAAGTTAACATTGAGCGGTTAGACAGTAAGAGGAAGCAGGAGGAGCAGATGGATACAAATCAATGGATGGAACAGGCAGAAAGCCATATTCTGCATACGTATAACCGTTACCCGATCGTTCTGGATCATGGGGAAGGCATGTATCTCTATGATACGGAGGGGAAGAAATACCTGGATTTTGCAGCAGGGATCGCAGTGCAGGCTCTGGGGTATGGGAACCAGGAATATGCCGATGCTTTAAAGGGGCAGATTGACAAACTGCTGCATACCTCGAACCTATACTACAACCAGCCCATCATCGATGCGGCGGAAAAACTCTGCGCGGCGTCAGGAATGGATCGCGTATTTTTTACCAACAGCGGGACGGAGGCCATAGAGGGCGCGATCAAGGCCGCAAAGAAATATGCTTACATCAAGGATGGGACAACGGATCATGAAATAATCGCCATGGAACATTCTTTCCATGGGAGGAGCCTGGGCGCCCTGGCCGTGACCGGCAATGCCCATTACCGGGAGCCCTTTGAGCCGCTGCCCGGGATTGTGCGCTTTGCGCAGTACAATGACCTGGAAAGCGTAAAGCGCCTGGTAAATGAGAAGACATGTGCCATCCTCTTAGAGACAGTGCAGGGGGAAGGGGGGATTTACCCCGCCACGGAAGAGTTCCTCAAAGGCATCAAGGAAATCTGCGAAGCGCAGGATATCCTCTTAATCCTTGATGAAATCCAGTGCGGCATGGGCAGGACGGGCTATCTGTTCGCGTGGCAGAAATACGGCGTGAAGCCGGACATTATGGCCTGTGCCAAGGCTTTAGGCTGCGGCGTCCCAGTAGGCGCTTTTGTGATGGGCCAAAAGGCAGCCGAAGCTTCCCTGAAGCCGGGCGACCATGGGACGACCTATGGGGGGAATCCATTTGTGGGCGCGGCGGTCAGCAAGGTGCTGGATATTTTTGCCCGCGAGGGGATTGTGGAACATGTCCGCGAAATCGCAGGCTGCCTGACCGGTCAGCTGGAGCGGATAAAAGAGGATTTCCCCTGTGTCAAAGACAGGCGCGGGCTTGGGCTGATGCAGGGCCTGGAGCTGGATGCATCCGTGCCGGTGGGGACAGTCAGCGCAAAGGCGCTGGAAGAGGGGCTCATCTTGATTACGGCTGGCAACAATGTGCTGCGGTTTGTGCCGCCGCTGATCCTTGGGCCGGAGCATGTGGATGAGATGGCCGGGAAGCTGCGCAAGGCATTGGGCGCAAGCTAAGATCCATAATTCCAAGAAGGAAAAGACGCTGGAGGATGCCGTGCAGGCAGCCCTGCGGCAGATGGAGGAAAAACGGTATTATCCTTGCCGCCGATTTTTGTATAAAAATTCCAAAGCTGGTTATCCTAATAAAAAAGTAAGCGCAAGGCGCCTTGGTGTTCTGGCACGCGAAAGGCACCTGGTAAGCGGAATGGAGGAAAGCCATGGTTGGAATTTTGATTGCCCTTTTGTCAGGGGCTTTGATGAGCGTACAGGGCGTATTTAATACAGAGGTGACGAAGCATACCAGCATGTGGGTGAGCAATAGCTGGGTGCAGTTTTCTGCGTTGGCAGTCTGTCTGGTGACTTGGTTCTTTGCAGACCGCACAAGCTTTGCCGGGATTTTGGAGATCCAGCCCAAATATATGCTGTTCGGCGGCGTCATCGGCGCATTGATTACCTATACGGTAATCAAGAGTATGGCGGCCTTAGGCCCGGCGCAGGCAGTGATGCTGATTGTCGTGTCACAGCTGATTGTGGCATACCTGATTGAACTGTTTGGGCTGTTCGGGACGGAGAAGCAGCCTTTCGAATGGCGCAGGATCATCGGGATGGCGGCCTGCATCGGGGGGATTATCTTGTTTAAGTGGGAGTCGTAGCTTGTACTTCCTGGTATCGAATAAGGAGTAACAATATAGGGACAACGCAGCCTTTTGCCACCGGGTAAAGGGAATATGCGTCAGGCTTTCTATCGTTAGGTCGTAGAAGATAGGAAGTTCTGGCGCATTTTACATGTTAAGGAACAGTGCATGGGTTCGTTCTGCACCGTTCCATAGGAGGTTCTTTATGAAAGAAAAAACATTGTTAAGAGATTTTTTTCAATACGTAACGTTTAACATATGCGGCATGCTTGGCCTGTCATGCTATATCCTTGCCGATACTTTTTTTATTTCCAAGGGTCTGGGCGCAGCTGGCCTCACGGCGCTGAACCTGGCCATCCCAATCTACAGTTTTGTCCACGGAAGCGGCCTGATGCTCGGGATGGGGGGCGCAACAAGGTATTCCATTTACAAGGGCCAAAAAAAATACCAAAAGGCAGACGCGGCTTTTTCAAACACCATCTACCTGCTGTCTGCAGGGGCTGTTGTTTTCATGCTGGCCGGTATTTTCTTCCCTGGAAACCTGGCGGTTTTCCTAGGCGCTGACAAAGCCGTTTTTGATATGACAAAAACCTATCTGCAGGTGATCCTGCTGTTTGCCCCGGCATTTATGGCCAATGATGCAGTGATCTGTTTTATAAGGAATGACGGGGCGCCCAAACTGTCGATGCTTGCCATGCTGGCCGGAAGCTTCTCAAATATTATACTGGACTATATTTTTATCTTTCCCCTTCATATGGGGATATTTGGCGCAGTATTGGCAACCGGGTTAGCGCCCATCATTAGCTTGGCGGTTTTATCAAAACATTGCCTCGCCAAACAGAACCAGTTCCATTTCCTGCGTATCCCCCCCTCCCTTCCCCAAGCAGGGAATATCCTTTCCTTAGGCCTCCCATCCTTTATCACAGAGATGGCCTCTGGCATTGTAATCATCGCCTTCAATGCGATTATCCTGCGCCTGCAGGGAAATATCGGGGTAGCAGCCTACGGCGTAATTGCCAACCTGTCCCTTGTCGTTATCTCTATTTATACCGGAATCGCGCAGGGGACGCAGCCGATGTTAAGCAGGGCATATGGCCATGGGGACTGGGAAAGCCAGAAGCGGATCCTAAAATATGCCGTCATAACCGTATTGGCCATTTCCTGCATCGTCTATGCGGCCTTCCTGCTTGCGGCCAACCCCATGGTAAGCGTATTTAACAGCGAGCAAAAAATAGAGCTGCAGCAGATTGCCGTAACCGGCTTAAAACTATATTTTACCGCTATCCCATTCGCCGGCTTTAACATCATCCTGTCCGCCTATTTTGCTGCGATAGAAAAGCCCCTGCCTGCACAGCTGATTTCCCTGTCCAGGGGGTTTGCCGTCATCCTTCCGATGGCGTTCCTGATGTCTGCCTTATTAGAAATGACAGGGGTATGGCTCTCCTTCCCGCTTACCGAATGCCTCGTTGCCTTCGCCGCCTTTGCATTATACATAGCCACAATCCATACCCACGATTCACAACATACTTAAATCTACGCCATATTTTCCGTCATGCTTCGGTTGCTTCCGCATTGAGAGCGCAGTTCAGCGCCTTCCTGAGCCGTGCATAGTAATATTAATATTCAGATTAATATTTGGATTGCTTATTGACTTTCGCGCTCCAATGCGTCTATAATATAGAATTGCCAAAAAAGCTTTTGCAGAGGAGGGATAAAATGGACAGTAAAAATACAAAACAGATGACAGAAAACAAAATGGGCGTAATGCCTGTAAACAAATTGGTATGGAATATGTCATTTCCGATGATGGTATCCATGCTGGTGCAGGCGCTCTATAACATCGTGGACAGTATCTTCGTGGCACAGCTGTCAGAAGATGCTTTGACGGCGGTATCGCTGGCTTTTCCGCTGCAGACGCTAGTGATTGCGGTTGGGGCGGGCACCGGCGTGGGGATCAATGCGGTCCTCTCAAAATCATTGGGGGAAAAGAACTTTAAAAAGGCCAATGCCACGGCGCTGAATGGCGGATTTTTGTATCTTATGAGCTATCTTTTGTTTCTTGTGCTGGGATTCGTGGCGGTAAAGCCGTTTTACGCAAGCCAGCTCAAGGGCAGCTCGCCGGAAATCTTTGGCATGGGCGTACAGTATTTGAGCATTGTCATGATTTTTTCCATGGGAATCTTCGGGCAGTTCTTTTTTGAACGGCTTCTGACCTCTACGGGTAAAACGGTCTTCAGTATGGTGTCGCAGCTCTCAGGAGCCATAACGAATATTGTTCTCGACCCGATTCTTATTTTCGGGCTGTTGGGGCTGCCCAAGATGGGGGTCGCGGGCGCGGCGATTGCAACGGTGATCGGGCAGTGCGTGGCTGCGGCTGTAGCTTTTGCCTGCAACCTGAAATATAACCATGAGATTGACCTTTCCTTCAAGGGCTTTCGTTTAAACAGGGCATTGATTGGCAATATCTATATGGTGGGAATTCCTTCGATTATTATGCAGTCGATTGGTTCGGTCATGACATACTGCATGAATAAAATACTGATTGATTTTTCCTCTACAGCAACGGCGGTCTTCGGAGTTTATTTTAAGCTCCAGAGCTTTTTCTTTATGCCGGTCTTCGGGCTGAACAATGGCATTACGCCGATTATTGCTTATAGCTATGGCGCGCAGCAGAAGAGACGCATGATTAAGACCATTAAGCTCAGCATGAGGATTGCCTTTGGATTGCTGCTGTTTGGGTTTGCCGGGTTTGAGCTGGTTCCGCAGGTCCTGCTGAAGATGTTTGACGCTTCCGGGGAAATGATGGAAATCGGATGCCGGGCGCTTCGGGTCATTGGCTTTCATTTTCTAATTGCGTGGTTCTGTATTATAGCAGGAACCGTCTTCCAGGCGCTTGGCAAGGCGGTTTACAGTATGATTGTATCCATCATGAGGCAGCTGGTGGTACTGGTTCCGGCAGCGTATATCCTGGCAGAACTGGGTGGGCTTGATGCGGTCTGGTGGGCCTTCCCGATTGCGGAGCTGATGTCGTTTGCAGTATCGTCCATATGTCTGGCGAATATTTACAAGAAAATCATTAAGCCTTTGCCGGAAGGCAGGGATGTGGGGGTGTCTTCCTAAGCGCAATCTCATGTTCTTGGTTTTGGGCGTGATCCGTTCATATCTGCTATGGATGGAATATGTTTTTCTGTGGAGATAGAAAAGGCGGCAAGCTTTTCCATAAATACTAAAACTGTACTCCCATAGGATATTGGAAAAATGACAGGATAGTGACTATGAAGAAATGATCTGTTATGGAAGTTGCCATAGCAGATTATTTTTTACTTTATAGGAAATTCCGACCTATTGACACACAAAGAAAAACATATGTTTACCGAACATATGTTAGATAGATATGTGTTTCAGGTATTCAAAACAGACGGTCAAGGATTTAGAAAATATAAAAACCTTCCTCTCCAAAATCGTCGTCAAATGGGTCATCTTCATTT